>JANLTG010000200.1:0-27389 GCA_031362805.1 bacterium
GAGATCGACGAAGTGCCAGAACAGGCCGCTAACTTCGATGCGATTGGTGAATTGTTCGGGGTGCTGCTTAAACCAGACGCCCGAGGTGACCCACAGGTAGAACATCACCAGCGCGCCGCCGATGACGTGCAACGCGTGCAGACCGGTCATCGTGAAGTAGATCGCAAAGTAAGTGCTGTGCGCCGGCACCATCGCGGAGAGCCGCTTGATGTCCGCCGTCTTGATGACAACGGTTTCGCCGTGAGCGCCATGCTCAGCCGCCGGCGCGTGGGCGTCGGCCTGGCCTTTGGCAGGCAACGGTTCGCCGTACTTGTGGGCGTCCTTGGTGAAGGAAATCTCCGCGACGTTCTCGGAGGCCAGTTGGTTGTGGGTATAGAACATCGGGTTCTTCTTACCGTTCACCTCGATGTGGCCGGAGTAGTTCTGGCCATCCTTCATCCACACTTCGTAGTGCATCCACTTTTCCGAATATTCATAGGACTTGATACCGACGAACAGGAGCGCGCACAAGACGGTAACGCCCTGATAAATCTTGAACCGATCCGGGCGGTTCATCTTCAAAGACGCCCACGCCATGACGACGGTGACGGACGAGATGATCAGCACCGCCGTGTTAAATGTGCCGATCCAGATGTTGAGGATGGAGCGCGGAGCCGGCCACCAATCCGCGCCGACGCGCAGCAGGATGTACGAGGAAAACAACGCGCCGAAGAGCATGACTTCGGAGGCAAGGAACAGCCAGATGCCGACCTTCGCGTTGTAGAGCCCGGTATCTTCCCGGGGGGTCGTTGTGTAGGGGATTTCCATGTGATTGAAAAATCGGGTGCGCGGGCCGGAAGTGCCTCAGGCAATGTTGGGCTGGTTCTGCGGAGTGAAGTCCGCCTTCGCGCCGGGCACGCTGTATTCGTAGGGCCCGCGGTAAACGGTGGGCACCTTTTCAAAGTTGCCGTGCGGCGGCGGGGTCGGCGTCTGCCATTCCAGCGTGGTCGCCTGCCAGGGATTGTCGTTCTCGACTTTGCGGCCCATGCCGATGCTCCAGAAGAAATTGAAGATGAACGGCAACTGCGCCAGCGCCAGCGCCCACGCGGCGTGCGAGATGGTGACGTTCAGGTTGATGATGTCCTGCGTGGTGCCGACCAGATCGCCCGACCCCACATCCGCGGAGCCGAGGTAGGTCGCGCCACCGTCCGCCATGCGGCGGTTCATGCCGGCAATGCCCTGCTTGAACATCGGCTGGAAGATCAGGTTCATGCAGATCAAGGAGAGCCAGAAATGAATCTTGCCCAGAGTCTCGTTCATCATGCGACCCGTGATCTTGGGATACCAGTAATACACGCCCGCGAACAAACCGAATATGGTGCCGGGTGCGACGACGTAGTGGAAGTGTGCGATGACGTAATAGGTGTCATGCAGCAACAAGTCGCTGAAATTAAACCCGAGCGGCAGCCCCGTGAGCCCGCCGATGCCGAACATCGGCAGGAACGACAGCGCGAAGAGCATCGGCGTGTTGAAGCGGATCGAGCCGCCCCACAGCGAGATGAACAGACAGGTCAGGATGATCACTGACGGGATCGAGATGATCATCGTCGTGGTCTGGAAGAAAGTGGAAATCTTGGTGCCCATGCCCGTCAGATACATGTGATGCGCCCACACGATGAAGGAGACAAACCCGACCGCGAGCACAGAGTAGACGAGCGACTTGTAACCCCAGATCGGCTTGCGGGTGTTGTTGGCGATCACTTCGCAAACGATGCCCATCGCCGGCAGGATCAGCACGTACACCTCGGGATGGCCGAGGAACCAGAACAAGTGCTGCCAGAGCAACGGACTGCCGCCACCGCTGATGTCCGCCAAGCCGGCTCCGCCCGCCGTCATGAGGCCCGTGGGGAGGAAAAAGCTGGTGTGAAAGACCTTGTCCACGAGCTGCATAATGCCGGCAGCTTCGAGCGGAGGGAAGGCGAGCAGCAGAATGAAACCCGTCACAAACTGCGTCCAGACGAACCACGGCAGCCGCATCCAGGTCATGCCCGGCGCGCGCAACTGGATGATCGTCGCCACGAAGTTCACCGCGCCCAGCAGCGATGAGGTGATCAGCAGCACCATGCCGATGAGCCAATAAGTCTGGCCGTCGGTTGGAATGACCGTTGCCAAAGGCGAATACGAGGTCCAGCCCGCCTGCGCCGCACCGCCCGGAATGAAGAAGCTGGCAAGCATCACCACGCCGCCGAGGAAAAAGCTTTGGTAGCTGGCCATGTTCACGCGCGGGAAGCACATGTCTGGCGCGCCGATCTGGAGCGGCACGACGTAATTGCCGAAGGCGGCGAAGGCCAGCGGCACGATCGCGAGGAACACCATGATGGTGCCGTGCATCGCGCCGAAGGAGTTGTAGAGGTTGGCCGACATGACGCCGCCCGCCGCGACGTCGCCCAGCACTTTTTCCAGCAACCCGCCGACCAGGGGAATCACCTTGCCCGGATAGGCGAGCTGCCAGCGCATCAACGCCATCAGCATGAACCCGAAGAACAGGAAGGCCAGCGCGGTCACGCCGTACTGAATGCCGATGACCTTGTGGTCGGTGGAGAAGACGTAGGTGCGCAAGAAACCCTGGTCGACGTGCGCATGATCGTGGGCGTCATGGGCCGCGTGGGCATCGGCGGTTTTGGTGGCCTGCATGGTGGCGTAGTTGATTGGGTTCGCGCGGCGTCAGCGGACGCACGCAACGAAGCCGGTTGTTTTATTGTGAAACTTCGCCATGTCAACGGCGGAATTCACAGGCTTCATGTTCAATGCTTGTCCAACACCAATATCGACAGGAGCAACGGGAGATAAAGGATGGAGGCAAAGAACAATGTTCGGGCTGATCCCCGATCAAGCCGGGAGGCGAAACGGATCGCGCAGAAGAGAAACCCGGCACCAAGTACCAGGGCCGCCCCGAGATACCAGCCGCCGGCCATGTGATAGAGAAACGGGAACAGACTGATCGCCAGCAACCCCAGCGTGTGGCTGACCGCGCCCCGTCCCGTGCGCAAGCCCGTGGGATCAACGACCGGCAGCATCTTGAAGCCGGCCCGCGCGTAATCTTCGCGATAGAGCCAGGCGATGGCCAGGAAGTGCGGCAGTTGCCAAAAGAACAGAATGGCAAACAACGCCCAGCCTTCAATCGACAGCGCTTTGTGCGCGGCAGTCCAACCCATCAAGGGCGGCAGCGCGCCGGGGATGGCTCCAATCACCGTGTTAAGCGATGTGACGCGCTTGAGCGGCGTGTAGATGCAGACGTAGGAAACCAGCGTGACCGCACCAAGCAAGGCGGTCAGCGGGTTGACCCAGAACAAAAGGCCGACCAGACCCAAGCCCGCCAAACCGCCCCCCACCAGCAAAGCCCGATCCGGCTGAATGCGACCGGACGGCAGCGGTCGATCTTCGGTGCGTTGCATCAGGCGGTCGTGGTCGCGCTCCAGCCATTCGTTCAACGCGGCGGCGCCCGCCGCCACCAAGCTCGTGCCCAGAAGCGTGTAAAGCATCAGCGCGTAATCCACGGACCCGATTGTGCCGACGTAAAAGCCCACGAGCGTGGTCAACAAGACCAACGTGTTGAGCCGCACTTTGAACAACTCCAGCCATACCGACAGCCGCGATTTCTCGACGGCGGGGGTGACCGGCAAAGCTTGGTTCGTGGCCTTCATTGCTGGATTACAGGAGTCGTGGTACCGATGGGGCGGCGCGAATGGGCGCGAGCTTGCATGACGGGATTTTCTGTCGCAACCGAAAATTCACGCACGACCCGCGTCAGCACCGCGCCGATCACCAGGCACAAGGCGCCGACCATGACGTGCGCAGTCGCGATGTCCGCGGGCTTGTTCTTCAGTACCGTGACCACTCCCAGCGTGGCCTGCACTCCAATCAAGGCCAGCCACCAACCAGCCAGCGCCCGGCCCGGCACGTCGCGCCCCGCCGTCGCCGCGCGGAAACGAAGCGCCACCCACGGGACCACCAACAACAACGACAACGCCACCATGCGGTGCAGCATGTGGAGATGAACCTGGAACGGCGTGATCGGATGGAAGTCGCGCCCATCCATGCGCTGCGCGTTGAAGCCTTGGATCGCCTCCGCGTCGGTGGGCGGATAGAGTTGCCCGTGCGCCAGCGGGAAATCCGGCACGGCCAGTCCGGCGTGCTGGTGGCGCATCGCCGCACCCAGCATTAGTTGAACTAGAATAAGAATCGTAACACCGAGCAACCACTTCGGAAGAGCTGCCGGCAGACCCGAATGATTGTGAATGGATTTTCGGTTGAGCCAGCCGCCGGTGCCCACCGCCAGCAAAACCAACAGGACCAGGAAAAGTTGCGCCAGCGTTCCGTGGAAGATTCCAATTTGATCCGCCATCGCGGTGACCCGCAAGCCGCCCAGCACGCCCTGCACAAGGACAGTGGCAAACGCAATGGCGGCCCACCAGCGCAACGGACGTTCATCAACGACGGCGCGGGAAATTCCATACACGATGAACGCCAGCGCGACGCAAGCCAGCACCACAAACATCCCCTGAGTGCGAACGCCCATCAAACCCAGAGTCATCACGATTGCGATCAGGCCGGCCCGCCGCCGCCAGCCCGACGTTTCCCGGACCCAAATCCAGCCGGTGAGCACCGCCGTCAGCACACCCACCGCTGAGGCCAGGAGTCGGTGAGTGTGTTCGTAGAAGACGCCGCCGATCCACTGATCGATCGGAAAGAGGAACATGTTGTAGCCGTAACTGGTCGGCCAGTCGGGCACCGCCATGCCGACACCTTCGCTGGTCACGAGCCCGCCAAGGCCGATCAACAACCACGTGCAGAAAGCGGTCAGCCAAGCAAAGCGGCTCAGCGCTGGACTGGATGACGAGGAATGCAAAATAGGGTGGCTGGCAGCTACCAAATGAAAACGCCGCTGCGGAACCGCACGTCCCGCAGCGGCGAATGAAACCCAGACCGCCGATTACTTCACCTCGAGGGCAAGGTCAACCACGGTGCCGGCGTCGGTGACTTCAATTTCTTTGGTCACTTCCTTGCCGCCGTTCGCTTTGCGGTGCATCACGGCCACCGTGTACTTGCCGGCCGGCACGCCAGCGATCTTGAACTTGCCGTTCTTGTCCGTCGTGGCGTGGTACGGGTGATCAAAAATGCTGATATAGGCGAACATCCACGGATGCACTTCGCACTTGAACTTCAGGAACAACTCTTCACCCGGGAAGGCAAAGTTCAGGTCCGCGCCCTTGGGCATCTGCGCCTTGTTTTCTTCCTTGTTGCCACCGGCCTTGTTCACAGGAATCGGATGCACGTTATGCATCAACGGATCCGAATTCTTGACCGTGATCTTCTGACCGGTTTGCACGGTCGAGACGTAGGGCGAATAAAAGCAGTTCGCTTGATCGACGACCAACGGGGCCGCCGCCGCGCCGGTGGACTTGCCGGTCAGACCTTTGAGATACAACACGGTGTCCCCCAGGCCCTGGCCTTCGCCAACCACAAAGAACGTCGTGTTCATCGCCTTGCCACCGTTCAGCTTGCCGCAGGCGGGATCGATGGGGATCGGATTTTCAGCCGGCGGCGTGCCGTTGAGTTTGATGGTGCCAGTGAGGTCGCCAGCGGTAACCACCTGCGCGGTGAGGCCAAGGGCGAGGAATGAGCCGAGTTTAAGTTTCATATTGAATTGGTCGAATAAGCGCCGCGAACCGTATCCATCGCCTGCCCACCCGGCAAGTCCGTCGTGAAACATTTCACGAGCACTTATTCCGGCAATAAGACGAGGGTCGCCCGGGACGGATTCATTTCGAACGCCGGCCTATCCGGCGCATGACGGCCGCCATTTCCAAGGCCGTCTGCGCGGCCTCGATGCCTCGGTTGTGTTGCGGGTCAAGGCACCGCTCGCGCGCCTGATCCTCATTCTCCAATAGCAGGACTTCGTGGATCACCGGGATTTGATAAGTCACTTGAAGCAAAACGAGCGCGTTCGTGACCGCCTCGCCAATATGCTGCGCATGAGTCGTCGCGCCGCGCAGGACGACACCTAGACAGATCAGCGCATCGAACCCTTCCGCCAAAGCCAGCTTCGCAGCCACCGCCGGGATCTCGAAAGCGCCCGGCACGCGAATCACCTCCACGGACCCACCCCCGCCTTTGAGAGTGCGCTCAGCCGCGCGCACCATCGCATCGACATAACGGCGGTTGTAGCGCGAAGCAATGATTGCAAAGCGGGCACCCACCCGGCGGGCGGTTCTTGGGGAAACTTTCTTGAGCATAGTCAGGGTGGCGGTTCAGAGCAGATGGCCCAGTTTCTCAGCTTTGGCCTTTAGATACTTCCGGTTGTGCCGGTTGGGCTTCACCCGAATGGGCACTTGCTCGGTGATCTCGAGCCCGTAGCCATCGAGCCCAACCACTTTCTTCGGGTTGTTCGTCATCAAGCGAATCGTCTTCAAGCCGAGGTCAGCGAGGATTTGCGCGCCGATGCCGTACTCGCGCAGGTCCATGCCATAACCCAGCTTCAAGTTCGCCTCAACAGTGTCGAGACCTTGCTCTTGAAGTTTGTAAGCCATGATCTTCGGCGCCAGCCCTATCCCCCGACCTTCCTGCCGCATGTATACGATCACGCCCGCACCCTCGTCGTCGATCTGCTCCATCGCGTGATGCAGTTGCGGACCGCAATCGCAACGGCGCGACCCGAACACATCGCCGGTCAGGCATTCGCTATGGACGCGCACCAGCACGTCCTTGCGACCCGCGACCTCGCCTTTCACGAGCGCTAGATGATTCTGGCCATCGACCTTCGAACGATACAGGTGCAAGGCGAACTCCCCGTACGCCGTCGGCATCTTCACCACCTCGATCCGCTCGACGAGCTTCTCAATCGAGCGCCGGTACTTGATCAGCGCCTCGATGGTGCAGATCTTCAACTTGTGCTTGCGGGCGAAGCGGCGGAGCTGCGGCAGACGCGACATCGTGCCGTCGTCGTTCAAGATCTCGCAGATCACGCCCACGGGCCGGCAACCGGCGAGTTTCACGAGATCAACCGCCGCCTCGGTATGGCCGGCGCGCTGCAGCACCCCGCCCGGCTTGGCACGCAGCGGAAACACATGGCCGGGCTGCACGAGATCCTCCGGCATCGCCCGCGGATCGACGAGAATCTCGATGGTTCGAGCCCGGTCAGCGGCGCTGATGCCCGAGCCGATCCCTTTGCTGGCATCGACACTCACCTGGAAATCCGTGCGAAAAGCCTCGCGGTTCTGCGATACCATTTCACCCACGCCGAGCTGCTTCAAGCGCTCCTCGGTCGTCGGCACACAGATCAGCCCGCGACCGTGCCGCGCCATGAAGTTGACGGCTTTGGGCGTCACCTTTTCGGCGGCCATGATGAGGTCGCCCTCGTTCTCGCGGTCCGCGTCATCCACCACGATGACCATGTGCCCGCGCCGGAGCTCGGCGACGACGGCTTCAATCGAATCAAACGGCTGCTTCATGCGCGGGCAAGGTTATGCCAGTCCGCCGCCCGCGAAAGCGAGAAATTCGCCGAGGCTGCCCGACGCGAAAGGAGGCGAATTGACTGTTGCCAGTTATCGAAAAACTGGGGCACGGTGGCCAGTGGCCTATGAAAACCTCCAATCAACAAGACGGGCAATCAAATCTAACCAACTCGGAGCGGAGTCAACCGGAAACAACCATTTCCCAAAACAAAATGCCATCGGCGACTGGGGAGCGAGCCCAGACCGAGACTCGCCGCCTGGCCTGGGCGGTCTCCATCACGCTATTTTTTCTCACCATCGGCGTGTTGGGGGCAAGGTATCCCACCCTGCTACAGCGGGTGTTGCCGCCCTACGAACAAACCATGACGGAGCCAATCGTTCTTCAGCCCGATCCGCTCCCTTTGCCACCGGATCCGGGGGATCCCGCCCCACCACCCGATCCAACACAGCCTGACCCACAGCCCCCGGCGGTGCCAGAGCCTCCCAAGGGAAGCGGGCCTTTCCCAATTCCTCCTGTTCCGCCGGGGCAGCCACCGAAGGGTGATCCGCTTCCGTCACCTGCTCCGGGGTTCCCGGGGACCAATTCCCCGCCGGTGACCCCACTCCCACCAGGAGGTTCTAGCGGCCACCACCCGCCGCCGATTTATCCGGCCAAGCTGTTGAAGGCCGGCGTCCAGGGCACCGTGGTGATCAAGATCGAAGTGGACGCCTTGGGTCGAAAGCAGGCGGTCGAAGTCAAGGTCAGCTCCGGGCATCGCGAACTCGATGACCATGCCAAAAAATGGATCCAGCAATACTGGACTCAATTCCCGAGTACGGGCGGTCCCCAAATCTACCACACTCCGCTGACCTTCGTGATAGCACCAGCGGGGACTCGCGGATCTGCGAAGGCCAACCCATAGCCTTGCTCCCGTCCAAACGAGCGAACGCTTCGAACAGCCTCCCACTAAGCCCGGGAGGGATGTGGTCGAACAGCTCCTCCCGCGCAATTATCGCATCAGAGCCGCGCGCTCCGTAGCCACGGATGACGCTGGCAACAAATGTAAAATCACCGGCAGCGAAGCCTGATTGCCATCAGCGGTGGTGCGGAGATGGAAGCGGCGGGTGCCGGGCTGGGCGATGGGTGCAGCGGTGATGAAGAACTCCCGCTCCGTCTGGCCCTCAACGATGAGCAGGCCGTTCAAGCCGATGTTGTCCACGAACACGCCGTGCGGGAGGTTGCGACCGGAATCTTCGTTGCCCAGTTCGATCCGGCCGGCGAAATCCCTGCGCTCCGCGCGCACCTTGGCGGCTATCGTCTGGCCTGGCCGGATGGTGAACTCCAGCGGCTGACCAGGAGTTTCCTGCACCACAGACGGATCGTTCCCCGGCAGAATCGCGACGGTGACTTTCGGCGCCTCGCCAAGCTGGAGGTCGCCGAGCGAACCAATCTCATGAACGACTTCGCGGCCGCCGATGCTGGCGGTCGTCACTAATTTCACCGCCTGGTCGGCAACTTCGTCGGGCGCGACTGAGCCGGGCATAGCGTGCAACGTGGCGATGGCGACTTCCTGGCCGGCTTCGATCTCGATGGGCGTGCTGGCTGAGAAGCCGGCGGGCAAGTTCGCGATGTCGATGCGGATCGGTCCCTCGAAGCCCTCCATCCGCGTGGCGGTAAACCGGAGTTCCTTGCCGCTGCCGGGACCAACCTTAGGATTCAAGCCTTCCACGGCGACGCTGAAATCGGGACGCCGCTCGCGGATCGTAAGCGAGTACTGAAAATTGGTTTCGCCGCCGAAGCCCCGCACATCGGTCAGCCGCGCCAGGTATTCGCCGTCCTTCGGCGCGGTGAAGAGGAGTTGCGAGTCCACGTCCCAGCGCCGCGAAGGATCGTCGTCGTTCTCATAGTTCAGTCGGAACACCGGCAACCCGTTCGGCACCGGCTGGCTGCCGGCCGGATGCGGCGTGACGATGTAACACGGCGCATTGAGCGCGTGCGTGAGCGCCGTGGTACCGAACGCGGTTTGCCGCTTGCCGGCCCCGGGATAGACCTTGAAGCCTGAGTCCGGTCCGCGCGGATACAACCACAGGCGGACAACCTCGCCGTTCGCGTAGAGGTATTCATTCAACTCCATTTCCGCCCAGTTGTGCAGGCGGAAGTCGTCGGAAGTCTCCGAATCCTTGCCGCGAAAGGTAAACCACGAATCACGCACCGCCTGCAGCACGACCTGCTCGACCGGCCGGCCATCGGCGAAGAGCACTTCGATGCGGGAGTCCAGCTTCGAGCCGACGCGTCCGGCGTTGATCGCGAGCGTCAACTCTTCGCCCGCCCGCGCGCGAAATCGGAAGACGTCCCGATCGCCCGCATGGGCGACGGCGCCCTTGATCTCGACCGGGAGCGAAATTGCCTGCGCAGCAGCGGGCAGGTCGTTGGGTTCGGCTTCCACAACTTCGGCAAAGTTGGTCGCAACGTTAAGCGAAGCGGGAGAAGCTTTCGCCACCACCGCAACCGCTGGCTCGCGTTCGACCCAGATCTTGTAAGTCTCGATCGAACCATCCATCCGGCCGGCGACAAAGCTTTTGCCGTTTGGCGCGGAAGCGATGGCCGACACCATGTCCGACTGAGTTCCGTAGGCATGGCGCTCGACAAGGTCCGGCAGGCTCCAGAGTTTCAGCGTGCGGTCGGCCGCGGCGGTGATCAGGTAATCTCCGTTGCCTGACAGCGCAAACGTCGTGAGCCCGCTCTCGTGCGCGAATCGCGATTCGACCACCGGATTCGATTCTGGCTTCTCGCGCGAAACGAAAAGCCAGAAATGAAGCCGCTTGTCGGCACCGGCCGCGAGGATGTGTTGCCCGTCGCGCGTGAAGGCCACGCGATACAACTCACCCTGCGGCTGACTCAATGTGTCGAGTCGAGTGCCGTCGCTCACGCGCCACAGCTTCACGGTTTGATCAGCGCTGGCTGACGCGAGGACAGTTCCGCTTGGATCAAACGCCAGATCAAAGACCGCGCCGTTATGGACCGCGATGGTGTGCAAGACCTCGCCGTTCTCTGTCCGCCAGATGCGAATTGTGCGATCATACCCAGCGGTCGCGAGCAGTTGGCCATCCGGCGAGAACTCCGCGTCGTAGAGCACATCGCGATGTCCGGCGAACTCGCGCACGAGCTTGCCGCGCCGAACGTCGACCAGTTGGGCGACGCCACGCAAACCGTTGATGCCCGTGGCCGCGACGACCTGTTTTCCATCCGGCGAAAAGTTCATAGCGTTGACCTTGCCGGGCAGTCCAGCGATCTCCCGTCGCACGCGGCGACCGGCGGCGTCACGCAGTTCGACGCGTCCATAGCTGCCCACGGCCAGCTGTTTGCCGTCCGGCGAGAACGCGAGGGCCGTGACGGCTGGCTTTTGCCCTTTCGCACCGGCGATCTCCGGCACGACGAGCGTTTCGAGAATCGAGTCGTCGCGCGCCGGACCCTTCGCGCCTTCGGTGATCCAGCGCTTCAACAATGCCAGTTCTGCAGCGGGCACGCGCGGTTCGTCCTTGGGCGGCATCTTGGGTGTGGCCTTTCCTTCGAGCGAACGAATCAGGAATGACTCGTCCGGCTTGCCCGGCAGAATGGGATCACCTTCCTCGCTGCCGCCCTTGCGCAAAGTCGCGAAGCGCTCGAAGGAGAGATCGCCTTCGAGGTCAATGTCATTGTGACACCCCGCGCAGTACGTGCGAAAGATCGGGGCGATGTCCCGTTCGTAAACGATTGGCTCCGCGGCGACGGCCGATAAAGGAGACAAGCACAGGAAGCGAAGGCACACAATCAAGCCGGCGACGGCTCGAAGCCAATGGACCGCGGGTCTGTGACCCGCAGCGCTCCCAAATTGAGACACGCTTGACTCGCTAGCTCGGGCTCGGTTCAACGCACCCAACTGCTGCGGGTCACAAACCCGCGGTCCTCCATCGCGCCGTACCACGCTGGCAACACTCGGCGGAACAACGACCTTCCCGTCGCCTTGGCGCGCAGTTGGGCGACACGGATGTCGCCCTTCCAGTTCAAGCGCAGCGACAGACTCAACGGGGGCGATCGCGACTCGTTGCTGGTTCAAGTTCATGTGCTCAATGCTGGAAGAGAAATTCGCGGCTGGTAAGGAGCGACCAGAACAAGTCCTCGGTGGCTTGCCGCTTCTCGTCCGGTGTGGTGCTCGCCAGCAACGGCGCGAACTCCGCGCGCTCGCGTTCGTTCGACTCGCGGCTCAGACAAAGCAGCCAAGCCTGCGCCATCAAGTCCGCAGGTGCCGGATTACCCTTCAGCAATTCACTCACCCGACCATCCTTCGCCGCCAGCTTGTCGTTGATCGTGCTGCCGTTCGCGAGGTGCAGCACCTGCACGAGGCTCGGTTGATTCGACCGCTCGCACTCGCACGTGATCTCGCGCTGGTTGCGACCAAACGTCTTCAGGAAATAGGATTTCACCGACGAATCAAACAGCTCCAGCGAGCGCGTGCCGTCCTTGTAGAGCTCAGTCTTCTCCGTCGAACCGTCACTCAGGGCGATTTCCTTGAAGCTGTCGCGCACACCGGTCACGTCGGCGATGGCGTCGTTCAATACTTCAGCGGAAAGGCGGCGCGGGTAATGCCGCGAGTAATAGCGCCGCTCGTCACGGTTCTCGGGCAGCACCTCACCTGAGCGACGATAGGTTTGCGAAGTCAGGATCAAGCGCATGAGCGACTTGAGATCGTAGCGCTGTTCCACGAGGAAAGCGGCCAGGCCGGCAATGAGCTTCTCGTTGCTCGCCGGATTCGAGGCGCGGAGGTCGTCCACGGATTCGACAAGTCCCACACCGAGGAAGTTGGCCCAGACGCGGTTCACAATCGCACGCGTGAAGTAAGGATTCTCCGGTGCGGTCAACCAGTCGGCGAGCACCTGGCGCCGATCGCCAGGATCTTCCGTCGCGATGGCTTGAGCATCAAGTGGCGCGGGCGGTTGTGGTTTGCCGGTGCGGGGCTGGATCAAGTCGCCGGCCGGTTCGACGTAGAGCGTGCGCTTGCCGTCGCCGCTACGCGCGTCGCCGCCCCAGCCCTTGGCGCGGACCCGCGCGAACAAGTTCGCGAACTGGTAATACTGGTCGTTGGTCCACTTCTCGAGCGGGTGGTTGTGGCATTTCGCGCAGTTGATGGAGAGCGAGAGGAATGCCTGGCTCACGTTCTCCGCCATCGATTCGGGGTCCTGGTGAATCGCATAAAAGTTCGAGGCGCCATCCTCGACGGCCGAGCCCTGCGCCGTGACGACGCCGCGCGCGAACTGGTCCCACGGAGCGTTCGTCGCCACCTGGTTCCGGATCCACGCGTAGTAGGCCTTCATCGGCTCGGGCCGCAGCTTCGCCCCGCTCACGAGCAAAAGGTCGGACCATTTGTAAGCCCAATAATCGACGTATTCGGAGCGGGCTAACAAACGATCCACCAACCGCGCGTGCTTGTCGGCAGCGGTGTCGGCGACGAAGGCACGCGTCTCGTCCGGCGTCGGCAACCGGCCGATCGTGTCGAGGTAAGCGCGCCGGACAAACGTGGCGTCGGCTGCGGGTGGCGACGGCCTGAGGTTCAGCCGGCGAAGCTGTTCGAGCACGAGGTCGTCGATGAAATTGGCGCGCGGCGATTCCTTGAATACCGCGTCCGCGATTTCATTCGGAAAGGGCGAAGTCACCCGCGCGATAACGATCTGCGAAGCGTACCACGCGGTGATCGCGCCTTCGCCGGGGCCGACAACCTCCACGTTGCCACTCGTGTCCACCGAGGCGACGGTTTCATCCGTCGAAGTGAAGCGCACATGCCGCGTGACGTCGCGTTCGTGGCCATCGGAATACTTCGCACGCACTTCGAGGGCGAGCTTGCCGCCCGGCTTGACGAGCGTTTCGCCCGGTGAAACCGACAGCGAGACAATGCTCGGATCATCCGTCTTCGGACCCGGCGCGCCGCCAGCAATCCACGCGGCGAGCAATCGGTAGTCATCCGAGTCCACGTCGATTCGCTTGCCACCTTTGTGCTTCAGCGCGGTCGTGGACTTCGTGAGAAGCAGCGAACGCGCGGGATCAGCGGACTCGATGCGCCGGCCCAGGACTTCGCGCGTGATCGCGAGATGATCGGCTTCGGGGTTGTAGCCGAAGAGCGAGAGTTTGAACCCCCCCTTGCCAGCGAGCGCGCCATGGCAGCCGCCGGTGTTGCAGCCGGCCTTGGCGAAGATCGGCATGACGTCGTTGCGGAAGGAGGGGATGTCGGCGGCATGGCCTGATTGAAGCCCCAGGCAAAGTAACGCCGCCACGAAGACACGAAGGCCGCTCATACAAACAACTCCTTGATCGGTTCGGTGCCGAAGTCGGTCAGCGCAAATGGCCGCCCGCCGGGACCAGGTAGGTGCGAGGTGTGATCGAAGCCGAGGCTGTTGAAGATCGTCGCCACGATGTCACCCGGTTTCACTGGGCGCTCGGCCGGGAAGCCACCTATCGAATCGCTCTTGCCAACGACGCGCCCGCCCTTCACGCCGCCACCGGCGAAATAGGCCGAGAAACATTGCGGCCAGTGATCGCGTCCACCGGCCGGGTTTACTTTCGGTGTGCGGCCAAACTCGGAGAGATTCGCCACCAGCGTATCACCGAGCAGGCCGCGTTGATCGAGGTCTTCAATCAGCGCGCTGTAAGCCTGGTCGTACATCGGGCAGACGGAATCCTTCATGCCCTCGATCGAAGTGAAGGGCTTCGAGCCGTGGATGTCCCAGGTGATCTCGTCGAAGACCGTGAGGAAGGTGTTGATCGTGACGAACCGCACGCCGTTCTCGATCAGTCGCCGCGCCAGCAGGCAGCATTGGCCGAAGCGGTTCATTCCGTAGCGCTCGCGCACGGCGTCGGTCTCCTTCCCGAGATCGAACGCTGAACGCGCCTGTTCACTCGTCATGATCCGGAACGCCGCGTGGAAATTCTCGTCCATCAACCGCGCGTCTTCGCTCGCTTCGAAATCCGCCACGGATTGATCGACGATGTCGCGCATCTTGCGCCGGCGCTCAAGTCGGTGGGCGCCGATCTGGTCGGGCGGCAGGAGATCGGGCACGCGAAAATTCTTCTGCGATGGATCGGCCATCAACGCGAAGGGATCGTGCGCCTTGCCGAGAAACCCGCCGGCCTGGCCGTTGGGCAGATTGCCGCCGCCGCGTCCCATGAGTTGCGGGAGAACAACGAAGGGCGGTAGGTCCGTCTTGCGGCCCATCAAGTAAGACGCCACCGAACCGGCATGCGGCGTCTGAATGCCACCCGTGAACCGGCGACCCGTCTGCATCATCTGCCAGCCAGCATCATGCACCGCCGCGCCGTCATGCGAACACGAGCGGACAATGGAGAACTTGTCGGCGATCTTCGCGTGGAGCGGCAGCAGTTCGGAAATTTCGAAGGCGTCGGACTTCGTGCGGATCGGCTTGAACGGCCCGCGAATCTCCGACGGCGCGTCGGGTTTCATGTCCCAGAGGTCGATGTGGCTCGGCCCGCCGAGGTTGAAGATCAGGATGCACGAACGCTGGTCGTTGCCTGGCTTGATCACGCCGTTCTCCTTCGCCCACAGATACTGTGGCAACGACAGTCCCAGCGCGGCCAGCGAGCCGATCTGGAGGAACTCGCGGCGCGAGCGGCCCGGCCCGCAAAGTCGCACGCGGTCCTGCGGTGATTCAGCCAGGAAATCAAACATGGTTGAGGAACCTGTAACCGAAACCGGCGAGTCGTGCCATCAAAACAAAGCCCTTTTTGTTGAAATCGCGGCTGTGATTCCATCGTTGCCGCTCACCCTTCGGATACCTATCGTCGCCGGCACATGAGCGTCCCGACATCATCATTTGCGCGCGCCGACGGGCGGACTGAAGATCAACTCCGCAACGTCACCTTTCAAAACGGTATCGCGCCCCACGCGAGCGGCTCAACGTTGGTGGCCTGGGGCAACACACGGGTGATCTGCGCTGTGAACGTCGAGGAAACAGTCCCACGCTGGATGAAGGAACAAGGCGTGGTGGGCGGCTGGATCACGGCCGAGTACTCGATGCTCCCCTACTCCACCTTGCAGCGGAAACCGCGCGACATCAGCAAAGGCAAGATCGACGGGCGGTCGCAGGAAATCCAAAGGTTGATCGGCCGTTCGCTGCGTTCCGCAATCGACTTGGAGAAGCTCGGCTCGCGCACGCTCTGGATCGATTGCGATGTGTTGCAGGCGGACGGCGGCACGCGCACGGCCGCGATCACTGGCGCCTGGGTCGCGCTCGCACTCGCGATCCGCAAGCTCATGCAGGACGGCAAGCTGACGGCATCGCCGCTCGAACCGCCGGTCGCCGCCGCGAGTGTGGGCATCGTCGACGGCCGGCCGTTGCTGGATCTTTGCTACACCGAGGATGTCGCCGCCGCCGTGGACATGAACCTGGTGATGAACGCCGAAAGCCGGTTCATCGAGGTGCAGGGCACCGGCGAAGAGACGACTTACAGCCGCGACGAATTGTCCGCGATGCTCGACCTCGGCACGCAAGGCATCCGGCGGTTGCTAGAGCTCCAGCAACAGGCACTTGCTTGAAGTTTCGCCCCCATCAGCATGTCGCCGCCCGCCACCCGTCTTTATCTCATCCGCCACGGTGAAGTGGAGGAATCGTATCACCGCATCTTCGGCGGCCGCATCGACATGAACCTCTCGCCGCTCGGCCAGCTGCAGGCGAACGCCATGGCGGATTATTTTGAACCGATCGGACTCGACGCGATTTATTGCAGCCCGATGAAGCGCGCGCAGCAAACTGTGAAGCCGTTGCTCGACGCCAAGGCGATGGCGGCGACGACCATTCAAGACTTGCGCGAAATGGATTTCGGCGACTGGACGGGCCATCACTGGGAGAAGATCCAGGAGAAGTTCGGCGTGAGCGCGTTTACCTGGCTGGAGCAAGTTGAGGAGGGCCGGGTGCCGAACGCAGAGACGGGCGCAGATCTGCGGAAACGAGTGCACCCCAGTTTGCAACGGGTGCTCGCAGCGCACGCAAACGGATCAGTGGCCATCGTGTGCCATGGCGGGATCATCCGCGTGTTGCTCAGTTTGCTCTTGCGCCTGCCCCTGCCCGCGACGGCGGCCCTGGAAGTCGATTACGCCAGCGTGTCGGTGGCGGATTGCCGCGGCGACCGGGCTATTTTGCAACTGCTCAATCACACGCCCTGGCGACCCGTCGTATGAAAGCCAAAGCACTGCGACAAGTCGCCGTCACGGTCACCCCGGCCAATGAAGACGCTATCGGCGAGCTGCTCGCGCGGGAATTTGGAGCGCCGGCGGCGGTGTTTCACGACTTGGAAGCGAACACCCGGCACGCCTCAGTTTATGTGGAGTTGCCCGAAGCGTCGCTGCGCGCCAAACGGCTTGCCTTGAGGACGGCACTCGAAAAGTTGGTCGCCTGCGGCGTGGACGCCAGAAACGCACGCATTACTTTCCGCAAGCTTAAGCCTCAGGACTGGGCGGAATCGTGGAAGCGTCATTTCAAGCCGATCACCATCGGCAAGTCGCTCTTGGTGAAGCCAAGCTGGAGCCGCCGCAAACCTGCGGCGGGCGCGAAGGTAATCATCCTCGATCCGGGCCTGAGTTTCGGCACCGGCCAACATCCGACTACCCGGTTCTGCCTCGAACAACTCGCCGCAGCCCGCGTGTCCGGCACCCCGCAAAGCTTCCTGGATATGGGCAGCGGCACGGGCATTCTCGCGATGGGAGCAAGCAAGCTGGGTTACCAACCGGTCGAGGCGTTTGATTTTGACCCAGCAGCGGTGCGAATTGCCAACGAGAACGCCCGCCGCAACGAAATCACCAACGTGAAGTTCGCCCGCCGTGACCTGACGACCCTGCCCTCGCGATCTTCCCACCGATTCACCGTGGTCTGCGCGAACTTGACCCATGATCTCCTGATCGGCGAGGCCCGGCGGATCACCAATCGTCTGGCCCCGGGCGGCTGGCTGATTCTCGCAGGCATCCTGAACACCCAGTTCTCAGGCGTCGCCGCCGCGTATCGCAAACTGGATGGCCGGTGCACGGCACGCCGCACGGAAGGCGAGTGGACTTCGGGCGTTTTTCGGATTTGACCAACCGTTCACTCGCCGTTAGTGATTTGCTCAGTCTGTCAAAAGGTTGACAGCCGGCGCCAAATCAAGGAGGCGCAAATTGAACAGGGAATGGTGCTAGGCAGTCGATCCAACAGCAGAACAGCATGCTTGTGATGCCTTGGACGCGGCGAAAGAACGCATCGCCTCGGTGGCACAAGTCCGGCTGAATCAAAAGCTCGAAAGGCATTGTGCGCTATGAAGAAAAACCTCGACGCAATCCAAGATACCCTTCGTGTGGCCAACCACCCCTTCCCTCAAACGGACTCCCGTCCCCGGAAAGCTCAGAAGCATCGCTACGAACGCCGCAAAGTTCGTGAGTATATGCGCCTCGGCGACTGGCTCGGACCCGAGCCCGCCTGATCGCCCCCCCCACTAATTCAACCCGTTTAGGATTGGCCGCACCGGCAAGTTGCGGCCTTTTCGCTGGTGGGCTGCGAATCCTCGATCAACCGTAGTCCCGCTCACTGGCACTCCGGGCAGAGTCCAAAAAATTCCAGCCGATGGGTCACCGCTTGGAATCCGTTCTGCCGGGCAATCGAATTTTCCAACTCCTCCGGAAAGCACTCGTCGATTTCGACAATTCGCGTACACCGATTGCACACCAAATGATGGTGGTGGTGACTGCCGCCGCCGTCGCCGATCAGTTCAAAGCGTGCGGAACCGTCACCAAAGTCGAATCGTTTGACCAAACCCAGTTCCGTCAGCATCCCCAGCGAACGATAAATGGTGGCCAGGTCGCAGCGGGTCCCGGTCAGATCCTCCCGAATCTCGCGAACAGTCAGGGGCCGGCGCTCCTGGCGCAACACGCTCAGAATCGCTTGGCGCGCGCCCGTCACCCGTCGTGAACCGTGGCGCAGGCGGGCCGTGAGGTCGGCTAGCGATTCCCTCGGAACGTCCGGCACATGCGAATGAGCGGAGCCCATGCAATCGTCAGTGGCCGTGCAGCAGGCTCGCAATCACGGCGATGCCGGCGCCGCCTAGAATGGCGAGGAACTTTTGGACGTTAAAGCGGTGTTCTTCCCCAGACTCGAAGAGTATTGTGGTCGCGATGTGAAGGAAAATGCCAATGACCACCGCCATCAGTTCCCGTTGGTAACGGGCGATCGGTTCCGCGAGTTCAGCGGTCAGCATCCCGAGTGGCGACATCAACGCAAAAGCGGTCATTACCAGCAACGACTTGCCCCGGCTCAAGCCGTTGTGCAGCAGCAGCGACATGAACACAATCGACACCGGCACATTGTGCATGACGATGCTTATCAAAAGCGCGTCGTGCACCCCGGCAGCCAGCGCGTGCTCGTGTCCCACGTGTGATTCGTGGGCCAGGGGCGTGCCTTCCAGATAGGCGTGCAGGCAAAGCCCGATCAACATTCCCCACGGCACTTTCCCATCGTGTGCATGGTGGTGTGCGTGTCCGTGCTCAATGCCCTGGGAAAGGTAATCAAGGATGAGCTGGACCAGAAAGCCCGCCAGCAACCACAACCCCATGAATTTCCCGTGGGCCGCCATCTCTTCCGTGACCATTATTCCTGCTGCGTGACCAAATACTTCCGGCAGCAGGTGCATGGAAGTCACCGCCAGAATGTAGGCGCCACCGAAGGCGGTCAGCATCTTGATGGTCCGCCGGTCCCGCGGTTGCCAGAACAAGACCAGCACCGATCCCACCGCCACGGAGAGGAAGAGAATTGCGTAACTCACAAAGGTAAGGGCGCCAGCAGCAATAGTCCTTATTGCGAATCGTTTGCGCCTAACAGGAAAAAGAAAGCCACCCGCATTGACGCGGGTGGCCGTCCGTAAAACTACTTCATCAACAACATCTGGCGGGCGCGCTTTACCGCGGTGCTCAGCCGACGTTGGTAATGGGCCGGAAAGCCGGTGTATTTGCGCGGCAGGATGCGTCCCTGATCCGTTACAAACTGTTTAAGCAGGGTCACATTGCGGTAGTCGAGCGCGTCAACCGTGAAATCAATCTTCGGTTTCGGGCGGCGAACCCGCACTTCGGGGGCGGCAGTACGGGAACGGCCGCGGCCGCCCTTCTCCTTCTCGGTCGTGTTCTTGCGGGGCATATTGGAAAATTATTTGATTTCGCGGTGAACGGTGTGGCGGCGCAGGCTCGGGTTGTATTTCTTCTTCTCAACCTTTTCGGTCTGCAGCTTCTTGTTGCGGGAGGTCATATAGCGCGAAGGGGATTTACCCTCTTTGCGCGCCTCGGTGCACTCGATCGTTATGATTTCTCGGGGCATGATTATTCCTTACTTTCTTTGGCCGGCTTCTCGTCGTCGCGATCATCGTCTTCCACTTCGATCCCGCCAACTGAATCGACCGTGCCAAGACTTCCCAGTCGCCGGGAGCGGAGCGCGCCATCTTTCTCAAGCTGCATCTGCGCTTCGACGGTGAATCGGGTCCACGGAATCGCATCCAGCCGCGCCCGGGGAATGGTCTTCCCGGTCAACTCACAAACGCCATAGGTCTGGCGCTCGATGCGTTTCAAGGCTTCCTCGATTTCGTACACCGCATCCTGATCGGAAGAGAGGAGGCTGAGCGCGAAGTCCCGGTCAAAGTTGTCGGTTCCAGAATCCGCCATGTGCAGGCTGTAACCCGCCAGTTGTTCCGCGGACTCTTTGGCCAGCCCCACCATCTGGTTGCGCAATCGCTCCCGCAGGTCCAGGAGTATTTCGTAATACTTCGACCACTCAGGTTTGACCTTCGGCGCTCCGTTGGTCACCGCGCTGGTGGATTTCGACTTGGCCTTGGTTCCTGCGAGACCAAGAATGGCGGCGACGTTCGCTGACATCGCGTGATCGCTCTTCTTCGCAGACGCACCAAGCTTGCTGGGTTTCACCGGCTTCTTGCTCATGGACAGAGAAAATTTTCTCGCTTTGTTTCGGTTGTAAAACAGCCACCAACGACCGGTCGTGCAACCAACCTGCCGTTTCAAAGGTGCGCGAATGTATCAAAGGGTCTCAGATAATCCACAAAAATTTCCGGAATTCTTCAACCTCATTTTAGGCCTGTGTTTAAAGGGTTTTCACGGTGTTTATGCCTTCAACTTTCAATCCTGCCCGAGAGCGAATTTGCCTCACTGTTCGCGCTCTGGAAAATGGCTCGCGCTGAGCAAACCCATCCCTTCTGATGCCCCTCGACATGAGCCAATGGCCCACCGCTCAATTCTTAGAAAGAGCCCAGCAGTTGCGTGCGGGCCTGCCGGCCAATGGCCTCTTCGCCGGCCACGACTGGCGGCTGGCACCCGCTCCCTTCCCCATCGAAGCCCGCCTCCTCGAAGAACTCGAATCGCTCGGGCGCGTGTTGTTGCAGCTCTATCGCACGACCAATCTCCTTCACCGCCAAAGCGCAAGTGGACGTCAACCTGATTGGATCAACCGCTTGCTGGACCAGGGCAAGCCATCAACCCTGTTGGAGCTTCAGCAGGACGCGGCTTTCAAGAATCAGCTGCCGCGGGTGATCCGACCAGACATCCTGTTAACCGATGATGGCTTCGCTATTACGGAGCTGGATAGTGTTCCCGGCGGCATCGGGTTGACGGCCTGGCTGAATCAAGCTTACACTTTGCTCGGCGACCAAGTGATCGGCGGCACCGAGGGAATGCTTCACGGTTTCGATCGCATCTTTGGTAACGCACCCAAAGTTCATCTGGTTGTTTCCAAGGAATCCAACACTTACCGGCCGGAGATGGAATGGCTGGCAGGCCAGCTTACGGCGGGAAAGTTTTCAGTCCGCGATGAGCATTTCACAGAGTTTGCCAATGGCGACGCGGTCTACCGCTTCTTCGAGCTCTTCGATCTGGCGAACCTTCCTGCTGCAAATACGATCTTCAATCGCGCTCGCGCCGGCGAACTGACCGTCACGCCACCGCCCCGGCCGATGTTCGAGGAGAAGCTGCTCTTCGCACTCCTCTGGAACCGCAACCTGCGCGAGTTTTGGCGGCAGCAGCTCGGCGAGGGATTCCTGCATCGCTTGCTCAAATGCGTTCCTTACACCTGGGTGATCGATCCATCACCTTTACCGCCGCAGGCCGCCTACCCGGAGTTGAACCTGACCAACTGGCAGCAGTTGAAGGCGCTGTCCCAGCGCGAACGCGACTTAATCCTCAAGGTCTCCGGCTATTCGGAAAAAGCCTGGGGTGCGCGCGGGGTCCATCTCGGCAGCGACCTCTCGCAGGGGGACTGGTCGGCCGCCGTCGAGGAAGCGCTCCAGTCTTTTCCCCGATCGCCCTATATCCTGCAGCGCTATCACAAGCCCCGCATCGTCGAAGCCGCGTGGGTCAATCTCGAAAATCGTGAACTGGTGCCAATGAAGGGTCGCGTGCGGCTTTGCCCCTACTACTTTGTTCATGGCGAAGGTGACGCCGCCCGCACTCAGCTGGGGGGTGTGCTCGCGACCATCTGTCCGGCGGACAAGAAGATCATTCACGGTATGCGGGACGCCATCCTTGCGCCCTGTTCCATGGCACCCGGAAGTTGATCAGCGCCGGCCGTCGTACCAGAAGTTCTGCCGCCGGTGCATGGTCAACCAGGGCAGCACCAGGCTCTGCGCCAGGAGCGAGATCAACTCCCATTTCGAATAGAGCCGCACCTTTCGGCCGGACGTCAGCAGCGTCTGGTCGGCGATGATGACCACCGCTTGCCGCCGCTGGCGCGCAAGCCGCTTGAGCTTCCCGCTGAGGTCGAGCTCTTCGCTGGCATAAAGTCGTTCGTCAAATCCGCCGATGGTGCGAAATGCCTCGGCCCGGCAGAACACGAACGAACCAGCCATCCACTTCATCCTTTGGCTGACTTGGTTCCACAACCCGGTCAGCGCATCGAACAACGCATGCTCCACGTCCGTGCGCACCACGCATCCCCCCGCCAGCACGCGCTCCGATCGCACATGCTCCGCCACCCGCTCAAACAACTCCCGGTGCGGCGTCGAGTCGGCATCGACAAACAAAAGCCACTCCCCCGTGGCCACGGCTGCGCCCGAGTTGCGAGCCCGCGCGATTTGGTTGACCGGCTCAAAGACCACCGTCGCCCCCGCCTCCCGGGCCACGTCCGCCGTGCGATCCGTCGAATTGTTATCGCACACGATCAATTCCCACTGCCAGGCAGCCTCGGCAAACACCGCTGCCGAATCCCGGATGGCGGCGAGGGTGGCTGGGAGCAACTTCTCCTCGTTAAACGCCGGGACGATGATCGAAAGCTTCATGCGTGTGACTCTTCTGCCACGGGTCCAGGTATTGCGCCAGCCCGATGGAAAAGATGTTTTGCCATTCGACCCGCCCGTCGTTCACATCTCACGCAACATTTTGCAATCAATGAGCACCAAGACCGACTCCAAAGACCGCTTCGTAATCATCATGGCCGGTGGCCGCGGCGAGCGCTTCTGGCCTGTCAGCCGCGAGCAGACACCCAAACAACTGCTGGCCTTGCTCGGCAGGAAGTCCTTCCTCCAGGAAGCCGTTGAGCGCGTGCTTCCGCTGGTGCCGGCAAAGAACATTTTCATCATCACCAACGAAGCACAGGCGCCCACCGTTGCGAAGCAACTGCCAAAGCTGCCCAAGGCCAACATCGTCGCCGAGCCGATGGGTCGCGACACCTGCGCCGCGGTCACGCTCGGCGCGGCGTTGGTGGGGGCGCGTTCCACGACGGGGGTCATGGCCGTGCTTCCGGCGGACCACGTCATCCCCGACGCCAAAAAGTTCCAGCGAGTGTTGGCCGATTCGTTTGCGCTGGCGGCGCGCGGTCAGGCGATCGTGACGATTGGCATCAAGCCCACCGAAGCCGCGACCGGCTATGGCTACATCCAGCTCGGCAACGAACTGCCCGCACCGTCCGGCGCCAGGCAATCCAAGACCACGTTCTACAAGGCGGAGCGCTTCGTCGAGAAACCCCAGTTCGAGCGCGCACTCGAGTATGTGAACAGCGGCCAATACCGCTGGAACGCCGGCATGTTCATCTGGTCTTTCGTCACCATCACGCAAGGGCTCGAACGCCATCAACCGGAGATGTCTGCCGCGTGTCAGCGCTGGTTCAAAGTGGCCAAAGACCCCGCCAAGCTCGCCCGCGTGTTGAAGAAGGAATACCCGGAGATCAAAAAGATCTCGATCGACTTCGCCCTGATGGAGCACGCGCAGAATGTCATCTGCGCTGACGGTGACTTCGAGTGGGATGATCTCGGCGCCTGGACCGCACTGGCCCGTCACCTCAAGGCCGATCCCGAGGGCAATTGCGCCGTGGGCGACTTCATCCACGTCGATGCCGCGAGAAACATCATTTACGACGGCCGGACCAAGAACCGCACCCCGATCGCACTCGTGGGCCTGCGGGATTCGATCATCGTGCAGACGGACGACGTGACGATGGTCGCCCACAAAACGCAGGCGCAGAAGGTGAAGGAATTGGTCAAGAAACTGGAAACCGACAAGCGCTACGCCAAACTGCTATGAACTCGTTGAATCGCATTCGAGAACATTCCCCCGCCGCCGGCCCGGTCGTGCTTTCCATGCTGGCCGGTTCGCTCGCGACCTCGTCCCCCGCCGCCGGCATTTACCGGAATGGCATCGGCGCGCGAGCGATGTCCCTCGGCGGCGCGGACACCACACTGGCCGGCTCGCCGCTCGCCGCGCTGACCGCCAACCCGGCCGCGCTTGGCGACTTCACCAGCCTCAGTCTCGAACTCGGTCTGACCGCCGTGTTTCCCGCGGGCGAGTTCAACAACGTCGCCAACACATCCGCCTCGTTGCGCGATTCAGCCGCCGGGTTTCCGGATTTTTCCGTGGTTCTCCCCATTGCCGACCGGTTCAGCATCGGCCTTTCAGTTTCGCCCGATGCTCTGCTGGCCGGCGAATGGAACTACGTGGACGCCCCGGGCGGCCTCAGCGGCGCGACCAGCTACGGGTTGATGACCCATCGTTCGCAGATCATCGTACTGCGGTCCGCCCTGGGCGCGGGCATCAAGCTCGGGGACAAGCTCTCCCTCGGAGCCAGCGTCGGGCTGCTCTACAACCAGAACCAACTGGAGACGGCCTACGTGTTCCAGTCGCATCCCGCGCTGCGCGGCTTCAAGACGCGCGTCGATCTCGACACCGGCGGCTTCGGCGTCGATGGCGAAATTGGTTTCCGGTATCGCGCGACTGCCGAACTTCAGTTCGCGCTCACCTACAAGACGTCGTCCACGGTCAAAGCCGGCGGTGACATCACGGGCAACGCGGCCGCGGAACTGACCGCGTTGGGTGGTGCCTTCGCGGGCGTGCAGCCGGACTTCGCGTACGACGCCGAGGTGGAGAACACCTTCCCGCAAATAATCTCGCTCGGCGCAGCCTGGCATGCCTGCCCCGAATGGCGCTTCGTCGCGCAAGTGGAATGGCTCAACTGGAGCACGGCATTCGACGCCCTGCCGCTGCGCTTGCGCAACGGCAACAACGCCGACCTCAACGCGTTCCTCGGGAGCAACGCCATCGACGACACCATCCCGTTGAACTGGGACGATCAATTCGTATATCGCATCGGCGCGGAGTTCACGCCCGGCGAGCACTGGGCGTTTCGTGCGGGCTACAGTTTTGGCGAAAGTCCGGTGCCGTCGGGAACGTTGAACCCGCTCAATGCCGCCATTTTTGAGCACACGATCGGCGCGGGCGTTGGCTATCGCTGGAGCCGTTACACCGTGGACTTGGCGTGGCAATGGGATTTGCCCGCGCGCCAGAATGTCGGGACCAGCGACCTCGCCGCCGGCGAATACTCGAACAGCTCAGTCGAGGTGGAAGTTCACTGGGTTGGCCTCACGGCCGGGATGCAATTCTAGGTGGCAGGCATCCGCCGGTTACCGCGTTGAAGCGCTCCATGGTGCGAGCGCAGCCGCACTGGTCCGTACAGCTTGAGGGGAACGCAGCCTGACTATGGTAGGCTCCATCCGTGGGGCGACAATTGCTTGTCGGATTTCTGACTGTGCATCCAAACGCACACCCCCGGCGTGCATCCGTCCGCGCATCGTGCGCGTAGTGAAGGGTTGTTAACTGCAAACCAATTATCGCTGCATACCAATCACCCATTACCATGAAGATATTCCATCGTCCCCTCACCCGCCCCCTGCTGGCCATGGCCGCCACCGGCCTGGCCGCCGCCGCGTTCGCCTCGAGCCATCGCGAAGCGCCGCTGATCACTTCGACTCCGAAGCTCGACTGCACCGATTACTACTCGTTCATGAGCTATGAGCCGGGGCGTGAGACCAATGTCACCCTGATCGCCAACTATCTTCCACTCCAAGACGCCTATGGCGGGCCGAACTACTTCCAGCTCGATCCCAACGCCGTCTATGAAATCCACGTCGATAACGACGGTAATGCGATTGAGGACATCACGTTTCAATTTCGTTTCGAGAATGTTTCCAAGGACCTTGCGCTGACCATCGGGCCGACGGGCAACCAGCGGACGGTCGCGGTGCCGGTGCTCGCCGTTGGACCGTTCACCGCCGCCAGTACGGCGACCTTGAACGTGGACCAGCGCTTCACCCTGAACGTCATTCGCGGACTGCGCCGCACCGGGCCGGCTTCACCCGTTTTGAATCCGGTGAACGGGACGGCGTTCTTCACCAAGCCGCAGGACAACGTCGGCACCAAGACCATCGCCGACTACCCCGCCTACGCGAACAGCTATATCTACGAAGTCGATCTCCCCGGCTCGACGCTCAAGGGCAAGGTGTTCGTCGGCCAGCGCAAGGATCCGTTCGTGGTGAACCTCGGCGAAACCTTCGACCTAGTGAACCTCAATCCGCTCGGCCCGGTGGACGCAAACACCGATTCGCTCGCTTACAAGAACGTGACGGCGATCTGCATCGAGGTGCCGAAGGCCTACCTCCTCGCGCAGGGCGGCAGCCCGATCTTCGGGAGCTGGTCCACCGCGAGCAAGGTCGAGGGCAACACCTTCGCGCAGTTGTCGCGCCTCTCGATGCCGCTCGTGAACGAGCTCGTCATCGGCCTCAAGGACAAGAACGCGTTCAACGCCTCCGAGCCCAAGAACGACGGCCAGTTCATCGACTACGTGACGCATCCAACCCTGCCGGCGATTCTGGAGTTGCTGTTCAGCGTGCCCGCGCCCACCGCGTTCCCGCGCAATGATCTGGTGGCCGCGTTCCTCACCGGCGTCACCGGCTTGAACAACAACGGCGCGGTCGGTGAGATGCAACGGCTCAACACGGACATCGCGCCCAAGGCCCGTGCCCAGCAGAACAATCTCGGTGTCATCGCCGGCTTTACCGCGGGCGTGCTGGATGCCAATGCGGCTGATCTCGCCGGTTTCCCGAACGGCCGCCGGCCGGGGGACGACGTGGTGGACATCGCGTTGCGCGTGGTGATGGGCAAGCTTCTGGCGCCCGCCGACGCGCCCGTGGGCGACGCGCCGTTGACCGATGGCGCGACCGTCAACGCGCTGATGTTTGGCAATCAGTTCCCATACTTGAACGCGCCAATCCCCGGCTCACCGAGCACCACGATCACCATCGGTGTAGAGACGAGCGCGGCGGTAAACGGTGGTTATCAGACCGTGAAGCCCGGCTTTGACGCGGGCACCCGCCGCCTGAGCGCTCCCAAACCGTCCCCCACCACCGGCTTCATGCGCGTGAACGCGGATCGGAACGTTTCGCTCGACGAGACAAGCGTCAACGCGACCACAGTTTCGGCGAAGGTGGACTAGCCTGCGTTGATTGGTAAGCGGCGGGGGGGGGGCCGGGGGGGGGGCCCGGCGGCCCGCCAGCAGACCACAAAATAAAAAACACGCGGGGAGGCAAAGAGGGGG
>JANLTG010000215.1:0-92422 GCA_031362805.1 bacterium
CGCGAGCGCGGCGGCGGTCAGCTCGAAGCGCACCTGGTCGTTGCCCTTGCCCGTCGCGCCGTGGGCGATGGCGTCGGCCTTCTCGGCCTTGGCGATCTCGACCATGCGCTTGGCGATGAGCGGGCGGGCGATGCTGGTGCCGAGAAAGTATTGGCCCTCGTAGATCGCGCCGGCGCGGAGCATCGGGTAAATGAAGTCGCTGGCGAATTCTTCCTGGAGGTCGTCAATGTAGATCTTCGACGCGCCGGTTTTCTTGGCCTTGGCGTTGAGACCCTTGAGTTCGTCTTCCTGGCCGATGTTGGCGCAGAAGCAGATCATCTCGGCGTTGCCGTAGGTGTCTTTGATCCAAGAGAGGAGGACGGAGGTGTCGAGACCGCCGGAGTATGCGAGGACGATTTTCATGTGACGTGATGCGAGATTCGTAATGCATGAGCCAGGCAACACAACTGCCGGCTCACCGCAGGCGGCGACTAAAGGCGAATCGGCTCCGGCAGAAAAGGAGATTTTCAATCGACCGAGCGGTAAACGGTTATCGCCTTCGGCAGGATCAGCCACAGACCCTGGCGACTTTAACGCAAACCCACGTCCGCGAAGTTGAGCTGGTTCCGAGGCGGGTTATCGGAGGTCTCCCGAAGAAATCTTTTGCTGCCCCCCGGTTTCGTTGCCATCATTTCGTTGCAATTCCGTAACAATCCAGTTCTCGTCTCGCCTCGACCCAGCATGGCCACTCATTTGGAACAAAGCTTACAGCGGGACATCGATCGTATCCGCGACAAGGTCCGCGAGATGGGTGCCCTCGCGGAACGGGCTTTGCGCGATTGCGTGCAGGCGTTGCGCGAACGGAACCGCCAGATCGCCTACACGGTCATCCTGCGGGACAAACGCATCGACGAGCTGGAGAAGGAAGTGGACCGGCTGTGCCTCGAATTTCTCGTCCGCCAACAGCCCGTGGCCGGCCCGCTGCGTTTCGCCTATTCGACCATCCGGATCAACTTGGAGCTGGAACGGGTGGGGGATTACGCGGAAAGCATTGCCCGCCAAACGCTGAAGCTGCTGCCGTTGGAGGTGAAGTTTCCCATCGAAAGGATCGAGGAGATGGCGAACCTGTCGATCCCGATGTTGCATGATGCGGTTGAGGCGTTCCTCACGCAGGACGCCGACCTGGCCCGGCGCACGATCGAGATCGAGGAGGCCGTGGACGTGCTGAAAAGCAACCTGAATAAGGACGTGGTCGCGTTGTTCCGGGAGCAGAAGCTGCCCTTCGAGGCATTGAATCCGTTGATGATGATCACCCGGCGGTTTGAGCGGGTGAGCGATCAGGCGCGGTGTCTGTGCATGGAGGTGCTCTACATGTGTACCGGCGAGGATACCCGTCACCAGGGCGGCGAGGCGCTGCGCATGTTGTTTGTGGATGAACATAACTCCTGCCGCAGCCAGCTGGCTGAAGCCATCGCTTCCTCGCTCGATCAGCCCCGGTTCATTTTCAGCAGCGCGGGCGTCGATCCCCAGCCCATCGCGCCGGCCACCGCTCACTTTCTCAAGGACAAGGGACACGACATCTCGCGCCTCGCCCCGAAGGCGCTGGCGCAGATCCCGAACCCCGATCATTACCACGTCATTGTGGCGCTATCGAAGGAGGCGCAGAAGGCGTTCCCACCCAAGCCGCGAAAACTCGTGCTGCTGGACTGGAGCGTAGCGGACCCTTCGCGAATGAAAGGTTCGCCGGCGGAAATCACGGCGGCGTACGAAGCGACTTATCATTTTCTTCGCGAACATATCTCGGACCTCGTCAATGCGGTCCTGGGCGACGAAGACAATTAGCCTGACACTCCACTCATCATGAAACTCACTCAATTCAATCGAGGCGTCCTTTTCGGCGCAGCGACGTTCCTCGTTGCCGGACTATTCGTCGCCGGCTGTGGCAAATCGCCCGACGGCGGCGCCGCTCCGGCGGGCCAGAAAGCCACCATCGCCAACATTGGCTCCGACACGATGGTCAATCTCGCCGCCGCCTGGGCCGAAGCCTACGGCGCGGTGGACAAAACCGTCCTGATTGAGGTCAACGGCGGCGGTTCGGGCGTCGGCATCAAGGGGCTGATCAACGGCACGGCCGAGCTCGCCAACTCCAGCCGTCACATGGAGGACAAGGAGAAGGAGGAGCTGAAGGCGAAGCGTGGCGCGGACACGAAGGAGTTCCTGGTGGCGTTCGACGCGCTGTCGATCTACGTCCACAAAGACAATCCGCTCAACGAAATCTCGATGGAACAGCTCGGCGAGATTTATCGCGCTGACGGCAAGGTCACCAAGTGGAGTGAGCTGGGCGTGACCGCCATCCCCGGCGCGAAGGGTGACGAAATCATCCGCGCCAGCCGCCAGAACAATTCCGGCACGTACGAGTATTTCAAGGAAGCCGTGGTCGGGAAGAAGAACGAGTTCAAGCTCGGCTCGCTCGACATGAATGGCTCGAAGGACGTCGTCGAACTCGTCGGCAAGACCCCCAATGCCATTGGCTACTCCGGCATGGGTTACGCCAATCCCTCGGTGAAAATGCTCAAGGTTTCCAAGAAGAAGGGTGAACCCGGCGTCGCCCCCAGCATCGTCGCCACGCACGACAAGACCTATCCGATTGCCCGGCCGATGTTCTTCTACACCGCCGGCACTCCCGCGCCGCACTTGCAAAAATATATCGACTGGGTGCTCACCGACGCCGGCCAGAAAATCGTCGAAGAGACCGGCTACGTGCCCTTGCCCAAGAAGTAAGCTTACCGTGGGCGTCAGCGTTGTGATTGCCACGCTGCTGCCCGCGGGTTTCGCCGGACGATTGCTACCAACCTCGAAGCCGACCGACCGCCTGCCCGCCGCATGGCCGCTCCAACCACTCAACGCCCTTCGCGCGGTGCCCTCGCCCTGCTGGGTGAACGCGTGATCGAATCGCTGATCTATCTTTGCGGCATCAGCGCCATCGTCTTTGTCTTCGGCATCTTCTTCTTCGTCTTCAAGGAAGGCGCCCCCTTCCTGACCCAGCTGAACTTCACGGAGTTCTTCTTCAGCAAGGAATGGATTCCCACCTCGTCGGTGCAGCCCAAGTACGGCATCGGCGCACTGATCATCGGCACCCTTAGCGTCACGCTGCTCGCGATGGCGATCGCAGTGCCGTTTGGGCTGGGCGCGGCGATCTTTGTATCGGAGTTCTGCACCGGCAAGACGAAGGAGACGTTGAAGATCGTCATCGAACTGCTCGCGGCGATTCCCAGCGTCGTCTGGGGTTTTATCGGCCTGAGCGTGATGAGCCCGGTGATCATCGCGGTGTTTCATGTCCCAGTCGGAGTGAACCTCTTCAACGCCGCCGTGCTGCTCGCGCTCATGAGCGTGCCCATCATGGTCAGCATTGGTGAGGATGCCCTCAAGGCCGTGCCCGACAGCTTTCGCGAAGCGGCCGTTGCGCTGGGGGCCACCCGGTGGCAGATGATTTACCGCGTCCTGTTGCCCGCCGCGAAGAACGGCTTGCTCGCCGCCGTGCTCCTCGGCGTCGGCCGGGCCATTGGCGAGACGATGGCCGTGCTCATGGCCACCGGCCACGCGATCAAGATCCCCCACTCCATCTTCGACCCCGTCCGCACGCTCACTGCCACCATCGCCGCCGAACTCGGCGAGACCTCCCAGGGCTCGTCGCACTATCAGGTGCTGTTCCTCATCGGCGTGGTGCTGTTCTCCATCACTTTCGTCATCAACCTGCTGGCGGACTTCGCGGTGAAGGGCATCAAGAAGCAGTGATGAAATCCGAAGACCGAAATCCGAAATCCGAAGCAGATCCGAAGTCCGAACTTCGAGCTGGAGCGCCGGGCAGTGTCGTTGCGGATCGAGTTTTGCCTGAGCCTATCGGACTTCGAACTTCGGCATTCGGCTTTTGACCTCATGTTCACCGAGACTCCATTCATCCGGAAGAAGCGGCGCACCGAGCTGATCGCAAAGTGTTTCTTCGGTTCGATGGCGGCGGCGATGGTCATCCCCCTGTTTCTCATCGTCGGCTACATTGTCGTGCAGGGTGCGCCGGCCATCTCCTGGGAATTCCTCACCGAGAATCCGCGCAGCGGCGGAGCCAAGGGCGGCATCTGGGCCGCCATCGTCGGGACATTCTACATCGTGTTCTTTTCGCTGGCGATCTCCGCGCCCATCGGCGTGCTCGCCGCGGTGTACTTGAACGAATACGCGAAGGAGAACTGGTTCAGCCGCATCGTGAATCTCGCCGTCGTGAACCTCGCGGGTGTGCCTTCCATCGTACATGGCCTGTTCGGCGTCGGCGCCTTCGTCTATTTCGCCAACTTCAACAACGGCAAGAAATCCATCATCGCCGCCGCGCTTACACTGGCCGTGATGACGCTACCGGTCATCATCGCTTCGACCAAGGAAGCGCTGGCCGCCGTACCGCGCCAGTTCCGCGAAGCGTGCTGGAACGTCGGCGCCACCCGCTGGCAGACCATCTGGAGCATCGTCCTGCCGAACTCCATCAGCGGCATTCTCACGGGCGTCATCCTTCAGGTTTCACGCACCGCCGGCGAAACTGCGCCCGTGATGTTGACCGGCGTCGCCACCTACAAGCTCCTCGATAGCACCGGATTCTTTCTCTACCACCCGATCAAGGACCAGTGCATGGCGCTCTCGATGCATCTCTATTACATCGCCACGCAGGCCAACAATGTGCCCAAGGCCACGCCCTATGCCATCGCCACCGTGCTGGTCGCCGTGGTCCTGCTGGTGAACGCGGCTGCGATCGCTTTCCGGGTCTATCTTCGCTCGAGAAAGAAGTGGTGATGGCAAATCCGAAGCCCGAAATCCGAAATCCGAAGGAAGGCCGAAGGCCGAATTCCGAGGTTGCCATTCGGATACCACCGAGCCGATCGGGCTTCGGTGTTCGGATTTCTTTCGGATTTCGGATTTCGGATCTCGGATCTGCCTCCCTCGCATGACGCCGCAGAAGAAAATCGAAGTCCGCGACCTCCGCACCTTTTACGGGGCGAAGGAGGTTCATCACGGCATCTCGTTTCACATCGAGCCGAACGAAATCTTCGCCATCATCGGCCCCGCGCAATCCGGCAAGACCACCTTGCTGCGCGCCATCAACCGCACGCTGGAGTTCACCGCCGGTTCGCGTATGACCGGCACAATCAAGGTGGACGGCGAAGATGTCCGGAAGGTGCGCGATGTGTACGGACTTCGCCGCAAGATTGGCATGGTCGCACCGCTGCCCGTCGGCCTGCCGCTGTCCATTTACGACAACGTCGCTTTCGCCCCGCGCTCGGCCGGCATCAAGGATCGGAAGTTCCTCGATGAACATGTCGAGAAGTGTCTGCGCCAATCCGCGCTGTGGGACGAGGTGAAGGACCGCCTTGATTCGCTCGGCACGAAGTTGAGCGGCGGCCAGCAACAGCGCCTCACCATCGCCCGGGCGCTCTCGCATCAGCCGGAGATTCTCTGTCTGGACGAATTCAGCATCGCCATCGATCCCGTGACCACGATGCGCATCGAGGATGTGCTCAAGGAATTGCAACAGGACATGACGATCATCCTCGTGACCAACCTGGTCCAGCAAGCCCGCCGCCTGGCCGCGCGCACGATGTTCCTCTGGAACGGCGACATCATCGAACTGGACACAAACGAAGTCATGTTCGGCGACCACCCGAAGGATCGACGAACCTACGACTACGTGAACGGAATTTTCGGATGAGCCTGCTGGTTCCAATTCAAGATCCGGCCACGAGCGCACCCGACTACGGGATCATGACCCGCGATGTGAAGCTGTGGTACGCCAAGTTTCAGGCATTGCACGGCATCTCGGTCAACATCAAGAAGGGTTGGATCACCTCCTTGATCGGCCCGTCCGGCTGCGGCAAGACCACGCTATTGCGCTGCTTCAACCGCGTGAACGAGCGCTACGGCTACGTCACCACCACCGGCGAGATCAAGATTCACGACAAGAACATCTACGATCCCGACGTCTCGCTCATCGAACTGCGCCGGGCCGTCGGCATGGTGTTCCAGCGTCCGAATCCATTGCCCATCTCTGTGTATGAAAATGTCGTGTTCGGCCTGCGCATCCACGACGACACCGGGCTCAAGAAGGCGGACTACGACAACGCCGTGGAGAAAGCCCTCTCCGAAGTCGGCTTGTGGAACGACCTGAAGGATCGCCTCAGCGCCCGGGCCACCACGTTGCAACTTGAACAGCAGCAGAAGCTCTGCATCGCCCGTCTGCTGCCCCTGAAGCCCGAAATCATCCTCATGGACGAACCGTGCAGCGCGCTCGACGTGAACGGCACGCGCGGCATCGAGGAATTGATGTTCGCGCTCAAAGGTCGTTACACGATCGTGATCGTGACGCACAACATGGCTCAAGCCCGCCGGGCGTCCGACGAGTGCATTTTCATGCTCATGGGCGAACTCATCGAGCACAGCGCGACCACCGATCTCTTCCTCAGCCCGAAGCATCCCAAGACGGCGGAATACATCGAAGGCCGCTACGGCTGATGGCTGTCCAAAGAAACCCAGCCGGTGCCGGGGATCGGCGCTGGCACGAGCGGTAGGCGGATCGGTGAATGCGCCTCGCGATTGCGCCAGAGGAATCGTGTGGTCAAGCCCACCGCCGCGGTGAGCAATCCAAGCGCAAGCCCGATCCAGATGCCGACCGCGCCGAGTTTGAGGCCGAAGGCGAACCAGTAGGCCAGCGGCAACGCGACCGCCCAGTACGCGATCGCGACGATGATCACCGGCAGCCGCACGTCGCTCATGCCGCGCAACGCCGAGAGCATCACCACTTGTGTGCCGTCGATCACCTGAAAAATGCCCGCGACGAACAGCAACGTAGCGGCTAGGCGGATGACGTCGGCATCGAGCACGAACCAACCGGCGATGGTGGTGCCGCCGAAGATGAACGCGACGGCGAACAGGCCCATCGCGCCCGCCCCCAGGAACACCCCGCCAAAGGCGATGCGCCGGATCCGCGAAGGCAGGCCCGCGCCCCACGCATGGCCGACGCGGATGCTGACACCCATACCGACGCCGAGCGCGAACATGAAGGTCGTCGCCGCGCAGTTGATCGCGATCTGGTGCGCGGCCATCGGCCCGGCGCCGATCCAGCCCATCATCAGCGCGCCGACTGAAAACGCGCCGACTTCCATCAAGGTCTGGAGACCGACCGGGCCGCCAAGTTTGAGCTGCCCGCGCACGCGTGACCACGACCAGTCCTTGAACCAACTGGGAGGGAGCCATTCCCGCGTTCGCGCCGACCGGAGCACATAAATCACCATCGCGGCCGACATCGCGATGCGCGCAAGCAACGTGGCGAGCCCGGCGCCGTCGAGACCCATCGCCGGCGCGCCCAGGCGGCCGTAGATGAAGACCCAGTTGAGGAAGACGTTCAACACCACGCCGGCGTAAATGATGAGCATGGGCGCCCAGGGATTGTTGAGCGACTCGGAGAATTGCTTCATCGCATGGGAGATCAGGGCGGGCACCATCGACCAGGCGATGTAGATCAGGTAGCCCTGACAGGCGGCCACCACAGCAGCGGGTTGCCCCAGATAAACGAGATACGGCCCGACGACGACGAGCCCGAGCGCGGTGCTCACGCCCGACGCGGTCGCGATGAGCAGGCCGTGCCGCAGCGCTTCGCCGGCCTCGCGCGGTTCGCGGGCACCGAAGGCTTGCGAGGTAAGGATCTGGATGGCGGCGATCAGGCCAAAGGCAAAGACCACCGGCACGTGGGCAACGGTGTTGACGAGCGCGGCAGCGGCCAGCGATTGCACGCCCACGCGGCCGACCATCACCGTGTCGGCCAGGCCCATCAACATGTGGCCGACCATGCCGGCCATGATGGGGAAGCCCAGCGCCAGCGTGCGCCGCATTTCGAGCAGCCACTTCAGCGCAGTGCGTTGGCGATGAGTCAGGGGCATGAAAGTCAGGTCGCTTTGCCGGCCGCCAGCAGTGTCGCGTGGGCCGGCTGCGGAGGAATGGGATTGGTGCCGCCGCGAATGATCAGCAGCACCGCGGCCGCGATCAAGGCCGTTGCGAACACCAACCGCAGCGAGAACGGTTCGCTGCCCAGCGTGCAACCGAGCGCGACGGCGATCACGGGATTCACGAACGCATAAGTCGAGACCTTCGACGGCGCGCAGACTTGCAGCAACCACGAGTAAGCGGTGAACCCGAGCAACGCGCCGGCAATCATGAGATAGAGCCACGCGCCCACTGACGCGGCGGTGAAGGTGGCCGGGTCCAGACCGGAGAACTCGCCCAGACCGGCACCAGCCAGCATCATGACCGCGCCGCCCGTGAGCATTTGCAGGCTGATCGCTTGCAGCGCGGAGCGGGGCTTGGCGGCACGCCGGCTGAACAACGACCCATACGCCCAAGTGATGGTCGAGAGGAGGAGTGCGAGCAATCCGACCAGGTTCAGAGCCTTGCCATCATAACCTTGGCCATTCAGCACGAGCAACGCGACACCGGCAAAGCCCAGCGCCAGCCCGGCGAAAACTTTCAACGAAGGGCGGCTGATCCGGCCTCCGCGCCATTCCAACAGCACGATCCACAGCGGCACGATGGCGACCATCAACGCGGCGACGCTGGACGGAATCCCATGCTTCTCCGCCCACGTCACGCCGCCATTACCGCCGAGCAACATGAGCGTCCCGGCAATCGCGGCGTCACGCCATTCGACCCACCGCGGCCAGGGCACGCGCTGCCAGCAGGTCCAAGCAAACAAAATCGCGCCGGCTGCGAAAAACCGGCTGCCCGCCATCAGAAAGGGTGGCAGCGTATCGACGGCGAAGCGGATCGCGAGATACGTCGAGCCCCAGATGACATAGACCGTGGCGAAGGCGGTGAGCACGAGCCACGTTGCGGGCGGACGCTGGGAACCATCGGAGTTCATGCGCCCTCCCCAAGGTAGGACAGGTTTGCAAACTGTCTTCGGGTGGAGATCAACCGCGGCTCCGCACTGAACCGGAGACATTCAACGTTCAACATTGAACATTCAACGCCCAGGGCAATACCGCGCGTCACCGCCCAGCGCTTCAACATTGAGCGTTGAGCGTTGGACGTTGAATGTTCTGTCCGGTGCAAGCTCATGCGGCCTCCTCATTGAGCAGGCAGTAGTCGCTCGGCGGAAACATCCGGAGATCAGCCACGGCGGCGTTGATTGCGGTGCGGGGATCGAGCCCCAGCACCCGGTAGATGGCGGTGAGCTCCCAAACCCGGAAGGTGCGCCGTCCGGTCGTTTCGGCTTCGAGCTCGATGGTGCTTATCGTGTATGGATCTGTGTTCATGCTGGCCTTTCCCCCACCGGGGCGGCGGCGTCGGGCAAATAAAAAACCCACCGCCGATTAACAGCGGTGGGTTGGAAATTCTTCGGTTTAGTCTATTCGAGGAACCCTCCACCGCTGGGTGCGCGCTTAATAGCGGACACCAGCCACATGGCCGGATGCTGCCCTGCTACGCAATTGACGGTGCTAAGTTTCATCGTTACGGGCGCGACTTGTAGGGATCAACGGCGTCGGCGTCAATCATGGAGATGGTGAAAATTGAGTGACGCCGCCTGCGGCGACCGGAAGCTCCAAGGGCCAATGTTCAAGCTCCAGGGAATTTCCAACGCCAGTCAACCGCCGGATCACCCAGCACGATCGGGTGCTGGATGGGTCCTTGGTGCTTGGCCATTCTTTGGAGTTTTGTCCTTGGTGCTTGGTCCTTCCGCCTCGGCGGTGGTCTCAAACCCAAACGCCTTCAAGAACTCTACTCGTGGCGCACTGATGAAGGCTTTCTGATGGGTGAACGGATTCGTGAACCCGAGCTTCACCGCGCGCAAACCCATCGGGAAGCGGCCGTCCTGGGACCTCGTATTGCCGGCGGCATACATGCCGTCGCCCACGATCGTCAGACCCGCGTCGAGCAGGTGAACCCGGATCTGATGCGTGCGACCCGTCACGGGCCGGCACTCGATCAACGTGCGCTGGTCGTGACTGGCCAATACCTTGAACTGGGTCTCAGCGGGCTTGCCCTCCTTCAGGTCGATCCGCATCCGGCCGAATTCCTTGGGCACCGGGCCAATGGGTTTGCTGCACGTCCACACGGCCTGCTTCGGCTCGCCCGCGACGACGGCGAGATAAACTTTCTCCATCGCCCGTTGCTCGAAGAGTTCGCCCAGCTTGGTCAGCGCGCCCTGACTCTTGGCGAAGAGCAGGATGCCCGTCGTCTCGGCGTCGAGCCGGTGCGCGTGGCGGAGGAATTTCAAATTGCGCGAGCGCGCCCAGAAATTGCCCGCGGCGATGCTCGACTCGATGGCGGCCTGGAGATTGCGATTCGTGCGCTGCCAAGTGAACGGGATCAACATCCAACCCGCCGGCTTGTCGATGGCCAGCACCGTGCGGTCTTCGAACAGGATCGGAATCGGATCGAGACCGGGGAACTGGATGTGCATTGGCTTGGCCACGGGCGAAGGATGGGAAAGCCGGGGACCCAAGGCGAGCGGTAACGGCGAGGGATCAGTCTTGGCGGTCCCCAGGATGGGGCGCAGTTTTCCGGGCGTGCCTTCGAGTCGGTCAAAAAGGTGAGGTCTGGAAGCGGCCGCCGACCACGGCCAAGGCGTTGCTGATCGTTTGTCCTTCGCATCGCAATTTCCTCTCGCACGCTTGTTCGCTTCCGCTTCATTCAAGGCGCGACCGAAGGATCGTGCCCCACCTCTGTCACGCGCCCGACCGCCACCTGCGATCGCATTTCTACGAATCCCGTGCGCGCAGAGAATTCTTCCCCCTCGTTCGCCCGCCGCCTATCGTTCGCCCCTCACACCTCCATGAAACAGGCGGTCAAAGACACCACGCATCACCCGTTGATCCCGGGCAGCGTGCTGGCGTCAATCATCGGTGACCCACAAAAGCGCCAGCCGTATCGCTGGAGCGCCGAGGATCTGGTGAACTTTAATCAACTGGACCGTCCGGCGTTGCTCGAGTGGTTCCGGAACATCAGCCTCCTGAGCGCTGAGCAATCCGAACGCGTGCGCCTCGCGGACCTGGAATTCGTCGAGGGCTTCAACACGTTGCTCGGCAAGCTGCCCGAGATCAGCAAGGTCGTGGGCGCGGAAGAATTGTCCGTGCGCCGGCTGGCCCGCTCGCTATTCGCGGCCCGCCTGCTCGCTGAGTTTCTCGAAATCCTCACGCCGCCCTCGCTCTCCTACGAAAAGACTGGCGAAGGGACGGTCGATTTGCTCGCCGAACTGGCGGATAATTTCTCGAAGATCGTCGGTGGCGCGTGGTCCGTATTCTTTCCGCGCGCAGACTTCGGCTTGCTCGGCGACGCGTCCGCGCAATTCTGGACCGCGTGCCTGCACTACGGTCAGCCAGCCGAGATGGTGAAAGCGTTTCAAGGCATCTTCTTTCTGCCGCACAAGGACCGCGTGCAGGTGCTCAATCGCGGCGCACGCAAGCTCGGCGGGTTGCGCCTCGAAGACGCCATCTCGCAATACTGTGATCAGGCGGGCGAGCGCTTCATCAAGCTGCACGAAGCGGTCGATCAACACGTGCGCGATGGACTGGACAAGTTCTTTCTCGAATCCGCACAGACGCTGGCCAAGCTTCAGTTGCCGCCGGCCGTGACCTTCTTTCTCGCGCATCTCGTCGAGGAGGTCTGCCAGGCGTTCTCGCACATGGACGGCTCGCTCACGTCGCGCGAGAGCCGGTTCATCGAATATCTCCGGCAGGAGATTGGGAAAGCCTGTGCCGAGGAAGAGAAGCGGTTGAAGTTGCGCGCCGGCACGACGCCCGAGGAACGCCTCGCCGCCATCCTCGCCGAGCTCGATGAACTCGTCGGGATCGCGGAAGTGAAGGCCAAGGTGAAGGAAGCCGCCCACTTCGCGCGCTTGCAACAACTGCGCGTGAGCCGCGGCTTGAAGGCGATTGCCACCAGCTACCACACGGTCTTCACCGGCAATCCCGGCACGGGCAAGACGACGGTGGCGCGCTTGATGGGTCGCATCTACCAGGCGCTCGGCGTGCTCAAGCAGGGGCATCTCGTCGAGTGCGATCGCTCGACGCTCGTCGCCGAATACGTCGGCCAGACCGCCATCAAGACCAACGCCGCCATCGACTCCGCGCTCGACGGCATCCTGTTCATCGACGAGGCCTATGCGCTCGCGAAGTCCGGCCAGGACTACGGCCGCGAGGCGATCGATACGCTACTCAAGCGCATGGAGGATAATCGCGACCGACTGATTGTGATCGTCGCCGGGTATCCAAGTGAGATGGAGAAGTTCATCCACTCGAATCCCGGACTGGAGAGCCGCTTCAACCGCGTCATCGAGTTTCCGGACTACGGCCCGGTGGAGCTGTGCTGCATCTTTGCGCGCATGTGCCGGCGCAACGACCTGCGCCTCACGCCCGGCCTCAAGGAGAAGCTGCTTCATCATTTCATCCACCTGCACGGTGAGCGCGATGAACACTTCGGCAACGCCCGGCTTGTGCGCAACACGTTCGAGGCGGTTGTCGCGGCGCAAGCCTCACGCCTGGCCGGCAAGCCGGCGCCCGACGCCGACGACCTCGTGCTGCTGATCGAGTCCGATCTTGAAACACCGGCGCAGAAGAAACTCGATTCACATCGCCAGGCTAAGCGCGGCTATCGCGTGAAGTGCGAGCACTGCGGCGAAGTGTATTCGTGGACGCCGGAGCTCACACTCGTCACGGCCGAATGCACGAAGTGCCGGCAGCTCTACAACTGTGAGTTTGGGGAGGTGGCGGGATGATTTCGGGCTGGCGCACAACTGGTCACGGGCTACTTTCCAACCATGAGCGCGCAAGAAATCATCCGGGAGTTCGAAGCCTTGCCACCGGCGGAACGGGCGCAAGTCACCAAGTTTGTCGTCGAGCACGACGACTCGTGGATTCCCGATGAATTCAAGGAAGCGATGAAAGACGCCGAGGCCGGGCGCTTCGTGGACATGGAAACCGCCTTGCATGAAACCCCGCCACCTCGGCTGCGATGAAATACCGCTACCGGGCGGTTGAGCGATTCTGGACCAGCTTCTACTGCTTGTCTCCCGAACAGAAGGAATCCGCCCGCAAGGCGTGGAAACTGTTCAAAGAGGATCCGTTCGACCCGAGGTTGCGAACGCACAAGATTCAACGGCTCTCCGCGTAATTTGGGCGCACGATCTACGCCGTCGAAATCGAAGGCGATTTGCGTTCAACCTTCTATCTGGATGGCGAAACGGTCGTGTCCTTGATCGTCGGCACCCACGACATCTACAAGGGTTGAGTCACGAAATCGACGCCCAGGCACAGGGGAAAATGGAGACGAGACTTCGGCGCGGCGGCCACGGCTCACTTCGGCTGGCGCGTGGTGCAGTTGCCGGCGGCGATTTCGCGGCGCGATTCGTCGAGCTTGGCCTTCACCTTATCGGTCAGTTCGAGGCGATCTTCGACGAATTCCTCGTACCAGGAGTGGAACTCTTTGAGTTCCGCCCGGGAGAGCTTGGCGATGGCCGCTTCAATTTCTTGAACTGTGCTTATGGCGGGAAAACACCCAACCGATGACCGGTCGGAAAGTGGGGTGGCGGTAGAATATGGAGCGCCGAGCATTGCTCGGCTTGGGGTGCGTCGATCCATTCGTGCCGAGCGATGCTCGGCGCTCCGGTTCCTCCGCATTCGGTAACACCACCCAAAGCCTGGCTTTCTGATTCAATGCCCACGGGGATGCCTCTGGGCCTTGCCCTCAACGAGGCCGAATGTGAATAGCCGCAGTTGAAATCTGCGGTACCGGCGGGCAGGGAGTTCGACCCCTTTACCTTTGTGGCTTCTCCGAGCCGACGAAAGAAACGCCCCGGCCCTCTCCGCCGAGGAGAGGGTGAATCGTCCGCCGTTTCTTTGGAATGTCGGGCGCCGTAGCTGGCAGGTGAGTCTCCGAGCAATCAGCCGACGGGCGGAGGCGATCACTCCCCGTTATTTCGTGCGTTGAATGTACGCCAGCACCTGCTCCTCAAGAATCTCGAGCGGCAGGGCGCCGTTCCTGAGCACGACGTCATGGAATTCCCGCTGGTCGAACTTCGGTCCCAATTCTGTCTGCGCCCGCGTCCGCAATTCCTGCAGCTTCAGCATCCCGACTTTGTAGGCGCAGGCCTGGCCGGGCCAAACAATGTAGCGCTCGATCTCGGCGGTTACTTGCTTTTCGCCGATACCAGTCTTGTCGCGCATGTAAGCAATCGCCTGTTCCCGGGGCCACCGTTTCGCATGAATCCCGGTGTCCACGACCAGTCGGACCGCGCGGACGAGCTCGTCCCGCAAGCGTCCCAGGTCGCCGAAGGGATCACCCTGGTACCAGCCCGCCTCTTTCGCCAGCCATTCCGTGTAGAGCGCCCAGCCTTCCACATACGCGGTAAACGGAATGACCTTCCGGAATTGCGGCAGGCCTTTTAGCTGCTGCGCGGTGGAAATCTGCCAGTGATGCCCAGGAACTCCCTCGTGGTAGGCCAGCGTTGGCATTGACCACTTTGGGATTTCGTTCATATCACGAAGGTTCGCATAGAAGATGCCGGGCCGCGTCCCGTCCATCGCGGCTCCCTCGTAGTTGCCTTTAGCCGCTGTCGCCTGCTTGAATTCCGGTACGCGCCGCACTTCGATCTTGGCCTTCGGCATGGTCACGAACAATTGTTTCGAGCGCTCCGTCGCTTGGGTGATGAGCCGGGTGTATTCCGCAAGCGCTTCCGTCCGGCCCCTGTCATCGTCTGCGAAAAGGAAACGCGGGTCCTTCTCCAACGCGGCCATCGCTTCGCCAATCGGCCGGCCCGCGTACCCATTCGCGTCGAGGATCGCGCGCATCTCCGTCTCGATTCTGGTGACCTCGCGCAATCCCAGATCATGCACCTCCTGCGGCTTGAGCGTTGTTGTCGTGCTCATCCGCAGCGCGTGAGCGTAGAAGGCGTCGCCGTCCGGCATTTTCCAGACACCATCATCGGTCGTGGTCTTGGGCAGGAGGCCGTTGAAGTAATCAATCAGTTTCTGGTAGGCCGGATAGACCACCTTCGTCACCGTCGCTTCCACCCGCGTTTGAAAAGCGGCGCGTTCCGCGTCGGTGAGTTCCTTGATGGTTCCCGCTCGGGTCTTGAACGAAGTGGCAAGAATGTTCTCGGCAGCCGGTTGGGCTGCGAAGTCTGTCATCTCCTTCAAGACCCTCTCGACGACGAAGCGCGGCGGCAAAATCTCCTTTTGCTCGCGCACGCGCAGGCTTTCGAGCAGTTGGTCGAACTTGGTGGGCAGCGCGTTGAGCCGCTGGAGGTAATACTCACAATCGCGCCGGGCCAGGAGCCGGTGCGTGTTCGCCATGAATGAGGGAAATCCGTTCTGCACCCCTCCCATCTGGTTCACGGGATAGTCGTGCCATTGATACTTCCCGCCCTCGACTGCCCGCTCAATGTACCAATCGAGGATATGAGTGGAGAGCTGCTGCGACGGCGTTTGCCCCGCGAGCGAGTAGGCGCGCAAGTCCGCCAGGTTTTGCTTCGCCCGGTCGAAGTCGCGTTGCTGATGCGCGGGCGACACATCGCCGAGCTTTGCGTTGTGGCCGGTAATGCCAAATTGTTCAACGAGTCCAAGCGAGGAGAGCAACTCCGGCTCCTCGAAAAGCACCTGTGCGAAAACCTTCTCGTAGAAGAGATTGAGGCTCCAGGGACGGAACCAGATAAGATTGATGAGGAATATCGCCGCAGCGACGAGCAGCACGGTAAAGATCGCGAGAAGCCACTTCAAAGATTTCTTGACCATGCGGGAGGTTGCCCGCCCGCCCTCAAACGATCAATCCAAACTTCTCATATCCGGTGGTTGCGAGCCGCCGGGTGCAGTGGTTCCCACGGTGGCCACGGTAGGTTTCCCCAACATCGGCTTGCAAGGGTTCGCGCCCAAGCTGGCCAAGGGGGAGATCGCGTCGGTGTCCGGCGGGGGGGATGACGCGAGCTATTTCCAGATCAGCGTGCCGGTGCAGCCGGGCAATTCGGGCGGCGCTCGATCACAGTTTCTTGAACGCAGATTTGTTCCGCCCTGACAGGGCTTGATCCCCAACGACTCCCAACCCAGGACTTCATCCTGGGCTATGGAATGGCGGCCTTTCAGGCCTGCCCGGGCGACTTCGACAATTGGGTCGTGACCGGGAAACGTTTTCGCAATCCACAAGTATCGACCCAGTTATCCGCCACTTCCAATCGCCCCCGTCACCTGGAACTTCTGGGCTGCACGGTCGGTGGCTTGCATCGCGACGGCGAAGAGTTCAACTATCACCCCATGCCCAACTTCTTCCGACGGCACAAGATTTTCACCGGCTTGCTGAGCCTCTTCCTGCTGGCGGTGCTGGCCTTGTTTGTCTTCGTGCGGGTGCGGATGCACGGCCCCTATCGCGAGTATCGCGTGGACACGGAGTTCGTTTCCGCAGCGGCGGGCACGGTCGATCCGGCACCGCTGCTCGTGGGCGTGGCCAAGCGCGACATCACGCCCGATCTCGCGCAGTTCGATTCGTGGGTGGACGCGGACAAGAACAGCAAGTTCGAGCAGGAGAAGGGCGACACCTACACGGACCGCAATGGCAACGGCGATTTCGACTTCGTCTGGATGGGCGGCTTCGACGAGAACCGGCCGGCCCAAGGCGTGAACGATCCGCTCTGGACGCGCGCCATCGCCTTCCGTCATCACGGCACGACGGTGGTGCTGGTGAGCATCGATTGTGTCGGGCTCACGCACGAGCGCTTCATCAAGCTGCGCAAGTCCATCGACCACGCGCAGCACGGCATCACGCACCTCGCCTTCTCCTCGACGCACACGCACAACGGCCCGGACACGATGGGCATCTGGAGTTACCGGCCGGTGTTCGGCAAGTTCAGCGAAGCCTACGTCGAGTCGATCCTCACCAAGTCGCGCGAGGCGATTCTCGAAGCGGTCGGCAATCTGCAACCGGCCGACGCCATCATCGCGACGGAGCAACTGGAGGCGCCAGGTTTTGTGCGCGATGCGCGGAAGCCGCAGGTCTTCGATCATCATTTGAACGCCGCGCGTTTTGTGAAGGCCGGCACCCGCGAGACGATTGCGACGCTCGTGAGCTGGGGCAATCACCCCGAGGCGATGGGCGGCGACAATCCGTTGCTCAGCTCGGACTTCGCCCATTACTGGCGCGAAGGCATGGAGCAGGGATTGCCGCAGCCGAACGGCGTCGAAGGGCTCGGCGGCATATGCGTGTTCGTCCAGGGCCCGGTCGGCGGATTGATGACGCCGCTCGGGCTCGATGTGCCGGATCGCGACGGGCAGACGATTCACAAGGACAATGGCGTCGGCAAAACCCGCGCGCTGGGTGAGAACCTGGCGCTGCGCACGATCAAGCTGCTGGCGTCGGATCGCGCCCAACGCATGACGAATCACACCGTCGCCGGCGTGGCGAAGACGATCTTCGCGCCGATCGAGGGCACGTATCGGATTCCGCTCATGCTTGGGTTGATTCATCCGGGTTGGTACAACGGCACCGCGAAGACCGAGGTGAGCGCGTTGCGCATCGGCGACCTTGAGATCCTGAACATCCCCGGTGAAATTTATCCGGAGATTGTGGATGGCGGCATCGAAGCTCCCGAGGGCGGCGACTTCCCAGGCCAGCCGCTCGAAGTCCCGCCGTTGCGCTCGGAGATGAGCGGCGCGGTCAACATGGTGTTCAACCTCGCGAACGACGAGATCGGCTACATCATCCCGCGCACGCAATGGGACGTGCAACCGCCCTACACCTACGGCGCGAAGGACGCACCTTACGGCGAGGTGAATTCAGGCGGGTACGACGTTGCGCAAGTGGTTCATGCCGCGAGCCGGGATGTTTTGAAGCGCTTGCATGACCTGCTGGATGGCGCGGCCAAACCCGCTGGTCGTTGATGAATCACCTGCCGAACAATTCCTTCCCCGCCCCCGTGCGGCCGGAGCGCACCGCCCGATCGGCGGGAATAAGCCCGGTCAACGACGCCTCCTAGCTGCGCATGGACACGGAATTTGAGGGCGTGGTGGACCGGTTCTACCAACCGCTTTACCGGTTCGCGTTGAGTCTCACGCGCGCCGAGTCGGAAGCCTTCGATCTGACGCAACAGACGTTCTACCTGTGGGCGACCCGGGGCCATCAGTTACGCGACCGGTCCAAATCAAAGTCATGGCTGTTTACGACCTTGCACCGGGAGTTTTTGGGCTCGCGCCGCCGCGGTGTGCGTTTCCCGCACCACGAAGTCAGCTCCGTCGAGCATCAGTTGCCCGTGGTCGCGCCGACCGTCGTCAACGATCTGGACGGCACGACGGTCATGGAAGCGTTGCTGGAAGTGGAGGAACTTTATCGCGCGCCGCTCATGCTCTTTTACCTGCAAGATCACGCCTACAAGGAGATCGCCGAGATTCTGGAGGTGCCAATCGGCACGGTGATGTCGCGGCTGGCGCGCGGGAAGGATCAATTGCGGGCGTTGATCGCGGACGGAGCGAAACGAGGCGGGACCAAGATCGTGCCCCTGAAGCAATCCCAACTGAAAGCCGGTAATGGATAAGCACGAAGCCAAGTTGCTGCTGCAATCGTATCGCCCCAACGGGCAGGACGCGGGCGATCCGGCATTTGCCGAGGCGCTGGCACTGGCGCGGCAGGATCCGGAGCTGAGCGACTGGTTCCGCCGTGAATGCGAGCTGGATACCGCCATCGCCGCGAAGCTGGCCGCTACCGCAGTTCCGGCCGATCTGCGCCAGTCCATTCTCACGGGCCAACGCAGCCAGCGCCAGTTCGCGCGCCCTGACTTCCTCTGGTGGCGTTCGCCCGCCCTGGCGTGGGCTGCCGCCATCGCGGTCGTGTTCGTGGCTGCGTTCTTCTTTCGCGACCAAGGCGGATCACCTTTGTCGATCACGGCTTATCGCAATGCGATGGCGGATCATTTGAGTTCGGGATTTGTATTCGATGTGCGGAGTCAACAGCCCGAGCAATTGCAATCCTGGCTGGCCGAGCGGCGGGCCTTCGGCGCCCTGCAACTCCCCGAGACGCTCCTGTTGAGCAGCTCCATCGGGTGTCAGCTGTTCGAATTCGAGGGCAGAAAATCGGTGTTGCTCTGTTTCACGCTGGCGGACAAGCAAGTGGTTCACCTGTTCGTGACCGATGCCGCAGCGTTCGAGCTCGGCCAGGTGGGCGAGGAACCGTCGCTCTGCCGCTGCGAAAAATGGAACGCCTGCTTCTGGCGCAAGGACGGCCTCGTTTATCTGGCGCTGGGCTCGGTAAACGCCGGGCAACTGGCCGAGATCGCCGGCCTGGGCCCGGCCGCGCCAGCTAATGCTGGAGAAAACCGCCGGTAATACCTTGGGGCGAATCAGAGCGTCGCTTGACAGCTTCGGCTACCGATGTTCTTGTCTGCCCAGATTACGCCGCAACTTTCGGACACACGTGAAACTTGTTCTTTGAGTGTCCACCAGATTTCGGAGCGGCCGCAGTACACGGTTGCTCCGAATATCCCGCATAATCCCACATTGTACATTCGAACATTCCCCGGGCCGCCAGACATCTCCTGTTCTGAGCGGCCCGGTTACTTTTGGTACTGCTCCCAAATGCTTCCCAGTTTTCTTCCAACCTTTAGCTCCTCCCGCCGGCCGGCTTCCGGGAGGCCAAAGCGAGTTTACCTTCACTGACCCAGATTTGGAGGCCGTGGGCTGATCCAATCTGTGATTCTACCCTTGCTGCGACGGGATCGCTTCGATTATCGACAGCCCGTCCGGACTGGGGTTCGGTCCCACGAATCACCGACAAACTAGTTTACTTGTCCACCGCCCATGCGCCGCATCTGCGTCATTTACAATCCGGTCGCACAGGGCGGCAAGGCCAAGCGCTTTCTCAAACATCGCGATTGGTTCGATCACGGCACCGTCTTCCGGCCCACCGATGCGCCGCATGCGGCCACCCGCATCGCGGCGGAAGCGATCGGGGAAGGATTCGAGACCATTGTCGCCGCGGGCGGTGACGGCACCCTAAACGAAGTGCTCAATGGTTTCGGATTGGTTGAAGGCGGATTCAAGAAGGCGCGGCTGGCCGTGATCCCACTCGGCACCGTGAATGTCTTCGCCAAGGAGCTTGCCCTGCCCGCCCAACTTCGCCGCAGCTGGGACGTCATCCTGCGCGGCAAAGAGCGCTTGATCGACGTCGGGGTTGCGGAGTTCGAGCGCGACGGTCAAGCGCAGCGACGCTTCTTCGTGCAACTCGGCGGGGCCGGACTCGACGCACGCGCCATCGAACTCGTGGACTGGGAGCAAAAGAAGAAGCTGCTCCAGTTTGCCTACGTGATCGCCGGCTTGAAGGCGTTGCGCGAGCCGCTGCCGGAAATCACCTGCGAAGCCGACGGCCAGGTGCATCGCGGCCAGCTGGTGCTGTTCGGCAATGGCAAATTCTACGGCGGCCGCCTGCCCATCTTTCCCCGTGCTGAGCTCGCCGACGGGCTCCTGCATGTCTGCGTCTTCGCGAAGGTGAACCTGTGGGTCGCAGCGCGTTACGGCCTCGGCTTCTTGACCCGCAGCGCGAATCCGCCCCCGAGCGTTCGATACCTCCAGACCCAGGAGTTCAAACTCACCTGTTCGACAAAGACGCCGTTCGAACTCGAGGGTGATTTGGCGGGGCATCTGCCCATTCGCGTGAAGCTCCACCCTGAAAAGCTGCGCGTGGTGTGCGCTTAACCCTCGATTGCCGCCAAAAACCCGTTGACCCGTCCGGGGGGCGATTGCTAGCTTGCGCGCCCGTGAAAATCATCACTCAAGCCCCGGTAGTAGCCGTCGTCGTCGGTTGACGCGGCCTGTGGCTTTGGTGGTGTCGCCCGCAGGTCGCCCGCCGTTCCTCCAGGGACGCGGGTCTTTTAGTTTGCGCGGGCGGGGTTTTCCGGTCCGGCGGCAGACGGCGGGCGGTTCAACCGGCAGACCAGACACATTATGCGCCATACCATATCGATCCTCGTGGAGAACAAGTTCGGCGTGCTCACGCGCATCGCCGGCCTGTTCAGCGGCCGCGGCTACAACATCGACACGCTCAACGTCGGTCCCACCCAGGACCCCAACACGTCCCGCATGACGATCGTCACCCGCGGCGACGACGCCACGCTCGAGCAGATCGTCAAGCAGCTCAACAAGCTGGTCGATGTCCTCAAGGTCCAGGACTACCGCGACGACGAATACATCGACCGCGAGCTGGTGCTCGTGAAGGTGAGCGTCGATTCCAAGAGCCGGTCCGAGGTGATGCAGATCACCGACATCTTCCGCGCGAAGATCGTGGACGTGCAGCCCAAGAGTCTGACCATCGAAATCACCGGCGGCGAGGGCAAGGTCGAGAAGTTCCTCGGTCTCATGGCCCCGTTCGGCATCATCGAGCTGACGCGCACCGGCAAAGTGGCTTTGCCGAGGAAGTAGCCTTCAAGGACGAGGACGACGACCAGAACGAACTAGCAAACAATTTAACCAACCAAACCATGCCAGCCAAAGTATTCACTGACAAAGACGCGGACTTGAACGTCCTGAAAAACAAAACCCTCGCCGTGCTGGGCTTCGGCTCGCAGGGCCACGCGCACGCGCTCAACCTGCGTGACAGCGGCCTCAACGTGATCATCGGCCTGTACGAAGGCTCGAAGTCCAAGGCCGTCGCCGAGGAAAAGGGCCTCAAAGTTTATTCGACCGCCGAAGCGGTGAAGCGCGCCGACGTCATCATGGTCGCGCTGCCCGACACCAAGCAGCCCGCTTGCTACGAGAAAGACATCAAGCCGAACCTGACCAAGGGCAAGACGCTGCTCTTCAGCCACGGCTTCGCCATCCATTTCAAGACGATCAAGCCGTTGAAAGATGTGAACGTGATCATGGTCGCGCCGAAAGGTCCGGGCCATATCGTGCGCCGCCAATTCACCGAAGGCAAAGGTGTGCCGTCGTTGATTGCGATCTATCAAAACCCCGGCAAGGACGCGAAGAAGATCGCGCTCGCCTGGGCCAAGGGCATTGGTGGTACCCGCGCAGGTGTCATCGAAACGACTTTCAAAGAAGAGACCGAGACCGACTTGTTCGGCGAGCAGACCGTGCTGTGCGGCGGCGCGAGCGCGCTGGTGCTGGCCGGTTACGAGACGCTCGTCGAGGCGGGTTACTCGCCGGAGATGGCCTACTTCGAGTGCCTGCACGAGTTGAAGCTGATCGTCGATCTGATGAACGAAGCGGGCATCAGCGGCATGCGCTTCTCGGTGTCCGAGACCGCCAAGTGGGGTGACATCTCGGTCGGCCCGAAGATCATCGACAAGTCGGTGAAGGCGCGGATGAAGGTCGCGCTCAAGAACATTCAGTCCGGCAAGTTCGCCAAGGGCTGGGTGCGTGAATACAAGGGTGGCTACAAGAAATACAACGCGCTGCTCAAGAAGGGCGAGCAGCACAGCATCGAGAAGACCGGCGCCCGGTTGCGGTCGATGATGCCGTGGATGCAGAAGCGCGCGATCAAAGGCGCCCAGGCGGCTTACTAAGCGAACGCGCTGATAAATTGCCAAGCCGGCGTGGATTTCCGCGCCGGCTTTTTGTTTCGCCATTCCAGCGAAGCGCAGCGATTGCGCAGCGGCAATCTCCCTTTCATACTCCGCCCGCCGTGCCCAACCCGTTCCATGATTCTGTGCCGCCGCCGGGCGCTGCCGCCATGCCGCCCCAGGTAGGCCGCCCGCCGGAAAAGCCGGTCATGATCTTCGACGGCGACTGCGGGTTCTGCCGGTTCTGGATCGAGCGTTGGCGCCGGTGGACGCAAGCGCAGGTGGAGTTCGTGCCGTATCAAGATGCCTCGGTCGCCGAACGCTTTCCCGAAGTTTCCGTTGCCGCCTGCGAGAAAGCGGTGCACTTGGTGGAGCGGGATGGCCGGGTGTTTCGTGGCGCGGAGGCGGTGTTTCAGTCGCTCGCAGGCGTGTTCCTGCTCGCCTGGTTGATCCGGATCTATCGTGCGATCCCGTTATTCGCGAGATTGAGCGAGACGGCATATCGGTTTGTGGCCAGCCACCGCCAGTTGTTCTCGCGCATCAATCGCTGGCTATGGGGCGCCCGCCCGGAACTGCCGCGTTACGAACTCACCACTGCCCTGCTCGTGCGGGCGTTGGGGTTGATCTTCCTGACCGCGTTCATTTCCCTTTGGGTGCAGATCCACGGACTCGTCGGCGAGAATGGAATCCTGCCCGCCGGAGATTTCATGAGATCAGCCGCCGCCTACTTCGATCAAACGGGGGAGACCTTCAACCGCTACTTCCGGTTGCCGACACTTGGGTGGATCGCGGCCGGCAATCTGGCATTGCACACGTACTGCCTGCTTGGCGTGCTGTGTTCACTCCTCGTGGTGATCGGTCGGGCGCCGGCGGCAGCGCTCGCGGGTTGCTGGCTTTTCTACCTCACGCTGGTTGGGCTCGGACAAGATTTCCTCAGCTTTCAATGGGACGTGCTGCTGCTCGAGGCGGGCCTGCTGGTCGCGTTGATTGCGCCGTGGTGCCGTCGCTTGGAGCTTGGCAGAATCTCCCGGCCGCTGCTGGGCATCCTGCTCGTGCGCTGGCTGCTCTTCCGGTTGATGCTCGAATCGGGCGCGGTGAAGTGGCTGAGCGGCGACCTCGCGTGGCGCAACTTTTCGGCACTGCAATTTCATTTCGAGACCCAGCCGCTGCCGCACTGGCTGAGCTGGCACGTGCATCATCTGCCCGCCTGGCTGCTCAAGGCCGCCACGCTCGGCATGTTCGCCATCGAGTTGCTTGTGCCGTTTCTGATCTTCGCGCCGCGGCGGTTGCGACTGTTTGCCGCCGGGGCTTTCGCGGTCCTTCAGTTCGGCATTATTGCCACCGGCAACTACGGCTGCTTCAACTGGCTGACACTGGTGCTCTGCCTGGCGTTGCTGGATGACCGCGCCTTCCGCGACTCCATGGAATGGCTCAAGCGAAAAATGCCAGCGCTGGCAAAATCGAAAGCAGGATTGTGGGCCGGCAGGACCTTCAACCAGGGCGACGAAACCCGTGCTGCGGATGCACCACCGGCCCAGCCCGTATCGACGAGCCGCCTCGAACGAATTCGCCGGCGTGTGCTGATCGCCTATGCGGTGACCGTGGTCCTGATCGGCCTGGCGCAACTCGACAACGTCTTTGGCTCACGTTCGCGGAGCGGCGGCCCCGTGACCTGGCTGCGGAGCAAAGTCGAACCGTTTCGCGTCGTGAACACCTACGGGTTGTTCGCGGTGATGACGACCTCGCGCCCGGAGCTGATCATCGAAGGCAGCCTCGATGGGGTTGCGTGGCGTCCTTATGTGTTCAAGTACAAGCCCGGGCCGCTGGCTCGCCGGCCGCCGATCGTGCCGCTTCACATGCCGCGGCTCGACTGGCAGCTGTGGTTCGCCGCGTTGCAGGAGGGCAATCCACCGCGCTGGCTGGGCAATTTCGCGCAGCGCCTGTTCGAACGCTCGCCGGACGTGCTCGATCTGCTCGCCAACGATCCCTTTCCGGACCAGCCGCCGCGTTACATGCGCGTGCTCGCGTTTGATTACCGCTTTTCAAATTCCAGCATGCGCAAGAATACTGGCCACTGGTGGATCGGCCTCAATCGCCGCCATTACGTACCGATGATGCAGTGGGAGCCGCCCAAGCCTGGGCCAACCAAACGCAAGTGACTGCCGTCTGACGCCAGCGGGTGAACAGCCGCAGGGAAGCCTGGCGTGAGCGGTTGGAAAGGCGTTGACCCTTGCGGGTTGGAGCATTGTCATTTCGATTTCGCCTTTCCAGTTGTCTCCCGCAGCAAACCTCTGCACCCTCGCGATATCAGCATTCTATGAGTGAGATCCTCGTCATTGGCCACCGCAATCCCGACACCGACGCCATTTGCTCGGCGATTGGCTACGCCGAATTCAAACGGCGGACCGGCATGAAGGAAGCCGTGGCCGCGCGCTGCGGCGACACCAATGAGCGAATCGACTTTGTCTTGCGCACATTTGGCGTGCCGGCGCCCAAGTTTGTCTCCGACGTCTCGCCGCGCGTGCGCGATGTGATGGCGCCGCACACGATAGCTGTCACCCCCGACTCGTCCGCCGCCGAGGCGCTCGCGGTGCTGGAAGATCGTGGCAAGCGGGTGTTGCCGGTGCTCGACGCCGAGGGCCGGTGCATGGGCCTGGTGTCCGTGTTCAAGATGACGCGGTCGTTTTATCCTTCACCGGAGCGCTTGTTCGACTCACGGCGGGTGCTGGCGACCTTGAACAGTCTGGTACGAACACTGGGTGGCGAACTGGTGTATGGGATTGAACCGGACCGCGAGGACGACCTAGTCATGATGATCAGCGCCATGAGCCTCGGTTCGTTCGTGCAACGCCTGCCCATCTACCAGCCAGAGAAGCTGCTGGTCATCGTCGGCGACCGCGAGGATGTGCAGCAGGTGGCCGTCGATGAACACATTCGCGTGCTCATCGTCACGGGTGGTCTGCCGGTCACGGCGCCGGTGTTGAGCGACGCACAAGCCAATGGAGTCAGCATCATCAAGTCACCGCACGACACCGCCACCACGGCGATGCTGTGCCGGGGCGCGATCGCGGTGCGCCACTTGTTGACGGAGCATGTGTTGAAATTCAACGAAGACGAGCAGCTCGCGGGCATCCGCAATCTCGCGGCCGAATCCCAGTTTCAAGCCTTCCCCGTGGTCAACGACCGCCAGCAGGTCATCGGCATGTTGTCGAAGTCCGACTTCCTGAAGTCCGTCGAACGCAAGCTGATCCTCGTCGATCACAATGAACTCTCCCAGGCCGTGCGCGGCGCGGATCAGGTCGAGATCCTGGAAATCATCGACCACCACCGGATCGGCGCGCTGACCACTTCCCAGCCCATCCTTTTCCGCAACGAACCAGTCGGCTCGACCTCGACGATCGTCGCCGACTGCTTTCAACGTCACCAGCTCGAGCCCCCGCAACACATCGCCGGCCTGCTGCTGGCGGGGCTCGTATCCGACACGCTCAACCTCACCTCGCCCACCACCACCTCGCGCGACGTCGAAGTCCTCGCCTGGCTGGAGAAGATCAGCCGCATCAACGCGGCGCGCTTCACCGAGAAGTTGTTCGAGTCCGGCTCGCTGTTAATTTCCCGGCCGGCGGATCAAGCGATCACCACCGACTGCAAGGAATACACGGAGGACGAGCGGCGGTTCAGTGTCGCGCAGATTGAGGAGATCGGGTTCGACCAGTTTCACAAACGCAAGGCCGAGGTAAGGGCCGCGCTGGACCGCTACCAGAGCGACAAGGATTACTATTTCTCCGCCCTGCTCGTCACGGACGTCGTGGGCCAGACCAGCCTCCTGGTCGTCGCGGGCTCGAACAGCTTTCTCAAGCAGATCGACTACCCCGAAATCGAGCCGGGCATTTACGAACTGGAAGGCGTTGTGTCCCGGAAGAAACAGCTGTTGCCGTTCCTCACGCACTGCATGAAACGGGCGGGTTGAAGCCCTCTCATCACTCCGGACGCGCCGGCGTCTCGTCATACGGCTTGCCTTGGCGGGCGCAGTTTCGCATTTTCCCACCATGCAATCCCACGAGATGTTGCGCGAGGTGTTCAAAGGTTCCAGCCCGAAACAGATTGCCGCCGAGTTGGGCATCTCGCTTTCGATGGTTTACAAATGGGCCGAGTCGCAGGAAGGCGAGGGGAGCGGCGCCACCAACCCGCTGGACCGCATCCACTCCATCATCCGCACGACCAACGATCCCCGGATCGTGCAATGGATCTGCGAGAAGGCCGGCGGATTCTTCATTCAGAACCCAAAGCACAAACATCCACATCCCGACTATCTCATCCCGGCGACCAATTCGATCGTCCAGGAATTCGCCGACCTGCTCTCCGTGATCGCGGTCGCCGCCGCCGACAACCACATCAGCAAGCAGGAGGCGAAAGACATCCGCCGACGTTGGGAAGACCTCAAGTCCGTCACCGAATGTTTTGTCGAATGCTGCGAGGAAGGCAACTTCAGCCGACTCAAGGAAAGCCCGCCGGCTCTGCCCACCGAGGCGAAGTAAGCAGGCTGGTCCAAGTTCGGTGTTGGACGTTGGAGGTTTGGAACCCCTTTGGATTTCGGTTTTCAGCCTTTGGCTTTTCTTCTTCCCTCCCCCCACGGTTGACCGACCCCGCCCGCTAGACTGCGGGCGTATGAAGCTTGAACAACAGCCCGTCAGTCAGATTGAACTGACCCTCGTCACCGAAGCCCGCCCCCGCCGCCAGGCACCGCCTCGGCCCTACCAACGTCGCCGCCAGCAGGCCCTCTGGTGGTTCCGTGAAATGCACCGCGTCGTGGATGATGCCATCGGCTGGTCCACCCAGCCTTCGGCCCGACCGGAGCAGCGGCGCTTGACCCTCGTGGCTGGGGAATAGGGAGCGGGGCGCTCCGTTCTTCAGACCGCCAGTCGTCGAGCCCGCGCGCTGATCACCCAGCGATCCACGGCCTGGCCTTGATCGACCACGACGGCTTCGTTGTACAGCGCGACGGTCGGGCAGATGTGTTTCGGCACGGCGTAGAGGCGGTCGCCCACGGCGAAGCGATCGGCAAACTCCGTTTCGACGACGAGATGTTCCTCGCTGTGCATCATAGGCCGGGCGTCGGGCAGATTCAGGAAACGCACCCGCGGTGGTGGGTTCTCGGCGGCCACGGCCTTGTGGCCGAGATCGAGGCAAAGCCGGTTGCCGGCGGGCTTGCTCACGACCCGGGTCAACAGGAGAGCCGCCAGCTCGAAGGGCAGGTCGGGCAGCATGTCCGCGTAGCCGAAGTCCCACAGCACGTAGGTGCCGGGGCTGCATTCGACCTGCGGATTCCCGGCGTGAAACGGAAAGGTGGGCGTGCCACCCGCAACCACCAGCGGAACCGACAAGCCGGCGGCCACGAGCTGCTCGCGGAGCTGGTTCACTGGCGCAAAGGCTTCCTCACATTGTTTGCGCCGCAGTGCGAGATCCGTCTCGTGGAGGTGTCCGTCGTAAGCGTGCAGGCCGGCCGCGTTGAGCGCGGGCGAAGCCGCGATCGCCCGGTAGAGCGCCACGGCCTGCAGCCCTGGGGCCACGCCGCTGCGGCGCATTCCACAATCGACGTCGAGCAGCATATCCAGCGACAAGCCCGCCGCACTCACCGCGCACGACAGCTGTTTGATCGCACCTTCGTCATCGGCGATGACGGAGAACTTTGTCTCGGGAAACCGGCGGATCAATTCAATGACGCGCGCGACGTTGGGCCCAACCGGCTGATAGGCAAGCAGCACGTCCGGCGCGGAATGCGTGGCCAGCAGCTCGGCCTCGGCGATGGTCGCGCACTTGAACTTCGTGATGCCCTGGGCGAGGTGCATGATCACGATCATCCCCGCCTTGTGCGTTTTGATGTGCGGCCGCAATCGGTCGGTGCCGCCAGCGATCTCGATCACGCACGCGATGTTCGCCGCGATGCGCTCGGGATAGAACAACAGTGCGGGTGACGCGACCTCGTCGACATTCTCGATCTCGTACCAGTTCGCGCTCATGGCTCAGTTGTAGTTGGTTTAGTGCAGCTCAAAGATCGCCTCGATCTCGACGGCGATGTTGCCGGGCAGCGAGCCCATGCCCACGGCGCTCCGGGCGCCGATGCCATTCTCGGGACCGAACACCTCCGCGAACAATTCGCTACAGCCGTTGATCACCTTGGGATGGTCGGCGAAGTCTGGCGTGCAGTTGACCATGCCCAGCACTTTCACGACTCGCTTGAGGCGGTCGAGGCTGCCGAACTGGCTGCGCAAGGTCGCGAGGATTGCCAGTCCGACCTGACGCGCGGCCGCCTTGCCACCCTCAAGGTCGAGGTCGGCGCCGACGCGGCCGGTGATCAGCGTCTTATCCGGACGGAGCGGGCCGTGGCCCGAGACGTAGGCAAGCTTGTCCACCACCACGATGGGCCGATACACGGCAATGGGCTTGGGCGCGGGCGGCAGTTCGAGTTTCAGTTCCTTGATACGGTCTTCGGCATTCATGGAGTGCGAACGGTTTAGCAAGTCGCGCTGCGAATGGGAACACCAATGTCCGGCCAAGCGATCGCAGATTTCTTGCCGGCCGGTTTTTTCGACGTTGCCGCCCCCGATGGCCCCCTCTACAATCTCCCCCCATGAAACATCAGCTTGATTTCGAAAAGCCCGTTTTCGAATTGCAGCGCAAGCTGGAGGAGTTGCGGAAGCACCCGGAAACTCACTCGATGGGAGTGAGCTTTGAGGATGAGATTGCGCTGATCGAGACCAAGATCGCGGAAACCCGCCGCCAGATTTTCCTCAACCTCACCCCCTGGCAACGGGTGCAGCTCGCGCGCCATCCCCGTCGGCCCTTCTCGCTCGATTACCTCAGCCACGCCTTCGAGGATTTCAGTGAATTACACGGCGACCGGCTGTTTGCCGAAGACCGGGCCATGGTGGGCGGCTTCGCCCGGCTCGGGCATCACAAGGTCGTGGTCGTCGGCACCCAAAAAGGCCGTGACACCAAGGAGAACATCCGCCGCAACTTCGGCTCGGCCCACCCGGAGGGCTACCGCAAGGCCCTGCGCCTGATGCAACTGGCAGACAAATTCAATCTGCCCATCATCACCTTGATCGACACCGCCGGCGCTTATCCCGGCATCGGCGCCGAGGAGCGCCATATCGCCGAGGCCATTGCCGTGAATCTACGCGAGATGATGCTCATCCGCACGCCCATCATCGCGGCCGTCATCGGCGAAGGTGGCTCCGGGGGCGCGCTCGGCATTGGCGTCGCCAACCGCGTGTTGATCCTCGAAAACGCCTACTACTCGGTCATCAGCCCGGAAGGTTGTGCGGCAATTCTTTGGAAGGATCGCGCCGCCGCACCGCAGGCCGCCGAGGCCTTGAAAATCACCGCCCGCCATTTGCTGGAGCTTGGGCTGGTGGACGAAGTCGTGCCCGAGCCGCTCGGCGGCGCGCACAACGATCTCGAGACCACCGCCGCGACGCTCAAAAGTGCCCTGCTTAACCATCTCGAGAGCTGCCTCAGCTTGAGCGTCGAGCAGCGCCTGCAACAGCGCTACCAAAAGTTCCGGGCCTTTGGTCGCTTCGACGAGGGACAGGCGAAGGCCGCCTGACGGAGCTGGATCAAGGCTCGGACGGCACGGGCTATAAACAGTTCGGCCTGATGGGCCTGACGAATGGCGGGATTCTGCGGCAGTGTTTGAAAGCGGTAACTCCGCTCCCGCCTTCGCAACGCTCCGGCGCGGCCCGCCGTTTCCACCGCTGGGCGAGCCGGAGTCCGACGTGTGGACGAATGCTGCTCCAAAACCTGGCGGACAAGGACGCAGCGATATGCCGCTTCGGGGAATGCTGACAAAGCAGCGGCCGACACTTGTCTGACAATCCCGCTCAGGTTCGGCTTGACGGCCCAGACAGCGGCGGGGAACTTCCCACCATGGCAAACGTCAAGAACAGGCCTCGCTCGACGCCCTCCCGGTTAAGCACCACGCGGGTCGATTCTCGTCGGCGGGTGGTGATGCCGACGACGCTGCCGCCGGATGCGGTCGTCACAATTCAGCAACTCGAGGACGACTGCTGGGTGGTGCGCCGGGTCCGCCCCAGCCGGAAGGTGCGGATGATTTCGATTCCCGTCGTGGACAAGCTCCCGAGGGATTCCAACTGGGAGCGAGCGGAGACGGCTTTTGCCGGAACGGCGAATCGCGGGCTCACGCCGTTTGAAGAATGAAACAGTGGGACATCGTGAGCTGGCAGCCGCCAGGCTGGCCGGAGCCGCATCCCGCGGTGATCGTGTCCCACGCGCAACGGGCCGTCGGCAAGCCGGAGGTCGAGGTGATTCTGTGTTCCACCCAGCGGGCCAACCGTAAGGCCGCGTCTCACGAATTCGTACTCGACGAGGCGGACGGGCTGGACTGGCCCACGCTCTGCAAATGCGATTTGATCTATGCGGTCAACCGCCAGGCGCTGGGCCGGAAGCGCGGCCAGGTTTCCGATCAACGCAAAGGGACGCTTGCGCGAACACTCCTCGCCGCCCACGGCTGGGCTGAATTCATGTAGGCTCAACCCGTATCACGAGGGCCAACGGCCCGGCAGATTCCAGCCTGGGGCAGCGCCCCAGGAATCGCGGTCCCAATCGTTCCAAGGGCTGACGGCCCGCCCTATTACAAAACGGGCAAGGCTGCGGGCCTTCAGTCCTGTGCCGTGATTTGGAACGATGGACTTGGGGCGATGCCCCCGGCTGGGATGGGCTATAAGCAGTTCGACCCGATGGGCCTGACGAATGGCGGGGATCTTCGGCGTTGTTTGAAAGCGGTAACTCCGCTCCCGCTGCGTGACCGCAGTCCAAGACCTGGCGGAAGTTCGAGAGCACCCGATGTGCGCGGTAGCGTCCTGGACTGCGGCTGCGCAACGCAGTGGAGTTGCCGCTTTGGGACGCGGTCCGATGGCCCGGAGCACTCCCGAACATCGTTGGCCGGTGGCTCCTCGCGCCGTGCGGGATTCTGACGGCTGCCCCAACGCTCACCGACGGGGTGCTGGTGACAGTCTCGACCCGGGAAGGTTCGGGTTCGATTCCCCCCTCCGGAATGGATGTGCCAATACGACGGACCGGCACCTTCTAGTGCCCTTGGGGCACAAACGGTCTGGCGGTCGCCTCTCCGCTACCATTGGTCAGCCTCATCTTCACCCAGCGAACCAATCTTGTCCTCGAGCAGGCATATCAAATCACTAACTCGGTCTGAACCTACGACCGATGACAGGATTTCTTCATTCTTGAACATCAGTCTCCGCAACCCCTTAAGGTCATTCAGCGATTCCTCGGGTAAGCAATTTGCGATGCCTGTTCTCCGGACGTCGGAATCAGGATACCGAATGCGATGATCAATCGCCAAATCGACTGCCGCTCTAAACCTTCTCGGACGGTTGTCCTCACACATCGAAAGCATATTTACAAATACAAACAGCGATTTTGCACCCAACTTGTGAATAATTGTGGTGTAAAGGCTAAGTCTTGATGCAGGAGAAGGGCATTCAAACGGAGTAAACAGCGTGCCCGCTTTAGGTATAGAAGGAGATTCATCGTCGATAGTATCCAAGCGACCGATAATAATTCGCCCAACCTCAATTTGATCACAGGCAGAAATGGCTTCAACGTACCTGAAGAGCAACCTCAAGTCTTCGTCGGTCGGAGCACGTCTGACGCAGCATCTATCAAATTCTCCTTCTGCGAAATTGAACAGCTGCTTCGGTCCGTCCGGCAATCGACGGATTAAGTAACGAGCAAAACCAACTTCATCAATATCGGAAGATCTCAAGAAGTATCTGGTCAACAATTCAAATGTTCGTTCCGTCGCGGATTTGGCTGCCAAATACTCAATGAAGGGCTGGCCATTGTATGGAACGGGCGGAACCCAATCACCGACATTCACACCAAACCCAAGTGCAGACTGGAACCGTGGGAACTCCTGTAAGAGTTTACGAAATAGCCATCTCGATCCAAAATCAAACCACCTTGTCGAATTGTCGAATAACTTCTCCGCGGTAGTCTGTAAATCGTGCTCTTGATGCCCTCTCATATTCATAGACACGCCAAATCTGTTTTAACACCAGCGAGCCGGTAGTCGCGGACCTGGACGCCGGAGAGGGTCTGGATATGATTCATCAGGTCAACTAAGCCTTTGCAAGGTCTCGGCTCACGTTCTGGTTGAGACTCGCCGGTGATCTACGCTCTCAGCCGGAAGGCCTCGGGCGCGAAGTGTAGGCAGATATTCACTCACCGAAAAGTGTCCTTGGTGCCCGGTGGCTAGATGCGGGGCATGGCTGGGCGGCGTGGATATTGGGTTAGATTTCACCGAAAAAACGATTCTAGAGAAAGAAGCCGCCCGATACAGGGTGACAGCGCTGTAATACGGTCAACGTAGTGAACTTTCTTTTTATTCAAAAGCAATCTAACTCTGATTTCGAATTGCTCGGCTTCTGTCAACTCAGAGTGATTTTCGAGGACCTTCTCGCGGCCGGGTGGCAGCTCGGCGTGAATGTCATTCAGAATTTCGTTCATTATCTGATTTACTGCGTGCTTAGCGCTCGGCTGTGATTCGTGCGCCAAACGAAAACACGCAGTGTCAAATGCCGACCGAACCAGCTGCGCTATCTCGTTAAATAGTAGGTTCCTGGAGGCAACATTCAAATCCAGTTGTAGGAGAAGAATTCGTTCGTCCAAGCCATAGACGGCGTGGGCGAGGTCCGCGACTATGTCACGAAACCGAAAATAGCATGCGGCTAACAAATTCGCGTATAAGCCGAGAATCGCACCCATGAACAACGAAACAGTGACGCTCATAAATCACGCCATCAACTTCTCCACCAATTTGCCATGCACGTCGGTGAGCCGGAAGTCGCGGCCCTGGAAACGGTAGGTGAGCTTGGTGTGATCGAAGCCGAGCAGGTGCAGCAGCGTGGCGTGCAAGTCGTGGACGTGGACCTTGTCCGTCACCGCGTTGAAACCGAAGTCGTCCGATTCGCCGATCGTGATGCCGGGCTTGATGCCGCCGCCAGCCAGCCACATCGAGAAACAGTTCGGGTGATGATCCCGGCCGTCGTTGCCGCCCTGCACCATCGGCGTGCGTCCGAATTCGCCGCCCCAGATCACCAGCGTGTCGTCGAGCAGACCGCGTTGCTTGAGATCCTTGATCAACGCCGCGCTCGCCTGGTCGGTGTCTTTGCAGTTCTTCTTCAGGCCGTTCGTCAGATCGCCGTGTTGATCCCAGGATTCGTGGAAAATTTGCACAAAACGCACGCCGTTCTCGACGAGCCGCCGCGCGAGCAGCACCGAGTTCGCGAAGGACGCCTTGCCGGGCTCCGCGCCGTACATGTCGAGGATGTGTTTCGGCTCGCGGGAGATGTCCACGACCTCGGGCGCACGAAGCTGCATGCGATACGCCATCTCGTAGGAGTTGATGCGCGTGGCGATCTCGGGATCGCCCACGGCGTCGAGGCGCAGCTTGTTCAGCTTGTTGATCGAGGCGAAGGAGCGTTTCTGGATCGTGTCGTCCACGCCCTCGGGGTTCGAGAGGTAGAGCACGGGATCGCCGGTGGTGCGGAACTGTACGCCCGAGTGAACGGTCGGAAGAAAGCCGCTGCCCCAGTTCGAATTGCCGCCGCTCGGTCCCTTGCCACCCGTGCTGAACACCACGTAAGCGGGCAAGTCTTGCGATTCGCAGCCGAGGCCGTAGGTGGTCCACGCGCCAAAGCTCGGCCGACCGAACTGCTGTGAGCCGGTGCTCATCATGATCTGGCCGGGCGCATGATTGAAGGCGTCGGTGACCATCGATTTCACGATGGCGATGTCGTCGGCCACACCGGCGAGGTGCGGCATGATCTCCGACATCTCGGCGCCGCTCTGGCCGTGCTTCGCGAACTTGAACTTCGGCCCGAGCAGCTTGGACTCAGGGTTGATGAAGGCGGCGCGGTAACCGACGAGGAGTTCCTTGGGTGGAAGTTTGCCGTCCCACTTCGCCAGCTCGGGCTTGTTGTCGAACAGCTCGAGGTGACTCGGCGCGCCGGCCATGAACAGGTAGATGACGTTCTTCGCCTTCGCCTTGAAGTGCGGGTTCTTGGACGCGAGCGGGTTGACGGCGCTCGGTGCGGCGAACCCGTTCTGCTGGAGCAACGAGCTGAGCGCAATCGAGCCGAGCCCGACGCCGCATTGTTGGAGGAACCAGCGGCGGTTGACGGCGCTCGGGTTTTGGCCGCGAAGAAAATGATCCTGGCAGTTCATGATGATTACCGGTTGCTGACGACGATGCGTTGATACGCCTTCAAGAAAGGTTGGGCAACTGAAAGGTGGGAACCAAATGTGAAACCCGAAGCCCGAGATCCGAAGGCCGAATCAACACCGAAATCCGAGGAGCGCGGGTGCCGATTCGGTGTTCGGACTTCGGCGTTCGGATCTCGGGCCTCCGGTCTACTCCACCGTGTGCTCGCGCAGGGCGGTCTTGAGGATCTTGCCGGTGGCGGTCCGGGGCAGCGCGGGGAGCTCGATGAATTTGCGCGGCACTTTGTAGTCGGCGAGGCGCTCCTTCAGGAACGCAGACACCGCCTTCACGTCGATGTGCTGACCTTCGACGGCCGCGAAGAACGCCACCGGCATCTCGCCGCGTCGGGCGTCGGGCTTGCCGATGACGGCGGCTTCGCGCACGCCGGGGAATTGGTAAATGACCTCCTCGATCTCGCGCGGATAAACATTGATGCCATTGACCAGCAGCATGTCCTTCTTACGATCCGTGATGAAGTAATAGCCGTCCGCGTCGCGATGGCCGATGTCGCCCGTGCGGAACCAACCGTTCTGCAACACCTGCGCCGTGGCCTCGGGCTGGTTCCAGTAACCTTGCATGACGTTGCCGCCGCGAATGACGATCTCGCCCGTCTCGTGATTCGCAAGCGCGCTGCCGGCCTCGTCCCAGATGGCCATTTCGACGCCGCCGATGGGCAGGCCCACCGAGCCGGCTTTGCGCTGGCCGTGGATGGGATTCAGGCTGGCGACCGGGCTGGTTTCACTCAGGCCGTAGCCCTCAATCAACGGCAAACCAGTCGCTGCCTCAAACTCGCGGAGAATCTCCCCCGGCAATGGCGCGCCGCCGCTGACGCAAACACGGAGCGGCAACGTTTCCTTGGTGCCAGCGCCAGACAGTGCGCGGAAGAATTGCGGCACTGCGGGCAGGATGGTGGCCTGGTGCCGGATGATCTCGAGAACGGCATTCTTCGGCGGGTGCAGTGATCGAACAAGGACGATCGAGCCGCCGACCGACAGCGGCAGGATCATGCCGACCGTCATCATGAAACTGTGGAACAACGGCAGCATCACCGCCAGGCGATCGCCCTCGACGGCTTCGAGGACCACTTCGCAACTGCGGACGTTGTGCAGCAGATTGCCATGCGTGAGCATCGCGCCCTTCGGCCGGCCGGTTGTGCCGGATGTGTAGATGATGACCGCGAGGTCTTGCGGCGCACGGTCCACCACCCCGGCCGCCGTAGCAGGCGAACCAGCCAGCACATCCGCGACGGGCAGCAAGCGTAGCGCGGGGAACGTGGTCGTGAGTTCGGCTGCGCTGGCAATGAGCTCCGGATCGGACAGCAGCACGTGCAGGTCGGCGTCGCGCACCATGTGTTCGACCTCGGCCGGTTTGAGAAAATTATTGATGGGCACCACGACCGCGCCGGCGGCGAGGATGCCGTAGTACGCGGCGACAAACTCCGGGGCGTTGTGATGCCACAGACCCACGCGATCCCCGGGGCGCACGCCCTGCACGCTGATCAAAGCAGCGGCGACCCGGCACACTTGTTCCGAAAGCTGGTGGTAGCTCACTTCGCTCTCGCCCCAGCAGATCGCGGGTTTGCCGGCGTGCTCGGCCGCGCGTGCAAGGAAGACACGATGCAGGCAAGTGTTCTCAATGGGCATGGGCGTCATTGAATTGGCACCGGGCGGAGGCGTCAAGCCCACGCGTGGCGCTGGGCCGGAACCGGGTGAGATGTTTGCGGAACAAAACGTAAAGATACCGCCACCCTCGCCATCAAGTCCGGATGAAGCATGGCAACGCCACCGGTGGACCTGATCTCACCCCCGCTGAAACGCAATTCCTGGCGCAGCGTCGGACCGGCCGATCCCAAAGGCGGTCCTCAGCGCAATCGCGACTTCCAATAGCCCGGCCGGCGCTTGCCGTGCATCACGGCGACGATCCACACCCGGTCCGGCTGTTCGATGTAAACCACGGCATAAGGGAATTCCCGCGCCAACGCGCGCCGGGTTGGTGGGCAAAAACGAAGGTGCCGCTTTGGTTTTTCACACACTTCGCGAATGAGCCGTTCGATCTCGCGAAAGAAACGCACCCCTAACCCCGAATCAATCGAACCATAGTAGCGGACCGCCTCGGCAAACTCAGCGTCGGTTTCGGGATGAATGACGTGCCTTACAGGCCGGCAATCTTGCGGATGCGGGCGAGCGATTCTTCGACCGGAATCCCCCGCGCCTTGCCGGTCTCGATCTCCTCCACGCGCCGGTTGATTTCCAGCCGCCACGCCGCCTCCGCCTCCGGATCGGGCGCCGGCGCGTCTTCGGTCAGGCGATCCAGCAGTTCGCCGACTTTCTCCGGTGGCCATTGCCGCGTCTCCGCCACGATTTGTTCAACGGTCAATGCCATGAATGGAAGCGAGGTCAAGACCGCTTGGAATGACAACGTCGGACTCAAGAAGCAGGAAGCTACTTGTCGGCTTGTACTTCAAGCGGCGCGCCTCGCATAGTATCCATACTTCCGTGCAACCTTCGAGGCGACCTCGAAGCTAACCAGTGCAAAAATGTTCACGAACACACCGAACTCCATCAGATCGGCAACAATCTTGAATGGCTTTTCCCGCAGAGTTGTCGCCAGTTCTGCGACAACAACCGGATCGGGGATGTTAATATGAGGGCCTTCTGGAGATTCGTCGCCCGATTCCAGTGTCGCCTCCTTCGGAGGTCGGGGCGGCCCGCCAGAGGATGCAGCCTGCGTCTTTGGCATCTTGGGTGGTGGTGAATCACTCATACTTGTTGTGTGGCCTGGTACCCCTCAGTTCTTGGCAGCACGCCATCGTAAGCGCAACACGACATCAACCACCGTCACGAGCCCTGCGAACGATAGTAAGACTTTCCACCGTAACGGATGAACCGAGTATCCGGTGACTGTATCCAACGCAGACAAGTAGTTACTGTGCGGGTTTAGCGCGCCCAAGAAAGTGGCAGCCAACAATAAGCCGGTGGCGCAAAGAATTGAAACGACGTACAAAGTCGTGGCCGCCGCCCGCGTAGCCCTAACAAGCCAGTGCCTGTACTCAGGCATTTGCACTTGGCTTGTCGAACAATTCATGTGGCAGGAAAGAATCTCTTGGTGGCGGATAATGTGTCCGGAACCAGGAAATGAAACTCAGAGTTAACGTCTGACCAATCACAACGGTTTGATCTCAAATGCAGGTGGCCGGGTCAAGCGAGGGTTGAGCGAAAGGACAGGTAAGTATGTATCCGCATTCTGCCCTAATCGCAAACGGGCCGGACCGTGGCTGTGTGCTAGGCATCAGCCGCAGCATCCGATGAGGTTCATGGCCCCAGATGTGATCCAACACACAATCCCTGCGAAGCCGCTGCGGCTGGGCCTTGCCACAGCCGCGCTCCGGGAACAGCGCACTGTTGCGCCAAGCCTCGCTTTGCCCAATCCTCCCGCACCACAATGAAGATCAACCTGGCTTACGGCGACGGGCACCTGCCGGTGGAGTTTCCTGGCGAGCGCACCACGGTCATCGCGCCGGCGCATCGATCGGGCCTGCCCGATGAACGTGCGGCGTTGAGGGCGGCGCTGGAGCGGCCGATTGGTTGCGCGCCGTTGCGTGAGTTGATCAAGCCTTCGGACAAGCTCTGCATCCTCTTTACCGACATCACGCGCGCGACGCCGAACGAGCGGTTGATTCCCTGGTTGCTCGAGCATCTTGCGGATCATCCGCGAGAGAACATCACGTTGCTGAACCAGCTCGGCACGCATCGCCCGAACACGCAGGCGGAGCTGGAGAAGATGCTGACGCCGGCCGTCGTGCGCGATTACCGCGTGCTCAATCACGAACCGGAGAACGACAACGAACTGGTGCAACTGGGCGAGACGCGGTCCGGTGTGCCGGCGTTGATCAATCGCCACGCCGTCGAGGCGGACTGGCGGATCGTGACCGGCTTCATCGAGCCGCATTTCTTCGCGGGGTTCAGCGGTGGGCCGAAAGGCATCATGCCCGGCGTGGCCGGCTTGAGAACCGTGATGAGCAACCACGGCCACGCCAACATGGGTGATCCGCGCGCGACGTTTGGCGTCACCGAAGGCAATCCGATCTGGGAGGAGATCCGTGAGATCGCGTTGCGCACTGGCCCGAAGTTTCTGGTGAACGTCACGCTCAACGAAGAACGCCGGATCACCGGTGTGTTCGCCGGCGACCTGCTGGCCGCGCACCGGGCTGGCTATGAATTCGTCCGCACGTCCGCGATGCAAAAAGTGGCGGCACCTTTCGACATCGTGGTGACGACCAACTCCGGGTACCCGCTCGACCAGAATCTTTATCAAGCCGTCAAGGGCATGAGCGCCGGCGCGCGCATTCTCAAGGAGGGCGGCTTGTTGATCATCGCGTGTGAGTGTCGCGAAGGCGTGCCGGCGGGCAGTCCGTTCTATCAGTTGCTCGGCGAATGCGCATCGCCGGAGGAGCTGCTCACGCGGCTCGCGTCTCCTGGTTTTGTCCGGCCCGAGCAATGGCAGGGTCAGATCCAGGCGTTGATTCAGCGCCGCGCCCGTGTGCTGGTGAAATGCTCGTTGCCCGATGAAGTGCTGAAGGCGTGTCACCTCGCTGCGTGTCCGAACATCGCGGCCACGGTCGCTGCTGAATTGGAGCGATTGGGCCCCGCGGCGCGCGTCGCCGTGCTGCCGCAAGGGCCGCTGACGATTCCTTATCTGGCGTGAGAAGGTTTTACTTAAGAAGCCTTGCGCCTGGCCGATAACATCAGTACTTAACTTTCGTGCGGTCAAACGCACCCCGCCTGGTGACGAAGCCGGGAACCTAACAGTGATGGCTGTGGCACGGCTGATTATGGTTTCCGGGGGAAGCGACAGGGTGATGACGTAACACTTGGTTAGAACCAAAAGCGTGACTTTTCCCAGGGTAAGAGAGAAAACCTTGGAACTTCTTTTCTGCCAGTTGCCCGCCCGCACTTCCCAACCGATCCCCGATTGCTTAACGTCTCGGCCGTGAAGCAAACCGATTCTCCAGCGGCCTTTCTCGGCATCGAATGCGGCGGCACGCGCACGATCGCACTGCTCGCCGACACTAATGGCAAGTTGCTGCAACGCCTTGAAGCCGGCCCGGCCAACTGGCGCTTGCTCGGTGGCGCTGGACTGCATCGACTGCTCCGCCAACTCGCGCGACAACTTCCCAAACCAACGTCTGTCGCCATCGGCATGGCCGGTGTGCGCGGCGATGACGATCGGGCGAAGGTGCGTGCGGTCGCGGCGAAAGTCTGGCGCGACGTGCCGATCCATACCTGTCACGACCTCGAAACGGCGCTGTGGGCGGCCGGTGGGTCGCCGGACAAACTGCCGCGGGTCATCGCCCTGAGCGGGACGGGTTCCTGTTGTTACGGTCGTTCGCCTGACGGACAGACGGTGAAGATCGGCGGCTGGGGCCACATTCTCGGCGACAAAGGCAGCGGTTACGAAATCGGCTTGCGCGCGCTGAAGGCCGTCGTGTTTTACCTCGATCGGGACGGCGAGTGGACGGAGCTCGGTCAACGAATTTTGCGCGCGACCCAATTGAACGACCCCGAACAACTCATCGCCTGGGTGCAGACCGCCACCAAGGATCAGGTCGCCGCGCTGGCCATCGAGGTGTTCGCGGCCGCGCAAAACCGCGACGCGATTGCGCGCGACATCCTCGCAGGGGCAGCCAGCGTGTTGGCCAAGGATGCGGTCGCCTGTGCGCGGCGGTTCGCACCGAAAGGCGGGCCGGTCGAATTTGTGTTTGCCGGGAGCGTATTGCAGAAGCAGCCGAAATTCGCCGCGCAGGTGCGTCGCGCGATCAAGGAGCGCTGGCCCGAGGCGAAATTCACCAAGCTCACCCGCGAGACGGCCTGGGGCGCAGTGGAACTCGCGCGCGACGCCGGAGCGCCGATCTCCGAATCGGCCCGCGCGACGCAGGTGAAGGCCGGCGCGCCGAATCGGAGTTCGGCGCTCCTGGCAGTGGCGAGTTCGCCGACTGAACAGCGCAACCCGCGCTCACTGAAGCTCGATCGGATGAGCATCGGCGAAACGATGGGTCTGATGCTCTCCGAAGATGCGAAGATTCCCGCAGCGATTCGCCGCGAGCGCGCGACCATCGAGAAACTTATCGGCCTCGTCGTGCGCGCCTTCAAAAGCGGCGGTCGCCTTTTTTACATCGGTGCCGGCACGAGCGGGCGGCTGGGCATTCTCGACGCGAGCGAATGTCCGCCGACGTTTCGCACGCCGCCGGAACTGGTGCAGGGAATTATCGCAGGTGGCCAGCAAGCCATCTGGTCCGCTGTTGAAGGCGCTGAGGATGATCGCGAAGCCGGCGGGCGGGCCATCGCTTATCGCGGCATCACCCGCAAGGACGTCGTGGTCGGCATCGCGGCGAGTGGACGAACGCCATTTGTCTGGGGGGCACTCAAGGAAGCGAAACGGCGCACGGCGAAAACGGCGCTGATCTGTTTTAATCCGAATCTGAAAATCCCGCCGAAGGACAAGCCAACAATTCTGATCTGTCCACGCATTGGTCCGGAAGTCTTGACCGGCTCAACGCGGCTCAAGGCCGGCACGGCGACCAAGCTCATCCTGAACCTGATCACCACGATCGCGATGGTTCGCCTTGGCAAAGTGATCAGCAACCTGATGGTCGATTTGAATCCGTCGAACGTGAAGCTGCGCGATCGTGCGACGCGAATCGTGGCGACGCTCACCGGCCGCACGATGGAAGAATGCCTGACTGCCTTGGAGCGCGAGCAGTGGGATGTGAAGCAAACGGTGAAGCGGCTGACCGCCACCAAGCGTCGGTAGGGCTGACCTGCCGGTCAGCCCACTGTTTAGCGAACCAGCGAAGCGAAGTTCGCAATCAGCGAAATGTCGAAGTGCCTCGGCAAGCTGGGAGCTCGTCGGGAAGTTTCGGCGGCGCAGCAGCACCGCCCTACCCGCCTACGCTTTCCCTTCCAACGTCTTCACGTAATCCGCGATGCCGGTGACCGGCGTGAACTTCGGCACCCAGCCGAGTTCCGTCTTCGCCTTCGACATGTCGGCCTCGGTGTGCGGCTGGTAAAACGCGTACGGATTGTCGATGTAATCCGTCTCGAACTTCGTACCGAGGTTCTGGTTCAGCTCCGCGATCACGTCGTTGAACGACACGGCCACGCCCGAGCCGCAGTTGAAGATGTCGCTGCGCTTGGCCGTGAGCGCGTGGATCGTCATGCCGACCACGTCCTTCACATACACAAAGTCGCGCTTGTGCTCGCCGGCGCGGAACACGCGCGGACGCTTGCCCGCTTTCATCTGGCAATAGAGCTGGTAGATCATGCTGGCGGCCGCCTTCTTGTGCGGCTCGTTCGGGCCATAGACGTTGAAGTAACGCAGGCCAACGATCTTCCACGACGGCACGCGACGGGCGTAATCGCGCGCCAGATTGTCGAGTTGCACCTTGCTGAAGGCATAGACATTTGCGGGCGCGGGCGGTTGATCTTCACGGTTGATGCCAGCCGCTATGCCGTACGTCGCGGCCGACGACGCATAGACGACCGGCGTCTGGCTGGGCGCGGCGAACTCGAGCAGCTTGCGGAAGCCCTCGATGTTGTCGTGCGACTGAAGCAGCTGGCCGTGCTCCGTGGTGTCGGTGATCGAGGCTTCGTGGAAGATGGCGTCAAAGGAGAGATCCTTGAACTGCTTCTGCCAGTCTAGCCGCGAGACATCGGCGGCCACGAAGTCGCCCGTGAAGCCGCGGAGGTTCTTGAAGTCGCCCGAGCGGAAGTCATCGAGCACGACGATTCGCGCGTCGGGATGCTGCGCCTGGAGGGCGAGCGTGAGATTCGAGCCGATGAACCCGGCGCCGCCGGTGACGAGAATGTTACGCATGGGCGGGAGGCTAGGAATCGATGCGCTTTTGGCGAGGAAGAAAACGAATGGCTGGGTGGGAAAGTGAGCGGGTGGGAAAGCGGGCGAGGGCCAGAGGAGCAAGGGTGAAAAGGAGCGGAGGAGTAAAGGTGAAAGGGGGTGCCACGGGCATCCGCTAGGTTTTGGAGTGCGGCGGTGCCCCGCCGCTTTTCGGGGTGGCGGTGATTTGGAAACAAAATCAACCGGCCCGCCAGTGCGGATGCCTCACAAAGCGGTGCAGCAGCACACGCAGTCCAAGACGCTGGCGCGCCTGCGGTAATCCTGCATGGCAGTCTAGGATGCAACGCGTCCCCAATCGCTTGAATTCAGCCGACGACCAAAGCAGAATCTCCGCGCTATCGAATCGCGCTTCACAGCCCGATGCAGAATCACGCCAAAGCAAAGCTCTCCGGCATGCCCACAATTTCTGATTTACTTGAAAGAATTCGCCAACGCCCCGGCATGTATCTCGGGGAGCGCTCGCTAACGGCATTGCGTTCCACGCTGGCAGGCTACGAACTGGCACTCGGCTTACATCGCATCGAAGGCGATTTATCCATGCGGCTGCCAGTTGGGTTTAACGACTGGGTTGCGTACCGCCAGCACTTCTACGAGCCAACAAGTGGTTGGAAGAACATGATCCTGAGCAAGAGTCAAAGTGAGGCAGTCGCTTTCGATCGATTCTTTGAACTGCTTGATCAGTTCACCGATCGGAAGAGCAGAATCGTAGCAAAGCTGGCCGATGTGCGGAAGACCTACACCGTGAGTTCAGGAGGGACAGAACAGACCGAGCGTTATCCTGCGAATATTTCGTTGGTTACCTTCACGGATGACCCGGGATTCTTTGCACAATCTGACGAGCCTGGGTGTTCGCTCCCTGGCGGAGATTTTGAATTCTATCCTTCCCTCAAATCATTTGAGGTCAGAATGAGGATTAATCGTTCACTACTTACCGTGGTCGATACGGAAACTTTTGAGCGATGGATAAGCAGCGTCTAGTCGGCCGAAGCAATTCTATTGGATCCAATCAGGGCCGGTATGAGCCTCACCCCACCACTCACTGTTGACTCGCGCTGGATTGCTCGGCGGCGCGGGCGTTGCGGATGAAGGCGGCGATCTTCGCGTGATCCTTCTTCCCCGGCGCGGATTCCACGCCGCTCGAAACATCGAAGCCGAATGGCCGGACGTGCGCGACCGCTGCCGCGACGTTCTCGGGATTCAAGCCGCCCGCCAGGATCACCGGCCGGCCCTTGAGCTTCGCAGCGATGGCCAGCTCCCAGTCGAAGCCGTGGCCGGTGCCGCCGTGGCTGCCGGCCACATGGCTGTCGAGCAACCAGGCATCGGCCTCGGGATAGCGGCGCACGACGCGCAAGGAGTCGGCGCTCTCGATTCGGAACGCCTTCCAGGTGGGCAGTGGGCGAAAGCTCGCGCAGAACTCCGGCGTTTCCTCCCCGTGAAATTGCAACGCGTCGATGCCGGTGGCGGCAATGACTTCGCGCACCTCGGCCTCCGTGGCATTCACGAAGACGCCGACCTTCGCGACACGGGCGGGAATTTGATCGATGATCTGCCGCGCAGCCGGCGCTTCGATGAACCGTTTGCTCGGGCGGTAGAACATGAAGCCCAGCGCATCGGCGCCCGACGCGACGGCGGCCTGCGCGTCCGCGAGGTTCGTGATGCCGCAGATTTTGATGAGCAAAGGCACGGGCGGGAAGGTGTTGATCGGGTGCCGGGATGACAAGGGGGAATTCCGATGGTAGGGCGAGGCTCCTGCCGAGCCATGAACATCGCTGCGCTCGTTCCTGGCGAAGCCACGGCGGACCAGCAGGTCCGCCCCACCATTTCAAACCGTTGCCCGACCTTACCTGGCGGCGGTCTTCGTCTCTGTCGAGATGCACCAGAGGCCCTTGTAGGTGCGGAGGATCAGGTCCTTGCCGGAGACGATGAGCGAGGAATTAGTGGGTTCACCGAGCGCGTTGCTGGCGAGCACTTCAAACTTACGACTCGCCCGGACGACGTGCGTTTCGCCAGCTTGATTAACAAAATAAACGCGATCGCCGGCGAGCATCGCCGAGGACCAGGAGTCTCCTTTGGCCCCCAGCACGGGCAATCGCTCCACCCAGACTTGTTTGCCAGTCGCCAGTTCGAGGCACTCAACCATGCCGTCCTGGTTGATCAGAAACACGAGGCCGTCCTTGATGACACTCGAACCGATCCGGCCTTTTCTGGCGCGTTGTTCGTGCCAGACGCGGGCCTGGGCGGTGATGTCGCCGGTGCCCGCGGGTTTGACCAACATGCCCGAGCCCATAAAGCCGCCGAGCGTCAGCACCTGCCCATCGTGAATCACCGGGCTGGTGTAAACGAGTGGGTTGAGCCCGCCGCAGCGCCAGAGCTCCTTGCCGGTGGCGGGGTCGAAGGCGTGGAGGAATTCCGGCAGGCTGATGACGAGCTGGTCGTGGCCATCGATCTTCGTGAGCACGGGCGTACTGAAACTGCCGATGATGCCGGGTCCGCGGCCGGCGAAGCCGTCGGTGCGTTCGCCGGGAACGGGCTCCGGCAGGGCGACGCGCCAGAGGGTTTCGCCATTCTTCAAATTGAGCGCGTAAAAGGCGGAGTGGGTGCCGGGGCCGTGATAGATGAAAACGCGATCGCCAAGAATCACTGGCGAGGAGGCATTGCCCCAGGTGTGAATCTGGGGGCCGAGATCGCGGTGCCAGAGCTCCTGACCTTTGAAGTCATAGGCGAAGATGCCGGCCGAGCCGTAGGTCGCGACGACCGTCTTGCCATCCGTAACGGGTGAGGCGGCGCAATAGGGATTGTCGCTGTGGGTGGACTCCTCCTGCGCGAATGTGGTGCCCTTTTGCCAGAGCAAATTGCCCGTGCGGGAGTCGAACGACAGGAGACCGCGGAAGTGATCCTTCTCGATGGCTTGCGTGACGAAGATTTGGTTGCCCGAGACGATCGGCGAGGAGTTGCCGCGCTCCGGGAGGTCCACCCGCCAAAGAATGTTTTTGGTCGGGCTCCATTCGAGCGGGACATTGGCCTCGGGGGAGAAGCCGTTGGCGTTGGGTCCGCGCCAGGCGGGCCAGTTGGCTTGAGAAAAAGCGGGTAGCGTGAGGCTCGCGGCCACCAGCAGCGCTGACAGCAGGGTCAATCGGACGGAGGGTCGGGCGTTCATGGGACGGACGCTAGCCAGCCCGGCGGCGAATGCCAAGCGACAAGGCGGTGACTGCCCGGCACGATTTTCCGGTAAAGTACCGGCGGAAGAGTGCCGATGAGTTGGTGGCAACCATTCGAGCATCGCCGTGGCCGGCGACGCTGATCGGCGGCACGCGACCTGTCATCCATCATGAGGACGTCCACGTCCGAGGCGAAAGCCTTCGACTACATCATCTCGTTGATCTACGAGCGCACCCGCATCCGGTTGCACGACGGGAAGCAGCACCTGATTCGCTCGCGCCTGGGCAAGCGCATGCGGCTTCACGGCATTGAGCTGTTTGAGGATTATTGCGACTTCCTGCAGAACCGCGCAGACGAAGAGGAGTTCACGCACGTCGTGGACGCGTTGACGACGAACTTCACCAATTTTTTGCGCGAGAAGGATCACTTCGATTTCATGGTTGATAAGGGGCTGCCAGCCGTGCTGCCGGAGGGCCGCCGCAGTTTCAAAGTCTGGAGTGCGGCCAGCGCGACCGGCGAGGAGCCGTATAGCATCGCGTTCTATCTGGCGGAAAAGTTTCCCCTGGCGCAGGCGTGGGATTGGCGGATTCTCGCGACGGATATTTCAACGAAAGCGCTGGGCAAGGCGCGGGCAGGCGTTTACCCGCTTGAACGGGCGGCGGCGGTCCCACGTGAGTGGCTGAAGCGCTACTGCCAGCGCGGCACCGGCGAGTATGAAGGCCACTTCCGCATCAAGCCCGCCATCAGCGACCGGGTGGAGTTCAAGCACCTGAATCTCCTGGGTCAGATCTCGCTGCCGTCGGCGTTTGACTTGATCTTTTGCCGCAACGTCATGATCTATTTTGACCGGCCGACGCAGGAGCAACTGGTGACCGAGCTGGCGCGCTTTCTGGTGCCCGGCGGTTACCTCCTGATCGGCCATTCGGAAAGCCTGAACGGCCTGAACGTGCCGTTCAAATGCGAGCGGCCCAGCATCTACCGAAAGCTATAAACCACGCATGGCCTCACCATCACTAGCGGGCTTGTTCGAGCAGAAGGTCGTCGTGGGCATCGCCGATCTGGCGGTCTCCAACAATCAGACCCTGACGCTGGCGACCTATTCGCTCGGCAGTTGCATCGGCGTCTCCATCTACGATCCCGTCGCCAAAGTGGGCGGACTGTTGCACGTCATGCTGCCCGAGTCGAAGATCGACATCGACAAGGCCCAGCGGCAGCCCGCGATGTTCATGGACACCGGCGTCCCCGCGTTGTTCCGGGCGGCCTATCAGCTCAAGGCGGAAAAATACCGCGTGCAGATCTGCGTGGCCGGGGGCGCGCAAGTCATGGACAGCAGCGGCTTCTTCAGCATTGGCAAACGGAATTACGAGGGGCTCAAGGTTCTTTTGAACGAGCACGGGCTAAAGGTCCAAGCGGAACAAGTGGGTGGCATGGTCAGCCGGTCAATGTATCTCAACCTCGCCACGGGCGAAGTGAAGTTGAAAGTATCGGGCCAGACAGAGGACTTCATATTATGCAAGAGCTAGACGACTACATCAACCGGGTGAAACACCTGCCGCCTGCGCCGCTCGTGCTGCCGCAGTTGCTGCCGTTGTTAAACCAGCCGGACATCGATTGCAGCAAGGTGGTGGAGGTCATCACCTACGATCAATCCCTCACGGCCGCGGTCATCCAGACCTGCAACAGCGCGTTCTTCGCCGGCCGGTCGCCCGTGGATGATCTTCAGGAAGCCATCCAGCGAATCGGTTTCCGCGAGGTTTACCAGGTGGTGCTCGCGGTCAGCGGCGCCCGCGTGCTCGGACCCGCGCAAAAAGGCTACGGCATCGCCGAGGGCGAACTATGGCAGCACTCGGTCTGCACGGCGGTCGCCGCGCAGCTCATGGCGGAGGACAAGGGCGAGGATACGAGCGTGGTCTTCACGGCGGCCCTCATGCATGACGTGGGCAAACTGGTGCTGGCCGGTGCGCTCGAGGGCATCTACACCAAAGTCATGGAGGAGACCGAGCAGAACCAGTACTCGCTGCTGGAGACGGAGAAGAAGCTGCTGGGAGTGCAGCACGCCGAGATTGGCGGCCGCCTGCTCGCGCGCTGGAAATTTCCGGCCAACCTCGTCAGTGCGGTGTGGTTCCATCATCAACCCAGTGCGGCCAAACCATTTGAGAAGCTGGCTTCGTTCGTTTACCTCGGCAACATGATTGCCCACTTCCTCGGCTTTGGCTTCGGCCACCAGGCGTTTGCGCTTCGGGGCCGCTCCGACGCGATGGAGATTCTTGAGTTCACGTCGGACGATCTGGCGCGGTACATGATCAAGACGCTCGAAAAGTTTGCCGAGGTTCAGAAACTGTTCGGCGGGATGGGGGAGAAATGAACACCGGCCCCGTTCGCGTGCTGATCGTGGACGACTCGGCGGTCGTACGGAAAATCCTTTCTGACTGCCTCGCCGGCCAGCCCGGCATCGAGGTGGTTGGAACCGCCGTCAACCCGTACGAGGCCCGGGACAAGATCCTGGAACTGAAGCCCGACGTCCTGACGCTCGACATCGAGATGCCGCTGATGGACGGCCTGACCTTTCTCAAGGTGATCATGCAGCACCGGCCGATGCCGGTGATCATTGTCAGCTCGCTGGCGGCCGCCGGTTCCGACAAGGCCCTCGAAGCTTTGCAAGCAGGCGCGGTCGACATCATGCAGAAGCCGGACAGCGCCCTGTTCCACGCCGAGGATACGGCGGTGCTGGCGGAGAAGATACGTGCGGCCGCGCACAGCCGGTTTAAACGGCAACTGCCATCCGAGCATACTATTTTCACCCGGCGCCCCGCGGTTGCCGGGGAACAGGCGCGGCGGTTTCATCCCCGGGAACTGATCCTGGTCGGGTCGTCCACGGGCGGCACCGAGGCGATTCGCAAGGTCTTCACCCGGCTGCCCCCCAGCCTGCCGCCCATCGCGGTCGTGCAGCACATCCCGGCTTATTTTTCCGCCGCCTTCGCCAAACGCCTCAATGAGCTGTGCCGCATTGAAGTACGGGAAGCCCGCAACGGCGACCGGCTCGTGCCGGGCCTGGCGTTGATTGCGCCGGGAGGGCATCACCTGCTCATCCGTTGGATCGGCGATCACTACGAGGCGATTCTGAACGACGGACCGAAGATTCATCATCAGCGACCAGCGGTGGATGTGCTGTTCGAGTCCGCCGTCAAATGCGGGGCCGCCCGCCACACCCTGGCGTTAATTCTAACCGGCATGGGGTCCGATGGCGCCTCGGGGTTGCTGCGATTGAGGGAAGACGGGGCCGACACGGTGGCTCAGGATGAGGATTCTTGTGTCGTGTTCGGCATGCCCCGGGAAGCGATCAAGGCCGGTGCCGCCCGGAAGGTCTTGCCCCTTGAAGACATGGCCGACTACATCGAGAAACACGCGGCGCAACGGGCGCTGGCTGGTTTGCCGGCCGGCGCTTGAGCTTCCGAGGCGGGTGCTCCGGGTAGTCTGGACGGTCGAGAAGCCGCTATTTTGAGCCGATTTCGGACTTGCGTTTTGGAGGGGTGGCCCGGAGATTTCGCGCCTCATTTTTATGGACCAGCAGCCGCCACAGCAGTCACCGCGCGTTACGATTGAAGAGATCATTGTCTGGATCGCCGACCGGAAGATGTTCGTGCTGGGCGGCATTGCCGCGATCGGCATCGCCGGCCTGGTCATCGTGTCTTATCAGTCGAGCGCCGAGGGCAAGGAACATCGGGCGACCGCCGCGCTGTTTCAATTGCAGGCCGCGAGCAACGCCAAGACGAACGAACCCACCGTAGCTGAATACCAGACCCTGCTGCCGCAAACGGAAGGCACCGGCATCACCCAGCACATCAAGCTGCGGGAGGCTGCCAGCCTGTTTGCCGACGGCAAGTATGCCGAGGCACAACAGGGATTCGAAGCGTTCGGGCGGGACTTTCCCGAAAGCCGCCTCCTGCCGGAAGCCTACCTCGGTGGAGCGGCAAGTCTGGAAGCCCAAGGCAAGGCCGCCGAAGCCCTGATCCGTTATCAGGAATTGAGCACCCGCTTTGCCCAATCATCACTCGTCAGCCGCGCCCGGTTGGGACAGGCCAGACTGTTTGAGAAACAAGGCGAGCAGCAACAGGCGTTTCGCATTTATCAGGAGCTGGCCTCGCAAAACTCGACGGGCGGCGGGCAATTCGGCCAGACGTCGCCGTTGCAAGTGGACGCCAGCATCGCCGCCCGGCGTATGGTTAAAGCGAATCCCGCGTTGATCCAGACCAACGCGCCCAGCGCCACGCCGCTGATCGCTCCCACCAATTTGCCCGCGTTGACTCCGGCTCCGGCAGGCTCGCAATAGCGTGCGCTGTTCCGGAGGCGCGTCGGCGCGAGGGCGGTCCTGATCCCGGCTCCAATGTTTGGCGGATCGCTCGCAACCTCAGTGTCAGGCCAATCATGAAGATCGCGATCATCGGAACGGGCTACGTGGGTTTGGTCACGGGCACGTGCTTTGCCGCCGTGGGCCACGACGTGACCTGCGTGGACAACGACGCGAGGAAGGTTGCGCTCCTCCAGAGCGGCGGCATCCCCATCTACGAGCCCGGCCTCGAGGAGCTGGTCAAACAGAACGTCGCCGCCGGGCGCCTGCGCTTCACCGACAACATCGTCGAGGGCGTCCAGCGCTCGCAGGTCATCTTCATCGCCGTCTCCACCCCGCCGCTGGCGGACGGCGGCGTTGACCTGAGCTTTGTCGAGCGCGTCACCCGCGAAGTCGCCCAGGCGATGACCGACTACAAGATCATCGTCGACAAGAGCACCGTGCCCGTGAAGACCGGGGAGAAGGTTGCCGCGACCATCCGCCGCTATTGCAAGGCCCAGGTTGAGTTTGACGTGGTGAGCAACCCCGAATTCCTGCGCGAAGGCTTCGCCGTCGAGGACTTGATGAAGCCCGACCGCATCGTCATCGGCGTGACCAGCGCACGGCCCGTGTCGGCGATGAAGGAGATCTACACGCCCTTCAACGCGCCGATCATCGTCACGGACATCAATTCCGCCGAGCTGATCAAGCACGCCGCCAACTCCTTCCTGGCGCTCAAGATCTCCTACATCAACGCCATCGCCGTCGTGTGCGAAGCTTCGGGCGCCAACGTGCAGGAAGTGGCGAACGGCATCGGGATGGACGAACGCATCGGCCGGCGGTTCCTGAACCCTTCTCTGGGCTTTGGCGGCAGTTGCTTCCCGAAAGATCTGAGCGCGTTCATCAAGATTTCCGAACAGTTGGGTTACGACTTCCGGTTGCTCAAGGAAGTGCAGCGGATCAACGCCGAGCAGATGGCGCGGTTTGTGAAGAAGATCACCGATACGCTGTGGGTGTTGCAGGACAAGACGCTGGGCGTGCTGGGGCTGGCGTTCAAGCAGAACACCGACGACGTGCGGATGAGCCCGGCGATTGAACTGTGCCAGCGGTTGCTGAAGGAAGGAGCCCGGCTGCGGGTGTATGACCCGCAGGCGATGGAGAAGGCCAAGGCGCTGCTGCCCGCGGGCGAGCAAGTGACCTACGTGGCGGCGATGAACGACGTGGCCGCAGGCTGTGATGCGCTGGTGATCGCGACAGAGTGGCCGGAGTTCAAGCAGCTTGATTTGGAACGGGCACGCAAGCAATTGAGCCACCCGATCCTGTTTGACGGCCGGAACCTGTTCGACCCCGCCGAAATGGAACGCCTGGGCTTCGTCTACAAGTCGATCGGCAGGTAGGGCAATTGCCGTGGCAACCCATGTCATTGAAGTTGCCGCCGGGTTGGTTTTTCACGAGGGCAGGCTGCTCATCACCCAGCGTCCGACGACTGGGCATCTTGCCAACTTGTGGGAGTTTCCGGGCGGCAAGCGCGAGCCTGACGAATCATTCGAGGAATGTCTCCAGCGGGAATTGCGGGAGGAATTGGCCATCGAGATCGAGATCGGCGAGTTGCTGGCCGACCTTGAACACGCTTACGCCGAGAAAACCGTCCGATTGAAGTTCTTCCGCTGTCGGTGGGTGGGCGGGACGCCGGTCGCGATGGGCTGCCAAGCTTTCCAATGGGTGGACCGCTCGACGTTGGGGAACTTCACATTTCCGGAAGCCGACCGGCGGTTGCTGGATGATTTGCGGAACTCGCCGGACTGGTGGGACTAAGTCGCGATCGGATTACCGGAGGCCGCTGGCGGTGTGGCCGGACCCGTTGCTGCCTTGCCGCCCAGAATCTTGAACATCACGGTCCCACAGGTAACGCACCTGCCCTTAATCGCCCGGCGGCCGTTCTTCATCGTTTCCTCGACCCCGTCGGTGATTTCCTTCCGGGTCTTGCATTTGACGCAGTAGCCTTCGGTCATAAATAGGACGAGTCAGCCGGGAAACCGGATCGGACTGTTGAGGGCCGACTGTAGGGGCCATGAAAACCCACCGTCAACGCGGAAAACCGGCGGATTTCCCCCTGTCTCGCGGCTGTCAGGCGCCGCAAGAAAGGGAGTCGCCGCGGCGAGGCGGGCGTATTCTCGTCTTGCCGCGATGTTCTTCGCGCAGGTAGTTTGCGCCGCCATGAAGCCACTTTTCTTGGGCCACCCAACGTCACTTATGTCCATCTTCAATCCCCGGAAAACTCAACGCGGCAGTGCGGTTTGTGCGATTGCCCCGCTCGCCGCCGCCGCCGCCCTGGCCCTCGTCGGCTGCAAGCCGGCCGCTGACTCTGGTGCTGGACCGGCGCCGGCCACGATCAAAGTCGGCGAATACGCGTCGCTGACCGGCAGCGAGGCGGCGTTTGGCCAGTCGTCCCACAAGGGCACCCTGCTGGCCATCGAAGAAGTCAACCAGGCGGGCGGGGTCCTCGGGAAGCAGATCGAACTGGTCACCGAAGACAACCAGTCCAAGGCCGGCGAGTCCGCGACCATCGTCAAGAAGTTCATCAGCCGCGACAAAGTGGTGGCCGTGCTCGGTGAGGTGGCTTCCGGGCGGTCGCTTGAAGCCGGCCCCATCTGCCAGGCCGCTGGCATTCCCATGGTTTCGCCGTCGTCCACCAACCCGAAGGTCACGCAGGTCGGTGACTACATCTTCCGAGTCTGCTTCATTGATTCCTTCCAGGGGAAATTGATCGCGGACTTCGCGCAGAAGACGCTCAAGGCCAAACGCGTCGCCATTCTCTTCGATGTCTCGCAAGCCTACTCGGTCGGGCTGGCGGAGTTCTTCGCGCAACCCTTCGTCGCCGGTGGTGGCGAGATCATCGCAAAACTCAACTTCACTTCCGCCGACAAGGATTTCCGCGCGCAACTCACCAACCTCAAGGCCCTCAATCCCGACGCGATCTGCGTGCCCGCGTACTATGGACCGGTCGGCCTGATCGTGAAGCAGGCGCGCGAGCTGGGCATCATGGTGCCGATCTTCGGCGGCGACGGTTGGGAAGCACCCGAACTGATCGAACTGGCCGGCGGCGAGGCGCTGAAGAACACCTACTACTCGACGCACTTCTCGCCCGCGCAGGACACGCCGTCGGCGAAGAAGTTCGTCGCGGCGTTCAAAGCGAAGTTCAACGGCGAAGTGCCCGACGCGATGGCCGCGCTGGGCTACGACTCGGCCCTCGCGTTGATCGAGGCGATCAAGAAGGCCGGCTCGGCCGAGTCCGCGAAGATCAAGGAAGCGCTCAAGACCACTGATTTCACGGGCGCCACGGGCCGCACGTTGCTCGACGCCAACCGCGACGCCACCAAGCCGGCGGTCATCATCACGGTCGAGAACAACGCATTCAAGTTTCTGCAAACGGTCGAGCCTTGAGGCGAACCCAAGCGCATGAATCACATTGCCTTTGCCGTCCGCCGCGTCCGAGTGGGATCGATCGGATTGCTGTTGGTTCTGATCGTTGCCACGACGGGCGGCTGTGATCGCCCAACCGCTTCCTCCAAAGCCAGCGATCCCATTCGCATTGGCCAGCTCGCTTCGTTGACCGGCCGGCAGGCGAGCCTTGGTCAATACAGTCACGCTGGCTCCGTCGCCGCCGTGAAGGAATTGAATGCGGCCGGCGGCGTTCTCGGACGCCAGATCGAACTGATCACCGAGGATCTCCGCTCGAACTCCGGCGAGGCCGCCACGGCGGTTCGCAAGCTGATCTCCCGCGATGGTGTGGTCGCCATGATCTCCAGCGGAACGTCCGGCCAGGCGTTGGAGGCTGGTCCCTTCTGCCAGCAACAGGGGATTCCCATGGTCTGCGACGGAGCCACCGCCCAGGAAGTGACGGCGATGGGCGACGCCATCTTCCGCGTGTGTTTCACCGATCCGTTTCAAGGCACGGTGATGGCCCGGTTCGCCCGCGAGAACTTGAAGATCCAGCGCATCGGCCTGCTGGTCGATTCGAGTTCACACTACAGCGTCGGGCTGGCCGACTTCTTCAAGCGGCGGTTCCTCGCCGACGGCGGCACGATCGTCGGTGAACAGAAATACTCCGGTGGCGATCGCGACTTCCGGCCGCAGCTCACCGCGCTCAAGGCCGCGCAGCCCGAGGCGCTGTTCATCCCCGGTTTGTATGCGGAGACGGGTTTGATCCTGCCGCAAGCTCGCGAGCTGGGTTTCACCGGAACCATGCTGGGTGGCGACGGCTGGGAGGCGCCCGAACTGTTGCAGCTCGCGGACAAGTCAGCGGAAGGCGGCTACTTTCCAGTGCATTTTTCCACGGCATCTCCCACTCCTCGGGTCCGGGAATGGATGCAGCGAGTCGCGGCGGAATTCGGCCGTGAACCGAACGGCATCACCGCCCTGGGCTACGATGCCGTGATGTTGCTGGCGGATGCGATTCGCCGCGCCGGCACGACGGACCCCGCTGCGATTCGTTCCGCCCTGGCGACGACGAAAGACTTCGACGGATTGACGGGCCGCATCACTCTCGATGCCCAGCGCAACGCGCAAAAGCCGGCCGTCATCGTCAAGATCGAGGACGGTGCGTTCAAGTTTTTGCAGACAGTGGAGCCTTGAACCTGGCTGGCATTGGTGGCTACTTTGCGCACATGAAGCAGCAGCCAATGACCGTGGAGCTTCCGCCCGAACTCGCTGCGCGATTGCGCGCCTACATCGCGGAAGGCTGGGCGGCGAGCGCCGAAGAGGTGGTGGCGGAAGCGACCCGTCGGTATCTGTGGACTCATCGACCGGAAGTTGTTGAGCGTCATTTGCGGGAAGACGTCGCCATGGCCCTGCGCGATGGCAAATGAGTCACGCCGTGCTTTTGGATGCCGGTCCGTTGATTCATCTCGACGAACTGGGTTGCCTCAGCCTGTTCGCCACGCTGGGTGAACTCTTGATACCCGCCGAAGTTTGGTCGGAGACATTCGCCCACCGACCAGCCCTCCGCCTCGAAGACGTGCCTCAAGCCCGAATTCTGGACGCCGCGCCCGCTCCGTCCGTGGAGCTACGCTACCGGTTACGGCATTTCAATCTGGACGAGGGTGAAGCGGCGGCTCTCTCATGGCTTGAAACCCTGCGTGGTGGAATCCTTGTTTCCGACGATGGCGAAGCGCGAGATGCCGCAAGAGAATTGAACTTCAAAGTGATTGGCACACTGGGAATCATTGTCCGAGCCAGCCGCCGGGGTGTGATTTCAATTGCCCAGGCCCGGGGTCATTTCGCGCGCATTCGAGCCGACTCCAGTCTGCATGTGTCGGCCCAACTGCTGGCTGAATTGATCGCAGCGCTACCCACCGAATGAGTGAGTTCCTCCAACAGCTGCTCAACGGCATCAACCTTGGCGCCATCTACGCGCTCATCGCGTTGGGCTACACGATGGTGTATGGCGTCCTGCGCTTCATTAACTTCGCCCACAGCGATGTCTTCATGGTTGGAGCCTTCGTGGGTTACTACGCCGGACAAAAGTGGGGATTCCCCACCGGCTCCATCGGCGGCGGCCTGCTGGTCCTCATCACGGCGATGGCCGTCTGCGCGGCATTGGGAGTTACGGTTGAGCGTCTCGCTTACAAGCCGTTGCGTGGTCGATCGACGTTGACCGTCCTCATTACCGCCATCGGCGTTTCACTCCTGATCCAGAATGTGGCGCAGCACAGCCGGATCGGGTTTGGTCCCAATCCGAAGTCATTCCAATTCGACGGCCCCAATGGCACGCGCCACGGGCTCTTTCCTGAAACACCGATCACGCTCGGCGACCTCACTGTTTCGAGCAACCAGGTCATTATTCTCGTCGTGACGCTCGCCTTGCTGGCCGCGCTCTGGTGGATTGTGCATCGCACCAAGATCGGCACGGCCATGCGCGCCGTCTCGTTCAATGCCACCGCGGCGTCACTCGTGGGGATCAACAACAACGCCGTGATCTCATTTACCTTCGCGCTCGGCTCGGCGCTCGCGGGTGCGGGCGGCGTCCTCTACGCGATGAATTATCCAAGCATCGATCCGCTGATGGGCACATTGCCGGGGCTCAAAGCATTTGTCGCGGCCGTGCTCGGCGGCATTGGCAACCTGCCCGGCGCGGCGCTCGGCGGGCTGTTGATCGGCATGATCGAGACCTTCGTGAAAGGCAGTCCGTTCTCGACTTACACCGACGCCATCGCCTTTGCGATCCTGATTCTGATCCTCCTGTTTCGCCCCGCCGGCTTGCTGGGGACCTTGAAGACGGAGAAAGTTTAAGAACCACGAATGGGCAAAAAATTTAGCCGCAAAGGAACGCAGAGAACGCAAAAGGAAGAGTTTTCTTTGTGCTCTTTGCGTTCTCTTGTGGCAATTTATCCGGGTGCGGCGTCCGTCGCGCCAAGTTCATTTGTGTCCTTGCGCGGCTAACAAACGATGTTTCCCCGCTCCCAAATCTGGCTTCTCCTCGCGCTGGCGCTCGCCGGTGGGCTGGCAGCGGTGTCAGGTAGCATTGATCCTTACTTTCTCGACGTGGCGATGGGAGTGGGCATCAACCTGATCCTCGCCGTCAGCTTGAATCTCATCAACGGCTTCACGGGGCAGTTCTCGCTCGGGCACGCCGGGTTCATGGCGGTCGGCGCCTACACCGCCGGCACCGTGACCACTACGCTCGGCTCGAAACTTCTGCCGCTCGTCGGTGGACAACCCTGGTTGCTGTTTCCCTTCGCTCTCATCTCCGGCGGTTTGCTTGCGGCGTTGGCGGGGCTCGCGGTTGGCGCGCCTTCCCTCCGGCTCAAGGGCGATTACCTCGCCATCGTCACGCTCGGGTTCGGCGAGATCATCAAAGTCATCTTGCAGAACCTGGACTTTGTCGGGGGTGCTCGCGGCTTGACCGGCATTCCCTCCGGCATCCCGCCTTACACGCAGATCGTCACCTTCTGGACGATCGCCATGGCGGCACTGACCATTTACGTCGTGTGGGGACTGTTGAACTCGACCTATGGCCGGGGCTTTCTGGCGGTGGCCGACGACGAGATTGCCGCCGAGTCGATGGGCCTGAACACCACGCGCTACAAAATCACCGCGTTCGTGGTCGGCTCGTTCTTCGCAGGAATTGCCGGCGGACTTTACGCGCACTTGAAAGGCTACTTGAACCCGAGCGGCTTTGATTTCAACAAGAGCATCGAGGTGGTGGTGATGGTGATCCTTGGTGGCATGGGCCGGCACGTGGGCGTGATCATCGCCGCCGTCCTTTTGACTGTCGTCCAGGAACCGCTGCGGCAGCTCGGTGATTGGCGGATGATTCTCTACGCACTGCTGCTGATCGTCCTGATGCTCACCCGTCCGCAAGGCCTCTTCACCTGGCCGTTGTGGAAAAGGAAGAAGACGACTTAGAACCACGAATGAACACCAATTCACACGAAGCTGATTGTCGGCGGAAGGCGCTCTCACTTGGGTTCGGAGGAGGCGGTCAGCGGGGTGACGGACCGCGGGCTTGCAGCCCGCAGCGGGCGAGGATGTCCGTCGGGTACAGGGCACTCCTGCCTGCTCACGGAGCCGCTGCGGACAAAATGTCCGCGGTCCGCCCGCCCGGCTGCGTGCACCTGTCCGTCGTCCGTCATTCCCAAGCGCATCCGGTGCTCTCGAATTCGTGTCCATTCGTGTCTATTCGTGGTTAACTTATGCAACCGCTCCTCCAACTCGACAACGTGACGATCCGCTTCGGTGGGTTGACCGCGGTGTCAGCCGTGTCCGCGACGGTGGGGGAACGCGAACTCGTCGGGCTCATCGGCCCGAACGGCGCCGGCAAGACCACAGTGTTCAACATGGTCACCGGCGTTTATCAACCGACGGAAGGCGAGATCCGGTTCACCGGCGATCGCATCTGCAACCGCAAGCCGTTCGAGATCACGGAATGCGGCATCGCCCGCACGTTTCAAAACATCCGGCTCTTCCCGAGCCTCAGCGTCTTCGACAATGTCCGTGTCGCGTTTCATCTGCACCTCGAACACGATGCACTCCATTCGCTCACGCGCGGCCGGCGTTTCCATCAGGAGGAACGCGAGATCGCCGCTCGCACGCGGGAGTTGCTCGACATCTTCAACCTCGGCCGCGTGCGGGATGAGCCGGCCAAGTCGCTGCCGTATGGGGATCAACGCCGGCTCGAAATCATCCGCGCGCTGGCCACGCGTCCGAAGCTGTTGCTGCTCGACGAACCCGCCGCCGGCATGAACCCGACCGAGAAGGTTGAGCTCATGAAGTTGATTCGGTTCATTCAGGAGAAATTCCAGCTCGCCATCCTGCTGGTCGAGCACGACATGAAGGTGGTCATGGGCATCTGCGAACGCATTCACGTGCTGGAGTACGGGCGCAAGATCGCCGAGGGCACGCCCGAAGAGATCCGGAACAACGAGGCGGTAATTGCGGCCTACTTGGGGAAAGAGCACGCATAGGCTCACACTTGGCGTCACAATCCTTTGCTAGAAATAAAACAACTATCGGTCAGCTACGGCGCCATCAAAGCCCTTCACGAGGTTTCGTTGAGCGTGAAGGCGGGGGCCATTGTCACGCTCATCGGCGGCAATGGCGCGGGCAAGACCACGACCTTGCGCGCGATTTCCGGCATGGTGAAACCGCAGGCCGGTCAGATTCTTTTCGAAGGAAAGTCGATCAATGGCCTGCCGCCGCACAAGCTGGTGGGCCTGGGTATCGCCCATTGTCCCGAGGGCCGCATGGTCTTCGCCAACCTCACCGTCCACGAGAACCTGATGATGGGCGCATATCTGCGGCACGACAAACCGGGTGTTGCGCAGGACATCGACTACGTGTTCAGCATCTTTCCCCGCCTCAAGGAACGTGATCAACAGGTGGCGGGCACGCTCTCGGGCGGCGAGCAGCAGATGCTGGCGATTGGCCGCGCGCTGATGAGTCGGCCGCGCCTGCTCATGCTGGACGAACCGTCACTCGGCATCGCGCCAATGCTGGTGAAGTCGATCTTCGAGAAGATCTTGGAGATCAACCGCGAACGGGGCGTGACCATCCTGCTCGTGGAACAGAACGCCAATCTCGCCCTCGAAGTGGCGAACTTCGGCTACGTGCTGGAGACCGGCCGGATCCTGCTGGCGGACGAATCGTCGAAGCTGCGCGCCGACCCGAAGGTGCGCGACGCCTACCTCGGCGGGTAGCAGCCGAGGTGACGAGGCTCTGTTTGAAGGAAATGGTCTGAACGTGGAATCTGAAATTGGAGCCTCCTCACGTCGGCTGCTACCAATCTGGATCTGCCCCAAAAAGAAAAACCGCGGCCACCCAAGGCGGCCGCGGTCAGTTGCTTCAAATCGTCGCTTAATCGAAAGCGTGACCGGCGCAGCAGAGCACGTTTTTGATCTTATGGCGCACGAGGTCCTTCACCATCTTGCGCGCTGGCGAGAGGTATTTCCGCGGATCGAATTCCTTCGGGTTTTCGAAGAGCACTTTGCGGATGCCGGCGGTCATCGCCATGCGCAGGTCGGTGTCGATGTTCACCTTGGTGCAACCCACGCGGCGGGCGATCTCGATGTCGGCTTCCGGCACCCCAGCGGTATCGGTGCCCATCGCGCCGCCGTATTTGTTGATCTCTTCGGCGAGATGCTTCGGCACGCTGGAAGCGCCGTGCAACACGAGCGGATAATCACCCATGCCGGCTTCCATGAGGGCTTTCTTGATGGCTTTCAAGCGCTCGAGATCGAGGTGCTGCTCGCCCTTGAACTTGTAGGCGCCGTGGCTGTTGCCGATCGCGACGGCCAGTGAGTCCACGCCGGATTGCTTGACGAACTGCACCGCTTCATCGGGGTGGGTGTAGGCCCCGCCCTTGGAGTAAGCGCCGCCTTCTTCGCCGTCATCGTGCTGCGCGCCGACGAGCATGCCGAGTTCGCCTTCGACGACGCAGTTATGCTTGTGCGCGTATTCGACCACCTTGCGGCAGACTTCGACGTTTTTCTCGAACGGATCGTGCGAGGCGTCGATCATGACGCTGGTAAAACCTTCATCGATGCACTCCTTGCACAGCTCGAAGGTGTCGCCGTGATCGAGGTGAACTGCGATCGGGATGGTCGAGACGCTGACGGCGGCTTCGATAAGCTTCTTGAGGTAAACTGGGTTGGCGTATTGGCGGGCGCCCTTGGAAATCTGGAGCATCACGGGCGCTTTTTCTTCTTCGCAGGCTTCGATGATCGCCTGGAGCAGCTCCATGTTGTTCACGTTGAAAGCGCCGAGGGCGTACTTGCCCTTGAGCGCCTTGGCGAACAAGTCGGTGGTGTGTGTCAGTGGCATAATCTTTGTCGTGTAGGTTTGGGGCTCCTCTCACCAGCAGTGGCAGTGAACAGAACCGGCAGCAGGCTAGGGAAAGCCCGTGGCCGAAGGAAACAAAAAATCCAGCCTGCCGGCGGCCACGCCTGGCCATTTTGGTGACTTTTCTTGCCGGCCACGCTAGCCTGCCGCCGATGTCCGAAACACTGGTGATCAACGAGATCTACGTCAGTTTGCAGGGCGAAAGCACCTTTACGGGGCTGCCGTGCATCTTCATCAGGCTTACCGCCTGCAACCTGCGCTGCTCCTATTGCGACACGGCGTATGCCTTTACTGAGGGGAAGAAACGCACTCTGGAGGAAGCGCTCGTCGACGTGCGCCGGCTCGCGCAGCCTTTCCGATCTTCCAACTCCGATCTCCCAGCGCCAAAATTTCCGCTCGTCGAATTGACCGGCGGCGAACCCTTGCTCCAGCCCAACGCCCTGCCGTTGATGCAGCGGCTCTGCGACGACGGCTTCACGGTGCTGCTCGAGACCAGCGGCGCCCACGACATCGCGAAAGTCGATCCGCGCGTCCGGCGCATCATGGATCTCAAATGCCCGAGCAGCGGCGAAGTGGCGCGAAATCGTTGGGAGAACCTGCCGCATTTGAAGGCCACGGACGAAGTGAAGTTCGTCATCGGCACGGTCGAGGACTATGCGTGGGCGAAGCAAGTGCTGGCCGAGCACAAGCTTGCCGCCGTCTGCCCGATCCTTTTCTCGTGGGTCGCGCCGTTGCAACCGCATCAGCAGGACAAATCGCTCAAACCGGTGCCGGCCGGACAAACGCCCATTGCCCGGGAGCAGCTCGTCGAGCGGATCATTGCCGACGCCTTGCCGGTGCGGTTCCAACTGCAACTGCACAAGATCATCTGGCCGCCGGATCAGCGGGGGGTTTGAACGCACACGGTTCGTCTTTGCCCGCAACGCGGCGGAGCAGTTTCCAAAGACATTGGCCACCTTGACCGGTCGGTCACGCGGCTTCGATGCCCACCTGTTCCATCAACTTGCCGAGCGCGCGGGCCGCCGAGGGGAGGACCAGGGTCAGCATTTCCAGGCGCTCGCCGACCGTCGCCACGCCTTCGGCGGCTCGAAAGTGGATGAGGCGACGATACCAGTTCAGGAACTCCTGACTGACCTCGGCTTCGTTGGCGGGCGGGCCGTCGATGCTGAATTCGCCCTGCATCAGCTCACAATGCAACCGGGCCGAGAGCGCCCGCGGATGGCCATTGAGTTGCCGCCAGAAAGGCAGCGCGTCCACGTATTGCTGGGTGAGCAACAAGGTTTCTCCCCGGGCGGCGATCAGCTCGCGATGGGTGGGATGATGCTGGATCGCCTCCCGGGTCCAATCGCGGGCAAACTCTATGAAATCAGGCTGGCTCAGTGCCAGCCGGGCGCCCAGCAGCCACGCGTCGATGAACGCACCGTTCTCAGCGACGAGTCCGTGCAAGAGCTGAAGCGCCGCGATCGGCTCGCCGTGCTCAATTTGGAAACGCGCGGCGTCCATCCGCAACGGAGCCAGCGTCGGATCTTCGTTCAAGGCAGTCGTGAATTCCTTCGCCGCCTCCGCGATGGCGCCCGACTTCCAAAGCGCGAGCGCGAGGCAGTGCCGGGGCGCACCGCCGAGGATGACCCGGTTGATGAGATAGAATGAGGGCTCGCCGCGCCGGTCGAGGCAGTTGCGGAACTGCTCAACGGCTTCCGCCCAGCGATGCAGTTCTTGATAGGCAAGGCCCAACGTGAAGTGCAACGAGGAGCTCAGCGGCTCACGGCTGGCCGCGCCGGAGGTCAGCACGGCGATGATCGCCTGCCAGCGATTGTGCTTCATCAGATGCGACGTGTATTGCGTCAGCAACGATTCGCGCAGCTCGGGCGTGATTTCGTTGGCGGGTTTCTCGTTCAGCGCGGTGAAGGCCTCCGCGTAGCGCTGCATGCCTTCATCCATGCGCCCGGACCGGATCAGCTCGAGACCCAGGTTCATGAGCAGGTTCGGTTCGCCCGGCAGTTCTTCGACGGCGAGTTCGAGCAGATGCAGATTGCGTGCAACCTTGTTGCGATCTTTCAACACCTCGGCGGTGTAGCCGTGATGGATCAACGGCGCCGTGCCGACACTCGATTCCATGCGCCACTCTTCGCGACGGACTTCAACGCTGCTAAACACCTGTTCGTGAACGCGGCTGATGTAGAACAATCCCGGCGCGTTGCGGAACAGCCGCGGGACGTACGTGCAGCCCTCGGCTTCTTTGCCGTGATCCACGATGGGCAGGCGCCAGCTGATCGTATTCGGCACGGCGAGCGAGCGCATCAACTCCGCCTTGCCGGCTGCCGCCAGTTCTTCGTCCGCGTCCAGCACCAGCACCCAGTCGCCCGTGGCGTGCGCAAGGGCGGCATTGCGGGCCGCGCTGAAATCGTCGCACCAGGCGAACGAATGAACTTCGGCGCCGTGCGCCTTGGCGATCTCCACCGTGCGATCGGTCGAACCCGTGTCAACGACGACGATCTGGTGGGCGATGTCTTTGACGGAGGCCAGGCACTGACCGAGGAACTTCTCTTCGTTCTTCGCGATCAGACAGACGCTCAGCCGGGGCGCACCCGCCGGCGGCAACGGAGCCAGCGCGACTTGACTGGCTTGCTTGGTCACTGGATGCGCCTTAAGAAATTTTTGTGCTGGCGGCCAGTTTGGCGCCAGAGCCAGGGCGCGATCGACACACTCGCTCATGCGCCCGCGGTCGCCGAGATTCCAGGCGATCTCAGCGAGCAGCAGCAGTGCCTCGGGGTGGCACGGCCGGCTAGTCAGCGCGGCGTGCGCGGCGTTCCAGGCGGGAACGAACTTGTTCTGCTGGAGCAACGCGCGGGCGGAGCCGAGGAAACCCAGTCTTGCGACGGCCGGCAGTTCGATCCTCAGCGGTTGCTTCAAAGGTCGTTTGCCACTTGCGGGCAGCGCGGCCGGCTGGCAGCCCGCTAAACTCTGTGCCGCCGGCAGGCTGCCGGCAGCACATTGCCGGGCCAACCCGGCCAATCGGTTGGCGGTGTGATTCCAAGTCCAATTCTCGCGGGCATGAGCGCTGGCAAACTTGCCTTTGGCGCGAGCCTCATCGCGGTTCGCGACCACGTGCCGCATCAATTGCTGCAGCGTTGCAGCATCCGGTTCCAGCAACCAACCGTCGGCGACCAGCGGCATCCCGCTGATCTCACGTCCAAAGACCTTGCGCACTGACGGAATCTGATAGCCAGCCGCGGCCGGCACGAAATCATCCGTTGAACCGCCTGCGGTGACGATCACCGGCCGACCACAAGCCATCGCTTCCAGCACGGGCAGCCCGAAGCCTTCGCCGCGATACGGATGCACGAGGCAGTCGCAAGCGGTGTAAAGTCCCGGCAACTCCTGCGGCGAGAGTTCCTGGTTGAGATAAAGGATCTCCGGCGCGTTAGGCTGCTTCTGAAGCTCGCGAATCTGTTGCTCCAGCGTCTGGCCGGCGTAAACGGACTGGCCGCCAAAATCTTTGATCACCAGGCAGACATCGTCTTTTGCCGTGAAGGATTCGGCGTAGGCCTTGAGCAACACGTCTGGGCCTTTGCGATAAATAGTGCCGCCAACAAAGAGGAACTTGAACGACTTGTTGGTCGCGAGTTTCAACGGCGTCACGTTCGGTTGGAAAACCTTGGGGTCAATCCCGTTGGGGAGGATGTGAACTTTCTCCGCCGGCACACCGCTGTCGATGTAGACTTGGCGGACGTAGTTCGAAGGCACCCAGAAGGCATCGACGTTCGCCGCCGCGATCACCCAATCCTTCGGCAGCGCGCCGGATTCCCAGGGCTGGATCACGGCGAGTTTGCCGGTCAACGGCCGGCTCCAGTCCGGCGGCCACGCGTGGCGGACGGTGAGCGGGGCATTGGGATTCGCTTTCGCTGCCAGCTTGCCGCGATACGATTGCAGCGGCTTCGCGAGCTTGCCGGTCACCGACGAAGTCTGCACCCGACGAATGGAGGCGCCGTTCTGGATGACCAGTGCGTCGGTCAGGACGCGGTTGATGTTCGAGAGGCTGCCATAGTCGAGGAATGAACCCAGCCAGTTGAGCTCGAGTTTGCCCCTGGCGGCGGAAGTCAGTGCGACGGGCGGTGTCGACTGGGGTGCCTCGGGGTCTGTCTGCCGAGCCACGTTCGCAGCCAGCAATTCCGGCAGCTTCATCCGGTTGGCGACATCGGCTAGCACCTGCCGGCGATCGCTATAATTGCCGGCCGTCCGAATCGCGTGCGCGAAGAGTCGGCGCACCTCGTCGAGTTCCCGCGCTTGATGCGCTTGGAGGATGGCCTCCATCAAATGGTCGAACTGATAGATGCGGCGATCGACCCGCGCATAGCGATCATCGTCGTGCATGACCGTTGCGAACACGTTGTAACGAATCGTGAAGCCGGCGGCTTTCAAGCGGCTCGCGTAATCGACATCTTCACGCTCGTAGAAGCCACGCGAATCGTCCCACTTCACCTGGTCGAGCACGGCGGTCTTGAGCACGCAGAGGCCGCCGGTGATGTAGGTGCTTGGATCGGCATCCCAATAGTCGAGCAGCACGGAACCCTTGGTCCCACCCGTGGTGGCCCAGTCCCAGAACCGGCTGCCATCTGGATTCATAATGCGCACCGCCATCGCGTCGTAACCTTCGCCGAAGCGTTGGAGACCGGCGGCAAAGCCAGGGTCAAAAACCAGATCGTCGTCGGCCACCACGAGGTGATCGTATTGCGCGTGGCGGCCGAGTTCGTTGCGCATCTTGCCCAACCGACCCGCGCGAGCCGCGTCGGCCAGGTCGACGCGCCGCACGGTGGCCGGTACGTTCGACACCTCGCCGCCCACCAGAATCTCGTAAGCGGGCAGGTTCAATGCCTGGATGCTGGCGATCTGCCGGGCGAGTTTCTCGGCGCGCTTGCCAGCGGTGATAATGCAGAAGGAGTAACCTGCCTTGCGGGACGAATTGGAAACGGGCTGCGGTTGAAGCGCCTGTCGAACCCGCGCGATCTGAGCGGCCACCTGCGCCTCGACACACTTGCCCAACTCGTCCGGGCGCAAGCTGAGGAGCGCGAAGAACAAAGGTGTTTCACCTTCACGCTGGCCCGCCAGAAATCTGGAAACATCCGCTGAAGCAGCTGCCTCTGCGATGAACGAAAGTGACTTCGCGATGGCCGAGTCGGGCACCGTGGATTCGCCGAACATGGGTGCTAGCAAGTGGCCCAGCGTGTGGGCTTCGGCTGTCGCCGTCGTGCGGAGCGATTCCGCTTCGGTGAGGGCTTCGACATGAGCGCGCTCGCATTGACGTTGCACGAGGCAACGGAACGCGGTCTTGGCGTCATGCGGATTCGCCCAGCGTTGCAGGCTCAAGCCGACGAGCAACAAGGTCTCCGCCGCGTCCGGTCGCAGTTCGGTGAGCTGCGCGCAAGCTTGGGCGCAGGGCTGGACCTGGCCGCTGCTGAACAGCTTCGCCGCGAGTTCGACCAGTTTGCCGAAATCATCCGTGGCCTTCGGTCCGGGCAGCGATTTCATCCGGCCGGTAATCACCTGAAGAATGCCTGCGATGCGGACGTTCAAGCCAAGCTGGGCGCACGCCTCGCTGCGCCTGGCGAATTCCACCGCCGTCGGGAGGTCGCCGTACTTCACCATGAGCAACGCAGCGATCAACCACGCGCGTGCCTCGCCAGATTTCTCCGGTGAACCAGCGGCATGGCAGAAAGGGAAGAGTGAGCGGAGTGAGTGTTTCTCCAGCATCGCCTTCACCGCCTTCGCCTCGTACGAGGTGTTCACCTGCTTGCGCACCTTCGAGAGCGACTGCTCGTGCCGGCGATAAATGCCCACCTCCGTGTTCACAGACTTGAACGTCGCGACCGGTGTCAGGCGCGTCCAAAATTCGTAGTCGTGCGCGCGCGGGAAAGCGGGGTTATAGCCACCGGCCTGGGCGTAGCAGGACTTGCGGACCAGCGTGCAGACATTCGGAATGCGGTTCTCCACGACGGTGTCACCGAGAAGCGTCGCGCCCCAGCCGTGATAATCGCGGAAGACCCAGCGCTCGCAGATGTTGAGCTGCTCATCCGCCACCTGCAAGTGACCGTAGAGCACATCGACGTCGGGATGCTCACTTAACGTCCTGGCGTAAAGCTCGAGCGTCGTGGGCAGCAAGACATCGTCGGAATCCAGCCACACCAGAAACTCGCCGCGCGCCTCGGCGACACATCGATTGCGCGTCTCCGGACCGCCGCTGTGTTCTTTGACAATGAACCGCACGCGGGGATCGGTGATGCGTTTCATCACCTCGGCCGTGCCGTCGGTGGAACCGTCGTCCACCACCACGAGCTCAAAGTTTTGATGCGTCTGGTTGAAGGCGCTCGCCAGGGTTTGCGCGATGAACTCCGCCCGGTTGTAAGTGGGCACGCAGATTGAAAAGAATTGTTCGCCGGTTTTCGTCGGCAACGGCGCGGCGGCCTTCGCGGGTACTCGTGCGGCGTGGCGCGGCAGCAGTCGGTGACCTTCCGCCTTGGTCTCATTGCTGCGCGCAAAGGCGACGAGCTTGTTGTGAAACGTGTAGAGGTCCGGCTGCTTGAAGACCGAGTATTCGCGCATCAACCCGTGGCGCGAGCTCTTCGTCTCGAGTTTGTTGTCGGTCACCGCGTAGTCATGCTGGATGACCATGAACGGCCAGTACATCAGCACGAAATCACCGTGGACCTTGCTGATGCGGCACGAGAGATCGACACCTTCACCGCCAAAGAGCAGCGGGTCTTGTCCGCCCAGCTTGCGCCAGGTGTCGATGCGGAACGCGCTGTTGCCCTCCGTGTCGATGTCCGCCGGAAACGGCAGGTCACCCAGGTTGTAGTGCCGGGCGCGACTGTTGTGCGGGTGATCCGACTTCGGCAGCACCTTGCCGCGAAACGCATGAACATCGAATGCTTCAAAGCCCTCCAGCGCAGCGGCGAGATAGCCGGGTGCGGCGATGGCGTCGTCATCGATGAACACCGCGAAGTTCGAGCGGGCGAAATGCACGCCTATGTTGCGGCCCTCGGCGAGGATGGCGTTGAAGCCGACGCGGAGGTGCAGGATCGGCCGGCGCGCGAGCTCGGCGTGGATCGCCTCGTTGCCCCCGTTGTCCACCACGATGATCTCGTGCGGCGGGTTCGTCGAAGCGGCGAGCGAGTCCAAGCACTGGATCAACCCCTGGTTGATCTTGTAAGCGACGATGATGACCGACAATTGCGGCTTCGCCTCCGCACGGTGGTCCGTGCGCGGCAGCCTGTCGTAGTTGATCAACGACTGGTATTGGCGGCACTCCATTTGCGCGGCGGCAAACTGTCTTTCCTTCAAGAGATCGAAGCCGCGTTGCAGATGGGCGAACGCAGTCTGGTTGCCGGTTGGCGCGTCGCCGCCGGTCACCTCGGCCTGCGCAATCACTGCGCGCTTCTGGAACTTGGCGGACAAAATCCCGTAGCGCTTCTGGCCCTTGGCATGATCATAGGGCACCGCATCCGTCACGCCCTTGTAGAGACCGCCTTTGGCTGGCTTCTCAAATTGCTTCTGTTCGATGAGGTTGAATGCCCCGGCAAACTTCTCCGTGATATCCCACGAGAATTCAATCGGCTCACATGGCGTCGCCGAGTGATTCACATCCGTCAGCAGCAGGAACAGCCCGCCTGGTTTCACCACGCGCATGACCTCCCGAATGGTTTGCTCCAGATCCGCGACGTGGTCGAGCGAGTTGAACGACATCACGACGTCAAAGTGATCAGCGGGAAACGGAATCGACTCGGACGGCGCAGCGACGTAGCGCATCCGGTGCTGGTCAGCGCCCAGTTTCAAATACTGGCCGGCCAGCGGGTCGAGGCCGACGCGTTCGGCCGTCATGTTTGCCCATTCCAAACTGCCGCGCGGTCCGCAGCCGAGGTCGAGAATGCGTTTGCCGGTGAAAAATGCGTGATCCAAACCGAAGTGCGTCGTATAGTACTGTTCGTAATGCTTGTTGCTCAAAGTGCCTTCGCGCTCCTTCTGAAGTTTCCAATAGTCGAGCTCGTGCGTTTCCTTGAAAGCCACGTCGGGCGCGGCGCCGGATGCGGGAAAGCGGGGAGGGACAGCCTGCGGAGGAGTCGCGGTGGAGGTTGTGGCGGCGGGGAGAGTGGCCGCTTCGCCGCTGAGCGCGAGCTCCACCAACAAGCTGCTTGCTTCGGGGTGCTTGGGCACGAGCAAGAGCGCCTGCGAGAGATGACGGCGCGCGACTTCAATATTGCCGACCGCGAGCTGCAAGCCCGCCACGGCCACCAGCAGGTCAGCATCGGTTTGATCTAGTTGTAGTGCCTGCTCCAGCAGCGTGATGGCTCCAGCCGCATTGCCTTGTCCAATCGCTTCCTGTCCGGACTTAAGCAGGCTCTCCAGTTGTTGAACGCGCTCGCGCACCGAGCTGGGTGCCGGTCCGAGATCAGCGAGGTTGCTCTGGGCAAGGGCGTTCTGTGGCTCAATTGCCAACACGCGCTCCAACGCGAGGCGGGTTGATTCCCGGTCACCCGTCTTGAAGAAGCACTTCGCGAGGATCAGCAACGATTCGATGTCTTCGGGGCGTTGCGCCAGCACGCGCGCGGCAGCCCTGGCTGCCTCGAGCCAGCGCCCGCCGTGGAGGCAGACGTTGGCGAACAGCTTCAGGGCAGCGACCCCATTGGGATCAATGGCCAAGGCTTCGCACGCCTGCGTTTCGATCGCGGCCAATGACGGTGAAGAGGCAGAGGCAGGGGCGGAGGCCGGGGCCGGGGCGACGGGAACGATCGGTTTCATAACTTCGGCCGCCTTGGGCGCGGGGGCAGTTTCCTGTTCGGTGAATGCGCAGATGGGCTGATGGCCTTGCTCGAGTTCAAACAGCTCCACGCCCTCGCGAATGACCGGGAACAATTTGATGTCCTTGATCGCCGGAGCCTGGCCGGTCGCGAGTGCGGCTTTGAGCACGTCGACGATTTCCTTCACCCGCTTGTGCGCAGCCACCGGCAGGTGGGGCAGGCACTGTTGGACGCCTGCCCACTGTCCTTTGCGAGCGAAGGCGACCGCGAGATTGGCCAGCACCTCATAGCGCGCATCGCGGTGGAATGCTTCCGTCAACACCTTGATCGCCAGCTCCAGCGGGGCGATGTGCGATTGCAGGAGCAGCGTGCCCAGGTCAAACAGCGCCATGGCCTCGGCCTTGGGCCGGTCGGCGCAACGTGCGAGCGTCGGGTAAAGTTTGGCGAGATCGAGGCCGCCCAAACGATCGATCGTGCGCTGGAACGCCAGGGCACAGGCGGTTTGAATCTGCGCCGCCTTGCGAGCGGTCATGCTGTCGTCGTGTCGGCGATAGTAGTAGAGAATCTCCGGCACTTGAACGGTGGCAAACTTCTCCCCGATGCGAAGCCACATCTCCCAGTCTTCCGCTCCTTCGAGGTCGGTGGCGTAGAGCCCCACGACCTCCTGGCATTGCCGCCGGTAGAGAAATGCCGCGTTGCCCGGATTGCCGCGCAGCACATTGCGGAACGTCATGTCGGGGGCGGGGCGCACGTCGCTGAGCCGGCTTTGCCCGTCGATGGACGCAAATGCGCCGACGGCCAGGCCGGCGGCCGGATGCTGGTCGAGGGCAACAACGAGGGCTTCGAGGAAAATCGGGGCGCAATAATTGTCGGCCGAAGTCCAGGTGAGCAACTCACCGCGCGCGATTTGAAAACCGGCGTTCAACGCCCTGGGCAGGCGCTGGTTCGTTTGGTGGAGGACGCGCACCCGCGGGTCTTTGAGCGTATCCAGATACTCCCGCGTGCCATCCGTCGAGCCGTCGTTGACGATGATGAGTTCGAAGTCATTGAAGGTCTGGGCCAGGATGCTTTCAATCGCTTGCGGCAGGAGCCGCAGGTGATTGTAAGTCGGGAGAACCACGGATGCGCGGGGTGTTCCGGCTGTTCCATTTTTCCGGAATTGTCCCACGCCAACCTGCGAATAGCCCGAGGTGTAGTCCAGCTTGCTGACCGGGCCGTAGGCTGACTCGAGGTGCGACACGAACTCGCGCTCGCTGAAGCCCCGGGTGTGATGGGGGTCTTCCATCCAGCCGATCGGCGTCGAGACGATGAACCGGGTTTGGGGGTGAATGTAAGGCGCGAGCCGTTCCAGAAACGACTGCTCTTCCTCCGGGTAGATGTGCTCCAGCACCTCGCACAGCACCACCGTGTCAAAAGGTTTCATGGCCCCGAGATCGAGCGACTCAAGGGCCGTCAGCACGGGGGTTACCTTGGGCAGCGCGAAACGGCGCAGCCCATCCAGGGCCTCGGCAAACGCGTCCACCGCGACGATTTCGGTCACCGCCGGCGCCGCGGCGAGCCAGCGGGTCACGTTGCCGATGCCGCAGCCGATTTCGAGGACCCGACCCGTGGCGTGGCGGACAGTGAATTGCAGGCGCTCAAAATAAGCGGGCGCCTCCTGCCGGGTTTCTTCCCACGAACAGCGCATGAGTTTCTCGTAGGTGGCGAGCTGCTTCTCGCCACCGTCCTGACCAACGCGCCACTGATTGCGCTGTGCCAGACTCAGGCCGGGGCGCCGGATCGGCGAGCTGGGCGACGCGGGCTGCGGGGATGGGTTGGATGAAGTGTTCATGGCGTCTTGGGGCGGGTGACTACGGTTCGTTGAGGACGAGGCACTCGAAGGAGTCCTCCCACAGGAAGATGGTTTCGATGACCGGTGAATGGCTGTACCAGAGTTCCCGCAAGCGCGCGCTGAGCCGCTCGAATTGGGAACTCTCCGGTTCGCGATACCACTCACCGTCGTTGAGCAGAATGTCGAACGGGTTGGTTTCAGCACTGGCGAACCAACCGCGGCCAGGGGCGAACTCCGGGTGCAGTCCGAACGGGCGGTCCTCTTCGGTGCGCTTGTTGAGGAAGATCAATTTGCCCGCCCGCTCGGTGACGAGCCAGCGATGGTACGGGCGGCCAAAGGCAAACTCGGCGAAGGGCGCGGGCGTGATGATCGCGCCGGCCTTGGCGATGCGGACCATTTCCCGGCACGCGGTCGCGGGATCGTCGAGGTGCTCAAAGACGTGATGACTGTAGGCAAAGTCGAACTCCTTGTCGCGGAACGGGAGCGGGCCGTCGATGCGGGCGTTGACAAAGCGAATGCCGCGGCGCGCGAAGGCTGCCACATCGATCGTGGGTCCATGGCCAAGGGCGCGCTCGGCGGGAGCGACATGTAAATCGACGGCGACGGTAGCGCCTGCCACCGGATTATTGCCACAACCGAGATCGACGATCGCCTTGCTCGCGCGCAGTCGCGCCTGCAGCAATTGATGACGCGCGTGCGGCTGCGGTTTCGCCGGCTTGGCCGGCCGGGCCGGTGAGTTGCGTCGGGCGTTGGGGGTGGCCTGCTTGCCGAGCAGGACTTCGTACATCGACGCTTCCAACGAATCGACGTCCTTGCGTTCAAAACGTCGCACTGAGTCCCGGGCTTTCAGCGTCAAACGGGCGCGGAGCAACGTATCGGTGCAGGCGAGGTTGATCGCGGCGGCGAGCGTCGCGGGATGCTCCAGCTCCTTGACGAGCAATCCATTTTCGTGGTGACGAACAACCTCATTCATCGGCGCGAGATCGGACGTGATCACCAGCGCTTCACAGGCCAGGGCCTCAATGAACACGATGCCAAAGCCTTCCTGTCGGCTGGGGGTGCAGAAGCAATCGCAGAAGCTGTAGTACTCGGGCAGCTCCCCGCTGGGTACGCTCTCGATAAAGTGGCAGCGGGCGCTCACGCCCAGCTCCTTCGCGAGCTGCGCATAGGGGCGCACGTCGCCCCGGCCCACGGCGATCACCGAGTAATCAGCCCCCAACAACGGCAGAGTCCGGATCACCGTATCGAGGTTTTTTTCGGCACTCTTCCGGCCCACGTGGAGAATCCGGTGCTTGCCGGGAAAACGTTGTTCAAATGCGGCGCGTCGTTGCGGAGCCTCGATCCGGCGGAACACCTCGAAGTCCACCCGGTTGGGAAGGGTGACAATTTGCGATTCAGCGACGCCGCGTGCCACCACCAACCGGCGGACGACGTCGCTGACGGCGATGACCTGGTCGGCTTGGCGAATGGAATCATGCAACCAATCCGCACGTTGGTCGTGGACGGAGACGATCACCGGAACTCCGGGGACTTTTGCCGCGGTGGCAAAGTCGCAGGCCCAATAGCCGCCATAGGCGCGCACCACGTCGATGTTGAGCTCGCGGATTCGAGCCGCCAGTTCCCCTTCGGTGGTGGGGATGACCTGCATGCCGTGGGCGCAGCGGGCCACCGACTCCTTCGGTGACAGGCAGTAGACTTCATCAAAGCAGCCGGCGGGATTGTAGTAGCCCTTCAGCCAGCTCGCATAGCCCGCGCGTTCGTACGCTTCCAGCGGATCGCTCGGCACCACCGCCAGCCGGCGCGGCTCACGAACCTTGCCCGTCGTTCCCAGCAGGTAGCCTTGATCCAGTTGTTGCAACTGGGGCGCGGGCAGGTGCCGCAGAAAGCCATCGAGCTTTTGGCGCAGCGGTGCCAACTCGGCCGAGTCGAGGAAGTTGAGCGAATGCAACGGCCCGACCGTGAACTCCCGCACCGACTTCAATCCGGCCCGCGCGAACAGCTGGGCCAGCGAGTGCTTGGGATCTTCATAGCCGTATTTCCACCGGCCGCCCTGCTCCTGATCGGACTTGCCAATCCGGTAGGCCAGCGACCGCGCGTTGGGCACCAGGGAGAAAACTTGCTTGCGGGCAACGCGGCGGGATTCGCTCAGGATATGCACGATTTCGTCGTCGCTAAAATGTTCCAGCACGCCGCTGCTCCAGACGAAATCCACGGTGCCGTTGCCCAGCGGCAGAGGTTGGCGAAGGTCAACACAGTGCGTCGGCGGCGGTTCGAGTCCCAGCTCGCGGAAGACCGCCAGGCCGAAGTCGAGACAGGGCTGGCTGTAGTCGAGCAGGACGATCTTGCGCCCTTGCAGCGCCAGCCAGGCGGACATCGCGGCCGTGCCGCTGCCTTGTTCCAGCACCACATCGCCGGGTTGAGTCAGCTCGAGCACCGGCTTTACCCATTCGGGGACGTTGCCTTTGCGCACGCGGGCGGCGATCTCGCCGGGAGTCGCCCCCGCAGTGATGGCTTCATGCCACTCCTCCGAGTCCAAGGCGCGCGTCGTTCCCGCCGCCCGCTTTGCGCCTGGGCGCGGTTGCGCATTTTCTTCCGTAACAAGCTTCTCGCGGGACACCGGCGCAACGGCGGGTGCGGCGGACACCGGCTCGCTGGTTGGCGATGTCTTGTGGCCATGCCAGGCGACGAACAGGCCGTCGGCCGGCTTCTTATCATAGGCCACGAATTTCCATTCCGCTGCGCCACAGAGGGCGCGAAGCTGCGCGGTCAAAGGCTCGGGCTTGAACCATTTTTCCCAGGCCGGCGTCTTGAACGCACCCCAACGTTCCGCGTTCTTGTCGATCACGACCAGGTGTCCGCCGGGCTTGAGCAGGCGGTTCATTTCCCGCAAAGCGGCGGCCTCGCTCTGGGCGTGTTCCAGAGCCTCCACGCAATAGAGCACGTCAAACGAGGCGTCCGGCCAGGGCAGTTGCAGCATGCTGCCGAGCCGCGTGGGAATGCCCGGCGGCACGGACTTCAATAGCTCGGCGGAGATGTCCACGCCGCTGATCAGGGCGCGCGGGAACCGCTGGCGGAGGGACGCGGCGAAACGGCCCTTGCCGCACCCCACATCCAAAACGGTGCGCCCGTTCAGATCGCCGGCAAATTCACTGATCGCCCGGAGTCGCCCATCTTCGGCGTTGATCTGGGTGGGAAAGACCGCGTGTTCGGCGTCGAAGAACTGCGTGACGCGCGCGTTGCACGCGTCGATGTAGAACTTGACCGCCCAGCTGAGTTCCGCTGCCGGGAAGTAGGTGGCGGCCACGCCATAGCTGCCGAAGAAGCCCCCCGAGGGATTCATGCACTTCTCGGCAAACGCCAGCGTCCGATCCGCCCGGGCGCGATCCCCGAGTTTGTACCAAACGCTGGCCGCCTGGATCTGCCCCGGGGCGCAAAGCCAGGGGGCATCAAAGAAACCGGGCAAGGCACCGTTGTCCTGCTGGTAGCGAGCGAGCTGATCCATGCCCTGCTTCGCGAGTTCGCATTCACCCAGGTCAAACAAGGCTTCCTGGATGTAACAGAACAAGTGAGTCAACATGTGACTCTGTTCAAAATTCGTGAGCTCAATGTTCTCGAGGTACCACCGTTTGCTCCGGGTTACGAAGTCGAGATAACGCGGCTCACCGAGTTGTTTGCCGGCCCGTTGCAGCGGCCACAGCGCGTAGAGATGCACGCCTTCGCTGACACTGCCGCGCTTGCCCATGCCCCAGGCACCGCCGTTCGGAACGAGGAGGCGGCCCGTGGCCGGATCGGCCGATTGAATCAACCAATCACACGCCCGGCGCAGGGGCTTTTCGAGCTCTGGGCGGGTCGGCAATAGTTCGACCCAGCCACGAATCACCTGGCCGGTGTCAAAGGCATAGGGCGCCTTGCCGTCGGGATCCAGAAACGAGCCGTCCGGCTGTTGGATCGCACACAGGTGATCCGCGTATTGATTCGCGAGCGGCCGCTCCCCGATGGAGAGCAATGTGGGTATGAAGTAGCCGGTGACCTCCGGGTAACAAATGCGCTTCCGGCTATGTACCATGATGCCGCCGTCTTGAAGGGTGTGGCGTTTGATCCACTTGATTGCCTGGTCGATCATGGGCGGGTGAGTTCGGGTTGGGGATGCAACTTGAAATGGGGTTTGGAACTTCCCAGCAGCAGTCGGCGGGCGATGCGCTGCGCGGCCCGGCCGTCGCCAAACGGACTGGCGGGCCGGCTCATGGCGGCGTGCAGATCGTCGTTGAGCAACAGCGACTCCACCACGGCGGCGATCACCCCGGCGTCCGTGCCGACGAGTTGCGCCATGCCGGCCTCGACGGCTTCGGGACGTTCGGTCTTTTCGCGGAGCACCAAGACCGGCACGCCGAGGCTGGGTGCTTCTTCCTGCAGCCCGCCCGAATCAGTCATGACGAGCCAGCACTGCTTCAGGAGATGAATCATCTCGAGATACGGCAGCGGCTCGATGAGGTGAACGTTGGAAAGCTGTTGCAGGTAAGCTCCAGCCACTTTCTGCACCGCCGGGTTGGGGTGAACCGGGAATACAAATTCGATGCGCCCCTCATGGCGCCGGGCCAGTCGCGCCACTGCGGAAAGCACCCGATCCAACGGTTTTCCGTGATTCTCGCGCCGGTGGCAGGTCAGGAGGATGAGCTTGCGGGCCGGGTTTAGACGGGCCAGGAGATCGGGCAGGGGACCGGCGGAAGAAACGAGTTGTCGCGTGGCCCATTGCAACGTGTCCACCACGGTATTGCCGGTGAACTCGATCGCCTCCTCGGCGATGCGCTCGTCGAGCAGATTCTGGCGGGCCGAGGCGGTGGGCGCGAAATGAACATCCGCCACCTGCGTAACCAGGCGGCGGTTGATCTCTTCCGGAAAGGGTTGCTGCCGGTCGCCCGTGCGGAGGCCGGCCTCCACGTGGGCGACCTTCGCCTTGGCGTAAAATGCGGCGAGGGCGGCGGCGAGCGTGGTGGTGGTATCGCCCTGGACGAGCACCCAGTCCGGGGCTTTCGTCTGCCACAAGATGCCGAGCTTCTCGATGAGTGCGGCCAGCACCTCGGTCGGTCGCTGGCCCGGCTTCATGATCGCCAGGTCGAGATCGGGTCGGAGGTCGAACAGCTCGACCAGCGGCGCAATCATTTCCCGATGTTGCCCGGTCAGGCAGACCGTGACCTGGCAGTGCTCGGGGTGGCGGCGGAGTTCCTGGATGACCGGAGCCAGTTTGATGGCTTCCGGGCGGGTTCCCAGAACGCACCAGATATTTTGCCGGGTGGGCATGGCGACCTCATCTTCCTTGACGGGTGCAACCGGTGTTCCCTTTTCCTGCGCTGCTGCTGGCGGGCGGTGGCCGCAGGGCGGTCGGGCCGGGCCCGAAAGTTTAGCGGTGCGGCCGCTGGCTCAGCGGAAAAGCGGGACGTGCCGGCGCGCCGTTATTGGAGCAACCGGAGCACGCTTTGCGGGAGCTGGTTCGCCTGCGCGAGCATCGCGGTGCCAGATTGCACGAGGATGTTGTAGCGGGCGTACTGTGTGGATTCGTCCGCGACATCGACGTCTTGAATGACGGAGCTGGCGGCAGAGAGATTTTCGCGGCTGACCATGAGCTGCTCGGAGGTGAAGTTCAAACGGCTCTGGTAGGCGCCGATGTTGGCGCGGTCCGAGGCGAGCTGCGTGATCGCAGCCTTGACGCTGTTCAGCGCGGCCACGGCGGCGGCCGTCGTGGAGATCACCGTCGTGTTCGCCGTGGCGTTGGCGTATTGGGAGATGGTCAGGTCGATGCCGTTCATCGTGAACGTCCCGCCTTCGGAATCGATGGTCACGTTGAGCGGGGTGACGGAGAACAGGCTGACGCCGTTGAACTCGCGGGCGGAGGTGTTCGTCACGTAGCCCTGCAGCTGGGTGAACTCAGAATTGTAAAGCGCGCGGTCCGCGTCGGACTTGGTGACGTCCTGCGCGAGGATCGCCAGTTCGCTCATGCGATCGTAGGCCTTGGCGACCTTCTTCAGGTAGCCGTCCTGCGTCTGCGTGAAGGAGATGGCGTTGCCCACGTTGGACTTCGCGGCGGCGAGGCGCTTGATCTGCGCGTCGAGCCGCGAGGCCACCGCGAGGCCGGCGGCGTCGTCGGCGGGGTTGACGATTTTGGAGCCGCTGCTCAAGCGCGAAAGCGACTTGCTCAGCATGTCCGTGCTGGTTTGCAGGTTGGAGGCGGCGGCCTGGGCCTGCGTATTTGTATTGATGACCATACTATCTTTGGTGGTGGTGGTTGGTTGCTCTAGTTCGTTGGCGTTCCTTGCCGGGCGGCGTCATTTGAGGGACACAACCACCTGGCTTTCCGGAGATTCCTTGGCTGCTGTTTCGTTCGGCATGAGGCGGGGGACCGTTCGCTTGCCGGTCGTCAGCGCCTGCTTGTTGCTGCGTTGAATTTCATCGTAAACTTCCTGGCGATGCACCGGCACCTCGGCCGGCGCCTGGATGCCGATCTTCACGACCTCGCCGTCCACACGCACGATTTTCACCGTGATGCGGCCATCGATGACGATGCTCTCGTTGAGCTTGCGGGAAAGAATCAGCATGGGATACCTCAGCGAACGGCGGGTAACGGGTGGCTCAGTGAATAGTCCGCCACGTTGCGCGGGACGAGCTGCTTGCCGATCAGCGTGAAGCGGTTCATCACGATCGGCCCTTTGAGATTCACCGTCGCGTCGCCATCGGGGTGCAGCGTGACGATGTTGAAAACGAGCGCGTCCTGCGACGCCTGCAGACCAAGGAAATCGGTGTCCTCGTCGCTGATCTCCGGCTTGTAGTCGGCGACCACGGCACAGGGGGACACCACTAGAAAGGCGAGGTTGGGATCATCCAACATCTGCAGCCACAGAAACGGCGCCTCCTCGGCGTTGGCGAGCAACACATACTTCTTGATCCGCTCGAAGCCCAGCAATCCGCCGGGCAGATGGATCATGTTTTCCGTTTTGATCGTGAGCGGTGACAGCTCGTTGAGTTCAGCCGTTTTCATGTTGTCTATGCTGGTGGCCGGTTTAGCAACGCCGATGCCACCAGCTACCAGCCGTTGGTTCTCAATGAGTTGGGCGGAAATGAGGGCCGTCGTAGGCGGGAAGTTTCTGGTCGCGTCCGGCAAGATTGACCGGGCCGGCAGAACTTTTCTGCCAGCTCGAGGAGGCCGTTCTTGGATTGGGGAGCGCACGCGTCTCGCGTGTCGCGGAGCCGTCCCGGCGACGCGCTCAGCCGTGGCGTGTTGGCAGATGCGGAGTCCAAACAGTGTTCGGCGCGACGCCACACACGGCACGCGAGACGCGCGCCCCCTTGAACGGAAGCGAGCCGGCTGAGCGACACGGCCATTCGCTCCGGCAAGCCGCCGAAATAGCGGCTGTGAACTCTACTGGATCGGGCCGGGCCGGGCCGGTCACTTCATCGGCCGCACGCCTCGGCCTGCGCCAATGTTCGCTGCTGACCGGAATTTCTCTTTGCATTTTGGCGCCATGTGTTACGAGACGACGCCCATGAACAACGCCCGGCGTTGCCCGCTCATCAGCGCAGTGTTTTGGTTCGCGTTTCTCCTGCTCGCCAGCGGGAGCCGGGCGGTTGTCGCGGCCGAAACGTTGGAGGTGATCCGCAGCCGGGGCGAGTTGCTCTGGGGCGCGGACGCCGAGGGCGGCGCACCGTACGTCTATCCCGATCCCACGCGGCCCGAGCAACTCATCGGCTTCGAGGTCGAGCTTGCGGATGCCTTGGCGGCGCAACTCGGCGTCAAGGCGCGCATGGTCCAGAATCAATGGGACCAGCTTGTGCCTGCACTCGAACGCGGCAACTTCGACCTCATCCTCAACGGGCTGGAAATCACCCCGGAAAATCTGCAGCGCATTACGTTTGCCCGTCCCTACTACGCCTACGCGCAGCAGATCGTCGCCCGCGTCGGCGCGACCAACCTCACCAAGCTCGCCGATCTCCGGGGGCGGCCCGTCGGCGTGCTTTCAGGAACGGCGGCGCAACGATTGGTGGAGGCATTCGGCGGGGTGGATGTCCGCATCTATCCGGGCAACGTCGAGAATTTCCAGGACATGAAGGCGGGCCGGATCGAGGCCGCCGTGCTCGATTTGCCGATCGCGCTGTTCTACGTGAGGGAAGATCCAGAGTTCCAACTTGCCGGTGAACCGTTCGCGCCTGGCTACTACGGCATCGGCGTGCGCGAAGCGGACAAGACGTTGCTTGCCGCGCTCGACGAAGCAATCAGCCGGCTCATCACGGATGGCACGCTGGAACGCATCCTCCGCAAGTACGGCATCTGGGACGCACGCCAGGCCAGCTTGAAAAACTACCAAGCCGAGGCCGTGGCCAAGCGCGCCCGCATCTCGACGCTGCGCGAATGGCCCAAGTATCTCCCGCTGCTTTTGCGCGGCGCCGTGACGACGGTTCAACTCTCGGTGCTCGGCATGGCGCTGGCCATGGTGACGGGTTTGTTGATCGTGCTCGTGCGCCTCTACGCGGTGGCGCCCTTCCGCTGGCTCGCGCAGGCCTACGTGGAATTCATTCGCGGCACGCCCCTGTTGATTCAGCTCTTCCTCATCTACTACGGCCTGCCGGAGCTTGGCATCCGGCTGAATCCTTTTCTCGCTGGCGTCATCGGTCTCGGATTGAACTACGCGGCGAACGAAGCGGAGAACTATCGCGCCGGCATCCAGGCTATTCCACCCGGGCAGATGGAAGCCGCGCTGGCGCTGGGCATGAGCCGCGGCCAGGCGTTGCGGCACGTCGTTCTGCCGCAGGCGTTGCGGCTGGTGATCCCGCCGGTGACCAACGACTTCATCGCCATGTTCAAGGACTCCTCCATCGTGTCGGTGATCACGATGGTCGAGCTGACGAAGGTCTATGGCATGCTCGCGATGTCCACCTACGACTACATCGGGCTCGGGCTGATGACCGCCGGGATTTACTTCGCACTCAGCTACCCGGCGTCGCTCCTGGCTGGCTGGCTGGAAAGGAAGCTGCGTTATGATCGCCGTTGAGCAACTCGTGAAATCCTACGGTGCCACCCGCGTGTTGCACGGCATCGACCACACGCAGCAACGCGGCGAAGCGGTGGTGTTGATCGGCCCGAGCGGTTGCGGCAAGAGCACCTTCCTGCGCTGCCTGAACCAGCTTGAGCTCGCCGACTCCGGCTCCATCACTGTGGCCGGTGTCACGATCACAGGCGGGCACCCGCCGCGCACCGGCGAGGCACGCGAGCGCCAGCGTCAGTTGCGCCTGAAGACCGGCATGGTGTTTCAACAGTTCAATCTGTTCCCGCACCTGACCGCGCTTCAGAACATCACGACTGCACCTGTGGTTGTGAAGCAATTGCCCGCCGCCGAAGCGGAAGCTCGCGGGCGCGCACTGCTCGCCAAAGTCGGACTCGCGAACAAGGCGGACGCGTACCCCGCGCAACTTTCTGGCGGCCAGCAGCAACGCGTCGCCATCGCGCGCGCCCTGGCGATGGAGCCCGAGGTGATGCTCTTCGACGAACCCACGAGCGCGCTCGATCCCGAATTGCGCGACGAAGTTCTGCGCGTGATGCGGCAACTGGTGGAGGAAGGAATGACGATGATCGTCGTCACGCACGAAATGCAGTTCGCCCGCGACATGGCGGACCGGGTCCTGTTCTTCGATGGCGGCCGCGTCGCGGAGTCGGGTGCGCCCGACGAACTCTTCGGCAATCCACGAAACGAGCGAACACGGGAATTCCTGAAACGAGTCGCCACAAAGTAATCGGCTTGGGTTGAACTCGCACCAAGTGCCCTGGCCATAAGTGCAGAAGAAGTTCTTCAGGCTGGGGGATTGGCGGAACGGGGTGGGCAACCTGTATTGCGCGCGGGACCACCCTTGAGACCCAGAACGTGCAGTTGCGCAGGGTGCTCAAGAGCCGGGGGCACCTTCCGGTTTCAAGCTCGCGGCCTTTGTTTGCGGGCCGTCGCCATCACTTCCTTCAAGAAATCAGGATGCCGACGTTCGTGTACCAAACCGAGGAAGTAGAGGGTGTCCCCCTGAATCTGGTAATAGATGTAGAATGGAAAAGGCTTGGTGCGGCGGCAGGGAAAACCATGGGGGCCAAGATGGTCACCGCCACCCCACCGTATGATCTCGCGAGTCTGCCCGGCAATGCGTTCGCGGAACGAGCCGGCCAATCGTTCGGAGATCTCGCGATATTTGCCCTCTTCGCGCGACAGGTCATCGCGAAACTGCCGGCTGAAAATTGACTTCACAACGGGCTGCCGAAGACCTCCGCGAACGTCAGCCCCGAATCCTTGCCGGAAACCAAATCCTTGAGCCGTTGAGTTAGGTCTTCCTTGATTTCAGCATCCGTGCGTGTTTCGTCTTCGAGACTTTGGATCAGCAGTTTCGCCAAGCCGGCGCGTTCGGCTGGCGGCAGCGAAAGCGCCTCCTCGGCCGTCGCAAGATTCGTAATTGTCATGGTTGAAAAGTAGGCGGCGGCCTGAACAACGCAAGCTCAACCCGGCCCAGCAAGCAAACTGCGCAAGGCGGTCTATCCGTGGAACAGAGCAACTACCCGGAGATTCCGAGCGCGTAGCTGCTGGCGGTGGCGACGGGGGAACCAGCGGAGCGAGTTCACGTATGATGGATTCTCCCGGCGGACGAAGATCGTGGAGAAGCTGAGCGGCGCGGTGCAGAGCACGAAACAGTTCATTTGGGTGGGCGGAACAATCGCGGAGGAGCGGGACGGGAGCAACGTGGTGCAGAAGAAGTTCTTCGGGCTGGGGGAATGGCGGAACGGGGTGGGCAGCCTGTAGCGGTATCTCCCGCCTACCGGGTGTATTTCCACAGACAGTTGAGCGCCCGCAACCCGTCCCGGAGCCGGATCTTCTTGCCGTCGGCCCGCGTGCGACCGCGATAGGTGATCGGCACTTCGACGAGGCGCACGCTCCCTTGCCGGATGAGCTTGGCCACCTTGGCCGTCACTTCGGGACAGAAACCAAACCCGTCCTCGGTGAGTTCGATCTGATCGAGCACGTCGCGTTTGAACAGTTTGTAGCACGTGGCTTCGTCGGTCAGGCACAGGCCCGTCAGCCGGTTGCTGGCGAACGTCAACAGCCCGTTGCCCAGCGTGTGCCAGCCCCACAACTGGGAGGGACCGCGTGTCGCGGTCCCTGATACTGGGGACGGCGACACGCCGTCCCTCCCATTCGAGGACGATTCCCCTTTCCCAACAAACCGTGTCCCATACACCACGTCGGCTTCGTTGCGCTGGATCGGCGCGAGCAGCTTCGGGTAATCCGCTGGATCATACTCCAGGTCGGCGTCCTGGATCAGGATCAACGGTGTGCTCAAGTGCGCGAGCGCGGTGCGGATCGCCGCGCCTTTGCCGCGATTGCGTTCGTGCCGCACGATCCGCACGCGCGCGTCTCTGGCGGGCCATGCTTGCAGCTTCGCCCATGAACCATCGGTCGAGCCGTCATCGACGGCCACCACTTGCGCGACCTCGGGCCGGGCGAGCACGCGTTCGAGAATGGCATCCAGCCAGCGCGCTTCGTTGTACACGGGCATCGCCAAGCCGAGCGGCGGAGATTCAAAGTTCAAAATTGGAGAATTCAAAATGAGAAATCGCGCAGGGTGGGTCGTTCAATCCTGTGACACGAATTTCTCGAATTGTCGCGAACCGATTCCAGGCTGTTCACTGTAGCGGCGGTCTGTGACCGCCGGTCAAATGGCGGCGCTCATAGAGTCGCCGCTACAACGAACGGCTCACGGCACGCGCTCCGCCGCGCGTTCCTGCAACCACGCAATATCCTGATCCGTCGCGCTGGTGTGCCGTGGCCCCGTGACGCCGATCGGGCCGAGCGTGGTTTTCTCCAGCCACTTGTGATGCTCGACATGCCCATCGCCGAAGGAGAGGACGAGGCCGTTGTTGTGATAGCTGCCGGGCGTGTCGATCCACCAATACGGATTCGGCGCGCCTTCGCCGCTGAAGCTGCCGGTGTTGCTCAGGTCGCTGGCGAAGTTGCCCTCGTTGATGCTGTCGCTGCGTTCGTCAAGGATGACGAAGAGCTTGGCCGGGGCGCGCATCTGCGACGTGCGCCGATAGACCATGAAGTTGGTGCCGTAACCGCCGAGCACGAGCGGCTCGCGGCCGGGCCGGACCGGGTTCATGCGATTGTTCATCGCCACGCTGCGCGCGAACTTCGATTTGTCGGCCGGACATTTGTACACCTTGGCGTTGGGGACGTACGGGGCCAGCAGGGTGCGGTCTTTATCCACGAGCAGGTCGGTGTTCGCGGCTTCGGCGGAGTAACGGAGGTTGCCGGCGACCCAGTTGGTGAAGAGCTGGCCATCGCCGTCATCGACGGTCCAGGCGAGCTGACCGGAATGATCATCGGCATACATCGACCAGCCCAGGATGAGCTGGCGATGGTTGTTCAGGCAGGCGGCCTGGTGCGCCGAACCCTTGGCCCGGTTCACCGCCCCCGCCGTCAACGCCGCCAGCACCCCGATGATCGCGATGACGACCAGCAGCTCGATCAGGGTGAAGGCGCGAAATCGAAGGCTACTCTGCCAGTGGCAATGTTCGACCTGTTTTTGTAGTAGTGACATAAGCAAGAAGGATCACACTGGATAGACTGAGACAGGCCATAAGCGTTATGGTCGAAATCCAAGATTCTGCTTCCTTTGACAACTGAATTGCTTGTGACAAACCAAACAGACACCTACACGGAGCTTCATAGTCAATCAAAGCAAGTGCAGTCTTATAGGCCACCGCCGCAATTACGAACCAAATAGTTGAAAGCGCCATTATTAGCGGTTGCCGGGATGCTATAAGAAGCATTCCCAACCCAACCTCAAGCGCACCTGCCAACCCGAAGATAAATCGATTCGAGAAGAATGGGAAAAGTGCATTGCCGAACTGAAGATAATCAGGATCCGCCAGAGTCCCGAAAATCTTTAGCGGGCCTAGCAAGAGAAAGACGCCACCAAAGAATCTCAAACCCCAGAAAGAAATTTTCGACACCTTTTGCCATAGCGGCCGTCGACCCCAAATCCTTGGGGCGACGGCCTCCGATTGGTTTCGTACTACTGGCATCCTGCCGGTGCTGTGGTTGGAGGCAGTGGCGCCAGATACGTGCAACCGCAGCCGGTGGCTGTGCAACCTCCTGGTGTTTTGGTCGTGGTTACCGGCGGGGTCGTTGGCCCTGCAGCCGAACAATACCAATACCAATAACTGTCTATGCAGTTTGCGTTCCCCGTGACGGTAGTTTTGGCGCAACCGCCTACACATCCTGCTCCAGAAGAACCTGGCCCACAGGTGTCTATAGTAGTCGTGCCGTTGCCACTTACGGTATCGCACTCTTCACCCCAACCGGTTGCACCAACAGGCAGCGCCAAAAAAACGGCAACAGCAACTGCGATGTATCTTTGAATTAGTTTTCGAGCATCTTGCATTGTTTTGCCTTTCTCGTTCTAGGTTTTGTTCCGACTCTCTCTACCCTACACGGGGTTGAGAAATTCCACTGAGTCCTAGCGGTTCCCCGCCAATGACAAAGAATGTAACCTGCGGCGTTTAAGCTTCAGCCAAAGAAGTGGAGGAAGCAGAATAATTACGAACAAAACGGTTGTCACTCCCGCACGAGAATAGAACAAGCGTGACGCACGCTTTTCCACAACAGCTTGGAAGAGGCCGAGAACTACAGGGTCATTTGTAGCTTTCCACTCAGCGCCGGTTTCAATAAGGTACATGGTCTGCCTAACTTTGTATCTACGATTCTGAAGACGATAATCCGCCACCCAAACTGGCCGATCAGGGGGTGGCACATTCGCTTGCACCTCACAAACCTCCGCATTAGTGGTATACAATCGGAATCGGGTCAACGGTACCAATAAATCGTGATTGTTTGTTCCCGCCGGCGACAAATACCGAATAAGCTCAATCTCCTGCGGAAGCTGAAATCGGCCAACCCCCATCCAGGAGAGGACTCGGAACTCACCATCGGGATGCTCAAGCACTGGGGTGGCTTTCAGGATTCCTGAGGCCTCCATCATGAACTTCTCCTTCGTGGCGACCCCTAGGCCCCCTAGCGTAAAGTCTTCGCCGGCAACTAACCGCTTCAGTTTAGCAGCATCACGGTAAAAGGTTACACCTTGCGGCACAAATGGGACTTCGGTCCCCCGATCGACCTTAGCCAAGTAGGCCAAGGCCACCGGATCGCCGAGAGCTATTGCCCACGGTGCAGGTATTTCAACTGCTCCTAAGTCTGGTTGCGCATCCAGAAACTCCTTCGAAGCAAACGCCAACCACGGTAGCACGACATACCAAGTTGAATCTACAGGCAGTCTTCCAGGAACAACTGTCGCTGGAGCACTGGAAAAAACACGGCTCCTCGTCTCGTCCTCTTGAACTAAGTAAGAAAAAACGTTTGTGCCATCGGATGAATATACAGAATAGTGCTTGGCTCCATAAAGGGCTTTGATCCGCCAGAATTGACCATCGGAAATGACATTGAACTCGGTCCTTTGACTTAAGTGTAGCTCACGCTTTTGAGAACCGTCCTGGAATCCTTCTTTTGCCTCCTTACGCTCGTAAACTTCGATAAACCCGGATACCGTATAGCCTGAACCAGCCCAAGCTTCGGGGCTGGCCCCAGTTGATACGATGACGGCTGCCAATAAAGGGCAAATCACCACCACAAACGGTTTGGTTTTGATGATTGTCAACGCCCCTATGGGCGACTCGGGTCTAGCTGGGACGCCCAGTCCCCAAGGGTCGGCATTGACTGCCGACAACCGTAGCTTGATCGCCATTATGCGCGCAACCACCAGCCCAACCCTTGCGATGAACGAGAAAACTTCTGCGGTATCAGTTCGCCTCGGGTTGCTCGTTGCAGTCGATTTCATGGATCGCCAGAGTCTGTAGCAGAAAATCAGCGCCGCCGGATACGATAATTTTTATACATTTGCGGCAGTTGGCTGGTTTGCCATTACCGATGCGCCGCTGATTGCAGCCGCTCCCGGCCGGACTGACGAAAGCGGTAGATCGTCTGCTCATGCAGCTTCAACTTGTCGGCGATTTCTCCAACCGACAGGCCGCCCGCTTCCAATTCCAGCACTTCCTCCTCCCTAACCTCGAACCGCGGGTCGCGAAGAATGGTCGTGCTGCCCGTCACGCCGCCCAGCAGCACGCCCGGCCCAATCCGCATGCCCTCGGTGCGGCGCAACCCGCCCAGCGCACCGGCCAAGCCGCGCGTATCCATTCCTTTCCAGTAGTAGGCATCCGCGCCCGCCTGGCGGGCACCGTTCACAAAACAGGGCAGCCGTCGCGCGCTGAACATTGCGATCACCAAGGCAGGGAACAAATGCCGCAGTTCCTGGCAACACTCGATGCCGTCCAGGTTGGGCATTCGAATGTCCAGCAGCACGAGTTGCGGTCGTTGGTCCGGTGGCACGTCTGCCACTGCCTTCAAGGCGTCCCGGCCGCAGACGCAACTCGTGACCACGCGGAACAGCCCGCTGCTCTCCAGCAGCACTTGCGCGGCAGCCCGCACGCTCGGGTCGTCGTCCACCAGCGCGACCCGTTTCCTGTTGTCCTCTGTTTTCATCTTCCGCATTTCCTTTCTGATACCTGGCCGCTTCAGCCATCCAATCCCCAACCACGAGCAAGACCAGTCACGGCTCGGCCGGAGCCTCGCCATTCAAATGGGAGGGTCCGCGTGTCGCGGTCCCCAATTTCACGGACGGCGACACGCCGTCCCTCCCGCGCAAGCCAAGGCGCGCTCCGCCTTCGCTATTCAGCTCCGACGCGACTCACCGGAGGATCGCGCCCCACCTTCGCTCGTCCGTCCGGCTCTCTGCTTGGGACGGCTCTCTCTTGGGACGGCTCTCTCTTGGGACGGCTCTCTCTTGGGACGGCTTTCTCTTGGGACGGCTTTCTCTTGGGACGGCTCCAGACTTCTGAACGGGTGAGTTTGTAGGCGAAACACCCGTGGCGCGCAACTGGATTATCAGAAATCCGCGAAGACGGGCGGCGTTTCTGTAGCGGCGGTCTGTGACCGCCGGTCGAATGGCGGCGCTCGTAGAGTCGCCGCTACAACAAACGGGAGGGACCGCGTGTCGCGGTCCCCAATCTCACGGACGGCGGCACGCCGTCCCTCCCACGCAAGCCAAGGCGCGACCTGCCTTCGTGAAACCACTTCGGCAAGGCAGGCCGGAGGATCGCGCCCCACCATTTACCGATGTTCCGCAGCGTCTTCGACTGCGGCATCACGCCAGCGGGCGGCTTTCAAAATCCAGGGCGTGGTGCGTTCGGCGAGGAACTCCTTCGGCACAGTGGCCACGAACGCGCCCTGCAAACCGTCGCGCCAGCGCGGTTGTTGCGGTCCTCGAAAGCGCACGCGCCAACCTTGCTCCGTCTTTGTGATCTGCGTGCGTTCCAGAAACTCCAAGCCCACCTTGGCGCGGATGTCCTCGGGGTTCGCCACGATGCGCGGGTGCGGTTGGGTCTCGAATTCGAGTTCAAGAAATTCCGCGTCTTTCACGAACAGGATCACGAGCGGCATCACCGCGCCGGTCTCGGCGTTCCAGCCCACGCGATCGAAGGGGATCTTGCTCTGGTCACCCGTCAGGCTTTGGCCGTAGTCGCTCGCCGCGTAGGTGTTGGTGCCGCCAGCGGTGGCGGGCCGTGATTCGCGCAGCACCTTGAGCTCAGCGGCGGTGACGGACGCGGGGCCGCCATAGACGGCGCGACTGAGGTAAAGTTCAACCCCCAGCCAGGTGCAGAGCAGCAAGCACGCGAGCACGCGGCTCCAGCGCTTTGCGCAACGGGCAGCGATGACCAGCCATGCGGCAGCCAGCGCACTCGCAAACGCGGGCGCGAGGTCCATCAAGTAACGCGACGAAATGACGGGTGCGTAAAGGTAGAACGCGGCGAGCGGGATGGCAGCGAGCAGGGACCAGAGGCCGAGGGTGACGAGGGTCTCAATCGACCCTGAGCGCATGGATCCTTCGATGCCCGGGCACCGCCTCTCCCGCCCTGCGGGCACCCTCTCCTCCATTCCGGATGGAGGAGAGGGGCGGGGAGAGGAGGAGTTCGGGCTTGGAGCAGGAATGGCTGATCCATCAACGGAGGAGGCGGTTTCGGAGCAACTGCAGCCACCTAGTATGGGCGTTTCGGTTGTCAGCTCAACGCTCGCCGGGTCGGAGCCCGGCGCTCCGCTCATCCGCCCGATCTCCGATCTCCGAATTCCGAAACCGGCCGCGATGGCGGCCCCCCACCCGAGCAGCAGCAGCGGCAGATAGCTCCAGTCGTAAGTGCGGAAATAGAACTCGCGCCAGCGCACGATCGGCGACTGGCCGGGGAAGATGTTCTCCTGATACCAATCCGCGCCATTGAACTTGTTGGCGAGGAAGAGCGCACCGAACAGTTCCTGCGCGGCACCGGTCAGCGGTTCATCTTCAAACGGATCGTCAAAGCGCGTGGCGTGCATCGAGCCGTAAAGATATTGCACATTCAGCTTGTGCCCGAACTCGAAGCCGTCGCCGAAGCGTTTGAGATTCGTGAGCCACAGCACGCCGCCGCCGAGGCAGAACAGCAGAACGCCCAGTAGTGCGGGAGCGAGGACGCAGCCCAAGGTCGGACAGGCAGGCTGCCGGCCTCGCTGGCCTTCGGAAGTGAGCGCCTCCGCTCCCGGCCTGCGGCCACCCTCTCCTCCATTTGCAATGGAGGAGAGGGACGGGGAGAGGAGGGCTTCCAGTTCACGGACAGGCGAGATGCGCCGGCCGTTTTTGAGTGCCCAAACCAATGTCGCGATCACGACGGTCGCAAAGCCGTAGAAGACGAGCGTGGGCCGGATCAATCCGCCGCCGCCCGCCAGCGCGCACACGAGGAGCAAGCGGCCGATGGTGGGTCGGCGCCCGAAGGCGACGAGCAAGGATAACTGCAAGACGGCGTAGAGGTATTCGTAGGCAACGGCCTCCTCCCACACCGCGCCGCGCACTTGCAACAACGTGAGGAATGGCGGGAACAACAGCAGGACGATGAAGCCCGCGCCAAAGCCGGTGATCAATGACCAGCCGTCGGCGCCATTGCTCGAACCCAGCCCGGAAGAACCCCCACCCCCTGCCGGCGGGCCGACCGGCCGCACGTTGCCCGAGTCTGCCTGATCGCCCAGCTCCGATCCCCTATCATCGAATGCCACCCACACCTTCAGCACGACGAAGCTGACTAGCAGTGCGAACAAGCCGAAGGCAATGCGGTCCGGAAAGCCGTCGTAGCCGAACAGCTTCGCCGCCGCCTCGAAGGGCAGCCGCCAGAGCGGCACCCCCAGCCCCCAGACTTGATGCACGCCGTGTTCGGACCAGGTGTGATCGAACTTGAGATCAGCGACACTGCGGCTCACAGCCAGGTCGCCGTGGAGCAATGCTTCCGTCTGCGCGCGATACGGCAGGGAGGTCGAGAACCACGCACCCCACTCGGCGACGAGCCCGGTGGCCAGCAGCAGGCCGGCGGCGTAAACCACCGCCTGGTACCCGAACAGCCAGTGAAGCCTCCATGAAGGCATGCGCCAGAATAGTATTCACCGTGACCGGCGGGGAAGAGAAAACTCCTCTGTCCTCTGTCCTTACTCATCCCCTTCACCCTTGATTTTTCCGAACCGGGTCAAGCCGTTTCTCAAAAATATTTTTGCGCGCAGGTGCATGAGGACGACCCTTGGCTGCGCGCAGGTGCGGGCACCCTTGGCACATCCTGGAACCGCGGCGCGGCGACTTCGGGTTTTTCCGTATACTGGCGCCGATGAAAGACCAGGCAACTCATGACAAGTTCATTCAGCTCCGCGTCCAGGGCCTCAGCTTCGCCGCCATCGCGCGGGACCTGAACGTCTCCAAGCCCACGCTCATTGCGTGGAGCCGGCAGCACCAGCACACCGTCGCCAACCTCGTCGCCATCGAGCGCGAAGAGCGTCTCCACCAACTCCTCGCCACCACCGAGGAGCGCCTGCGTCAGCTCGGCGCGGAGCTCCAGTCCGCCCAAACCGAGCTGGCCAAACGCGACCTGACTACGCTGTCCACCGGCCAGCTCCTGTCGCACATCGCCAGCTTGCGGCGTCAGATCCATCGCGAAGCCGGCCCGGTGCAGTTCGTCACCACCGTGGAAGCCATCCCCGAGGAGGAATATGCCGACCGCATCCAGGTCTGGAAGCCGTAGGGCATCCCGCTTGAACTCGCGCTCCTGCAACCGGGCCCTGTCCCGTCCGGGCCTGCGGGCCCGGCGCCCGGTGCATCCGCTCACCGGTTTGGCGGCGGCCCTGCGAGCCCTGATCCGGTTTCACCAGGCGCACCCCGACTGGTTCCCCCCACCCGTGCCCGAGATCGCCACTCCGCCACCCGTCGGCCTCGACCCGGAATGGGTGGCCGCCATTGAGAAAGTCTATGGTGCGGCGCCACTCCCTACTTGACCGTCGAAAAAATGATCCCCAACGGTAAAGAAACGGTAAAGTTTTTCGCTCCTGAAAGGAGCGGCATCACTCCGGGCGCGCCGCTCCGGATTAGCCAGTACGGCGCGTACTGTCCGCTCCGATTGTTCAGTGCTCAGCTCTTGTAATGCCATGCCTCCTCACCCTTGGCAGCGTCAACCCGGTGAAGCCCCGGCCGATTTCACGGCCTTCGTCGCCTATCTTCGCCTCCCGGGCCGCCGCTCGTTGCGCATGACCGCCACGCAGACCAGGCGGTCGCTCGGCGCCCTCCGCCGCCTTTCCACCCGCTTCAACTGGATCGGCCGCGTCGCCGCGTTTGAGACGCGTCTGGCGGATGCCACGCAGGACGCTTTGAACCGGTTGGTACGCGCCACAGCCACCCGCTCCGCGGCCGACTGCGAGCGGCTGCGCGAGTCGGAATTCCTACTCGCTCAACGCGTCCTTCGCGAATCGAACCGCTGGCTCGAGTTGGCTTCAAATCCCCACCGCCGGGACTACTCTCTCCTGCAGGTCTGCCGGGTGATCGAACTCGCCACGAAGCTGGGCCGGCTCGCGGTCGGCATGCCCCTGGGCAATCAACCCGGACGCCCCCGGCGGGAGAACACGCCCGGTTACTGGACCGGTCCTTCCCTTGAAGAGGCCTGCACCAGGATCTATGGCCAACCCTCCGGCGCCGCAATCACCGCAACGTCCAGCTCTCCGCTCTCCACTGCGTCGGCCGGCGCGGGCGCCGACAATCCGCCGGACGTCTCGGCGGTGCCGAACTCTCCTGGTTCCCCGGAATCGCCCACCCAGCCCAACCAATCGGCGCCCTGCCACCGGCCGCCACCAATGACCACTGGAGCACCTCCGGTCGTCCTTGCCTCGCCCTTGCCGCGTCGCGACGCGTGGGCCTCGTGGAACCGTCTCCAACGCCGGGCGGCCAACCCCGGCCGGCCATCGTGACGCCCGCCGCCGCACGGGGGCCAAACTCGGCTTGCACCGCCTTGCCGGGCCTTCCATAGTTGCACCGCATTTTATGAGCAAAACACCCATTCGCGTTGCCGTCACCGGCGCCGCCGGCCAGATCGGTTATGCCCTTCTCTTCCGGATCGCTTCCGGCGCCGTGTTCGGTCCCGACCAGCCGGTGATCCTCCACCTGATCGAGATTGAGCCCGCGTTGCCCGCCTTGGGCGGCGTGTGCATGGAGCTCGATGACTGCGCCTTCCCGCTGCTCAAAGGCGTGGTGCCGACCGCCAAGCTGGACGAGGGTTTCAATGGCGTGAATTGGGCGTTGCTCGTCGGCTCGGTGCCGCGCAAGCAAGGCATGGAACGCAAGGACCTGCTCGGCATCAACGGCAAGATTTTCATCGGCCAGGGTCAGGCGATCGAGAAGAACGCCGCGTCCGACGTGCGCATTCTCGTCGTCGGCAATCCGTGCAACACGAATTGCCTGATCGCGATGAACAATGCCAAGGGCGTGCCGCGCGACCGCTGGTTCGCGATGACCCGCCTCGATGAGAATCGCGCGAAGGCCCAACTCGCCACGAAGGCCGGGGTTCACAATTCCCAAGTCACGAACGTCACCATCTGGGGCAATCACTCGGCGACGCAGTATCCGGATTTCTACAACGCCAAGATCAACGGCAAAGCAGCCACCGAAGTCATCACGGACGAGGCCTGGCTGCAGGGTGAGTTCATCGCGACTGTTCAGCAGCGCGGCGCAGCGATCATCAAGGCGCGTGGCCTTTCAAGCGCGGCCAGCGCGG
>JANLTG010000042.1:0-19321 GCA_031362805.1 bacterium
CCGTCCGCCTGCACCGCGATGGAAAAGACGAGACCACCAGCTCTCGGGTTGAAGGAATCGGCCATGCCGGTGGTGGCATCCAGCCGGGCGAGGTTGCTGCGCGACTGGCCTCCGATGCTGGTGAAAATGCCGCCCACTAATATCTTGCCGTCCGCCTGCACTACAATGGAATTGACGTAGCCCGCGTTCGGGTTGAAGGAATCAGCCAAGCCGGTCGTGGCATCGAGTCGGGCGATGCCGTTGCGCGTCTGTCCGCCAATGCTGGTGAATTCACCGCCTACTAATATCTTGCCGTCCGGTTGCACGGCGATGGAATTGACGTAGTGGGTGGAGCCGCCCGCGTTCGGGTTGAAGGAATCAGCCAAGCCGGTCGTGGCATCGAGCCGGGCGATATTGGTGCGGAACTGCCCTCCGATGCTGGTGAATAGACCGCCCACTAAAATCTTACCGTCCGCCTGCACGACGATGGAATAGACCTGACCGTTCACGTTCGGGTTGAAGGAATCTGCCAACCCGGTGACACCATCGAGTCGGATGAAGACTGCGTAGCCATTTCCGTTAAAGTCGGCCAAAACTTCAGCTACTAAAATCTTGCCGTCCGGCTGCACGGCCAAAGCCTCGACGTAACCAATGCAGCACGGGTTGAAGGCGGTGTCGAGCGTGCCGTCCGTGTTCAGCCGGGCAAGGCCGGAGCGAGGCACGCCAAAAACGGTGTCGAAAGCTCCCCCGATAAGAATCTTCCCGTCGGGTTGAATAACGGTGGTGATAATCTGACTGTCACCAATGGAATTAAGCGTTCGGTCCAACCGCCCATCAGTTTCCAGCCGGGCGAGGCGATTGCGCGTCACCGCCGCGCCGCCGCTCGGCGCAAGCGAAGTGAAAGCGCCACCCGTCAGGATTTTTCCGTCCGGCTGCACCGTGACGAACAGGACCGTGCCGTTCGCGTTCGGACTGAAGACGGGGTCAATCGTGCCGTCGGGATTCAGCCGGGCCAGACCGATGCGCGAGACCGCTCCGCCGCCGTTGGGTGAGAGCGTGATAAAATTGCCGCCCGCCAAAATCTTGCCGTCCGGCTGCACCGCCAGCGTAGCGACATTGTCGTTCGCGTTCGGGTCGAACGCGTCCGCCAGACCGGTCGTGGCATCCAGCCGGGCGAGGCGGTTGCGCGTCTGTCCGCCGATGCTGTTCGCGCCGCTGAAGTTACCGGCCGCCAGAATTTTGCCATCGGCTTGCAGCGCGAGGGCGAAGACGATGGCGTTCGCGTTCGGGTTGAACGAATCCGCCAGTCCGCTTGTGGCATCGAGCCGGGCGATGGTGTTGCGCGGCTGGCCACCAATGTTGGTGAAGTCACCGCTCACCAAAATCCTGCCGTCCGCCTGCAAGACGATGGCATAGACACTCCCGGTCGCGTTCGGGTTGAACGCGTCGGCCAATCCGGTGTTGCCATCGAGCCGGGCGATGCCGTTGCGCAATTGGCCACCGATGCCCGTGAACACGCCGCCCACGAGAATGTTGCCGTCCGCCAGCACCACAAACGCATCCACCTCCCCGTTCGCATTCGGGTTGAACGCATCCGCCAGGCCGGTGATGGCGTCGAGCCGGGCGAGGTTGTTGCGCGTCTGCCCACCGATGCTGGTGAAAATGCCGCCCACCAAAATCTTGCCATCCGGCTGCAGCGCGACGGCGTAGGGAGTGCCGTTCGCGTTCGGATTAAAGGCGTTGTCGAGCGAGCCGTCCGGGTTCAACCGGGCGATGTGATTGCGCGTCACCGTTGCGCCGCCGTTGGGCGCGAGCGTGGTAAAATTGCCCACGATAATCAGCTTGCCGTCCGGTTGGACGACGATGACCTGGACCGGGGCGTTGGCGTTCGGGTCGAAGCCGTCGAGGGCGGATTGCCCGCGCACCAAGGTCGTGCCCCCCGCCAGCAGCAGGGCGATGGAAAAGAGTAAGAGCGCAGCTTTTTTAAGGTCTGTTTGAAAAGTAGCAGCCGACGTGAGGAGGCTCTGACTTCTTTCGCGGTTCGGGTCGGAAGACCGGGATATTTGAGCCTCGTTACCTCGGCTGCTACGATGCTTGGAGAAGTTTTCAAACGGCCTCAATTCGGTTTCGGGTGGGAATGGTTTCATAGGGATAGTTTTTCTGATGCTGAATTCTTCGAAGTGGGAGTGCGCTCGGTGTTCAAGGCCGGCGCAGGCGGAAGAAGCGGTTCGTGGTGGTCAGCGTTTGTTGAACGACGTTGGTCTGGCTGTTGATGGAAACGGAATCGCTCGTGTTGCTCCACACGGTCGAAGCGCCGAGCACGCCGGCTTGTTGCAGGGCCAGCCCGGTCTCGGGCGTGACCCACTTGACGGAAACCGTCGCGGCGTTGCGTGCGATGCTCAGCGGCGGATAAGGCAGGTCGAACAGATAGGCCGAGCCGGCATTCAGTCCGCCGGTGGCGTCGTAACCCGCACCGATGATCACCCGGTCGCTTCCCACTGCGGCCACAAATTCGCCGAAAAGGCCGGCGACTGCCGGAGCCGGATTGGTGATGGTGTTCAGCAGTGTGCCATTGGTGCTGAACAAGTAGGCCCCCCCATACGGAGGAGCTCCAAACGCGCTGATAAGCACCCGGGTGCTCCCTACCGCCGCCACCGAGTAACCAAAGCCGGGAATAGCCGCGGTCGAGGGACTGATGAAGGTGGTGAGCAACGTGCCGCTGAGGCTAAACAAATACATCTTCGAGGCTTCATATGAGCCTATGAAGAGTCGGTCGCTCCCCACTGCGCCCAGTGTGCTGCCGAAACGGTCGCCGGCCATCGGGACCGGATTGGTGATGATGGTGAGTAGCGTGCCGTTGGTGTCGTAGAGATAGGCCACCCCAGCCTGTGACTCGCCTATGCTGCTATTCGCGGCGCTGATGAGCACGCGGTCACTTCCCACCGCCGCCACACTTTCACCGAAACCGATGGGGATCGCCGGAGTGGGACTGGTGAAAGAAGTCAGCAACGTGCCGTTGGTCCGGAACAAATAGGGTCCCACAAGATACGGGGCGCCGACATTGCCGTCTGCGTGTCCGCCGATGAGCACGCGGTCGCTTCCCAGCGCCGCCAGCGACTCGCCAAAGGCTTGCACCCGCGCCGGGTTCGGATTGGGGAAGGTGGTGATCAACGTGCCATTGGTGCTGAACAGATACGCCCGCCCGGTTTGTGCGCCCGTCGTATTGTAATCAGGTGCGCTGATGAGGACCCGGTCGCTTCCCACGCCCGCCAGCCTGATGCCGAATAAGTATGCCGCCGGATCGGGTTTGGTGAAGGTGGTCAGCAACGTGCCGTTGAGGCTGAACAGATATGCTTGCCCATTCGCGCCGATGAGCACCCGGTCGCTTCCCAGCGCCGCCACCGGACGTCCAAAGTTTTTGGCGGCCGCCGGGACGGGATTGGTGAAGGTGGTCAGCAACGTGGCGCTGGGGACTTGAGCGAAAGCCGAGCCCGGCCCCAGCAACAGCGCGAGGAACAGAAGGATCAGGCCGGGCGCGGTTTTGCCAACGCGCGGCGGGGTGTTGAGCCGGAAGCAGCGCAGTGCTCTGGACGCGGCGTGGTTCAAAGGTTGAGTGGAGTTCCAACAGGAAGCTGGAATTGAGTTTGTCGTCATAAGGTTTTTGCAGTGATTGGTTGTGGTCCTTCCAAATGGCCCTCGCACAACGGGACACGATCAAGGTGTTCCACCTCGTCATGCGACGTGGGCGGGCGAAACCCCTCAAAAATGTTTGGGCTTATGGCGGATTCCCGGGAGGCCGCAGTAAGGAGGCGGAGATTGGGAGTGGTTGAACAGTCCGCCTGGTGGCGGGCGTGTTGCCCAAAGGGAAAGGAAGCGCGGCTTCAGCTACTCGGCATCTGGGGCGCTCTGGCTGGTAGCTTGAATCTCCTCGAACGACGGCGCATGCAGAATCTGAATGCGGGCCTCGAGCAGACTGCCGACCGCGAGCGTTCGACCATCGGGCGAAATGCCTATAGTTGGGAACAGACCGCCCAGCGGAAATGTCGCCAGTTCCTGGTGGGTGGTGACGTTCCAGAGTTTGACTTTCCGATCCATTCCGGCCGTCACGAGCGTCTTGCCATCTGGGAAGAACGCCACGCCGATGACGCCTTGGACGTGGGTTGCATCGCGTGGCCGGCGGATTCGCTGGCCATCTTGTGCGCGGCGAGGCGGCGCAGCTCCTGATAAATAAGAGGGAGCAGTTCGTTGGTGGATTTGGCGTCACCCTGCTCGATGGCCGTGAGGATGCGCGTGACTTCGCTCATGCTACGGTTGTTTGGTGGCGGCTTTCTTCGCGGCTTCGGCCTGATCGAACTCCCTCACCTTCCTGTTCCATTCCGCAGCTTTCTCCGATTGGCCCGTGGCTTCGTAGAGTTCTGCAAGGCGGAGGATAGTTTCCCTCAGATACCGTTTGCTGCCGGTGGGGATTGCGTCCTCCCGCTGCTTCAAGCCCTCGTAACCCGAGAGCAGCAACGGCCCGGCTTCGACAAATTTCTTCTGCCCAAGCAGGCTGCCACCCAGCAGGCTCCGGGCGTTGAAAGTCTGCCAGTTGTCGGGAAGTTTTTTTTCGCGGATGGCCAGGCACTCGCGCGCCAGCGGTTCGGCCTCCGTGAACTTTTGCCCGGCCAGCAAGCTCCGCGTTAATCCCGCGAGGGCGACAGCCAACTGCGGGTCCTCGGCCGGGAGCTTCCTAAGCAACGCCAGCTCTTCGCGGCACACTGATTCCGCTTCCGCATCTTTGCCTTGATCCGAGAGGATCGCGCCAAGCCAGGAGAGCGAAGTAGCCACCGCTGGATGTTCATAGTCCAGGAGTTTCCGGCGAATGGCCAGTGCCTCCCGAAACATCGCCTCAGCTTCACTCCACTTGGCTGAATCGCGGAGCACGGTGGCCAGCGACTGCAGTGAATTGGCCACCCAAAGATGTTCGTTACCGGAAAGTTTCCTTTCCACGGCCAGTTCCTCGCGCCAGACGGTTTCGGCTTCGGCCAGTTTTCCTCCGTGCTGGAGCACTTGGGCCAGGAGGCCAAGCGATACCTCCACGGAGCGATGCTCGTTGCCCAAGCGTTGCTTTTGCAACTCCAGGTCTTCGCGGCTGGCAACTTCGGCTTCGTGCCAGAGTGTTTTTGCTTCCATCCCCCAGCCTGCAGTTTGCAGCGTCACCGCCAAATGAATCATCGTCCCTGTGCGATGATTGCGGTGGTCGTCCCTGTTGAACTCAACGATCAGCTTCTTCCAGACGTCCAGGGACTGCTGATAAATCTCGATGGCCTCAGCGATTCGTCCCACATCTCTCAACAACTTGCCGATGGCGTTACAATTGACCGCCAGATGAAACCGGCGGTCTTCTTGGTTGAACTCGACGGCCAACTTCAGCCAGACCGCGTAAGCACTCTGACGCGACTCCAGCGATTCACCCAGCCGGCCCGCTTGCTCGAGCAGAATTGCGAGAATGTCGTAATTTTCCGCCAGATGCCACCGGTGGTCTTCCAGGTTGGATTTGGCCACCATCATCCGCCAAAGAACCTGAGCGTCCCGATAAACCAGTTCGGCCTCCGGTGTCTGGCCAATGTCGCCGAAAAGCCTTCCGAGGGTCTCCAACGCGGCTGCAAAAATCCAGCAATCCTGCTGGCGGTCCGGATCGGCAGTCAGCTTCTCAAATTCTCCCCGGGCCGCGTGGCATTTCTGCGCGGCCGCGACCGCCAGCTTGTCCGCTTTGGCGAACTTGCCGGCTTGGAGGACTTGCGCCAGCGAGGTGAGCGCATCCTCAACCTCGGGATGTTCTTTGCTCAAGATTCGCATCCACATCGCCAGCGATTCGCGCAGGGTGGATTCGCCCGCTGCGTTTTGCTCCACGCGGAGGCCGTTGGCCAGCACGCCAAGATACAAGGCGAGCCGCCGGCTCTCGGTGGCATCAGCCTCAGCCTGGCGGCGCAAACGCGCCTGGTCTTGCTCGGCGGCCACGGCCCGTTGTCGGGCTTGTTTCTCCTTGAAGAACATCCACGTCGAAATCCCGAGCCCCATGACGAGCGCGGCGATGACGGCCGTGCTGGCGACAAAGGCCAGCTTGTTCCGGCGAACCATTTTCTGAAAACGATACGCCGCGCTGGGCGGACGGGCCACGACCGGTTGGTTGTCCAGATGTCGTTGGATGTCCGCCGCCAGGCCGTTGGCGGTTTCATACCGGCGGGTGCGGTCCTTCTCCAGCGCCTTCATCACAATCCAGTCCAGGTCGCCGCGCAGCAGCGTGATCGTCTCCTTCAGCCGTAGCAGCCGACGTGAGGAGGCTCTGACTTCATCTTCCGTGGTTTCTGGAGCTTTGAGCCTCCTCACGTCGGCTGCTACGAGTTCTTGAGTCAATCGCGTGGAGGGACGGGCCGGTTCCTGCTCGAGGATGATTCGGCGCATCGCGTCTAGTCCGGCCGACATCAATTCCTTCGCATCAAATGGCGTCTGGCCCGTGAGCAATTCGTAGAGGAGCACGCCGAGCGCGTAGATGTCCGTGCGGGTGTCGATGTCCAGCCCGCTCATCTGCGCCTGCTCCGGACTCATGTAGGCGGGCGTGCCCACGAATTGCTCAAAGGCGGTGAACAACGTTTTGTCGGTAAGCCGCTGATCGCTCGTGGCCTTGGCCAGGCCGAAATCAATGACCTTGGGCACCGCCACGTTGTCGTGCTGTGTGACGAGAATGTTCGATGGCTTGATGTCGCGATGGATCACGCCCTTCTGGTGCGCGTGCTGGATCGCCTGGCAGACTTGCGTGAATAGTATCAGCCGATCCCCGGTAGAAAGATGGTTCTGGTCGCAGTAGTCCGTGATCTTGATGCCGCGCACCAGCTCCATGACGAAGTACGGCCGGCCCGTATCCGTGGCCCCGGCATCGAGGACTTTGTCGATGTTCGGATGATCCATGAGCGCCAGCGCCTGCCGCTCGGCCTCGAAGCGCGCGATCACCGACTTCGTGTCCATGCCCAACTTGATGACCTTGAGCGCCACGCGCCGGCGCACCGGTTCCTCCTGTTCCGCCATGTAAACGACGCCACAGCCGCCCTCGCCGATTTGTTCCAGCAATTTGTAACGGCCAATCCGGTCGCCCGGCTTTTCGGTGAGGAAGGCGTTGGAAGGAGCAATTGAGTTCTTGAGATAATCACCGGCTCCGTCGTGAGCTTGCAGGAGGGCGAGAACTTGCTCCTCCAACTCCGGGGCCTCCCGGCACGCCTCGGACAAGAACTGATCACGCTCCGCGCCAGCGGGCCGGGCTTTGGCTTCGGTGAAAATTTCGATGAGTCGGTCTGCGCTGGCCATGTTGGGTTCGTGAAGGCGCTGGCCTTCAATCAGTCATGCGACATCAGACCTTGAAACCCCTCAAATATTTTCGGCTCATGGTGGGGGATGGAGAGTCTTTTGCGTTTCCTTGAACAGCCAGGCGCGGGCGAATGACCAGAGGCGTTCCGCCGTCGCGAGGGAAATCCCCAGCTCCTGCGCGGCCTGTTCCTGGGTCAAGCCGACGAAGAAACAGAGCTTCACTACTTCGGCCGCGCGGGTGTCCACCGTCGCCAAGCGATCCAGCGCTTCATCCAGCGCCAGCAAGTCGTCATCCGGCATGGGCAGCGGCATGTCCACGGCGTCCAAGTCCACCCGCTCCAACTGACCGCCGTGCCGCAGGCGCTGCTTGCGCCGCGCCGATTCCACCAGGATGCGCCGCATGGCCTCAGCAGCGGCGGCAAAGAAATGCCCGCGTCCATCCCATTTCCTAGCCTGCTCCGGCCCCACCAATCGCAAGTAAGCCTCATGGACGAGCGCCGTGGGCTGCAGCGTATGACCGGGAGATTCGCCGGCCATCTTGTGCGCCGCGAGCCGACGGAGTTCCTGATAAACGAGGGGCAGCAACTCATGCGCAGCCTGGGCGTCGCCCTGCTCGATGGCGTGGAGGATTTGCGTGACGTCACTCATGCGTGGAAAGACATCCGCCTGCGGCAACGCGAAGTTCGCGCCATGCTTCTGCGGTCGCCTCGGTCGGGTCGCATGCACTCGATCATGACGGCTCGCCGTTAACATGCAATGCGCGGGGATGGGCGGGCGGGCGGCCCTTGTTCAAGACTGGTAGCAGCCGACGTGAGGAGGCTCACTTCATGGCTTGGAACCCGGAACGCTTGGTCAGAGCCTCCTCACGTCGGCGGCTACGGAGGATGGATCTCATCGGCAGACGAATTGAGTTCGTGAGCCTTTGCAGCCTCAATCCTTCACTTCGATTTCTGCCTGCGCGATTGGCCCCGTCACTTTGAACTGATTCACCGTCCGTGCTTCCAGCCGGTTTAATCCGGGATGCACAGGCCACGCGAAGCTTTCGCCAGAGGTTTGCCATTCGCCGTGGTCGATGCGCACTTCATACCGGCCAAAGTTCGGCGTCAGGGTCTTGAGAGCAACGTGAAGTCGCCCATCCTCCGCCCGCAGGCTCATTGCCGCCTGGCCGATCGGGAAATACGGGTCCAAGGCCGGATTCGCTGGCAACGTCCGCACGTGCCATTGGGTGCCTTCGCAGAGCGCGTCCTTCGTGATGAACATCTGGGCGTAATCGTAGCCGGCATCCATCAGGTCGGTGTTCGGGATGTAGCCGATGAACCCGTACTTATCGAGTTCATCGGGCTCCACGGTCAGATCGCCAAAGCCGGCGAAGCGTCCCAGGAGAATTGGCAGGTCGGTCTTGCGGTAGTGCTGCCGTTCCTTGCCAACCACGAAGACGAGATTCGAGCCGCCGCGATAAAACCATTCCTGCCGGATCTCCCACGCATTGAGCGGCACGCCGTTCGTCTCCAGATGCAGGTTGCTCGTCGGATCGAGCATCACCCACTTGCCATGCTGGTTCGACCAGATCTCCGTTACGGTGTGTTCGGTAGAGCCACCGGCCTTGTTCGCACCCTGATGCCGGCGCAACGCGAGCGACCGGTCCACCCAGCCGAGACTGGCCGCCGCTGACACGAGTACCTCCGCGTACTGGGCGCAGAAGAACGTGTGGCCTTCGCCGACAGCCTTCAAGATCTGGAGCGCGCCCTGGCAGTTCGTGGAAGGCCGGCCGAACTTCTTGAACTGCCGATGCGTCCAGTCCAGCAACAACACCTGCCGCTCGAACTCATCCTTGCCCGGCGCAATCACCTCGTCCAAGCGATGTCGTTCGCGCAGTTCTTTGAGCTTTGGATTTTGGAACGAATCGAACTTGAACCGTTTCGTGAATTCGCTTTCGACGTAGGGCAGCGACCCCAACTTGCGAACCGTTACTGAACGGCCACCGAGATGGATGGAGTCGCCTTCCTTCAGTGGCTCATCGGCCGATTGCGCGCGCGGGGCGACGGCCAAAAGGGCTAGGAACGAGATCACGTTCCACAGGTATGCCCGTGCGCCGGAGGCTATTCGCTGTTTCATGTCTCAATGGAGCCAAACAACCGGTGTCTTCGGGCTGCAAGCCCGCCATGTGATAGCCCGGGCGAAAGGCCCGGGAATCGTGGTTCACGGAATATCCCAGCCCTGAAAGGGCGCCACAAGTAAAACGATTCCAAGTTCAATCCCACGCATAGCATTCGTCCAACGGTTTCCCATTCCTCTCGCAGAACTGCCGATACTCCGTCTGGAAATCTTGCCGTTCGTGATGCTCCGCCTGGGTGCGGATGTACTCCCGCACCGCCTCGACGTGGATCGGGCTGACGCTGAACTCGCCATAACCCGTCTGCCATGCGAAATCGGAATACCACCGGTCGAGTGTCTTGATCCAGGTGGACGACGCGGTTTTCACTTGCTCGACAATCTTCGCCGGGGCGTGGTTTTTTGATTGAGCAAAGAGGATGTGAATGTGGTCATGCACCGAGTTGATTGCGATGAGGAGTGAATCGTGGTTCTTGAGAACGCCGGTGATGTAGGCGTGAAGTTGTCCGCGTTCCTCGTCACGCAGAAGCTGGCGACGGCCCTTGGTGCTGAACACAAGGTGGACGACGATATTGGCGAGGGATTGCGACATGGTTTGGCGTTGAACCGGCAGGAAGATGTTCCGCCCTTACAGGGCTGGCAAGATTCGTTCGGACCTGTTCCCCGGCCCTTCAGGCCGGGCTATCCCATTGCAGGCCTGCGGCCCTGCAGAGGCGCCTGAGGGCTTGCCAGATGAAGCCGCGGCGAAGGGCAGTCGCCATTCGCCCGTGACACGGCAAGCTGTGACAGGCCGGGTTCGTCCCGCCGCGACTGAGTGGCGTCACTTGCCGCCCACGGGCAGCACCTGCACCGTCAATGCCGAGGCCGCATTGCCCCCGCGATGGACCCGATGCGTGGCCTTCTTGAAATCCTCCGGCTTCGCGGTGGGGATGTTCACGAAAGTTTGCGGGTTGCGGTCCACGAGCGGAAACCAGGTGCTTTGCACCTGCACCATCACGCGATGGCCGCGGCGGAAAGTGTGCAGGATGTCGGGAATCTCGAACTCGATCTTCGTCACTTCGCCGGGCTTGAACGGCTCGGGCTTCTCGAAACTTTTGCGGAACTTGCCACGGAAAACGTCGCCGCGCACGAGTTGCTGGTAGCCGCCCATCGCGATGTCGGCCGGGTTCGGCTTCGGGTCGGGGAAGTCGCCCGCGTAAACATCCACGAGCTTCACGACCCAATCGGCATCGGTGCCCGTGGTGGAGACGTGCAGCGTCGCCGTGAGCGGTCCGGCGAATGTCAGGTCTTCCTCCAAGGGTTCGGTTTCGTAAACCAGCACATCCGGACGCGACGCCGCGAAGCGCTGGTCGTGGACCGGATAGGAGCGGGGGTAGCCGGTCGTGTGTTCCAGCGTGTAGGGCACCGGCTTGGCGGGGTCGCTCACGTATTCGTCGAAGGCGTCCTTCGCGGCGGCGGGTGCATCGAAACCCAGTTTGCTCTCCGCGCCGAAATAGAGCGTGCGCGGCGTGGACTGCTTCGGCGGCCACGCGTCGAAGCGTCGCCATTGATGCGTGCCGGTCTCGAACACGTGCGCTTCGGTCGGCGTGTAGTTCGTGTCGCCCTTGAGGAAATGCCGGAAGAACGGCAGTTCGATCTTCTCGCGATAGAACTCGGCGGTCTTCGCGCGGAAATTGATGTCACCGAGTTTGTCGCCATCGCCGCGACCCCAGCCGCCGTGCGCCCACGGCCCGATCACGAGCACGTTGGTGATGCCGGCATTCTGTCGCTCGGTCCAACGATACGTCTCCAAGGGCCCAAACAAATCCTCCGCATCGTACCAGCCGCCGACCGTCATCACGGCACAGTGCACATTCTTCAGATGCGGCCGGATGTTGCGCGCCTGCCAGTAGGCGTCGTAGGTCGGGTGGGCGAGGAATTCACTCCAGCTGGTGCCGAAGTTCTTCAGGAGCTTCACCGAATTGCCCAGCGGCCCCATCCGCAGGAAGAAGTCGTAGCCGTCCGGCGTCTTGAAATTGAAGGGCTTGAGATTCTCGTGCAGCGGATCCTCTTCCCGCTGGGCGAACTCGTAGAAGAAATTGAAGTTCTGCGAGAGGAAGAACGCGCCGTTGTGATGCAGGTCGTCGCCCATGAACCAATCTGAGATGGGTGCCTGCGGGGATGCCGCCTTGAGCGCCGGATGCGAATCGATCATCCCCATCGAAGTATAGAATCCGGGATAGGAGATACCGAACAGGCCGACCTTACCGCTGTTGTTCGGGATGTTCTTCACCAGCCAGTCGATGGTGTCGTAAGCGTCAGATGATTCGTCGATGTCCTTCGGGCCCTTGTTCGGATTGAAGGGCCGCATGTGCATGTACTCGCCCTCAGAACCGTAGCGCCCGCGCACGTCCTGCGTGACGAGGATGTTCTGGTCCTTGGCCAGCTCGCGGAACGTGCCGGCCGGGTCGTTGTAATTGGCCGTGCCGTACGGCTTCAGCGCATAGGGGGTACGCGTGAGCAGGATGGGCCACGCCTGTGAGTCGTCCTTGGGCACATAGACGCGCGTGAAAAGCCGCACGCCATCGCGCATCGGGATGCGATGCTCATACTTGGTGTAATGCTCCGCCAGCCAGACGGCATTGGTGTCGGCGGCCGAGTCTGCGGCCAGTGCGGCCCGCAAGTTGAAGGATAGAACGAGAACCAAACCGAGGTAGCCGAAGCGCGAGGCAAGCATGCGAGGTATTGTCCGCAAGCGAGGTCGTCCGGCAAGTGAGAATGTGCCGGCGAGCAACTCAACTCAACGTCGCCTTCCCTCACTCGACCGCCAGCGAGACGCAGACGATTTCCTGGTCGTTGCGCGCGTAGATGGATTTGTTCGCGAAGGCGGGATGCGACCAGACGACCGGGCGGCCGGGATCGCGGTTGACGGGATCGAGCAGGTGCGCGCGGCTGAGTTCCTCGTATTTCTCCGGCGTGAGCCTGGCGATGATCAGGTCGCCCGTTTCGCTGAAGATGAAACTGCGGTCGCCCTGCTTGACGATGAAGGCGTGGCCCCAGCGTGCGGACTTGCCGCTCGTTGGCGCGAAGGTTTCCCAGAGGCGTTCGCCGGTCGCCAGCTTGAGGCAGCGGAACTGGCCGTAGCTGCACGGGCTGTAGATGTAGCCGTTCTCGATGAGCGGTGTGGCCATCACGCTGTGCAATCCGTCCGTGTCCATCTCGCTCACCTTCTGACTCTGCCAGACGACGGATGGCTGGTCCGCGCCGACGCGCAGCAAGAGCGAACCATTGTAGAACGAGGTGAGGAAAAGCAGGTCGCCGACTTTGCGCGGGCTGGGTATGGTCATGCCGGAGCGCACCGACGGTGTCAGCGGATGGGTCCACAGGATTTTTCCTGTCTCGGGATCGAGCGCGTTCACGGCTTCGGGATGCCAGATGATGAGCTGACGTTTGCCGCCGAACTCATAGATCATCGGCGGCGCGTAGCCCGGTTCCTTCGCGGAGAGCGCGCGCCAGAGTTCCTGGCCCGTGTCCTTGTTATATGCCACCACCACGCTGCCGTCGCCACCCGCGAGACAGATCAGTTTCCTGCCATCGACGAGCGGATGGCCGGCGAAACCCCACACTGGCGTCTTGATGCCGAAATCTTTCTTGAAGTCGTGCGACCAGAGGACCGTGCCTTTCTCCGCGTCGAGACAGAGAAGATTTCCCTCACTGCCGAGCGTATAGACTTTGCCATCCGCCACGGCGGGCGTGACGCGAGGCCCGGACGCATAGCTCACCGTGTAGGCGGAGTCGTATTCGTGCTGCCAGAGGATTTTGCCGTCGGCTTCGTTCAGGCAAAGCACCCGTTCGCTGCCAGGAATCTCGCCGCGGGCGAAGGCGTCGGACGGATTCTTCGCGCCGGTCGGGAGCTGGCGGTCCATGACATACACGCGACCCTTCACGACGGCTGGCCCCGAGTAGCCACCGCCAATGGGCGTGCGCCAGCGATACGTGAAGCCATTGGCCGGCAGCTTCTCGACGATGCCCGTCTCGCGCCAGACGCCGTCGCGCTGGGGGCCGAGCCACTGCGGCCAGTCATCAGCGTGAAGGGCGGAAGCGCTGAGTAACAAGCCCACGCTGAGCGCGAAGCGATGAACCCGGCGCTTCAAAGCTTGATGAGTCGTTGTCATCAAGCCCGCGAATACGTGGCACTGGCGCGGTTCAATAACTGCCGGCGACCGGAGCGATTCCAGGATGGTTTTATGGAGGGTCATTTCACGGGCGAGCTAATCAGAGGCAGCAAGAACCGTCAACGAAGCGCGCCGCCGGGGCGGGCGTGGCGCTTGTCCTGTCAGCCTTCCCGAAACAGGCATACGCGCTTGACCTCCAACCGGGCGCACTCCGGCTGCCGCGGGACTTCATCCAGGTGGTCGGTGGAATGGTCATCGACGAAGACGAGTGCTGCTTCCGCCCCGCGCCGGTGTCACTCCGCGATGATCGTCATGGCCAGGAACGCCGCAGCCGTCCGGTTGGGGATTAGCGTCGTTCACATAATTTGTTGCGAAGGGGCTTGTTGACCTTTCACAAATTTGCGTTGTGGAGGGATCTTCGAGTGACGTAGCCGCCGACGTGAGGAGGCTCGCTGCAAGATTGAGAACGCGGAAACCGAAACGCGGGGCATTCTATCAGCCCTTTGCAAAGCCGGGTGCCACGATTTGAATTTGCATCACGGCAATTGTTTCACGCAGAAGAACTGCTGCGACAGGGACTGGCGGATGGGCAGGCTCACTTCAAGGGCGGCGCCGGCGCTGGTCTGCCTGGTGCCGGAAACTTCCACCCACGCACCAGACACCAGATTGGACCGGCTTTCGATGGCGTAGGTCCGTCCGGAGCTGGCGGGAAATCCAAAACGCAGGTCACTTCCGGAAATGCTGACGGCGCTGACGACGAGGTCCGGGGGAGCCGCCAAGGCCCGGCCCCGGATGAGCATCATGCCATTATGGAAAGTGTCGGGCACTCCCCACGTCTGGCCGGCGTCCGTTGATCCAACACGGCCAAACGCCCCGGCGTCACCGGTGGGCTTGGTTGCGGAACTCGCCAGCCAAACAGTGGTGCCGCTCTCGATGCTCAACACCGCCCAGTAGCATTTATTCGCCACCAGGGTCAACGGCGTGGCGGGAGTCCACGTCACCATGGTTTCGTCGGGGCGCAATGGAATGGGGTTGGTCATGCCGGAGAGGTTCATGATGACTCCGGTGCTGGCGGATGGTTTGCCGCTGGCCGCGTCGTTGGCATAAATCTGCAGCCGGACGGTGCTTGTGCGGACGTCAAAACCCGCGACGCTCAGCGGCGAGGCCACGGAGTCGAGCTGGTAGGGTTGGGCCCCGAGGCAGAACTTGCTCGCCAGCCAGGTTGTGGTTGTGACGAAGGATGCGCCGTTAAAGGTGCCATGGGTATTGTCAAAAATCGTCGTGGGCGCGACCGCCGACAAGTCGGTGGCCGGCAAGCTCCAGTAGCCGCCTTCGAGCACGAAACGGCCGTCGCTCATCCGACCCGCTTCGGGTTGGCCGCTCGTGCCGCTCAACACGAAGGTGCCGCCGGTGCTGGTGCCGCCGCCGCCATCAACCGTGTACCAGTCAATCGAGAAGGGTTGTGCCGGGGCCGCTGCCGCCAACAGGACTGCACCCAGGGTCAGAAAGGTCTTCCGTGCATTCATAGTCGTATTCGAAGTGAAACGTTTAGGTTTTGGAGCAGGTGGCTTTAGTTGCCGAGGATCACCGGTCGATCGGGGATCGCGGAAAGTTTGCAGGGCTTGATGATCGTGATGGGCGGATAGGTATAAACAGGAACGTCGGTCACGCCGCCGTTGAGGATGAGGGTCGCGCCATCGGCGATGTTGTTGAGCGCCGCGGGCAGGGTGTGCCACGGAATGTCGTAGTTGCCGTTTTCAGTGGGGGCGCTGCTCGCGCTGCTCACAAACGCCGCCGCGTCGCGACAGGCCTGCAGGGTGGATTGCCGCAGGCGCAACGCGCCCCAGCCGTATTGTTCATCGTAGCCCGCCGCACCCTTGTCCTCCGCCATGCGAATCAGCAGATGCCGGGACGAACGTTCATTCCCCAGGAGCGTCGGATTCATCGACATGACCAGCGCCGCCGCGCCGCTGACCTGCGGAGCGGCCATCGAGGTGCCGTTGAGATTGGTGTAGCCGCCCGGCACCGTGCTGAAGATCCCTGAGCCCGGTGCAGCGAGGTCCACGCCCGGGCCGAAGTTGCTGTAACCGGCGTCGAAAACATCCGTGGCCGGCGAACCGCTGCTCATGGTGGCCGTGACGGTGAGCAGCGCAATGCTCCCGGACTCCCAGTGTCCTCCGATACTGCTCTTGTCGTTGCCGGCGGCATGCACAACCAGCACGCCGGCGTTGAAGGCGCCCTCGACTTCATCTTCCACATAGTCTGCGAAACCGAAGCTGCAGTTGATGATTCGGGCGCCGTGGGCGACCGCCTCGTCAATCGCGTTGTCGGCGTCACTGATCTTCCACTTGTTTGCCCCTTCGTCCCACGTAGCGCAGTTCATGATCATGAGATCGATGTCATTCGAATAGCCGGCCACGCCTGTCGCGTTGTTGATGGCGGCGCCGATGATGCCAGCGACATGGGTGCCGTGATCGAAATCGTTGCCCGAGCCGGGAGCTTCTCCGTTGTCGAAATCCGCGAAGCCGTCGTCCCAAACGATCCGTCCCGCAAATTCCGGATGCGCCATCTGCACGCCGGAATCCACGACGGCCACGATGATGCGGCCACGGCCACGCACGTCCCAGGCGGTTTCCAGCCCGGTGATCGATGGCGCCCATTGCTGGGCGTAATTCGGATCGTTGGGTATTGAGTCCATCTGGGTGACCTCGTTGAAATCCACCCGCTCGACCTCGGGATGCGCCTGCAATTCCAGACGGACAAGTTCCACATCCGCCCCGGCGCGGAGGATGACGGAGAAGTTCCGGGCGATGCGCGGGATGCGGCCATCCGATTTGCGGAGGTGGGGCGGGAGTGCCTCGCCGTTGAGCCAGTTCCGCGAGCTCGTGTGCCGGGCTTCGATCGCGGCGATGTCGGGATGCAGGGCACGGAGGGCCAGCTGATCCACGGCGTGGGATTTGCCAGCGCCATTAAGCGACCGCGCGCCCGCACTGGCTTCTTTCAAGGTCACCTTTAGTTCTTGGGCGATCACCTGCCGACCGTCAGACAACGTCCGCTTGGGCCGGTTCCGGCGCAGCTGTGGAGGCCGGATGACCTGCGTCGCCGGGGTTGGTGCTTGGGCAACGCTCTGGGGTGTGGCGGGCGGCGCGGGGGCTTGCTGCGCGCGCGCGATTTCCGGCAGGCCCGCACTCGCGAGCAAGAGTCCGGCGAAAATAATCCGTAAGACAATGGTCTTCATAATGGCGGTAGGCGGTATGGAGTTACTGCAACGTCACGAGCACAAGCACCATGCCTTTGCCTTCCTTCAAACCGCTCATGGCCTTGCCGAGAATCGCGCCTTGCGACTGCGTGTGATCGGAAACCCTCATGGCGTGACCCGGCGTGTCGGACGTGGTGAGCAGGTCGCCGGGTTTGATCGCGCCAAACGCTGCGTCAGCCTGCACATAGACCCGGCCGCTCAGGGCGACGTTTTCGCCCGCCTCGAGTTTGTCCTCCTGGACCATGCTGATGCCGGGCCGGATGCCGTTGGCGCCGCTGACAATGCCGGCGGCTTTTTTGTCATAGGCCTGGGTGCTGCGGCGAAGTTTGCCTGGATGATCTTCGTCAATGACCACGACGCTGCCAGGCTCCACGCCGCTGTGGCTCATGGCGAACGGTTCGGCGAGATCCGCGCCGCCGCGAATCTCGAGCACACGAAACGAGCCGTCGCGGGCGAAGAGATTGCGGACATCAACGTCGCGGGCGACGAAGTCGCCGTTCACCTCGAGCGTGCGCGAGGGAGTCGTCGTGCCGATGCCGACGTTGCCCGCGGTGGTGACCGCGATTCCGGCAATGGAGGAAGGCGGGCCGTTTCCAGGCCCAGCGACCACCTTGAGGGTCGTTCCATCGAATCTTACGTCGGCCCGGTTGTTGTCGCGTTTGATCGACGTTCCGGACTCGCCGTTAGGAGTGCCGACGATGACGGATCCTGGTCCTGAAACCGTGGTGGTGCTGCCGTCGGCGTTGATCGTCAGGCTCGGCTGTAGTCCATCGTTGACGAAGAATTTGAGTGGATGGTTGCTCATCGTCCCCAGCCAGCCACCTGTCGAATCAATGTAAGTGCCCAGGCGAATCGTGCCGTCGGTGTGCTCGAAGCCATACCCCGCAGTGCGAACCGTGAGCTTGCCTTGCAGAAAGGCATCTCCGTTGGGTTGGAGGCCGAAGGCAATGCCGGCTGAACCTTGTCGTGCAAAATAAAGCTGGTCGCCGTTGAAGCCGCGCGAAGTGCCGATGTTCCACTGGCCGTTCGCATTGGCATACTCCGTTCGCGCCCAGGCATTGATGCCGCCGCCCGTTTCAATGCGCTGACTCACCGCCCCGGCGGGATCATACACATGCAACCTGTTTTGCGGGTTCGCGGTGCCAATGCCGACCTTGCCGGCGTTGTAATAGGCGTCCAGGCCATTGAGTGTCCAGATGTCGCCCGCCGCCACGCCCGGATCGGTCCAGGTAAAACTTCCACCATCGTAGGACAGGAACTGGCCCGGTGCGGGTGCGAGGCCGCCGGTGTTCAACTGGGCCGCGGTCACGGTGCCGTTCGCCACGCTCCCGGCGCTGCTTGCGTAGATCGCATACGGTGTCGGCAACAGGGCCTGCCGTGGCGCCAGGAGCGCGTGGGCCTCGGCCGTTCCGGTGACGCGCACGCTGATCTGCAGCCAGCGCGGTGCCCCGGTGAACACCCCGGCGCCGAAGTCGAGGGGCGCGACGAACTGGCCGGCACTCACCGCGAGGGCGTCCCGCGTCAAAGGCCCGCCCACCGGGTTGCCGTCCGCCTCAGCGTCATGGAGGGTGAAGATGAAATCGTACGCGCCGTTCGCCGCGACACCATCGTTTACCAGTCGGCCCTGGTAGTTGAAAGCGGTGCCTTGGGCGTGTGCAAATCCTGTCACGCTCAGTAGCGCGAGGAGCAGCAGGTGAAGTGTAAGTTTTGGTTTCATGAGGGAAGTTGGTTTGGTTTCGTTCGAGATCGATTGGTTGCCCATGTTCACCCCGTCATGCGCCAAATCCCGGCGGAAGGGCTCATGGAATATTTTCTTTTCGCCCGGTGAGCTGTTTTTCCCCAGAATAGCGCATGTATGGGCGATGAACCGAATTCCATGAAGCCGCCATCTTCCGAGCAAGCCGTGTTCGCCGCGGCGCTTCAATGCGCCACAACCGCAGCCCGCGCGGCGTATCTCGACGAGGCGTGCGGTGCGGACGCCTCGCTGCGCCGGCGCGTCGAGGCCCTGCTGCGGGCCACCGCGAACGCCGGTGATTTTCTGGAACAGGCCCCCACGGCGTTGAGCGGGGACGCCGCCGCCGCTTCGCTGGTGAGCGAGCTCTCCGAAATTCCCGGCAACCGAATCGGCCGCTACAAACTCATGGAGAAAGTCGGCGAAGGCGGTTGCGGCGTGGTCTATGTCGCCGAACAGAAAGAGCCGGTCCGCCGCAAAGTGGCCCTCAAGGTCATCAAGCTCGGCATGGACACCAAGCAGGTGGTCGCGCGGTTCGAGGCGGAGCGGCAGGCGCTGGCCATGATGGACCACCCGAACATCGCCAAGGTGCTGGATGCCGGCACGACCGACGTGGGCCGTCCCTACTTCGTCATGGAACTGGTGAAGGGACAGCCCATCACCAAGTTCTGCGACGAGCGGAAGCTCACGCCCCGCCAACGGCTGGAGCTGTTTGTACCCGTTTGCCAGGCGATTCAGCACGCC
>JANLTG010000055.1:0-19727 GCA_031362805.1 bacterium
GCCCACCAAAAACTTGCCGTCCGCCTGTAGCGCGATGTTATAGACAGCAAAGGGCGCGTTCGGATTGAATGAATCGGCCAGGCCGGTGGTAGCATCGGAGGCCAGTCGCGCAGCAACCTCGCCCGGCTGGATGCCACCACCGGCATGGCCGATTCCTTCAACCCGAGAGCTGGTGGTCTCGTCTTTTCCATCGCGGTGCAGGCGGACGGCAAGGTATTGGCGGGCGGCAGTTTCACCAGCATCGGCGGACAGTCGCGCAACAGCATCGCCCGGCTCGATGCCACCACCGGCCTGGCCGATTCATTCAATCCGAACGCGCCCTTTGCTGTCTATAACATCGCGCTACAGGCGGACGGCAAGTTTTTGGTGGGCGGTGATTTCCCCAGCATCGGCGGACAGTCGCGCATCGGTTTTGCTCGTCTGAACAACGATACTGCCGCGCTGCAAAACCTGACGGCCACGCCCACGAATGTCACCTGGGTCCGCGGCGGAGCGAGCCAGCAGTTCACGCGCGTGACCTTTGAGTCGTCCACCGACTCTGTGAACTACACGTCCCTGGGCAACGGCACACCGTCCGGCAGCAATTGGAGTCTGACCGGGCTGAACCTTGCGACCGGGCAGAACCTTTACCTCCGGGCGCGCGGCTACTATGGCAGCGGCCGCAATAACGGCTCGCAGAGCATCCAGGAATCGGTGCGGAATGTGTTTCTGGCGACGCCGCAGCCGCGCTTGAACATCCAACGCAGCGCACCCGCGAATGTCTTGCTGTCGTGGGCCACGAACGTCCCCGGCTTCACGCTGGAGGCCAGCACCAACCTCACCGCGAACCTCTGGAGCGTCGTCTCCCCCGCGCCCGCCGTCAGCGGCACGAACAACGTCGTGACCAACACCATCAGCGATGCGGCGCGCTTCTACCGCCTGCGCCAGCCGTGAGAATGGAGTGCCCTTCACACGAGAAAGCATCCACCAACTTGCGAATGCCCAAACATTTTTGAGGGGTTTCGCCCGCCCACGTCGCATGACTGGGTGGATACGATGAACGTCCCCCGTTGTGCGAGGCCCATGCGGGCGGACCACAGCGAATCAGTAAAACAAACTTGTGAAAACAAACTCAGTTCCCGGTTCCCAGCGGAACCACACTCAAACCGCACCCCGCGACGCGGACCAGGCGGATTCCAGTCCGTTCTCAACCACAGCAACCAAAACACAGAACCAAAACCAACCGATGAAAACCACCTCACTCCACTTGTTCCGCAGCATCTGCGTGGCCGCAGTCCTCGGCCTCATCACCTCGGCCGGCAACGCCCAGCCTTCGCCGGAAGCAGGCGGGCAGCCAGTGAAAGGCGAGCAGCCAATTAGCGTGACCATCCTGCCGGAGATTCCCGGCGCGCTGGATCTCGTGGTCATTGACAGCAACAACCAGGGGCAGATCATCGGGGTCTATTACGACGGCGACTATGCACCCCACGGCTTCATCTACGCCGACGGCGTCTACACCGGTCTCGACTTTTTCCCCACTCGAATCAACGAGCGGAAACAAATCGTCGGGATCACTTATGATGAAAGCACCTTTGAGAGCCACAGCTTCGTTTACGACAAGGGCAGTTACACCCCCCTCGAATTTCCGGGTGCGATTGGCACCTACCCCGCTGGTCTCAACGACCGGGGCCAGATTCTCGGCCAATACAGTGACGGTCGCAACGATCACGGCTTCATCTACGACAAGGGCGTTTACACCGCGCTCCCCGATTTCCCCGGCGCACGGCTCACTTATCCGCAAAGCATCAATAACCTTGGCCAGATCGTCGGGTGGTCCTATGACAACAATTTTCTCGTCACCAGCTTCGTCTATGAGCAAGGGGTTTACACTCCTCTCAGCGCTCCTGGCGCGGTCAAAGGCACCTACATCAGCGACATCAATGACAAGGGACAGATCGTGGGTATTTCCTATGACAGCGCCTTTAACGCCCGCGGCTTCGTCTTCGAGAACGGCGCCTACACCGGCGTCGAAATTCCTGGTGCGCAAATTACCGCTGCCTACGGCATCAACGACCGCAATCAGATCATCGGGACTTTCTACGATGCCGACTTTCTACCTCACGGCTACGTGTTGAATCGCTGACCAGTCTGACCGTGACGGGCGCGCGCTCTTGTGCGCGCCCGTTGCGGCAGCATCCGCCTCAACCGCACAACATCGAAACCAAATCTCCCCAACAACATCATGAAAACATCAAAAAGCTTCCTCGCCCTCATCCTTTGCCTGCTCGTGCTGGCGACAGGCGCCCCTTCCGTCCAGGCGCAGAACCCGATCACGTTCAATTTCACCGGCGTCATCACTTCAGTGGATGACGCGCTCGGCTGGTTTCAGAACACCTACGAGGTCGGGGCCACCGTCACCGGTTCCTACACATTTTTTGACTCCAACTATTTGAGAGGGGTGGATTTTTCCGATCCCGACCACACGTCAACCTATCAGTATTACTTCAAGCCCAACTTTTTGGGCGTGCCCCTGACCAACCCGGATTTTCGGCTGAAGGCGGGCGATCGGGAGATCAGGAAGGACACCTCGCCCTTTGCCTGGGATTTCTTCTGGATTCCAACTTGGAACGATTCCGCCCAGAGTTATCCTGGGGCGGGCGACGGCTATGCAGTCACCTCCGCCATCGGCTTCCCCACTTTCTGGCGCGACTTCACGGGTGATCCCGTCGCGGACCCGGACGGCTTTCTTTATCCCCTGCCCATCGCGGGTATCCGCTTGTACGATTCGACCGGCAACGCCCTCAACTCCGTCGCCCTGCCGCTCATGCCGCCCAATCTCGCCGCGTTCTCCGAGCGGAGTGGTTCGATCGTCATCATGGACGCCAACGGCGAACCCGACTACGCGACCGCAAAATTCCGCATCACCTCGTTGACGCGTGACTGTCCCGACGTCGAGACCTTCGCAACGGGCCTGCTCGCGCCGAGCAAGATCATCCAGACGCCGCGCGGCAACTTCATCATCGCCGAGGGCGGACCGCAGGTGCCGAACAACGGTCGCGTCTCCATCGTGGATCAGCAGGGCAACCGCCGGACGCTGATTGATGGTCTGCCATCCGCCCGGACCTTCGTCGGAGATTTCAACGGCACGACCGGCGTCTGGCTGGACGGACGAACGCTCTACATCCTGAACGGTCAGGGCGATGTCACTTTGCCCGGTCCAGTCCCCGGCACCGAGAGGGCCAATTCCACGCCGGCGTCGCCGATCTTCAGCTCGGTCCTGGCCGTTCACTTCAGCGCCGCGCTGGAAGAGACCACGACCGGCGTGACGCTGACGCTGGCCGATCATCAGGCGTTGAAGGCCGGTCAGCGGCTGATCCGCACCGATGCCAACGGCCGACGCATGGTCATCGAGCTTGTCGCTGATTTCCCGGACTACGCGCCCGAGCCGCGTCCGAACTTCGCGAACAACGTCCGGCACTCGCACCCTTACGGCGTCGTGGGACGGGGACGGAATCTCTATATCGTCGATGCCGGATTCAACAGCGTGCGCAAAGTGGATGTCCGCAGCGGCGACTTCGAAACACTCGCCGCTTTCGCGCCTACTCCGAACCCACGGCTGCCCGCCGGCCCGCCCGTCATCGAGAATGTGCCGACGAGCATCCGCTGGGACGGCCACGACTTGCTGGTGACCTTGTTGAGCGGCGGCCCGTTCTTTCTCCCCGGTTACTCAACGATCCAGCAGGTGGACCCAAGCACGGGTGAGATCACGCCGTTGATCGACGGCTTGTCCGCCGCCATCGATGTGACGCCATTGGGATCACGCTGCCGGGACGACGGCTTCCTGACACTGGAGTTCAACCTGAACTTTCCCGCACCCGGTGCCGGACGGCTCCAGTACTTCCCGAGCGCCGACGCGAGCCCGGTGATTCTGGCCGATTGCCTCACGACTTCGAGCAGCATGGTGTTCGATCGCCGGGGCGATCGCGTCGTGATCACCGAACTGGCCACCGGCCGGATCGTCACGCTGGATTTGGAGTAAGCCAGCGGGAGCAACGCAACGCCGCCGGCGCCCGGGTCGGCGGCGTTTTGCATCCCTACCCTGGACGATCTACCCCTCACTCCGCAGCCGCATCTCGCCGCCGCCAGCGGCGCTTCCCCGGAGCGCGGATGTGCCATCCGCAGCGCGTAACGAGATCGGAAGTCACGGGAACTGTTTCGATCCTCGGCCTGGGTGGCGTGCTGCGGATTACAAATCCGCGCTCCGGCGCTGGGCGCTGCGCGCCCCTCATCGGCCAGACCCTTCCCACTTCGGAATTCGGGCCCGCGTCAGCCGGTGAGCGTCTGGGTGGAAATGAATTCTATCGACCGCGCAAATCGCAGGCTTCGTTCAGAACGTCAGAGCGGGCGTGAGGGGCGCTTTGACGGAATGCCTTGCTTGGCGTCCCGGCCGGGTTGACCCGGTCGCTCGGCGGCATACCGACAGGTCACCACCACCCGTCTTCATCTCGTTGCTCGACACTTGACCGCCTGACAACCTCCGGCTCTCCTCCCAGCATGAAATCCCGCTGCTTCCCTGCGCTGTGCGCTTTCCTCGCGTCAGTCACTCTTGATGCGGCCCCAAGCCTGGTGCTCGAACAGCCCGAGGGAACCATCCTGACCGCGGGCGCAAGCGTCGCGTTTGGCGGGATGCAATCGCAATACCTGGATCCGGCGAGCCAAACGCAGGCCGGTGACAACACCTTTACGGTGACCTTCGCCGGTGTTCCCCCAAGCGCTTTCAGCACCTATCAGATTCAAAGATCGTTCGACGGACAACAAGGTTGGTTGGGACTATTCGCGCCCGGCTTGGAACCTGGGGTCGACGGCGCCATCGTCTTTCACGATCTCACTCCGTTGGTAAACGCTTTCTACCGCCTCTTGATCCAAACGGACACGCGCCGCGTTTTTACCATCCGCAACACCGGCGACACCGACCTCACCGACCTTGCAGTAACGGTGACCGGCAACGAAGCCGCGAGCTTCGAACTGGATTTGAGCCTCACGGAAACGATGCTGACCGCCGGCAGAACCACCACCTTCGCGGTTACCTATGTCGCCAACGATGGCAATGCCCGCAGCGCCGAGCTACAGGTAACCGCCAATGTTGGGACGCCGTTGACACTTTCCCTGGCGGGCGGCGATTCAACACCGGTCACCCCACCGAAGCTGGTCAACGTCACAATCAATCCGGCCGGTTTGGAGACACCCGCGACGATCGCCGGCGCCATCACGAATGGCCCCGCGAACGGCACGGTGTTTCTGGAAGCTTCCGCCGATTTCGGCCAACTCGACACCTGGGCGAGCATTGCGACCATTGTCCTGGATGCCAATGGCGGGGCGGCTTTCGGCGATCCCCTTGCCATCGCTGACCCAGGCAGCCTGGGATCATTCCAAAATTTTTACCGGGTCCGTGTCCAGTAAGTCAGCAACCACGCGGGCCTGTTGCCACCGTCACTTCGCCCGTTCGATCTCGCGCAGGGCGGCGCGGGCGGAACGCTTCACGAACTCTTCTTTGTCCTCCAGCAGCTTGCGCAAGCCGGGCACGGCGTCCTTGGCGTCCTTGCCGAGTTGACCGAGTCGTTCGACGGCATACTGGCGCACGTAAGGATCGGCATTGCCCAGCGCGCGGACGAGCAACGGCACGGAGCGGATGGCCATCCCGCCGAGAACTCCCAGCGCCTGCTCGCGTTCGGTGGAGTTCTCGGTGAGCTCGTAAAGCTTCTCCGCAGCCGGTTCGGCGGCCCGGCCCAGCTTGCCCAGTTCCGCGATGGCGGCGACCCGCACGGGTTGCGCCTGGTCATCCAGGGCATGCTTCAACATCTCCACCTTGCGGCCGGTATCGGACTCGATGCGCACAAACGCGGTCAAGGCGGCGGCGCGCGTGCCGGCATCAGGGCTGTTGAGGCTCTTGCTTAGCTCCGGCAAGGCGTCGCGCGCGCTCACCCCCATCGCACCCAAGGCCGTCGCAACCGCGCCCTGCACAGGCGGCTGAGTCGCGGGCAGAAGTTTTGCCAGCGTCGGCACGGCGGCTTTGGCAACTTCACCCAGTTTGCCGATGGCCTTGACGGCCGCTTCCTGGACGGCGGGCTCGGGCCGGCCTGCGGCCACGATCAACGGCTCAACCGCGGTCGCGGCCGCGCTGGCGAAGGAACCCAACGCGCGCGCGCAATCCGCAGCCACCATCACGTCCTTGTCCTTGAGTCCGTTGATCAACGCCGCAAGGGCCGGCAGCGCACGGGCACCAAGACTCGCCAGTGCGGCCGCACCCGACTGGCGCGTCGCCGGCAACCGGTCGGTCAAGGCATTCTCCGCGAGCGGCAAGACCATCTCCGGACGGGCGCCGGCCACCGCCAACGCCACCAGCGCGGGGCCTTTCACCTCGCGAGCGCCGGACTCGGCGAGCTTCTTCAAAACCGGGATCGCAGGTTCCGCCGCGTCGCCGACGAGAGCCAGCACCTGGATGGCGTCGCGCTGGCGGGCGGCGTCCTTGGATTCCAGGGACGTGATCATTGCCGGGACCGCCGCGGGGCCCAGCTTGCGCAGACATTGCACCGACCAATGATTGACGTCGCCCTTTGCTGCGTTCATGGCCTTGACCAGCTCAGGCACAGCGGGCGAACCGATCTGGATCAGCGCTTCATCGATCGCCGTCGCCAGCTCAGCGGGGGCGTTCGCTTTGGAGCGCGCGACGATCAAATCTGGAACCGCGGCGCCCGCCTCGGGTCCAATCGCGCCGAGCAAGGCCACGCCGAGCTTCGCCTCGGCGATGTCGGCCGCAGCCACCAGCTTCTTCACTGCGGGCACGGACGTCGTGGCAGCGGGCGTCATCATGATCACGGCGTCGGCCGCAGCCTGGCGAACCGGCTCGGACCCGTTGTTCAGGAGTGGCAGCACCAGCGGCAGGAGTTCAGCCGGCGGGTATTTGAGGCGGCTCAGGGCGCGCAGCTCTTTCACCTTCGCATCATCGTCGGTCTCCGTTTTGAAAGCGGCGGCAAGCGCACCATTCGCTTCGCGGGCCGGCTCGCCCATCGCTTCGAGCGCGACGGCGGCGGCGGAACGAACGGCTGGCTGTTCGCTCTTCAGCGAGTCGGTCAAAGCTGACAACGCGGCCGAGCCGATCTTTGCGAGGGCTTCGGCCGATTGCGTTCGCACATCGGCATCCCCATCGCCCAGGCCCTTGGCCAGCGGGGCGATGGCCTCCGTCGCAGTGGGTCCGATCCAACTGATCGCCTTGGCCGCGGCCGAGCGAACATGTGCCTTGTCACTGCCGAGCGACTTGATCAGCTCCGGCAACGCGGCCGGGCCGATCGAGCCCAAGGCAAACGCCGTGCGGTACCAATACTGGCCGTTGTTGCGGCCGCGATCGGCCTTGTCGAGCAGCTTGATCAGCGCGGGAATCGCCGGCTCGGCGGCGGGGCCGATGCGGGCGAGCGCGGTGATCGAGTTGAACCACACTTGATCTTCCGAATCATCGAGGACCTTTACCAAGTCGGGCACGGCCGCCTTGGCTTCGGGTCCGAGCTGGCTCAAGCGATACGACGCATCGCGGCGAATGGCTTTGTCGCCGGACTTCAAACCTTCGACGAGATCGGCGACGTTGGGCTTCCTCGCCTCGGCGGCAAATGAGACCGCAGTGAAACAGGTCAGCCACAGATGAACGCAGATCAACGCAGATGAAATCCAAGCTGCTCGCTGGTGGCAATGACGCGAACGCGCGCTGCTCGCTGGCCATTTTGAATCTGTGTCCATCAGAGTTTAGCTGCGGTTAAGCTGCATTGCGGGTTAAGGGCATCAACGAAAAAAGGTCCGCCATCACTGACGGACCTTGCAAGGTTTCTATTCGCGGCCCGATCAAGCTTCGAGGCCACGAAGGCGCTCGGTGGCGTCGCCAAATTCCCGCGCTTGAACCCCCATGCGATCCATCATCGAGAGGAACAGGTTGTTCAGCGGCGTCTCGGACGGGAACCGCAGATGCCTTCCGGTGCGCAGCGTGCCGCCCCCGCGACCGGCCACCACGATCGGCAGATTGTCGTGGTTGTGACGGTTGCCATCACCGATGCCCGCGCCGTAAACGATCATGCAGTTGTCGAGCAGCGAGCCGTCGCCTTCCTTGAGGTTCTTGAGCCGGGTGAGCACGTAGGCCACCTGCTCGGCATGGTACCGGTTGATCTTGGTGATCTTGTCGTGCTTCGCCGGATCGCCCTGGTGATGCGAGAGCGAGTGATGGCCGTCGCTGACGCTGATCTCGCGATAGGCGCGGTTGCTGCCTTCGTTCGCCAGCATGAACGTGCAGACGCGCGTCACGTCCGCCTGGAACGCCAGCACCATCATGTCGCCCATCAGGCGGATGTGCTCACCCATGTCGGCGGGTTCGCCGGTCGGCTTCTTGACGCCCGCGATGACCTCGGCGGCGTGCGTGGACGTTTTCTCAGCCTTCTCGATGCGCTGCTCAATCTCGCGGACGGCGGTCAGATATTCATCCAGCTTCTGGCGGTCGTTGCCACTGACTTTGGTGTTAAGCCGTTGCGCGTCTTCCATGACGAAGTCGAGGATCGATTTCTTGAACTCGCGGCGGCGCAGAAAACTATTCGCCGAACCTTCCGTGTTGCCGTTGCCGAACAGCCGCTCGAAGACCAGGCGGGGGTCGGTCTCCTTGGTCATCGGGGTGACTTCGTTGCGCCACGAGATGTTGTTCGAGTAGGCACAGGAGTAGCCGGAGTCGCACTTGCCGGCCTGGCGTCCGCCTTCGATGCCCAGCTCCAGCGACGCAAATCGGGTTTCCTGCCCGATGCGTTCGGCGACGTATTGATCCGCCGAGACACCGGCGCGGATTTGCGAGCCTTCGCTCTTCAACGGCTGCGCGCCGGTCAGGAACGAGGCGGCCGACCGCGCGTGATCGCCGGGACCGTCGCCGTTGGCCCAGCCCTTGTCCTGCGCCAGCCCGCTCACCACGAGCAGGTCGCGCTTGAGCGGATTCAACGGCTCCAGAATGTGGGGCAGCGTGAAGAGTGAACCTTCCTGGGTGGGCGTCCACGCCGGCATGTGGACGCCGTTCGGCACAAACAGGAAAGCCATGCGCGTCGGCGCCTTCGCGGAGGCAACCGCCGCCGCCGCGGCCCGGACGGGCGACATCGATTCGAGCAGGGGCAGCGCGATGGCGGTTCCCAGACCCTTCAGAAAGGTCCGGCGATGGAGGTGGGCTTGGTTCATCATGACTCGTTATCCGGGTTCTGCCGCATTTGAAACGGCTGGCTCTTGATCACTTCCAAAAGCAGCGTCGAAAACCGCTGATCATTCTTCTTCAGTGCCGCCACGATCGCGTCGACCGCACATTTGTCGTAATACTCCAGACCGCGGCCGAGCGCAAAGGTTAACATTTTTTCCGTGACGGTCCGGGTGAAGTTATCGCCCTGCATGAGCATCTGCTTGAGGTCGGTCGCACCTTTGAAGGTCCGGCCATCGGGCAGCTTGCCCGAGGAATCGATCGCGTATTCGCCATCCTTCTCGCGCCAGGTGCCGATGGCGTCGAAATGCTCGAACGCAAAACCCAGCGGGTCCATCTTCTCATGGCAAGTGGCGCATTCGGGATTGGCCCGATGCTGCTCGGTGCGCTGGCGCAGCGAGGCTTTCGCATCGACCCCCGAAACCGACTCCAGGGTCGGCACATTGGGCGGCGGCGGCGGCGGCGGGGTGCCGAGAATCTGTTCGAGAATCCACTTGCCCCGATTCACCGGCGAGGTCCGCGTCGGGTTCGAGGTCAACGCCAGGATGCTGCCCTGCGTCAGGATGCCGCCGCGGTGCTGCTCGGGCGTCAGCTTGACCCGCTGGAACTCATCGCCCTTGACGCCCTTGATGCCGTAGTGCCGGGCCAGGCGCTCGTTGGCAAACGTGAAGTCGGCATCCAGCAAAGCGGACAGGCTGCGGTCCTCCTTCAGCAACGCCTGGAAAAACAGGAGCGTTTCTTTCTGCATCGCCTTGCGCAGCGGTTCGTCGAAGCTCGGGAAAAGATCCGGGTCGGGAGCAATGTCCAGCGAGCGGACCTGCAGCCATTGACCGGCGAAATTCTCGACCAGACCCCACGCCTTGGGATCGGCGAGCATGCGCTTCATCTGCGCTTCCAGCACCGCCGGCTTGTGCAACTCCTTCTTCGCCGCGAGCGCGGCGAGTTCATCATCCGGCATGCTGCTCCAGAGAAAATAGGAGAGCCGCGACGCCAGTTCGTCGTCGCTCAAGCGGCGGGCCTCACCGGGTTTGCTGCGGGAATCCAGCTCCCAGCGAAACAGGAACTGCGGCGAAACGAGGACGGCCTGCGCGGCGAGCTGCATGCCTTGCTCGAAGGAACCACCGGCGGCCATGCCCTGCTCCACGAACTTCGCGAGCCGGGTCACTTCTTCCTTCGTCGCCGGCCGACGAAAGGCGCGGCTGGCAAACTTCTCGAGGTACTCGCGCGCCAGTTTCTTTTCCTCACCCCGCTTCGGTGAATGCGGAATGATCCGGGTGTGCCCGGCGGGGTAAGCCACTTCTCCGCCCGTCGGCCCGACGATTTCCACGCGCTCGACAAACAGGTTGCGGTCGCCGGCGGAGTTGAAGTTGTTCAAATACGCCAGGGCAAGCTTCTGCTCACCGGCACTGACGCTGACCTTCACATCGTAATCCGCTGGCTGGCCTTCGCGCGCGGCGACCTCGAACACCTTCAGCTCCTTGTCGCCCAGCTTGACTGAGAGCTTGGGCAGCTCCGGCCCCGCCTGTTCACCGAACGAATGCACGCGCAGGATATACTCGCCGGCGCTGGGGAAGCTGACGGTCGTGGCGGCGCCGCCTTCGCGGAAGAAACCCACGACCCCTTCATCGACCCGCACATCCTGGCCGTCCACCAGCGGCTTGAACGCCTCGCCCGGCACCGTCGTGCGCGCGACCAGCGTCGTCGGATCCGTGACGATGGCGGCGGTCACGATCTTCTCCGCAGCCGCCAGATACTTCTCGAGCAACATCGGCGGCAACGACAACACATCGCCGATGTTGTCGAAACCGTAGCCAACTTCATCCAACGGGAAATCTTCGGCCGGCTTGAAGTCCACGCCCATCAAGTCGCGGACGGTGTTGTTGAACTCGGCGCGGTTGAGCCGGCGAATCGTGACGCGACCGGGGTTCACCGGCCCATCGCAGTCGAACTTCGACAACTCCTTCTCGATGAAGAGCACGAGTTGCTTGCGGTCCGCCTCGCTGGGTTGAGGCTTCTTCTCGGGCGGCATTTCGCGCGTCTCCAGCATGTCGCGCACGGCTTCCCAGATTTTTCTGTCCTCGAACATCCGGGGCGTCTCACGGAAGCGCTCCAGGTCCAGGTCGCCCTTATGTTTGGCTTCGTTGTGACAATCGTAGCAGTAAGCCGCCATGAAGGCTTTCACGTGCTGGCCGTAGTCGACCTGCTCGAGGCTGGCCGGCAACGGCTTCGACTCCGCGGCTTCACCGACCAGACCGAGTCCAGCGAGGGCCGCAGTTAAGATGGTCTTTGTCCAATGCATGCTTTGGCGAACGACCTGAAAAAGACGCAGCCGAAGGCGGCTTATTCAAGTGGAGAATCAGCCGGTAACGAAGCGCCAGCCACTATCTAGCCGCGCTTCGGGGTTTGGGAAAGGACGTAGACGCACTTTTATTTGTCCAGTGCGAGGCCAGCCAAAGGGTGAGCGCCGCCCTGTCTCGTTGGGCTGGCGTTCGAAAAGCCGACCGTGCAAGGCTGTCGCCCAGCAAGGCCGTGAGTTTTTTCCCCATCGTCCAACGCGAACTGCTGGTCGCCGCCAAAAGTCGGCGGATGTTCCGCCTGCGCATGGCCGTCGCGATTGCCTCGTCGGCGTTGGGCTTGATCACCGTGGTTGGCTGGAGCACCGGCAGCGGAAATCGGCCAGGAGGCGAGGGGTTGTTCGGCTTCCTCTCCGCGATCTTCTGGCTGATCTGCATTGGCAGCGGCATCTTTCTTACAGCGGACTGCCTCAGCCGTGAGAAACGCGAGGGCACGCTGGGCTTGCTCTTCCTCACCGATCTCAAGGGCCGCGACATCATCCTCGGCAAACTGGCGTCCACGTCGCTGATGACGGTGTTGATGGTGATCGGTGCGCTGCCGGTCCTGGCGCTCTGCGTCCTGATGGGCGGCGTGACGGGTGGTGAACTGTTCCGCACCTGCGTCGCGCTGCTGCTGACGATGCTCTTCTCGCTGAGCGTGGGCATGTTTGTTTCGACGTTCGTCCGGGAATCGACGCAGGCCGGCGCGGCCACGTTAGGCTTGCTGCTGGTGGCAGCGGCAGGGCCGTTGATACTTTTCGAACTGATCGACTTTTGGCCCGGCCAATCCCTCGAATGGCTCAATGTCATCCGGTTCCTCAGTCCGGCATACTTGATCACCCGCGCCAATGTTCAACTGAGTTCACTCCATCAATTTGCAGTACCCGCAGCGGCAATTTTCCTCACCAGCGGGACGCTGCTCGCCATCGCCTCGGTTTACATCCGCTTTACGTGGCAGGACCGGCCCCGGCCGCAGACGTCGGCCGCAGGTTCCAAGGTATTGCCATCCAGTACGCTCGCGGCGTTGCGTCGGAAACGCGACCGCTTGCTCGATCAAAACCCTATCCTGTGGCTTGCGGGCGCGGGAGTCTGGCAGGGACGACTGGTTGCCGGTGTCTTCGCAGCTATCGTGTTCACCGGATATGTGGCGTTGCCGGATTTCATGCGCCTGCTGCTGCCGGTGCTTGTTTCTTACGTGCTGCCCTATCTTCTCGCGCTCAGCATCGCCAGCCACGCGACACAGTTCTTCGTGCAAATGCGTCAGCAGAACGCGCTCGAATTCCTGCTTTCGACCCCGCTGACAGATCAAGAAATCCTCCGTGGCCAATGGCTGGCATTGCGGAGGCGCTACCTGCCGATGGCGATCGTAATCCTTTGCCTGATCTGGCTCCCGGGCGTTAGCTCACGCTTCATCCCGGTTTCCGCCGGCTACTCCGGCATGTTGTCCGAGGAGATTGCTACCCGCCTTTACCTGGTGGCCAGATCGATTGCCCTCTGGTTTGCAGCCGGCTGGGCCGGAATTTATTTCGGATTGCACGCCCGCCGCACCCAGTTTGCGGGTCTTCAAGCGATGCTCGTCAGCACGGTGATTCCTTGGATGCTGTGGTGCATCCCTGAGATTATTCCTACCTTCTTCGTGACCGAGGTCTGTTGGAAGTTACTGCAAGGCAAAGTCCGTCACTCCATCACTGCCAAACTCGAATCCGGTCAGGCGCTCTGAATCGGCTCGCCCAACTTTCGCTGGCGGCAACGCAGGTTCTTCTCCTTAATTCCGGCCACGGCGCACCGGCCAGCAACCGGTCTCCCCACCATCCATGACTGGACTCTACCGTTCCCTGCTCCGACCGCTCCTGTTTTCGCAGGACTCGGAAGCGATCCATGATCGGACCCTGAAAGGCCTCGGCTTCTGTGCCCGCCACCGGCTCATGACCGAAGCTCTAGCCTCGATTCTTGGCGCCCCCGCCCTGCCCGTCGAACTCTTCGGACTGCGCTTTCCCAATCCCGTGGGACTGGCTGCCGGCATGGACAAGCAGGCCGCCGCCGTGCCCGTGTGGGCGGCGCTTGGCTTTGGCTTCAGCGAACTGGGCGGCGTCACGCTGCATGGTCAGCCTGGCAATCCCGCACCGCGAATGTTTCGCGCCGTCGAGGACGAAGCGCTCGTGAATCGCATGGGCTTCAACAATCCCGGCGCCGAAGCGATGGCCGTAGCACTCGCCGCTTGGAAGCAATCCGGTCTCTGGCCCCAGCACCCGGTCGGCATGAACCTCGGCAAGTCCAAGCTCACGCCGCTCGCAGCCGCCGCCTCGGACTACGTGGGTTCCTTCAAACTCTTGCGCGATCACGTCGATTTCTTCGTCGTCAACGTCAGTTCGCCAAACACGCCGAACCTGCGCCAGCTGCAGGACAAGTCGGCGCTGGATGAAATCCTCGCCGCTTTGCAGGAAGTGAACGGAACAAGCGACTCCAAGCTCCAAACTCCAAACTCCAAACCCATCCTCGTCAAAATCGCGCCCGACCTTTCGTTCGAGGCGATCGACGAGATTCTGGAACTCGCCGGCCCGCGCAATCTCGCCGGCATCGTGGCGACAAACACCACCCTCGCTAGACCGGAAACCACCGATGCGTCCGCGCAACGAACCTACGCAGAAACCGGCGGTCTGAGCGGCAAGCCGCTGCGCGTGCGTTCGACCGAGTGCATTCGTCACATCTACCGGCAAACCGCCGGCCGGCTGCCCATCATCGGCGTCGGCGGCATCTTCAACGCCGACGATGCCTGGGAAAAGATCACGGCGGGTGCAAGCCTCGTGCAGATTTACACCGGGCTCGTTTACGAGGGGCCGGGTGTGGTGAAGGAGATTGTTAACGGCCTGCGGGAGAAGGTTGCTGCGGTGGGATTGCGGAGCATTGGCGAGGCGGTGGGCACAGCGCACTGAGCGGCTCGATTGTCATCGGATCGTTCCTACTTCAGCCGCCGATACTTCGCCCGCGCCCAAGTCTGCCACTCAGTCTTCTTCGCGTTGCGGACTGCGGAATCCTTCCATTCCATTTTCGCGAGCGCCATCGCCTCTTCCGCAGTCAGCGGCATCCGGCCGAGTTCTCCGAGCTTGTCCTTGGGCAGGCCCGCTGCGGCCAGCGCTTTCCAGGTTTTCTTTAGGTCGTCGTGCGTATCCACCAGCAACGCGCCCACGAGCGCGGCCACCACTTCGCGCCGCTCACGACCCAGCGCGGCGTCGTAGGTGAACGATTGCTTCAGCTTGAACGGTGAGAACTGGATGTTGCTCTCGGCTGCGAACCGCTCGTAGAAATCGGGGCGCACCGACATCCGCTCAATCGAGTTGCGCTGCGGTCCCTCGGGATGCCCGAGCGGCAGAAACCACAGCTTCTGACCCGGCTCGCCCAGCGTGAAATCGATGAATCGTTTGGCCGTCTCGCGATTCGGCGCCCCCTTCAGCAGCGCGATGCCATCGGGGTTGATTGCGGTGAAATCGTCCGGCAGCGAGAAGGTCAGGTTGGACTTGCCGAGCGCGGCGACCTGCGTGAAGCCGTAGAAATCGATCGCGAGTGCGTAAGCCGTCTGACCCAGCGCCGTGCTGCGCGCGGTGGCGGACGAGATGCGGTCGAACTCGCGGATGTTGCCGCCGAGTTGATGCAGAATCTGCCAGCCTTTTTCCCAGCCGTAGGCCTGGAGGAACGATTCGAACATCACGTTCATCGTGCCGCTGTTGCGGGGATCACCGGCGGCGACCCAGCCGGCGAGTTCCGGGCGAGCGAGGTCTTCCCACCGGGTCGCCAGCGGTAAACCGGCGAGTTGTTGTACGCGGAGATTCTGGAGAATGCCGAAGCTCGAAATCGCCGCGCCATACCAGCGATGCCCGGGATCGAATAGCTCAACGCCCGTTACCTGGGGCGGAATCGCATTCAAAATCTCCGCTGCCGGGGTGTGTGATTCGGCGAAACCGTTGTCGGCGAGAAAGAGGAAAGGCTCCAGGCCACCACCAAAGAAAAGGTCCATGCCGATGCCCTCGGGCTTGCTGGCAAATTCGGATTGCACGAAGCGCAAGCTCGCCGAGGTGCCACCCATTTCACGCCATTCGACCGCAGCCGGCTGCTGGAACTCGCGCTCGTGCCACGCGGCAAATCCCCGGCCGAACTCCTGCCGGATCGCCTCATTGTGCGGCGTGATGATCACGACGCGCGCGGACTCGGCGGCGGGGCTGACGAATTTTGTCGCTGCCAGCAATGCCGCGCTGAGGTGGAGCATGCGCATCGTTTGAGACAACTGGGATTGGGCGGGAGCCGGGAAATTGTCCAGGTCAGACCTCCAGCACCTTCTCGAACTTGGTCAGGTTCTTGGGGCGCCCGTTCTGAATCACGACCACATCTTCGAGGCGGACGCCCCCGCCCATCTCGGGATAGTAGAGACCGGGCTCGACGGTGACGATCATCCGGTTGGCCAGCGTCTCCCGCGAGCGTGGCCCGATGTTGGGCGCCTCATGGAGATCAAGGCCCAGGCCGTGACCAGTGCCGTGAAAGAAGCCGTGGAAAACGCCTTTCGTGCGCGCCGTCTTGTAGCCGTTCTTCCGGAAGTGTTCCTGTACCCGCTCATGCACCTGGCGGCATGGCGTGCCCGACTTCATCTCGCGGAGGGCGACCTCCTGGGCCTGTTGCACTGCCAGATAGGCCTTGCGGACAGCCTCCGAAGCCCGGCCGCGGACCAAGGTGCGCGTGATGTCACCGAAGTAACCGGTTTTCTGTGAGCGCGGAAACAGGTCGAGGATGATCGGTTCGTTCGCGCGCAGGGGACCGTGCCCGGATTCGTGTGGCTCGCAGCCTTGCAAGCCGCCGGCGACGATGGTGTGCAAGCTCTGACCGCCGGCCTGGACGATGGCGGTGTCGATGATCGACCGCAGGCGCTCGGAGGTGAAAGGTGCGTTGCGATAGATTAGCTTCCGATCCCGCGTCACCCGGCTTTGCTTCAACGCCTGGATGCCCTCGGCCATGCCCACTTCCGCCATCAGCAAAGCCGCGCTGATCTTTTTCACTTCCTCCGGCGACTTGAGGGCGCGCTGGGGAAAAACACCGCCCGCCGACACCTTGAGCTTGACCTTGAGGTCCCGCAGTTTCCGCGCGAGGCCGAGCGGGAAAGTTTCCGGCACAATTACGCGGCGGATCTGGCGTTCGCGCAGCAGCAGGCGGATCACCTGGGCCATTTCGTGGGGATTGCGGACGCCCTGCAGTCGAAGTTTGTTCCAGCACTGGCTGAGCGAAACGACCCGGCAATGTGGCGCCTGCTTCCGCGCGCGATCCAGTTCGAGATCGCTCACCACCATGTGACAACGACCCTCCAGGCGCAGGTAGATGAGGGGATCCGGCACGAACATGCGGAGAGCGTACAGCATGTCCGCGTCACGCACGCTGTCGGCCACGATCAACAGATTATCGCGCTTCATGGAAAACGGGTCGGCACATTACCGCCGGCGCGCGAGAATAACCAAGTCGAAATTGTTCACCGTTTGCGTGACTCGATCAGAGCCCGAACAAGCGATCGCCGGCATCGCCCAATCCCGGCACGATGTAGCCGCGCGCGTTCAGGCGATCGTCCACCGCTGCGCAGTATATCGGCAGGTGCGGATGATCCCGCCGAATGGCCCGAATGCCCTCGGGTGCGACCACCACGCTCACCAGCCGAATGTCCCGCGAGCCGCGCGCGATGAGTTGCTCCAGCGCCGCGCCACAACTGCCCCCGGTCGCCAGCATGGGATCGAGCAGGAAAACTTCATGCCGTTGCAATCGCGCCGGGAGCTTTCCGTAGTAGGCCTCTGCCGCGAGGGTTTCCTCATTCCTTTGCAGCCCGATGAAGCCCACTTGCGCCGCGGGCACGTGGGGCAGGATACCCTGCAACAGGCCGAGGCCAGCGCGCAGCACCGGAACTAAAAGGATCGGCCGCGCCACCCGAACGGACGGGGCCGGAGCCAGGGGTGTGCGTACTTTGCCCGCTTTGACCGCAAGGGAACGAGACGCTTCGAAGAACAACCAACCGGCGACATCAGCCAGCAGTCGTCGAAACTCACCGGACGGCGTTTCCCGATCCCGCAGCGCCGCGAGATTCTGCTGCACCAACGGGTGGTTGATGACGTGGACGCCCTGCATCAATGCGCGAAGTAAGGCGGCAGGAAGTAGAGCCGGCCCACCTGGAGCTTGGGCAGGTCGAGTCCCAGGTCGAGCTTCACGGTCTGAGCCTGGCCGTGGGCGCGCCCTTCGGATTCACCGAGGAGCCGAAGCAACGCACCCAAACGGAAGGGCTGGCGATAGGTCACGAGGTTCGCAGTCTCCAGTCCGGTGATTTCGAGCGTGCGCTCGACCGCCGTCTCAAAGTTCCCCAGTTCATCCACAAAGCCCAACCGATGCGCTTCCTTGCCGGAGATGATCCGGCCGTCAGCGAATTGTTCCCAGCCTTCCGTCAGCTTCCGGCCGTCGTCCCCGTTCTCTTCAGCGGCGTAACTGCGCCCCTCGCGCACGACCTCTTTGAAACGCTCGAAGGTCTCGTTCACCATGCCCTGCACGAGCGCTTTTTCCTCGGCCGAGATCTCGTCCGGCCGCTTGTCCGGGCTCAGCATATCCTTCATGGCGCCGCTCTTGTAGACCATCGGCTGCACGCCCACCTTGTCCATCAGCCCACGCCAGTTGTAGCCGGACATGATCACGCCGATGCTGCCGGTGATGGTCAGCTCATTCGCCACAATCCAGCGGCACGGCGCGGAAATATAGTAGCCGCCGGACGCGGCCAGGCTGCCCATCGAGGCGACGACCGGCTTGCCGGTGTCTTCCTGAAATTTCTGAATCCGCCGGTAGATCTCATCCGACGCGAGCACTTCCCCGCCCGGCGAATCGACCCGCAACAACACTGCGCGCACGCGCTCGTCCTCGGCGCACATATCGAGCTGGTCCTCGATGAAATCCACGAGGTTATAGCCGCTCGGATCGAACGCCTGACCGCTGATCACGCCCTCGAGGCTGATCACCGCGATCTTCTCGTGCGCGTCGTTATCTTCCAGCACCAGCTCCTGGAACTCCGGCCCGAGATGCGCCGATCCGGACGACGGGGAAGAAAAGCCGGAGAAGAGGGCTGACAGGAAATTCCCCATCAGACTCAGGGCGAGGAAGCAGCCGAGCAAAACCGTGGCGAGTTTCCAACCACTGCCGGATGAGCCCTTGGTCCGCCGCGATGCCGGCCCGCTCGCGGGTGGGATGGTCGAACGGTACGAAGGCGGTGGGGGCGGGGCGCCGGGCGAAGCGCTGCTTAATGGCGGCGGCTGCGCAGCGGCCAGCGGTTGAGGCATCGACGCGGGCGTTTCGTTTTCCATGGCGCAGGAGGCTAAGGCAAACTCCCGGCGACCGCAAGCGGCGCGGATCGGGGTTTATCGATCCGCTCGTCTCCGCCAGTTCAACCGGGAATCAATTGCTAAACCGGATCGATTCCGTTCCGGGGAGCGCGCGCGTCTCGCGTGCCGTGTTTGGCGTCGCGCCGAACACGGTTTGGACTCCGCAACTTCCACACCGTTTCGTTTGCCAAAACGCGACCAGCTGAGCGCGTCGCCGGGACGGCTCCGCAGCACGCGAGACGCGTGCGCTCCCCAATCCAACTGCATGGTTCCGGCTAAAACGAACCCCGGTACAACGGACGCCAATGCGCGACCGGACAATTCGTGGGCGTCCGTGCAGCATGGGCTCGTGGCGCAGCACCGGGCAATATCCGGTGCTCCGGCCTACTTCAGCTTCGCCAAGTTCTTCGCCCCATTCACCGTCGAGTTCACGCGCAGGCGCAAGCCGTTCAGGCGGATGAAGCCGGAGGCGTCGTCCTGGTTGTAGGCCTTGGTCGGGTCGGCCTCCATCGTGGCGATGTGCGGGTTGTACATGCTGAACTTCGACTTGCGACCGGCGACGTAGAGGCCGCCTTTGTAGAGCTTCACGCGCACGGTGCCGGTGACGTTCTTCTGGCTCTCCTCGACGTAAGCCTGGAGGGCGAGGCGCTCGGGCGCATACCAGAAGCCGTTATAGACCAGTTCGGCATACTTCGGGATCAACGCGTCGCGCTGGTGCATGACCTCACGGTCCATCGTGAGGCTTTCCATCTGGCGATGCGCGTAGTGCAG
>JANLTG010000079.1:0-47454 GCA_031362805.1 bacterium
CCGGTGCTTACTGGAAAGGTGATGAGAAAAATAAGCAGCTTACAAGATTGTATGGCATTACATTTCCCTCGCAAAAAGAATTGGATGAATATGTATTGCTTTTGGAAGAAGTCAAGACTTCGACTGCCGCGAATTGGATGACCTGGAGCGCCGAGCATTGCTCGGCCTGACCGGACCAGTTGGGCCAACCCTTGCCGAGCAATGCTCGGCGCTCCGGCTCATCGAAAACTCTTACGGTCAGAGCAGGCCCAGCTTCTTGAGCTTCGCCGGGATCGTAGCGAGGCAATAGGGCTGGCGCGGGTTGTTCTGGAAAAAATCTTGATGATAATCCTCCGCCGGCCAGAAATTTTCCAGCGGCACGATCTCGGTCACGATGGGTGAACTGAACTTCCCTTGCGCCGCCGCCTTCGACTTCTCGGCCGCCACGCGCTGGGCATCGTCGTGATACAGGATGATCGAACGATACTGCGTGCCGGCATCGGCGCCCTGCCGGTTGAGCGTGGTCGGATCGTGCGCCAGCCAGAAGATATCCAGCAGCCGCTCGAACGAGATCACCGCCGGGTCGAACTCGATCTGCACCACCTCGGCATGGCCGGTCGTGCCCGTGCAGATCATCTTGTAGTCCGGGTTCGGCATCGGACTGCCCGCGTAGCCCGAGATCACGGACTTCACGCCCGGCAACCGCTCGAACACCGCCTCGACACACCAGAAGCAACCGCCGCCGAAGGTGGCGAGTTGGAGCGAGGGTTCCGCCGATGAATGCTGAGTCGTCATGGCGCAGAGGATACGGGCGATTCAGGCGGCAGCAAGGTAGGACAGCGCGTTCTCGGCTGTCCGGGTGGTGCAGCTGTAGCGGCGGTCTGTGACCGTCGCTGAATCTGGCGGCGCTCACAGAGGCGCCGCTACAGCTTCGGGAGGGACCGCGTGTCGCGGTCCAAAATATTGGGGACGGCGTCACGCCGTCCCTCCCGGTCTATTTCTTCTTCGCCGACAGCGTGTGCGTCGCGTGGCCGTAATAAACCTCGGCAGCTTCCATGATCGTCTCGGAAAGAGTCGGATGCGGATGCACGATGAGCGCGAGATCCTTGGCGGTGGCACCCATCTCAACGGCGACCACGCCTTCGCCAATCAACTCCCCTGCTCCATGCCCGACGATGCCGACCCCGAGAATGCGATCCGTGCCGGGCTCGATGATCAACTTGGTCAAGCCATCCACGCGATCGAAGGTCATTGCCCGGCCGCTCGCGCCCCAAGGGAACTTCGCAACCTCGACGGCAATGCCCTTCTGCTTTGCCTCGGTCTCGGTCAAACCACACCAGGCCAGTTCGGGATCGGTGAACACCACCGCGGGAATTACCGCCTGCGCCGCGCCGTGCGATTCGCCGGTGATCGCCTCGACGGCAATGCGCGCTTCCTTCGACGCCTTGTGCGCGAGCATCACACCGCCCGCGATGTCGCCGATCGCGTAAATGTTCGGATCGTTCGTCTGCTGGCGCTCGTTCACCTTGACGAACCCCCGGTCATCAAGCTGCACTTTCGTGTGGTCGAGACCGAAGTCCTGGCTGTTCGGCGAGCGGCCCACCGACACCAGCACGCGATCGTAAAGCTCCTCGACCGTCTGGCCGTCGAACTCGGTGGTGACCTTGATCTGTTTGCCGACGGTGGCCATCTTGGTGACCTTCGCCTTGAAGCGCAGTTCCTTGAACGCCTTCTTCGCGTAGAGCATCACCGGCCGAGCGAGATCGGGATCGGCGCCCAAAAGGATGGAATCCAACGCCTCGACGACCGTGACTTTGCTGCCGAGCGTGGCGTACACGGTGCCCAGCTCCATGCCGATGTAGCCGCCGCCGATGACGAGCAGGTTCTCGGGAATCTCCTCGATCTCCAGCGCCTCGGTGGAGGTCATGATCCGTGGATTGCCGAGATCGAACACCTTGGGCAGCGCGGGCCGCGAGCCGACGGCGACGATGGCCTGCTGGAACTTAAGGAACTGCTGCCCCTGCTCGGTCTCGACACGCAACGTCTGCGAATCCTCGAACACGCCGCGCGCGTGGATGACCTTCACCCCGCGCTTGTCGGCGAGCATCTTCAGGCCGCCAGCCAGCTTGGTGAGGATGCCGTTCTTCCAGTCGCGCAGCTTCGCGAGGTCGATCTGCGGTTCGCTGAAGGTGATGCCTCGTTTCCCAGATTCGCGGGCGAAGGTGATGCCATGCGTGGCGTGGAGCAACGCCTTGGACGGAATGCAGCCGCGGTTCATGCACACGCCGCCGAGGCGGTCGTCGCGTTCGATGAGCGTGACTTGCTTGCCCAGGTCGGCGGCGTAAAAGGCGGCAGCGTATCCGCCGGGGCCGCCACCGATGATGACGATTTCAGTCTGAATTGGATCCATGAATTGTTCTTGAGGCTAAATCTTTACGGCACTTTCGTCGAACTGTTCGAACATTTTCACAAGTTCTACGATGAACCGCGCGGCGCTGCCGCCGTCGATCACGCGGTGATCGTAGCTCAAGGCGATGGGCATGATCGGCCGGACCTCGACCTTGCCGTCGCGCACGACGGCCTGGTCCGCGCTGCGGCCGAGACCGAGGATCGCCACCTCCGGCCGGTTCACGATCGGCGTGAAGTGCCCGCCGCCGAACGCGCCCTGGTTGCTGATCGAAAACGTCCCGCCCTTCATGTCGTCAGCGGTGAGCTTGCGGTCGCGGGCTTTCGCGGCGAGCTCGGCGATCTCCTTCGAGAGTTGCGCCATGTCTTTCTTGTCCACCTCGCGGATGACCGGCACATACAGGCCAGCCTCGGTGTCCACGGCGAGACCGAGATGGAAGTATTCCTTGAGCACGATCTCGCTCGCGACCTCGTCGAGGCTGGCGTTGAAGATCGGATGCTGCTTCAGCGCCGCGACCACGGCTTTGAGGATGAACGGCGTCACGGTGAGCTTCACGCCCTTGGACTCGAACGCGGCCAGATGCTTCTTCCGCAACGCGAGGATTGCCGACATGTCCACGTTATCGAACTGCGTCACGTGCGGGATGGCGTTCCAGTTCTCCGCCATGCGCCGGGCGATGACTTTGCGCAACTGCGACATCGGCTTCTTCAGGATCGGCCCCCACTGGCCGAAGTCGATGGATTCGGCCACTGGTTTTGCGGACGCCGCCGGAGCCGACGCGGGAGTCTGGCTGCCTTTGGCGGCGAGCTTTTGCAAGGTGTCGAGGTAGCGGCGAAGATCGTCAGCGGAAACGCGGGTTCCACCGGTCAATGCGGTGACCCGGCGCAAATCCAGACCGAGTTGCGCGGCAATGAACCGCACGGACGGCGACGCGGCGGGCAGCGGCACGGAGTCGGGAATCACGTCCAGCGAAACGCCGGCGACATCGACAGCAACGGCGCCGACCGGGGCCGCGCTTGATGGTGTCGCAACCGAAGCGGGAGCCGCAGTTGCTTTCGGAGCCATGGCGGGCGCGGGCGACGGCGCCGCAGCACCGCCGGCGAGCGTCACGATCAACTGCCCGGCGCTGATCTTCTGGCCGGCTTGAACGTGGACCTTCTGCACCGTGCCGGCCTCCGGCGACGGGATAGTGGCCACGGCTTTCTCGGATTCGATCTCGATGAGCGCCTGATCCTTCCGGATCGAGTCGCCTTCCTTGACCAGCACGTTTACGACGGTGCCGGAATCGGCACCCTCACCCAGTTTTGGCAGTTTGATGTCCATGAAAAAAATCGTTGCTGTGAACGGACCGCTAATTGGCGCTCATAGCCGCTAACAATGGAAAGGCGACATTCCTGTCGCCTGGTCTGGTGAATGATTTTCGTAGTGAGCGAAGTGCACTTGAAAACCGGATCCACCCAGCCACAAGCATCACTGCGCTTGCTTGCGAAAAGCGACGGCTGGCCAGCATGTCAGCCCTAACATGAATTGGTAGGGCGGCGTTGCCGCGCCGCCGTAACTTCCAGCCAGCACCAGCGAGATCACGTGCAGCGACCCCATCGGCGCAGTCCACGCGGTGCGCTGTGTTGGTTGTCCCGACGATCTTTTGCTTCGCTTTCAATTCGTGATAATTCGTGGAATTCGCGTCACCGTCTTCAAAGCAGTTCGGGACGAACCTTCTCGGGATCGACACCCAGATCCTTGATCGCCTGCGCGACGACCTTGCGCTCGATCTTGCCCGCTTTCGCGAGCGCCCAGAGCGTGGCGATGACCGTGCATTCGGCGTCGATCTCGAAAAAGCGACGCAAGCGCTCGCGCGTGTCGCTGCGCCCAAAGCCGTCGGTCCCAAGGATCGTCATGCCGCCCGGCACCCATTCGGCGATCTGCCCGGGAACGATGCGCAGGTTGTCCGACACGGCGACGAACGGCCCCTGCTCTTTCGCGAGCAACTGGGCGACGTGCGGCGTCCGCTGCGGTTCGGCCGGGTGCAGCATGTTCCAGCGCTCGCATTGAATCGCTTCGTAGCGGAGGCGCTTGTAATTCGTCGCGCTCCAGACATCGGCCGACACGCCGTAGCGCTCGGCAAGAATCTGCTGCGCTTTCAACGCGCTCTGGATGATCGGGCCGCTGCCGAAGATTTGCGCCTTGTGCTTCAACTTCTCCGCGCCGGTCTTGAACTTGTAAAGACCGCTCAGAATGCCGTCGGCCGCGCCCTCCGGCATGGCGGGCATCAGGTGGTTCTCGTTGTACAGCGTGAGGTAATAGAACAGGTCTTCGCCGTCCTGATACATCCGCTTCATGCCGTCCTGGATGATCACCGCCAGTTCGTAGGCGAACGCCGGATCATAAGTCAGCAACGTCGGCACCGTGCTGGTGAGCAACAGACTGTGGCCGTCCTGATGTTGCAGACCCTCGCCGTTCAGGGTCGTGCGGCCGGCGGTGGCGGCCATGAGAAAGCCTTTGGCCTTGATGTCGCCCGCGAGCCAGATCTGGTCGCCCACGCGCTGCGGGCCGAACATCGAGTAGTAAGTGTAGAACGGCACCATGTTCACGCCGTGCGTCGCATAGGCGGTGCCCGCCGCGATGAACGACGCCATCGAACCGGCTTCAGTGATGCCTTCTTCGAGAATCTGGCCGTCCTTTGCCTCGTGGTAATAGAGCAACGACTTCAGGTCCACCGGCTCGTACTTCTGGCCTTCAAACGCGTAGATGCCGATCTCGCGGAAGAGCGCGTCCATGCCGAACGTGCGCGCCTCGTCGGGAATGATCGGCACGATGTTGCGGCCGATCGACTTGTTGCGCAGGAGCAGGCTCAACACGCGGACAAAGGCCATCGTGGTGGACACTAGCGAGTCACCGGACCCACCGAGCAATGCCTTGAAGTCGCCGAGCGCCGGCACTTCCAGCGCCGGTGCGGTGACGCGTCGCTCGGGGAGAAAACCGCCCAGCTTCTTGCGCCTTTCGAGCAGATACTTCGTCTCCGGGCTGTCGGCGGGCGGGCGATAGAACGGCGTCTCGGCGATCACCTCGTCGCTGACCGGGATGTTGAAGCGCTTCCGGAACTCGCGCAGCTCTTTCTCGTTCAGCTTTTTCTGCTGATGCGTGACGTTGCGCCCCTCGCCGGCTTCGCCGAGGCCGTAACCTTTAACCGTCTTGGCCAGGATGACCGTCGGCTGTCCCTGATGTTCGCTCGCCGCCTTGTACGCCGCGAACATCTTCCGTTGATCATGACCGCCGCGGAGCAGTTTCTTGAGCTGCTCATCGGTGAAGTCATTCACCAGCGGCAACAACTCGGGATACCTGCCGAAGAAATGCCGGCGCGCATGGCTGCCCGGCTCGACCGAGTATTTCTGGAAATCGCCGTCGCAACATTCCTCCATGCGCTTCAACAGCAGACCTGACTTGTCCTTGGCCAGCAACTCGTCCCAATTGGAACCCCAGATCACCTTGATGACATTCCAGCCCGCGCCCCGGAAAGCGGCTTCGAGTTCCTGGATGATCTTGCCGTTGCCGCGCACCGGGCCGTCGAGGCGTTGCAGGTTGCAGTTCACCACCCAGGTCAGGTTGTCCAACTTCTCGCGCGCGGCAAGCGTGAGCGCGCCCAATGATTCAGGCTCATCGCTTTCGCCATCACCGACGTAGCAATACACTCTCGGCTCCGGACCGGAGCGCAGGCCACGCGCCCAGAGGTAGCGATTAAACCGCGCCTGGTAGATCGACAGGATCGGGCCGAGGCCCATCGACACAGTCGGGAACTGCCAGAAGTTCGGCATCAAGTACGGATGCGGATAGGACGACAACCCGCCGCCCTCAGAAAGTTCCTGCCGGAAGTTGATGAGATGCTTCTCCGTCAGCCGGCCTTCAAGGAATGCGCGTGCGTAAATGCCGGGCGAAGCGTGGCCCTGGAAATAGACGATGTCGCCCGTGAACTCGCCCGAGCGACCACGAAAGAAATGATTGAACGCAACTTCGTAAAGCGTCGCGCTCGAAGCGAACGTCGAGATGTGACCGCCGAGCGTGGAGTTGGCCTTGTTGGCGTTGACGACCATCGCCATTGCGTTCCAACGAATCAGACTCTTGATGCGGACCTCGGTCTGCCAATCGCCGGGATACGGCGGCTGCTCGTTCACCGCGATGGTGTTCAGATAGGGCGTCTGCACTGTCCGCGGCGCGTCGATGCCCAACGCTTTGAGGCGGTCGATCAGCTCATCGAGGAACAGCGCGGCCTTGTCGCGACCCTGATTTTCGAGGGCGGCTTCGAAGATCTGCTCGGCCGCCTGCAACCAGCGGCCGGTTTCGCCGTCATGGGCAAACCCATGGGGCAATTGCCGGTCGAGGGCGGCGAGCCGTTCCTTAAGTCCAGAATCAAGTGTCATCGTGGTGCAATGTTGGCGCCGGCCACCGCCCGCTCCGGTGGTTTTCCGGGAGGCAATGAGCTGCGTCACTGAAATCAGGTTGTCCTGAAAGGGCGCAAACGATATGAGGAGCGCCCGGTTTGGCAAGTCTTTACCCGAATTGCTTTGCCGACCGCAAACGAGTGCCAGTGTAGGGCGGTTTTTGACGCCGACAAATGAATTACCTTCATCTAACCCTCCCCACTCCAGCGGAGAATCTTGCAGCCGACGAGGCGCTGCTCGACCTCGCCGAAAACGAGGGCGTCGAGACGCTTCGCATCTGGGAGTCCGCCATTCCGTTCGTCGTCTTGGGCCTTTCCAACCACGTGGCGCACGAGGTCGCAGCGTCCGCCCGTGCTCAGCGCGTGATACCCATCCTGCGCCGGGTGAGCGGCGGGGGCACGGTGCTGCAAGGCCCAGGCTGTTTGAGCTATGCATTGACCCTGCGGATTCCGGACACCGGACCACTCACGACGATCACGGGCACCAACCACTTCATCATGGAGCAAAACCGGTCGGCGATCGAAAGGGCGATCAACCAACCCGTGGCGGTGCGCGGCCACACCGACCTCGAAACTGGTGGCCGCAAATTCTCCGGCAACGCGCAGCGCCGCGGGCGGCGGGCCCTGCTGTTTCACGGGACGATCCTTTACGCGGCAGATCTCCACTTGATCACCCGCCTGCTCCTGCATCCGTCCCGCGAGCCCGCCTGGCGCGAGCATCGGGCGCACGACCAATTCATCGGCACCATCGCCGCGTCCCGCGACCAACTCATCGCGGCGCTGCGCGAAGCGTGGAGCGCGAACGAGACAGCCAGCTTTGAATTGGCCCCCCACGTTCTCGCCCCGTTGGCCGCCCGCCACACCGATCCGGCGTGGATCAACCGGCTGGCGTGAACTCAATCTTCAAGTGCGCCACCAAAAAAAGCCGCCCTGTTTCCAGGGCGGCGATGTCTGAAAGGATGGCTAGACTCCGGACGGCTCAGGGTTTCGGCGTTTTGCCCATCGAGGTCTGGAGGCTGGTGATCTTGGCGGCGGCGGCCTGGATGTCGCGCTGCACGGTGACGCTCTCCGTCTTGAGCCCGGTGATCATGTTGCCCGCACCGGCGATGCCTTTGGCGCTCAGGTCGGTGGCGAGGTAACGGTTGAGGTCCTGCAAGTTCTTCAGGTACGGCTTGAAGGTCAGCGACACCTGGACGAACGACTCCTTGATGTCCTCAAACGCTTTCGTCACCTCGGCCTTGCGCGTTATGCTTTGCTGTTTCAAATCGGGATTGGAGATGGCGGCCAGTTCCTGGTCCCACAATGCGTAGTGTTCCTTGAGCGTGGCCTTCATCTTGTCGGAGCGTTCGCGGGCATCGGCAGCGATCTTGTCGAGGCTGGCCACTTCCGAGCTGAACTTGCCGTAGGGCTTCTTGGGATCAGCGGCGGCGGCGACCAATTCGTTCAACGCGGTCATCACCTTGGCCACCTGGGCTCGGCCCTTTTCCAGGCTGCCGGTCAGGGATTGCAAGCTCGAGCCTGCGGCGTCGGCGCTCTGCACCGCTTTGGGTGAGGAGCAACTGGTGGATGACAATGCCAGGCACGCGAGGCCGGCTACCAAGGACATATGTTTGGCGATAGTTTTCATGATCAGAGGCAATTGGGGTTATAGATCGAGGCCCGCAGGTCGAACCAAGAACTGAGTCTGGGCAAATCTCCCGGCTCGTGCAAGCCCGCGAAAGTTGGCGATAGATTCCGGTGAACCCCGCTTCAAACTGGTAATTCCATCGGCGCACCTCAACCATCGGTTGCGCCAGCAAATGAACCGCCGCGCCCAACCCAATTCTGAAGTCGGCCAACCCGCTGGCCGGGCCGTGCTCTGCAACATCGGCCGGGCGGGCGACACCATCCTGCGGAATGCCATCCTCGACTCCGTTTACCAGACCTATGCCGAGGTGACCTACATTTGCGGCCGGGGCAACGTGGACTTGATCCGAAGCGATCCGCGGCATGCGCAGGTCATCCTGTTTCGCAACAGCCTGGCTGGGTTTGGGCGAATTTTGAAAGCCTCTTTGCGAAGTCGCTACGACGCCTATATCGATCTGAAGGATCATGACAGCTCCGTGAGCCTGACGTTGGCCCGCGTGTTTCGGTCCCGCAACAAGACGGGGGTGAACCGGCCGCGCAATCGACCCTTCCACCACGACACCCGCAGCGTCTGGGTGCCTGGAATGCACAAGGTCGAAGTGATGAAACTGATCGCGAAGGCAGCGGGTTTGCGTCCCGGAAAATTCCAGCCGTCGCTGGTCTGCGCGCCCGATTCGATCAACTGGTTCCGCCAAGTCTACCCCGGCACGGAGCCCTTCAACTTGCTCAACGTTTCGGCAACGCATCCAAACCGGATGTGGCCGGCGGAAAAGTGGATTGCCTTCCTCAAGGGCAGCGCGCTGCCGGACGGGCCGCTCCTAGTGAATGCCGTCCCGGCGGATCGCGAACTGGCCCGGCACATTTGCGGAGCGCTGCCACGAACGAAGTTGATTCAGCCGCGGCACTTCATGGACGTGGTCGCGGCGGTCGCGGCGGCCCGGCTGGTCCTGACGGTAAACACGGGGGTGATGCACGCGTGCAGCGCGCTGGATGTGCCCATCGTCGTGCTGGCCAACGGGCCGGAGGAAATCCGGGAATTTGCGCCGTTGTCCGCCCGGCAGCTGGTCATCCAGGCGCTGGCTCCCCGCCTGTTGCCCGATTTGTCGGCGGAGGAAGCGATTGCAGCAACGCGTGGTCGTTTGCCGTTGTGAGCTGAGGAAAATCTCACACCACTTCTCTGTGAAAGTCGGTGGAATCGATTAAGGCTCCTCCTCTCCCATCTAACCGATTCTCGGTTGGACTTGGTATCAGACCTGGCCGGCCTCGGCCTTTTTCAGATCTTCCGCGAGGAACTTCGTGACGTCCTTGAAGCGGGCGACGTTCTCCGGGTTGGCTTCCATCAGTTTCTCGTGCGCCTCCAGGCAGGTGCGCTGGACATCGACATGGCTGGCATTGATGGCACCCGTCGGCTGGACGGCCAGATGTTCGGGGAGGCCATCGCCAGACTTGCACTCGAGAAACAGGTGGGCGACTCCCAGGCTGGTCAGAAGACCTTGAACGCGCTCGTTGACATGATGCAGCGAGATGCCGGCGCCCGCCTTGGCCGGTAACTGCATGCCAAACGCCGTGAGCAACCCGATGAATGTGCTGTCCATCAAGGGGCATTCGCGCAGATCGACGGCGATGCGGCGGTGGCCTTGTTGAATGACGCCGTCCAGCAGCGACTTGAAATCCACGCCGGCGGCAAACGTGGCCCGGCCCACGACCCGCACGTAAACAATGCCGTTATCCACGGCGACAAACAGTTGTGCGAGAGGCGAACTCATACGGGCGGAAAAGTTACCGCGAGCAAACTACAGGCAATTGGTTTGGGCTGCAAAGCTTTCATCAACCGGCAACCTATCAGTTTCTTGCGGGCCGCCGGCCTGCGCCGATGATTTCGACGAGTGCCTGCTGGAGAACCATGCGCTCCTCCATGCCGGAAGAGACGAGCCGCCGGTTGCTTTCGAGGAGGATCTCCATGGCCCGCACCAATTCCGCGGCCGTGTAGTTGCGGGCTTGCGGCAGGGCTTTGAACATGACGAACGGGTTGACACCCAGCGGGCTGTAGCGGCGGTCCTTGGGGAAGTCGTCGGGATTGAGCCGCTCCACCTGGGCCTTGAACGAGGGATACGCATTCGCCGGTTTCAATTTTCCCGAGCGCAAAAGATCCTGCGCCATCAACACCACCCGTACTTTCGTGATCAAGCCATAGAGCAGCCCGATCTCGGATTTCTGTTTGTCGAACTGCATGGACCAGAGCTCCTCGTCGAGGATGCGCAGCGCGGCCGGCAGATTGCGATCACCCACTGCTTCGGCCAGCGCAAAGGCCTGGGCTTGTTTGTTGCGCACGCAGACCGCCGCCACGTCGGCCGACAAAAGCTCGGTCGCCGCGCCGGCGTAGATGGCGAGCTTTTCGGTTTCCATCTGCAACTGCCGGGGATGCGGCCCGACGGAGTGAACCAGTTGCGCCAAGGCATCGTCGTCGATGGCTTTGTCCAGCCCGCGCAAGGTCTCGCGCACCAGCATCTCGGCGCGATCGATCCAGTCTTTGTCGTTGGCCGACCAGCCCACGTATTCCTCGACGCCACCCGCTTTTTGCAGGGCTTTGAAAAAGGACTTACGTTTGTCCACCTTGCCGGCGGTGATCACCAGGCGGACGCTGCCCCACTTGAAATTCTTAAGCGTGTCCGCCAGGTCGGCCAGCCCCTCGGTGACCGCGCCGGATGCGGACGTGCGGTCATCGCCCAGAAAGGAACAGTCCTTGAACCAGATCGCTTTGCCGCCCCCGAAGAAGGGCAAGGTGTTGAGCGCCTCGTGGAGTTTCCGGAGCGCGTTGAGAGCCTCGCCGCTGTTGCCGACCCGGGCGTCGATCGTCTCGTGATCCATGCCGCCGAGCTCCGCCTGCCAGTCCCGGAAAATCTCCCGGCCGCGCTGTTGCACGGCGTAGTCGTCTTCTCCACAGACCAGGGTGAGCGGCGCGAGGGACGCGGCGGACTTGGCGGGCATGAGACCTATTCGCTTTCCTCGCCCTTGTCGTTGATCCGTTCGAGGACCTCGGTCATGTCCTCGACCTCGGTGAAGAGCGCCTTGGCGACGAAGATCGGCTTCTTTTGCGCGGTGGCGATGGCCAGGCAATCGCTGGGGCGGGCATCGATCTCCACCACCTTCCGGCCCAGCTCATTCTGCATCTGGAGAATCAGCCGGGCAAAGTAGGTGGAATTCTTGAGCTCCGTGATCACCACGCGCTCGACCGAGATATTGAACCCTTTGAAGACGCTGGCGATGAGGTCGTGCGTGAGGGGGCGCTCTTTCGGCGTGTCGCGCATGAACATGCCGATGACCGCGCCCATGTTGTGCTCGACCTGAATGACGAAGACCTTCTCGTCGTTGCCGACGAAAATGGCGCAGCCGCTGTTCGCCGGCAAGATCCCGCGAATCTGAACGGGCACGACTTCGTTCTTCATGGCCGAAGTCTAGGGGGCGTCACTTAAAAAACAAGCCCGCGCAACCGGAGATTGCGCGGGCGAGGGCGGGGCGGCAAACCAGCCGCACGATGGGAGATAACTACTGAGCCGGAGCCGGCGAGATAACGCGGACAAAACCCGCATTACCGGTGGCGGGCACCGCGACTTGTTTGACGCTCGCGTTTTGCTCGGCCGGATAGGTCTGCACGGCGGTCCAATCCAGCGCCACGGCCGGAAGGGTGTTGGCCTTTTGGACCTGATAGGAAAAGCCCGCCTGTGCCGGGAAACCAAACCTTAGTTCGCCGTTGACGAGTGTCGCGCCCGCGATGGTCGGCGCGGTGGGCAAGTTCGGCGGTTCGGTGGCGGCCGCGACATAGTTCTCAAAAGTGGCGTCGGCGGTTCCGGGCCCGGTCAGGTCAAAGACAAATACGCCGCAAAACCCGTCGGCGTAGGTGGTGTCAGTGGCGGTAAGCAGCGCGATCGGCACAGGCGGAGTTGCTTTCTTAAATATCTGGCCTGTCAGCAGGCCCCCGACGCCTTTAAACACAATTTGATAGTCGTTCAAAACGGGGTCCAAGGTAACGTCAAATGTAGCCAGCGTTTCCGCTCCTTCGTCGTCGACCCGGTTGATTTGGATCTGGCCGCTCTGAGCACTATTCTTGGGGTTGTAGTTGAAGACATAGCCGTCCGTTTGGCCCAGACCAATGTTCCGGGCGCGGCCAAAGAGCCCGAATGCCTGATCCAATTGGAGATGCCATTCCTTGATATCCACCGAGACGTAGAAGTCCGAGTAGGACACATCCGTGCGGAAGCTGCCGGCCCGAGCTTGTCCAGCATTGACGGGATCAGGAGAGGCCAACGCCTGAATTCGATAGGCTCCGTTGGGAAATGTGAATTGAGCGAAAGGTGCCCCGAGTGCGGAGAGCGGGTCGTAGCGTGTCCATCCCGTGTCATTGCCGTCGTCAAAATTGTCTGACTGGGCCATGAGCGAACTAACTGCCGCAAAGGCTGCCACGGTGGTCAAGGTCCGCCGGAGCAAGTCCGAGGAAGTTGGATACATCATAGGTACGTTTTGGGTTGTTGATTTGGCTTTCGGGAACGGTGCTAGTTGAGCCTTCGGGGACGGCAACGTCAAGATTTGGAAAGGGACTGGCGACCATGAATGCCGCCGGCCGGTCACGGCCGCACCGCCGTGTACTGCGAACAAATCCCAATCTCCACCCGCCGCTTCACATCCTTGAAACCCGCTTCATTCAGCGCCTTGAGAATAACCTCGGGCGGCACACAGGCATCGATGGTCTCCCAATAGTAGGCCATCATTTCCCGGGCGTCTTTGCTGCCGGTCACGATTCGCGAAAGCCACGGCAGGAAGTCGCGAAAGTAAAGCCGGCTGAACGCCAGGCCGAACGAGCTCGCCGGGCGCGAGATCTCCAGAATCAACAGGCGCCCGCCCGGCTTGAGGACGCGCAGGTATTCGCGGAAGGCAACCCCCAGATCCTCGACGTGCCGCAACGCATAACCCATGGAGAGAAAATCAAACGCCGCGCTCTCGACCGGGAGTTCCTCGGCGCGGCCGACTCGAAAATCCGCCGTCACATTCTTACGCGCCTCGGTGAGCATCCCCTCGCTTGGGTCCACGCCCACGACCCGCCCTTGGCCGGCGAGGATCTCCACGATGGCGCGCGTCACCGCGCCGGTGCCGCATGCGACGTCGATCACGTTCATGCCCGGTTTCAAGCCGGCGAGTTGGAGCGAGCGTTTGCGGTGAAGGTGTCCGGTGCCCAGAAAACCCACCTTGGCCACGCGGTCATAGTGCGGCGCACTGCGATTGAAGAGGTCGCGCACGTAGCCGTGCTTCTCACGATCTTCCTGGTAGCGGGTGGCGATGGGTTGATGGGGGGCGTTCATGGCAATGAAGGAGCGAGGTTGGTAGCACTACTTGCTTCGGCGAATCGATGGAGTGTTTGGACGGGGTCGCGGTTGGTTCATCACCGCCGAGCTAGCTATTTCCGGATTCCAAATTCCAGCGTGAAGAACTGTGGTTTCAGATCGGCCAGCGGCTCACGCAGCTTTTCAAGTTCCGCTTCCGGGCCATGAACTTCCACGCGGGTGATCGTGGCCATTGTCAGCGCCTCGCTGATGAGGTCGTCCACGTTCGCGAGATGGGCCAGCAGGGCCTGGGCGTTCTGGTATCCTTCGCGGCAATGAGCGGTTTCGCCGTCGAAGCTGAAGCCATAGTAAAGGCAGCCCGGCTCGGATTGGGTGCGCTCAACGAACCGTTGGCTGAGGGCCTTGAAGGCGCCCAGCTTGCCGGGCGCGACTTGGAAGTAGGGATGAATGGAGCAGCAGATGTCGTTGGTCATAAGAGTTCGCAGATCAGGGTTGGTAGTTGGCGAATCGGGAATTGCGAGCGCAGCCTCAGCCCGGAAGCGCGACTACACACCGAAGGCATTTCTCAACATCTTGAGACTCTTCGGCACTCCGGATGCCGCCGGGTCCTTGCCCTCGAACTCCAGTGAGACGTAGCCGCGGTAGTTCACATCCGCGAGGATGCGCGCGACTTTCTTGTAATCCAGGTCGAGCGTGTACCATTCGCCGCCGCCATAGTAAGTTTTCGCCTGCACGAACACCGTCTTGGGCGCGATGAGCTGCAGTTTCTCATACGGGTTTTCAAGGAAGTTGCCGGTGTCCATCAGCGCGCCCAGCCACGGCGATTCCACCGCCTTCAGCAGACGCAGCATGCCCTCGGGCGTATTCGTGAGGCCCCAGTGATTTTCCAGCGCCAGGATCACCCCGAGCTTCTCGGCGACCTTCAGGCATTGCTCGATCGAATCGATGCACCACTTGAAGCCTTCATCCAGCGTGACCCCTTCCGGCATGGGTTCAACGCCGCGCGCTTTCATCAAATCGTCGAAGGTCTTGATCGTGTTCCACCGTCCGGAGTTCAGGCGGATGGCGGGAATGCCCATCTGATGCGCGAGCTCCAGGCAATGGACCGTGTGCGCGATCTGTTGATTGCGATACTCGGGGTCGGGGTCCACGAAGTCCTGATGAATCGACAGCGCGATCAAGTCGATGCCGTTTAAGAAGGCGTGGCGCTTGAGCTTGTTGCAGTAAGCCGCGTCCTCCGCGTCCATCTGGCGGTGGAGCACATCAACACCGGAGACTTCGAGCCGCGCCGCTTCATCAATGACCTGTTCGATTGGAAATTTTTTCTCCGTGAAGTGCCAGTAGGAATAGGTCGAGAGGCCGAGCTTGACCTTCGGCTTGCGGTCGGCGCTGGCAGCGAAGGCCGTCGCAGGGGTCAGCCCGGCCGCCAGCGCACCGCCGGCCGCCGCGCCGGTGGCGAAGAAGTGTCGGCGATTCAGATTGGTTCGTGGAAGCATGAGGGCAGTCTGGCAAGGAGCCCTGAGTTTGCCAGTTCTTTTCAAAACAGGATGGTGAACGAATCGCACCCGTGCTGAACTCAGCCCATGCGCAATCCGATCATCCTTGCCCTCGACGTCCCGGAGATTGAAGCCGCCCGCAAGCTCATCCGCGAGCTCGCGCCCGTCGTCGGCGCGTTCAAGGTCGGCAAGGAACTCTTCGTCGCCACCGGGTCGGAGCTGGTGCGCGAGATACGGGCGACCGGCGCGAGCGTGTTCCTCGATCTCAAGTTCCACGACATCCCGCACACCGTCGCCAAGGCCGTCGCGTCCGCCGTCCGGCTCGACATGCAGATGCTCACCGTCCACACCTGTGGCGGCCACGAAATGCTGACCGCCGCCGAGGAGGCCGCCCAAAAGACCGCGCTGCAGAGTGGCCGGGAAGCACCGCTGGTCCTCGGCGTCACTGTGCTCACCAGCATGGACAACGAGAATCTCGCGGAGATCGGCATCCACGCCAACATCGGGCAGCAAGTGGAGCGCATGGCCATGCTTGCCGTGCGCAGCGGCCTCCGGGGGCTCGTCTGCTCGCCGCTTGAGATTGTGGCCTTGCGACAGTTCATCCCGTCGCAAATGCAACTGGTCACCCCGGGCATTCGGCCCGGCGGCGGTGGTGGGGATGATCAAAAGCGCACGCTCAGCCCGCAGGAAGCCCTGGCCGCCGGGGCAAGCTGGCTCGTGATCGGGCGACCGATCTATCAGGCGGCGAATCCCCGAAAGGCGGCCGAGGAAATCCTGGCGACGCTGGGCTGATGTCATTCACCGGCCGATCACCGGATGGACTTCACCGTCAACTGCCGTTCCTTCACCTGGCCGCCATTCCTGAGCCCTTGTAGCTGCTTGCGCAAGGGTGCTCCCGGAGCCAGCACGGTGATCTCCTTGCCGGCCACTTCGACAGTCAACCCGCCGGCGCAAGGTGCGAGTAGATACCATTCGGAGTCGCCGTTGATGCTGGCTTCGACCAGCGCACCTTCGGTGATGGAATCCTGGGCAGTGAAAGGAGGAAATGGCGCGGCGTTGAACGTGTTCATCGTCGCGGCGAGCTCTTCGGCGCGCTCCGCCTGGCCGGCGGCGAGATAGGAAGCTTCCAACCCTTGCGTGTCGTACTTGCTGCGGGCGCGACTTTCCTCATCCGTGGCGTCGGCCCGCGCGGTATTCGAAGCGCGCTTCAACAACTCGAACTGTTGCTGCAACTCTTCACGGACCGCGTCGATGACCAGCCGTTTGTTCATGTCCCAAAGAGCCGTGCTGCCGACGGAGCTGTCAAGAAACTGTTCGGCGGGCGAGATTGGGTGTTGGAAGTTCCACGTTGAGCGTTGAACGTTCGGCTGCGGAAATCGGCTTCAAGGTTTACACGCCGTCGCGATTCGACTATCCAGTGCCGACGCGGAGCCCCCATAGCTCAAATGGATAGAGCAGCGGTTTCCTAAACCGAGGATCCCTGTTCAATTCAGGGTGGGGGTACCAAACCGCCTCGCCGTTGGTTGGCGAGGCGATTCGCGCTGATCGCAGCGCATCGTGGAATTTCGGAAAGGATCACTGCCAGCCGGTCTGCTGGCGTTCGCTCAAGTACCGCGCCGGGAGGTCGCGGGGGCCGCTTTCGGTTGCGGCTTCTTCTGTTTCTTTTCTTCCTTTTTGTGACTGTTGTTGCCTTTGGCCATAATGAGGTCGGGTTGATTGTTGGCCGCCAGCTAGGCTGCTTTCTCGAAGGATTGCAAGAATGGACACGCGTCGGATTCATATCACCGGCATTCACTTCACCAGCCGATACCAGTTGTCCCGTTGCCTGGCTTCATAGCCAAGGTCTTCGATCAACCGCTGCATATCGCCCGTTCCCATCCGGAAGGTGGTGCCGGCGGCGCTCACCACATTCTCCTCGATCATGATCGAGCCCAAGTCGTTCGCGCCATGCTTGAGCGCGATCTGGCCGATGTCGTGCCCTTGCGTGACCCACGAGCTTTGCACGCTCGGGAAGTTGTCGAGATAGATGCGGGCCAGCGCCTGCGTGCGGAGGTATTCGTGCGCGCCGACCGTGGGCGCTTTAAGCACGGCGTTGTCCGGTTGAAACGTCCAGCAGATGAACGCCGTGAACGCCCCGCCCCGGAGCGAGCCGGCCTCCAGGGCCTGGGCGTAAGCGATGGCGCGCTCTGCCGGAGATGGGAGATCGGAGATGGGAGATCGGAGACGGGCGAGCGACTTGTCCTGCTGGTTGCGGACAACTTCGAGGTGCTCAAAGCGATCCTCGAGCGTCTCAACGTGGCCGAACATCATCGTCGCGCTGCTGGCCAGGCCGAGTTGATGCGCGGTGTCCATCACGCCCATCCAATCGGCGGTGTTCGCTTTGAGCGGCGCGATGCGATTGCGCACGCGGTCCACCAGGATTTCCCCGCCGCCACCCGGCAAGCTGCCCATGCCGGCCGCGACGAAGTCCTTGAGAATCGTTTCGACCGGTTCATTGAAAAACTCGCTGAACGCCACGAACTCACTTGGGCTGAACCCATGCACGTTGAAGCCGGGAAACTTTTCCCTCACGTGATGGAGCAGGTCGAGATACCACTGCTTGGTCAGCTTGGGATGATGACCGCCCTGCATAAGGATCTGCGTGCCGCCGAGCGCGATGGTCTCCTCGATCTTGTGGTCAAGTTCATCGAGCGTGATGACATAGCTGTCGGCGTCCTTCTCGGTGCGATAGAACGCGCAGAACTTGCAGTAGACGTTGCAGATATTCGTGTAGTTGACGTTGCGATCGATAATGTAAGTGACGATGTCGTTGCCGCGCCCGCCGTGCGTCGGGCCGCGCAGCAACTGTCGGCGTCGATCGGCCAGCGTGCCGAGCTCTTCAAGCGGCAAGGCGCAGAGCCGGCGGGCTTCCTCGCGGTCGACGCGGTGGCCGTCCCAGACCTTTTGCAGGAGCTGATCGAGTGAGGTGTCGTAGATCACGAGGCCAATCTAAGCTCAGTCAGGCGCGAGACAAGCCGGCAGTAGGGGCGCCGAGCATCGCTCGGCAAGCGTTCGATTCGAACTCCGAAGCTGAGCGATGCTCGGCGCTCAGCCTGAAGCGAGGTCATCTTCCGGCGTGCAACTTTCAACGGCGGCTGATTTTCTCCCCTGGTTGATTGAAGCAAACCATCACGAGCCGGGACCGACGCGCGCGCTGTTTTCGGTCGTCCGGATGCTGGTCAAGTTGTTGATGCTGGCCGTGGGCTTGATCTGCGTGCTGGCGTTCGGCTGGTGGCTGTATTGTCAGAGCGAGAATGCCTATGGCCGCAAGGAGTGGGCGCGGGTGAAGGCGGCGCTGGAGGCGAAGGGTGAAAGGCTCGACTGGGCCGCGTTCATTCCCGCGGAGGTGCCGGACACCGAAAACTTCATGCGCACCCCGTTCATGGAAGGCACGGTGTATCGGGACACGTACGATCCGGCCCTCCGGCGTCGTGTTCCATCGGGCGACGCCGGCTCGCTGACGACTTTCATGCGTAGTCCCGATGATGCGAAGCCCAGCGACTTGTCGGCGATGGCGAACCTGCTGCGGGCCAACCCCTCGCCCGGCACGCAGTGGGCGTCGACGAACCCCGCCGCCATGATCCTGGAGTGGCTGCAGCCGCTGGAAGCCGATTTCGCTGAGCTTCGTGCGGCCGCGGCACTGCCCTATTCGCAAATGCGCTTCAGCCTGACCAACGCGGTCGATCCGTACTTTCCCAACTTTGTTGTCATACGAGTACTCGCGCAGAACTTCGCGGTCTTGGCCACAGCCCACCTTGCCGACGGTCAGGCTCAACTGGCTTTGGAGGACATCCGCGTTATTCTGGCGTTGAGTCACGGCACCGAAGACCACGGCAGCCTCGTCGGATTCATGATCGCCAGCGCGATCGATGGCCTGGTTTGCGGCCCGATCGCCGAAGGGTTGCTCAATCACCGGTGGAACGATCAGCAGTTGGCCGAACTGGATCGGCGGCTCGCGCGGATTGATTTGCTGAAAAAGTATCCCGCAGCCATCCGCCGTGAACGGGTGGCGGTCAATCAGGCCTTTGACAACTGGACCTCCCTTTCGGCGCTTTCGGTGAGATCGTCGCCGCTTCCAATTTTGGAGAAGTGGCTGGAGCCCTTTCGTCCTCCGGGCTGGATCCTCTACGGAAAAGCGTTGGCCAACGAAATTTTGCAAGCCCACTTGGCGGAGCAATACGATCCAATCCGGCAAGTGGTGCGACCCGCTAGCAGCGCTGAGCTCTCGCGGCAGTTGAACACCCTCCAGGCGTCCAAGCACCCGCGCGATCAATTTGCGGCGATGGTGGTTCCCAGCTTTGTTCGCGTTCTGGAGGTTACCGCCAAGAACCAGACCGGCATCGCGCAAGCACGCATCGCGACGGCCCTTGAGCGGTATCGCCTCGCGCATGGCCGGCTGCCGGACAGCCTCGTTCAACTGGGTGACCTCTTGAACAATCCGCCGCACGACGTGATCAGCGGCGAGCCACTGCGGTATCGCCGGCTGACAGACGACCACTACCTCCTGTGGGCTGTTGGCTTGAACGAAGTGGATGAAGACGGAACGGTGGGCGACGGCAAGATTATTGGCGACTGGGTGTGGTTCGGCTTCTGACCCGTTCCACTACGCCGCAATTTCCTGCGGTCCCTTGCCGCCATTCACCAGGAATAGCACGGCCATCCGAACCGCGAGACCATTGGTGACTTGTTCGAGGATGAGCGAACGATCGCAGTCCGCCACGTCACTGTTGATCTCCACCCCGCGATTGATCGGGCCGGGGTGCATGATGAGCGCGTCCGGTTTGATCTTCTTGAAGCGGCTCTGATTCAGGCCGAACAGCGCGGCATACTCGCCCGTGCTGGGGAACATCGTCGCCCGCTGGCGCTCGTGCTGGATGCGGAGCAGGTTGATAATGTCCGCCTCGCGCAGCGCCTCGTCGGCGTCGTGCAATACGCGGCAACCCATCTCGGCGAAGACTGGCGGCACGAGCGTCGGCGGGCCGCAGAGCGTGACCTTCGCCCCCAACTTTTGCAGCGCCCAGATGTTCGAGCGGGCCACGCGGCTGTAGAGAATGTCGCCCAAGATGGTCACGTTGAGCCCGGCGACCCTGCCCTTCTTTTCACGAATGGTGAAGACGTCAAGCAGCGCCTGCGTCGGGTGCGCGTGGGCGCCGTCGCCCGCATTCACCACGCACGAACCCAGCACGCGCGAGAGAAAGTGCGGGGCGCCGGCGGCGCTGTGGCGGATGATGATGATATCGGCGTTGAGCGCTTCGAGGTTCTTCGCGGTGTCTTTGAGCGTCTCACCTTTGCGGAAACTGGAGGCTTCGGCGGAGAAATTGATCACGTCCGCCGTCAACCGCTGCGCCGCCAGCTCGAAGCTGATGCGGGTGCGGGTCGAGGGCTCGACGAAGAGGTTGATGACCGTCTTGCCACGCAGGGCGGGCACCTTCTTGATGGCGCGTTCGCCCACCGCCTTGAAGGCCTTAGCGGTGTCGAGAATGGTGACGATCTCGTCGGCGCTGAGCGACTCGATGTCGAGAAGGTGTTTGCGGTTCCAGGTCATTTCTTTCGCAGATAAACGACGTCTTCGCCGCCCGTTTCCGTCAGTTGCACGTCGATATACTCGTCGAGTGAAGTGGGCGCATTCTTGCCAATGAAATCCGCCTTGATGGGAAGCTCGCGATGTCCGCGATCCACCAGCACCGCGAGCTGGACCCGGCGCGGGCGGCCGAAATCGCTCAGCGCATCCAGCGCGGCCCGGACCGTCCGCCCGCTGAACAGGACATCATCGACCAGCACCACGGTGCGGCCGGCGAGGTCGAAAGGCAGGTTGGTGGGCATGATCTGTGGCGCGGGCTGTTCGCCCAAGTCATCCCGGTGCATGCTGGTGTCGATGGTCCCCAGCGGCACGTCGTGCTGCCAGACCTGGCTCAGCAACTTGCCGAGCCGGCTCGCGAGATGCACGCCCCCTTTCTGAATGCCGACCAGGGCGACCGCGCGACTCGATTCGTTGCGTTCGGAAATCTCGTGGGCGACGCGCAGCAGACATTTCTGCAATGCATTCGTGTTGAGGAGCACGTGCTGTTCTGGCATGCCGGCGAGACACTGCCTGCCGGATGGGACAGGGGTAAAGCAAGAAACGGTGAAGCTCGCGAATGGCTAGCGGCCAGCGCCCTGCAAGCGGGTCCGACGCCACTTGGTCCGGTGATTGACAATCCAGTCGGTCAACGCCCGCTCGAAGCCGATGTCGTAGCCGAGTTTCTCCGACTCGATCCACTTGTGCTTCAGGATCTCCTCCCGCTCGGCCTGAAACTCCCGGTACAAGGTCGAATTCCTTAACAGGTCGCCAGTACTTTGGGGATGCGAAATCTCGGCACTCATCTCACGAATGTGGAAGCAGCCTAGCATCGGTCCAAACTCTGACAACCCAAAATCCTTTCCGTGCATCGCCATTCGGGATGTCCGCCCGGAGCGTGCGTTTCGCCATCGGCATCGCTGATGCCGGCGGCTGGTTTATCGATTAACGCCCTTTCGCCGGTCACCGCTACAACTGCGGCCGATGAAAGCAATCAACCAACTGATCCCGACGACCAACCCACCGGTCGCCGGAAAGGCTTCGACTGACTTCCCCACCAGGGTTCGCCCCGGCAACTCCGCGCCCCGCATCCCGTGGGCGGTCAAAATTCTCTACACCGCCTTCATGGCCGTGCTGGTGCCGGTGTACTGGACCAAGTACGGCCCGACGAACTTCCTCTACTTCTGCGACGTGGCGCTCTTCGTGACGTTGCTCGGCGTCTGGTGGGAGAAGCCGATCTTCGCTTCGATGGCGGCCGTCGGCATTCTGTTGCCGCAATGCCTCTGGGTTGCGGACTACTTCGGGCACTTCGTCGGCCTGTCCTTGACCGGCATGACCGGCTACATGTTCGAGTCGGAGCGGCCGGTGTTTCTGCGGGGCCTGTCGCTCTTCCACGGCTGGCTCCCGTTCCTGCTCGTGTTCATGGTCTGGCGGCTGGGCTATGATCGGCGGGCCCTGTGGATCTGGACGGCGACGGCCTGGGCGCTCGTCTTGATCTGCTACTTCTTCATGCCGGCGCCGGGCGCGGTGCTCGAAAACCCGCTGGCACCGCGGAACATCAACTACGTTTATGGCCTGAGCGAAACAGCCGGCCAGACCTGGATGCCGCAAGGCCTCTTCGTCCCCACGTTGATGGCCACACTCTTCACCGTCCTCTACCTGCCGGCGCATCTCGCTTTGAAGAAATGCTTTGCCCAGAAGGCCTTGATCGCGCAAACGCGATAGAATCGGGCGTTGCGCCCGGAAGGAACCGCGCCGGTCACCAACAGGTGGCCGGCGTTTTCATTTATGGCGCCGACATCGATGCCGGTGGCTGGGCGGCCGGGATGGCCGACTGAGGGTTTGCCATTTGGCCGAACGTGCCCAACTCTCCGCCGCGTTCGCATGAGCAAAATCGTCGGCATCGATCTCGGCACCACCAACTCCCTCGTGGCCGTGGTGGATTCCGGCATCCCGTATGTCATGGCGGATGCCGATGGCCAGCGGTTGACGCCTTCGGTCGTTCATGTGCCCGGGCCGGGTGCTGAGCCGCTCGTCGGCCATGCCGCCCGCCGCGTGCGCGTGTTAAAGCCGGCTGAGACCATATACTCGGTAAAACGCTTCATCGGCCGGCGCGGTGCCGACATCGCCCGCGAGGAAATGCTCGTGACCTACCCGGTGCGAGGCGACGGCAGCGGACAAGTTGCAATCAATGTGCATGGCCGGGCGTGGACACCGGAAGAAATTTCAGCGGAAGTGTTGAAACGGCTCAAGGCGGTGGCCGAAGCCGATCTCGGGGAACCGGTGACCCGGGCGGTTGTCACCGTGCCGGCCTACTTCAACGACGCGCAACGCAACGCCACCAAGCGCGCTGGTGAACTCGCGGGCCTAACGGTCGAACGCATCATCAACGAACCCACCGCCGCCGCCCTGGCCTATGGCTTGAACAAGCTGCACGAGCACGCGAAGATCGCCGTGTACGATCTCGGCGGCGGCACCTTTGATCTTTCGATTCTCGAACTTTGCGACGGCGTGTTTCAAGTGCTCGCCACCAACGGCAACACCCGGCTCGGCGGCGACGATCTCGATACGCGGCTGGTGGAATTCCTGGCGGGCAAGATCCTCGAGGCGGGTGGCCCAAAGCTGTCTGTGGGCGATCAATTGCCGGACAACTCGCAGCAGGCCGTCGCGCTCTCCCGCCTGCGCGAAGCTGCGGAGCAGGCCAAGATCAAGCTCAGCGCCGAGACGGAGGCGATCATCAGCCTGCCGTTTCTCACGCCGGAATTCAGCTTCGAGTATCAGCTCACCCGGTCTGAGCTGGAGCGCCTGACCCGCGACATCGTCGAGCGCACGCGTGCCCACTGCCTGCGCGCGTTGGCGGATGCGAAACTCGAAGCCCGTGAGCTCGATCAAGTCATCCTTGTCGGAGGCCAGACGCGCATGCCGCTCGTCCGACGGCTCGTGAGCGAATGGTTTGGCTGTGCTGACTTCGACGAGGAACGCGGCGGCTTGCGGCTCGGCACCGAGTATCACGAACGCACCGGCCCGCTGCTGAACACCTCGCAGAATCCCGATGAAGCCGTGGCTCTCGGCGCCGCCATTCAAGGCGCAATCCTCTCGGGTGAATTTCAGCATCTGCTGTTGCTTGACGTCACGCCGTTGTCGCTCGGCGTCGAAACGTTCGGCGGCTTGATGAACGTGATCATCCCGCGCAACACGACGATTCCGTGCAAGGCCGGCGAGAAATTCACCAATGCCGTCGATCACCAGCGCAGCATGTTGATCCACGTACTCCAGGGCGAACGCGAGCGCGCGAAGGACAACTGGAGCCTCGGCCGGTTCGAGCTGCCGTTCGAGCCCGCACCACGCAGCGTGGCCCGCGTCGGCGTCCAGTTCGAGATCGACGCCAACGGCATTCTCCACGTGCTCGCGCGCGATCTGAAAACCAATCGCGAGACCGTGGTTGAGATGCGCTCTGCTGTGGATGTCGAAGACGCCGACGTGCAGAAGATGGTCGAAGAATCCGTCGAGCACGCCTTTGAGGACCTGGCCGCGCGGCGTTGGATCGAGCTCAAGCTGCGCGCGCAGGAGACGCTCGGCGCCACGCGCAAAGGCATGGCCGAGTATGCGAGCGAGCTGGAGCCGGAGTATCGCAGCCAGTTGGAAAGCGGTCTGGCCGCCGTTGAAATGTTGCTCGCCGCCGAGAACCCCGGCACGGGCGCGGGCGATCCCGCGGAGTTGAAGCGCGTGTTGGCCGAGCTCGACGAGACCACCAAGCCGCTGGCCGAACACATGATGAACCAGGTCATGGACGAAATGCTCCGGCGGCAGGGATTGCTCAAAGACGCCCCGGCTGCTTGAGTTCCTCCCCGATGTCCGGTTCGCCCACAGGCCAGCGTGTCATTTTCAACGCCGACGATTTCGGCCGCTCGCATTCGATCAACGAGGCCGTGATCCGCGCGCACCGCGAAGGCGTGCTGACGACGGCCAGCCTGATGGTAAATGGCGAGGCGTTCGAGGAAGCGGTGACCCTGGCACGGGCGAATCCCACGCTCGGCGTCGGCCTCCATCTGACCCTGGTGATGGGCCGGTCAACCCTGCATCATACGGAAATTCCCGGACTGGTCCGTCTTGGAGGTGAGTTCACCAACAACCCGGTCGCGGCGGGCATGAAGTGTTTCTTCCATCGCTCGCTGCGCCCGCAGCTCGCCGCCGAGATCGCGGCGCAGATCGCGAAGTTCCACGCCACCGGGCTCGTGATGGATCACTTGAACGGTCACCTGAACTTCCATCTGCATCCGACCATCTTCGGGATTCTGATGCTCGTTCTGGGGAGGGAAGGGCGGATTCATCCGCTTCGCGACGTCATCGGGGCGGATGAATCCGCCCTTCCGCCGCTTCGCCTGACGCGCGATCCGTTCTGGCTGAACACCAAGCTCGCGAGCGGTCAATTGCTCTATCGCCTTTCCCACGCCTTCATTTTCAATCTGCTCAGCGCCCGTGCGCGACCGGCACTCAGCCGACTGGGCATCCGGCACACAGACACTGTGTTCGGCTTGTTGCAGAACGCGCGGGTCAACGAGGACTACCTGCTGAAGTTGCTGTCCCGCCTACCCGCCGGCGACGTCGAGATCTATTCGCATCCGTGCCTGGAGAAATTCCCGGACGAGTTCGCGGCGCTGACCAGTCCGTTCGTGAAGGGGCTCACAAAAAAGCTCGGCATCCAATTGTGCCGCTATCAGGATTTGTGACGCATGTTCAAGTACGTGATCATCCTGCTGATCGGTCTGGTGTTCGAGGCGGTCGGCGTCGTGTATCTCAGCCGCGGGCTGAAACAGATTGGTGAACCGGCGGTGATGAATCTCGCGGCCGTCCTGGGCTTGATCCGGAACGGCGCGACCAACCCGAGCATCTTGATCGGCATCGCGCTCGAAGCCACGTTCTTCGGCACTTTGCTGTATCTGCTCTCGCGCGGTGACGTGAGCTTCATCTGGCCGCTGACGTCGCTCGGGTTAGTGCTGACGACCGTGGCCGCGAAGTTTGTGCTCCAGGAAGAAGTCACCTACCTCCGCTGGTTCGGCGTGGCCTTGATCGTCGTGGGCTCGGGCCTGATCACCTGGAGTGAAAAGCTGAAGGAGCAGAAGGTGAAGCCGGGTGAACAGGTCACCACGGTGGCGAACACCCGATAGGGCGAAGCTCCGGCAGTAACTAAGCTTGCGTCGCGTTGGATTTGGAAGGTCGAGCATTCAGGCATGAAAAACTCACCGCTGGAGCGCGCGACTCCGCTTCGTCCCGGCGCTGCGTGCGATCAGCCCTCACTTCCCAGCAAACATCACCAGCGCGCTCCGGTCCTTTCCAATCCTTTGGTGATTAGGCGGCAATCGTCTCATCATCTGAATCCAAAAATCTCCGCACCTGCTCGTCCGAGAAAGGGCAGCTCTTGGGATACTCAGTGTGCAAGAAATCGAGAACCTCTGTGGCCGGCCACGGTCCGAGTGATGCCTTGTAGTCGGCAAACTCGTTCTGAACCTCTCTCCAGCCAGAGTAACGCTTCTTACTGAGTAGCATCCGCGACTCCAGATAGATGATGTGTAAAGTGGTCTCACTGCTCATGGCGTGTGCTGCCGCCTAACAGACAGTAGGCCAAACTGAGTTGGTCCTATTGTGAGGGGGGTTGGTTGTTGCTACTCGCACGCTGAGTTTTGAGTAAAGGATTTACGGCGGCCGGGCAAGTCCTTGCTTCGGCGTTAAGCCAATGATCTCGACGAGGAATGAGGGACCGAACCCGCCTCGGCTGCGGGCGGCAACAGATTGGCGAACCGGCGGTGCTGAACCTCGCGGCCGTCCTGAGCTTGATCCAGAACGGCGCGACCAATCCGAGCAACCAAGTTCAAGCATTCATCGCTCCGGCAGTCGCTTCCCGCTTCCCTCCGATGGTTGCTCCTCATAAGTTCTCCGCGCGTGGAACATTCGCTGATCAATGACATCGCGATCTGCATCGTCGTCGCCTTCGGGCTGGCGGTGCTGTCCCAATGGTCGCGCCAGCCCATCATCGTGGCCTACCTGGGCGCGGGCTTCCTGGCGGGCCCCGTCGGGCTGGGCTTGGTGCAGGACCAGCACACCATCGAGACCATTGGCGAACTCGGGCTGCTGTTCCTGCTGTTCATGATCGGCCTGGAGATCGACCTGAAGAAAGTCTTGAGCTCAGGCAAGGTCATCCTCTTTACCGCCGCCGTTCAGATCGTGGGCTGTCTGCTGCTGGGGCTGCTGGCTTTCAAGGTCGCCGGCTTTCCCCTGAGCGACGGCCAACTGGACGGCCTTTATCTCGCGCTGGCGGTGACCTTCAGCAGCACGGTGATCATCGTCAAAATCCTCTACGACAAGCGCGAATTGGACACCTTCCCCGGCCGGGTAACGCTGGGAGTGCTGGTGCTGCAGGACGTCGCGGCCATTCTTTTTCTCGCGCTGCAAAATGACCTGACGAATCCCGCGGTGGATCGCGTGGTGTTCTCGCTGTTCAAGGTCGTGGTGCTGGTTGCGGCCGCATTTTCAGCCAGCCGCTACGTGCTGCCGCCCTTGTTCAAATCCGTCTCGCGCCTCCCGGAGCTCGTGCTGGTGGGGGCCCTGGCCTGGTGCTTTCTCGTCGCGGCCCTGGCTTGGCAGTTGGGTCTGTCGCGCGAGATGGGCGCGTTGATCGCCGGCGTGGCGCTATCCACTTTTCCCTACACGCTGGATGTGGCGGCCCGGGTGAACACCTTGCGCGACTTTTTCGTGACCTTGTTTCTCGTCTCGCTGGGCATGCAGATTCCCGCGCCCACCACGACCATGCTGCTCAACTCCATCCTGCTGGTTGGCGTCGTCGTGGTGAGCCGCCTGCTGACGGTCTTCCCGCCGCTCTATCTGCAAAACATGGGCTTCCGGGGCAGCCTGCTGCCGACCATCAACCTGAGCCAGATCAGTGAGTTCTCGCTCGTGATCGTGGCGCTGGGGCTGACTTTTAATCACATCAGCCCGCAGACCACCGGCGTGATTCTCTATGCCTTCGTGATCACGGCGATCATGTCATCTTACGCGATCAGCAAATCGGAACTGTTGCTGAAATCCGCCCGCCCGGTCCTGCGCGCGATCGGCCTGCGGGATCTGGACGAGAAGTCACTCTTCGCAGCCGCCGATAGTTCCAGCCCTGCTTCCGCCTCGATCTACTTGCTGGGCTTCTCGTGGACGGCCAGCTCATTGCTCGAGGAAATCACCCGCCATTCGCCTGAGCTGCTGCCGCGTCTGGCCGTGGTTGATTTCAATCCGCTCGTCGGCCGCGAATTGCGCCGGCGCGGCGTGCGGATCATCTATGGCGACATCACCCAGCGCGACACCCTGCTCCACGCGGGATTGGCGGGCGCGGAGGTGATCGTCTGCACGTTGCCCAACACGGTGCTGCGCGGTTCGAATAATCTGCGGATGCTCAAGGAGCTGCGCACGTTAAACCAGCACGCCCAAATCATCATGCACGCGGAGAAACTGGAAGACGTACCGGGCCTCTACGCCGCCGGTGCGGACTACGTGAGCGTGCCGCGTTTGATTGAAGCGGAACACTTGCGGCACGTCGTCCTGGCCGCCTGCGAACAGCGGATGACCGATGCGCGACTCGTGCTGGACGCCCGGCTCAAAGAGCGGCACGAAGTGATTCCGTGAGCCGAAACGATTCCGTTCAACGGAGCGCGCGCGGCTCGCGGGCCGCGTTCGGCGACGCGCCGAACACCGTTTGAATTAAGAATTTTACAGCACGGTTTGGTTTGCCAATACGCGGCCGACGGAAGGCGTCGCCGGGACGGCTCCGCAGCCCGCGCGCCGCGCGCGCTCCCCAATCCAACTGCATGGATCCAGCTGAGGAGCGGTGGGGGACGGCGTACTGCCGGGTCGGGTCGGGTTGATCGCCCACCCCAAGATTGTCGGACGACTACACCTTCTTCGTGATCGCCACGCCGAGCGCGAGCAACCGCTGCGCATCCCGATCGGAACTCGCTTCAGCATAGATGCGGAGGATGGGTTCAGTGCCCGAGCCGCGGAGCATGAGCCAACTGCCGTTCTCGGCGATATACTTCACACCGTCGTAGGACTTCACGTCTTTAAGCGGCGAGCCGAGCAATTTGGCTGGCGGATTGGCTTTGCAGAACTCCATCAACGCCGCGCGTTTCTCCAACGGGAAGCGCGTGTCGATGCGCGCATAGCGATGCGGGCCATATTGCTTTTCCAATCCCGCGAGCAACTTGTTCAAAGGCTTCCGCTCGGTGGCGAGCATTTCCAGTAGCATCATGCCGGCGAGAATTCCGTCGCGTTCCGGCACGTGGCCGGGGAAACCAATGCCGCCGCTTTCCTCGAAGCCGAGCAGCACATTTCCTTTGATCATCTCCGCGCAGATGTATTTGAAGCCGACGCCAGTCTCGACGAGTTCGAGTCCGTAGTGCTCGCACATGCGATCGACCATCGAGGTCGTGGTCAGCGCCTTGATCACGCGACCAGTGGCTTGGCGATTGTGAATGTAGTGATGCAACAACAGGCAGATCAACTGGTGCGTCGAGAGATAGCGACCGTGGCCATCCATGCCGCCCACGCGATCGGCATCGCCATCCGTCACGAGACAGAGATCATGCGGATGCTTCGCGAGATAGCGCTGGCTGTTGCCGTAGTTTTTCTCGACCGGTTCGGGGTTGATGCCACCAAAGTTCGGGTCATGCGCGGCGTTGATCGTGGTGACCTGGCAGGTGGTGCCCTTGAGCAATTCATCGAAGCAACCGGCGCCGACGCCAAACAGCGCCTCATGGGCGAAACGCAACCGCGACTTGGCGATCACCGGGAAGTTCACCAGCTTCTTGATCGCGCGATAGTGCGCCGGGCGGATGTCCTTGATCGTGACCAGCCCAGCGCGCTTCGCCTCCGCCAGCGGCCGACTGGCCAACGGTTTTTGATCGAGGCAACCTTCGATCGCCTTGCAAATCTCCGGATCGGCCGAGCCACCAAACCACGCCTTGACCTTGAAGCCATTGAACGCGGGCGGATTGTGGCTGGCCGTAATCATGACGCCGCCCACGGCCTTGAGCTGCTTGACGGCGAGCGAGACGGCCGGCGTCGGCGTCGGCACGTTGGTCAACACCACTTGCAGGCCATTGCCGGCCAGCACTTCCGTGACACGCTCGGCGAATTTGTCAGAAAAAAACCGGCGGTCGTAGCCGACGACGATGAGCGGCTGGCAGCCGGCGACCGGGTTCGCCAGCCAGTAAGTCGCCGCCGCCTGGGCGACGCGCTCGACGTTCGCGAAGGTGAAATCCTCGGCGATCACCGCCCGCCAACCGTCCGTTCCAAATTTGATCTGTGCCATGAGTTGCTGACTGAATTGTCCGACGATTCCAATGCGGACGCCCCGGCCGCAAACATCGCTGCGCTGGTTTACGGAAAGTTTCGGCGGACCCGCAGGTCCGCCCTACCGGGGATTCAATCCTTCCGCTCGGCAGCGCCCGCTTCGCGGCGCATCTTCGTAACCGCCCATTTCATGTTGCGCTGCTTGAAGAGCCCGGTGCCGCTGACCAGCGTGTCCGCCCCCGCCTTGGCGCATTCGACCGCCGTCTGAAAATTGATCCCGCCGTCCACTTCAATGCGATAGCTGAGGTTGCCCTTTTTCCGCCAGGTCCACGCCTGTTCGATCTTGGTCAGCGCCTCGCCGATGAAGGGCTGACCGCCGAACCCGGGATTCACTGTCATCACCAGCAGCAGATCGATCTTCTTCAAAAACGGCTGCGCCTGCGCCATGGCGGTCGGCGGATTGACGGCGAGCCCAACTTTCTTGCCCAGCGAACGAATCTTCCAGATCAACCCTTCGACCTGGTCACCCAGCTCGGCGTGAATGGTGATCAAGTCGGCGCCATTTTTCGCGAAGGGTTCCAACAGAATCTCCGGGCGCGAGCACATCAGATGAACGTCTAGGAAAAGTTTCTTTGAAGCCGAGCGGACCACGCGGGCGGACTCCGGGCCGAAGGAAAGGTTGGGCACGAAATGCCCGTCCATGATGTCGAGGTGCAGCCAGTCGGCCTGGGAGCGTTCGGTGCGGACCACTTCAGCGGCGAGCTTGCCGTAGTCAGCCGCCAGCAGCGAGGGGGCGATGATCATGCGCGCCAAAGGCTAGGTGTGGCTGAGGATGGGAGTCAACCAAACCGCCGCTCAAACTGCGGCGGGCGCCGGCGTGCCGAGGCCCGGAAGCTCCGGGGGTCGCGGTTTGATGACCTCGGGCAAAGGCGTGCCCGCCGGCGCGCCCGAGGGCGGATCGATCTCGTTCGGCCTGACCGGCGGAGGGGTAAACTTGCCAGTGTTGACGATCTCGGCGACCTGCACGCCATCCAGCGTTTCATACTCGAGCAGGGCCTTGGCGATCAGCTCGAGCTTGTCCCGGTGGGCCACGATCAATTCCTCCGCCCGCTGGTAGGATTCGTCGATGAGCCGCTTGACCTCGTCATCGATCTCTTGGGCAGTCTTCTCGCTGTAATCCTTGGTCCGCATCATGTCCCGGCCGAGATACATGTACTCCTGGTTGTCGCCATACTGGATCATGCCGAGCTTCTCGCTCATGCCCCAGTGCATGATCATGGCCTTGGCCGTGGCCGTGGCCATTTGAATATCGCCGGAGGCGCCCGATGAAATGTCGTCCGCCACCATCTTCTCCGCGATCCGCCCACCCATGGTGACCGCGAGGTCATCCATCAACTGCTTGCGCCGCTGACTCAGGATGTCCTGCTTGGGCAACATCATTGTCATGCCCAGCGCGCGGCCGCGCGGGATAATGGTCACCTTGTGCAAAGGATGCGTGTGCTTGAGCAACACGTTGACCAGCGCGTGACCGGCCTCGTGCCACGCCGTGTCGCGCTTTTCCAAATCAGTCATCGCCATGCTGCGGCGCTCGCGACCCCAGCGGACCTTGTCGCGGGCCTCTTCTAATTCCATCAACCCGACCGCCTTCCGATTGGTGCGGGCGGCGAGCAAGGCGGCTTCGTTCAAAAGATTCGCCAGTTCGGCGCCGGAGAACCCAGGTGTGCCCCGGGCGATCACCGAAAGATCAGCCGTCGGGTCCAGCTTCACGTTCTTCGCGTGGACTTTGAGAATGGCTTCGCGGCCCTTCACGTCCGGCAGATTCACCGTGATCTGGCGGTCGAACCGACCGGGCCGGAGCAACGCCGGATCCAGCACGTCAGGGCGGTTGGTCGCGGCAATGATAATGATGCCCTCCTGCGTGTCGAAGCCGTCCATCTCGACGAGCAACGCGTTGAGAGTCTGTTCGCGTTCGTCATTACCGCCACCCAATCCAACGCCCCGGCTGCGGCCCACGGCGTCAATTTCGTCGATGAAGATCAGGCAGGGCGTGGCCTTGCGGGCTTGCTCGAACATGTCGCGCACCCGGCTGGCGCCGACACCCACGAACATCTCGACAAAGTCCGAACCGCTGATGCTGAAGAAGGCGGCATCGGCTTCGCCGGCAATCGCCTTGGCCAAGAGCGTCTTGCCCGTGCCGGGAGGGCCGACCATCAACACACCCTTGGGAATGCGCCCGCCCAGGCGCTGAAATTTCTTCGGGTCTTTCAGGAATTCGACGAGCTCCGAGACTTCATCCTTCGCCTCCTCGACCCCGGCGACGTCCTTGAAGGTGGTCTTGTTCTTGTCCTTGGCCAGCATCCGCGCCTTGCTCTTGCCGAAGCTCAACGCGCCCTTGCCGGCGGAACGAATCTGCCGGATGAGAAAGAAATATATCAGCCCGAGGATCAGTAGAAACGGCAGGAGCGAATAAACGAAACCAAGGAGCATCGTGTTCGGCTCGCTGGTTTCGAAGCCGGAAAGCAGCAGTTGCTTTTCAAATTCCTTGTCGGGCAGCGAGGTCTTGACGCGAAACTGATAAAACTTTGTCCCACCGGCGACGGCGTCCTTTTCCCACTCACCGGCGGCGTCCTTCTTCTTGTACTTTCCCGTGAGTTCGCGGCGGTCGGGCGACTGCGGGAGGTAGGTGATCATGCCCGACTCGATGGTGCCCGCTTTGAAATTCTCCTCGAGCTGCTTGTAATTCCACGTCTCGACGTTGGTCTGCACGCGGTCCCGGAAGAGGAACAGCATGGGGATGGTGCCGATGATGACGATCCAGAGAATCCAGGCACGCGGTGGGACGCGAAACTCGCCGCTCTTGCGCTCGTTTCGATTGGGATTATTGCGGTTATCTTCAGACATTGCTCTTAAAACGTGGCGGAAGCTAGCACGCGCCTCCCGGCACGGCAATCAGTTTGACCGGGCGCGATTTCCTGTCCGGTTGCATTCAACCAGCGTTTTGGACATCGTCGCCGCGCTTTGATCAACATGCAAACGAGCACTTTTACTTTGGGACATTCCCCCGACCCGGACGACGCCTTCATGTTCTACGGCCTGGCCAAGGAATTGATCCCAACCTCCGGCTTTCGGTTCGAACACATCCTCCAGGACATTCAACGGCTCAACGAACGCGCCACCCGCGGCGAACTCGACATCTCGGCCATCAGCATCCACGCCTACGCCTACGTCTCGGACAAGTATGCCTTGCTGCCCAGTGGCGCGAGCATGGGCGACGGCTACGGGCCGATGCTCGTCGCCAAACAGAAGTTCAGTCGCGAAGAAATCACCCGCCAGCGCATCGCCGTGCCGGGCACGATGACCAGCGCCTTTCTGGCGTTGCAACTTTGGCTCGGCAAGCCGGCAAAGGACTTGAACTTCGTCGTCGTCCCGTTTGATCAAATCTTCCAAGCAGTCAAATCCGGCCAGGCCGATGTGGGCCTGATCATCCATGAGGGACAACTCACCTATCAGAACGAAGGTCTCGTCGTTTGCGAAGACCTCGGCGTCTGGTGGGGGCGCGAGAACAACGGCCTGCCCCTGCCCCTCGGCGGCAACGTGATTCACAAGCGCCACGCGCCCGCAGTGCGCAAAGCCGTGTCAGACATCTTGACCGCCAGCATTCAGTTCAGCCTCGATCATCGGGCCGAAGCCGTGCAGCACGCCTTGCAGTACGCCCGCGACATGGGCCGCGATCTTGCCGACAAGTTCGTGGGGATGTACGTGAACCACTGGACGCTCGACTACGGTGACAAAGGCCGCGAAAGCATCCGCCGTTTCCTCGGCCGGGCGTTTGATGCGGGCATCATCCCGCACCGGCAGGAGCTGGAGTTTGTGACGTAAGCGCGCAGCAGCCGATCAGCAGGCCGCTCATCAAAGGGGCGCCATTCGCTGCGCTCCGACCCCGCCTCATTCCTCGATCTGGATCGGGGCCGGTTGCGCCAGTTCGTGGTGCCGGCGGAAGCCTTGGTAACCCTCTTCGCCCATGTAACGGCGGAGAAACTTCGGATGGGCCGTGGTGAGATCGGCCATCATGAACCCCACGACCGAGTTGCCGTGATTAGTCCACATGCCGAAATCGAGCAGCTTCGCGTTCATGCGCACGTAGTGTTTGAACAGGATCGGCACCCCGCGGCCATCGACCTCCAGCCCGGTGACGAGCGTCGACACGTCCTCGATGTCGTGGACCAGCCCGCTGACCTCGTCCGCAGTCAGCCCGCTCAGCCGCACGCCCTCAAACGGAACATCCGGCTCGATCTGCACCGCGAGGCCGGGATTGCCGTGCTGTTGCCGCAGGAAATTCACGATCAACGTCCGGGAAGCGGGCGCGTAAGTCGGTCCGTGGGTCAGGGCCACCGAGCCGAAGATGATGTTGTATTTCGGATTTCGGGCGATGAACGCCAGGATGCCGGCCCAGAGCAGGAGCAGCGAATTATAGCTCTTCTGATACTCGGGCAGGATGTAGGAGCGGCCGAGTTCGAGGCCGGGATTCAGCTTCTTGACGAACTCCGGCTTGAAGTGGAACAACGTGCTGCAGATCAATCCGTGGTGTCCCAGCCGGTCGATGATCTCGTCGGCGAGTCCAAGCCGATAGGCACCGACAACGGCCCGATCTTTTTTGCTCCACAGGAAGAGATGCCGGTAATGCTCGTCCTGCGGCGCCAGGTCGAGCGCTGTCAGGGCGCCGCCGCCAGCCGCGCGAAAGCTGATTTCGCGGCCGCGCCCGATCTCGTGCATCACGTGGGGAATCTGCTGATGCGTGGCGATGTAGATCTCGAAATCGCCCTGGCGCAGCAGGCACGCATCCGCGGGAAGCGCCAGGATGTCGGCCTCCAACTTCTCGGGTGGGTGCGGTTCGGCAACGGGTTCGGCGCGCTTTTGCTTCTCGGCAAACGCGGTGGAGAGCGTGACCGCATTCGCCTTGGGCCGGTTGCCGAGGAAGTAGGTATTGACCCGAAGGAAGCGGATCATGTCCTCGTCGGACTCGAACTTCTTGAGTCTTGGCGACGGAATCGCGGCGCCGATATGCACGCGGATCGGCTTTCCCGAACGACCGCGCTGCACGAATTCGCGGGGCAGCAACGCGGTGCGCAATTGCGGATGCAGCAAGCCCGCGAGGTTGAAAAAGCGACTGTTGCCGCCCTCGATGTAAACCGGCAGGGCGCTCGCGCCGCTGCGCCGGATCAGTCCCGCGATGTGCGCGACCCACTCGGGATCGGCAATCTCGCCGCGCCGCCATTGGTAGTGTGACACCTTGTTGCCCGGGAAGGCCGCCAGCAGGCCACCCGCCTTCAGGTGTTTCAGGCACTGCCGGAGCGGCGCAATGTTGCGAGCCGCCGGGCTGGAGACGTCGAAGGGATCGACGAAGATCATGTGCTCGTCCGCGAAGCGCACCTTCCGCAGGAGATAGTTCGCCATCACCTTCACGTCCTTTCGCCGGCGCCGGAGCAGATCACCGAGGATGACGCCATCCAAGCCACCGAGGGGATGATTGGAAACGACCACCACCGGCCCGCTGTCCGGAATGCGCTGCAAATCCGATTCCGCGATTTCATAGCGGCAGCCCAGCACCTCCAGGGTCTTCGCGAAAAAAGTTTCCGACGTGGCAGTCGTAGCGACGTCGTGATGGACCTGGTTAATCGCATCGATCGCCAACAAGCGATTGAGCGACGGCCCGAGGATCGGCAGCAGCGCGCGCAGCACCGGATTGGGCAGTCGCGCCAGATCAATCAATGGCGGGTGCTCGGCGGAGTTGGAATCGGATGGGCGCATTGGGCTTGGGGATCGGTTGCTGGAACCCCGCGATGGAGTCTGTCTGCCACTTTGTGGACAGCTTTTCAAGTGACGATTTCTTGTCGGGGAAAGGGCGAGGTTGGGCGGGTTGGATCAGCGGGGCGCCCGCCGCCAACATCGCTTCGATTGCCGGCGGGAAGTCACGGCGGACCGGCAGGTCCGCTCTACCAACACTGGGTAGGGCGGCGTTGCCGCGCCGCCGTAACTCCCGGCGAGCGCCAGCGAGACGTTCAGGTTAGGGGATGGCGCGCATAACCCTCTCGGAGTTGCCCGAAGCTTCCTACACCCCGGCTTAAAATGGCCACTTCTCACTTTTGCCAACCGCTGAGTGATCTCTCATCACTCCGGTTCCTGCTGGCTGATGCAGTGGAAGGAGCCGAGGCCCCAGATCAGTTCCATCGAGTCGAGACCGATGACGCGGCGGCCGGGAAACTCGCCCTGCAAAATCTCCAGCGCCTTGCGGTCGTTGGGATCGCGGTAGGTCGGGACGATCACCTTGCCGTTGGCGAGGTAGAAGTTGGCGTAGCTCGCGGGCAAACGCTGCCCTTCGTATTCGAGCAAGCGCGGCATCGGCAGTTCCACCACGCGCAACGGGCGGCCGTCCTGATCTTTCATGGTCTTCAGCCGTTCGAGATTTTCCTGAAGTGGTTTGTGATTCTCGTCGGCCGGATCTTCCTCGACCACGGTCACCACCGTCTGCGGATCGACGAAACGTGTGAGATCATCGATGTGCCCGTCCGTGTCGTCGCCGACAATGCCGTCGCCGAGCCAGAGCACGTGCGTCACGCCGAGGTAATCCTTTAGGTGTTGCTCGATCTCGACCTTGGTCAGATCGGGATTGCGATTCGGATTGAGGAGGCAGGACTCCGTCGTCAGCAACGTGCCTTTGCCGTTCACGTCGAGCGAGCCGCCTTCCATGACGATGCCCGGCGAGAAGAGCGGCAGGCCGCGCAGTTTGGCGACGTGTTGCGGCACGGCGTCGTCGAGATCGCACGGCGGATACTTGTTGCCCCAGGCGTTGTAGCCCCAATCCACGATGGCGCGTTCGTGACGGCCGGCATTTTCGCGCACGAGGAAGATCGGGCCGTGATCGCGACACCATGGTTCGTAGGCCGGGAAGCGGTGGAAATGCACGCGATCAAGCGGCGTGCCGTGCTGCGTCAACAGGCCGCACACCCAGGCTTCCATGTCGGCGTGCCAGACGTTGATGTTCACGTCCTCGACCTCGACGAGTTCCTTGATGAACGAGGCATAGACCGGCGGCACGGTGTCGTACTTGCCGGGAAAGCTGATGCCTTCGGGTCGCGGCCAGGTGAGCCAGGTGGCGACGTGGGGTTCCCATTCGGCGGGCATGCGGTAGCCGAGGGATGCGGGGGATGCGCTGGAAACAGAGGGATTCATTTCAAAACCACAGTTGAACGCAAATAGACACAGATAACGGGGATCACGGCAATCGCTCGCCGCGCGCGGCGACCAGCAGATCATACCAATCCTCGCGGCTGAGTTTCACGTCGAGCGACTTCGCGGCATCGCGGATACGGTCGGGTTTGGTCGAGCCGATGACCGGCATGATCTTCGCCGGATGCTGGAGCAACCAGGCCAGGGCGATGTTCGCGCGGGTCCTGCCATGCTGCTTCGCCAGTTCATCGAGCGCCTTGATCAACCGGTCGCTGCCATAGCCTTCCTGCGAAGGCAGCACGCGCGTGGCGCCATCGGCCAATTGACCGCCGCCCAACGGGCTCCACGCCATCGGGGTCAGGTGCTCGGCAAGGCATTGATCGAGCGTGCCATCATCCAGCGCGTCGCGATGGGCGAGGCTGATTTCCACCTGATTAGCCACGAGCGGAAACGGACAGGCCGCCTGCAACGCGGTCAGGTAGGACGGCCGGCAATTGCTCACGCCGAAGTGCCGGACCTTGCCGGCGTCGAGCAGCACGGCGAACGCACCCGCAATTTCGTGCGGGTCGCCGAGATAGTCCGGCCGATGAATCTGATAGAGATCAAGGTGGTCCACGCGGAGCCGCTTGAGCGAGGCCTCGCAAGCCTCCCGAATGTGGTCACTCGACGAATCGTAACGATAAGGCGCACCAGGCACGCGATCATCGGCAAAGCGGATGCCGCACTTCGACGCGATCAATATCCGGTCGCGCAGGCCGGGCGTTTCCTTCAGCACTTGGCCAAAGAGCTCTTCGCAGCGGCCGACGCAGTAGATGTTCGCGTGATCAAAGAACGTGTAGCCCGCGTCGACAGCGGCGAGCACGGCGCGCTGGCCAGCCTGGAGGCTGTCGGCGGTGACCTGCTCCGGCTCCCAACTGCCGGCAATGCGCCAGCACCCGTAGGCGAGACGCGAGGGTTTTAACGAACTGTTGCCAAGCTGGATCGTTTCCATTTTCGGTGCGGCGAGCTTAAGCAAGGAGTTGGGCCGCGGCAAAAGTTATCTGCGGTTCGCGAAATCGAACTCACCACGTTCGCTGAAACAAAGTTTCGCTTGCCGACGCGCGGCGATGCCCGAAGCTGCGGGCGCATGATCACGCTCGTCATTGCCACGCGGAACGCGCACAAGGTGCAAGAGATCAAGTCGATCCTGGGACCGGCCTGCCGCTATTTTACGCTGGACGATTTCATAGTGGCGCCGGCCATCCGCGAGGACGGCAACACCTTCGACGAAAATGCCACCAAGAAAGCCGTCGGGCTCGCGCACTGGCTGCTGAAGAATCCGCGCTTTCAATCGCCGTTGCTGACGCCCGATCCCGAGGAACGCGGCCCCCTCTTTGTGCTGGCCGACGACAGCGGCCTCGAGGTGGATGCGTTGGGCGGTTCGCCGGGCGTTCATTCCGCCCGCTTCGCGCACATCGGCACCGACCTGACGGGCAATGCGCCGGATGCCGCCAACAATCAGAAGTTGCTCGCGGCGCTAAAGGGCGTGCCCGAGGAAAAGCGCACGGCCCGGTTTCGCTGCGTGGTGGCGGTCACACCGCTGGAGCTCTACGACGATCTGCGGCGCACGACTGATCTGATTGGAAACACCCTGGAGAAACGCACGCTCCTGTCCAGCGGCGCCTGCGCGGGCAGGATTTTATTCGGAGCCAGCGGGCGCGGCGGCTTCGGCTACGATCCGCTGTTCGTTCCCACCGGACACACGGACTCGTTCGCGTCATTGGGTGAGGATGTGAAGAACCAGCTCAGCCACCGGGCGAAGGCGCTTCAACTGCTCAAGAAGTGGCTCGATCGGGCAGAGGAAAAGGCCTGACGCCGCCGCCGGCCGCAACTCAGCGAACCGCGGCGAGCGAGCCCTTGACCGCCTCCACGATCGCCTGATCGTCCTGCCCGGCGTCCCAAACCATTTGCAGGAATTGCGGCATCGGCATCCCGATGCTTTCGAGAAATTCCCGGTCGCCGCCACAGCCATACATGATCGAGGGGTCAAGCTCGCCACGCAATTTGGCCCGCGCCTTGGCGATGATGCGCGGCAGCCAGCGGAAACCATCCAGCGCCTCGTTTTTGGGCGGCAGCTCGTGAGGATCCACGTGGAATTGCGATGGGATCCCGTGTTGCACATCCAAGAAATAACGCCGGCGGATGGCCGTCACCGCAAGCACGGTTGCAAAATCCGGAGCGCCATACTCGCAGAAGTCGTCTGCGAAATCGAAAAGCTCCTGCGCGGTGCAACCGATCGTCCCCAGAAACACCTGGTCGCGGGTGGTGACGAGCTTGTCAGGTTGTTGCTCGCCGGCCTTGCAAGCCAGCACTCCGGCCTCAAAAATTTTCTCAAACTTCGATTCCCAATTGGAATTGGACATGGACCGAGCATGACACGGCTCCCAGCCGCAGGCAAACGTTGTGAACGATCATCCGCCAACTGTCTGTGAATGTGCGCTTTGGTCGTGTCGATCCTTTACCTGCCGAGGGATTCCGATCAGGGTCGCCCCGGATCAAGCAACGAATTCCGCTCAATGCCCGCCGAACCACTTACTGCCCAGCACCCCGCCAGCAAAGTGTTCCGCTTCATCGAATCGGCCGCCACTTCGCCCGCCGCGCTGTCGCCGGCGCAGCCCGACGAACATTTCAACGAACTCGCTTTGGAACTGTTCTGCTGGCAGTTCGCCCACAACGAGCCGTACCGCGCGCTGTGCAACGCCCGGCGCCGAACGCCCGGGGAAATCGCCCACTGGGCCCAGATTCCCGCGGTCCCGACCGCGGCGTTCAAGGATTTTGAGTTCACCTGCCTGCCCGCCGACGACCGGCCAACGGTCTTTCACTCTTCCGGCATCACGGCGCAGAAGCCCAGCCGTCACTTCCACAACGCCCTGTCGCTTGAGCTCTATCACGCCTCCCTTCGGCCGTGGTTCAAACGGCATCTGCCCGACTACACCAACCGGCCGCACCTGTTGTCGCTCACACCGTCGGGGCAAATGGCGCCGCGCTCGTCGCTCGTACACATGCTCGAAGTTCTGCGCACGGAAGTTTGCAGCCTCGATTCCTGGTTCGCCGGCGGCGTGAAGGACGATGCCACGTGGGCTCTGGAACCGGACAAGGTGGCTTCGTGGCTGAATCGCTACGCTGTGTTGAACCAACCCGTCATCGTGACCGGCACCGCGTTTAACTTCGTCCACCTCGTTGATTGGTTGATCAGCCGGGACGTGCGGGTCCAGCTTCCGCCCGGTTCGACGGTGATGGAAACCGGCGGCTACAAAGGGCGGTCCCGCGCGCTGCCGCAAGCCGAGCTTCACTCGCTGATCACGGATCGGCTGGGTGCGCCGCCCGAACGAATCGTCTGCGAGTACGGCATGTGCGAGCTCAGCTCGCAGGCCTACGATCTCGTCGCGGGCGATACGGTTGGTCCGCGGCTGTTCCGCTTCCCGCCGTGGGCTCGGGCGCGCATCGTCTCCTCCGAGGATGGCGGGGAAATTCCTGAAGGCCGGGCTGGTCTGCTTCAAATCTTCGATCTGGCCAACGCGTTCTCCGTGCTGGCGATTCAGACGGACGACCTGGTGATCCGCCGGGCGGACGGCTTTGAACTGATTGGTCGGGCCGAAGCAGCCGAACCTCGCGGTTGCTCCCTGTTGCCAGCGTAAGCGCAGCCTCGAAGGACTTGGAATCCACCCTGCGATCCGTCGCTCCCACTCGCGATCAGGTGATCGTCAGCGAACCCGTGCTGTCGCCGAACGAATCCACCGGCGCGCCCATGCAATCGAGCATCGGGACGTAGAGATTGCACAGCGGCGTCCCCTTCGGGCTCGCAATGTGGCGGCCGGTCTTGAGCCGCCCGCCACCGCCGCCGGCCAGAATGACCGGCAGGTTGTTCGGATCATGCCGGTTGCCATCGGAGAAGCTGGAACCAAACATGATCATGCTGTTGTCGAGCAACGTGCGTTCGCCCTCCTTGATCGCTGCCAGCTTGTCCAGCAAGTAAGCGAGCTGCTCGTTATGCCAGCGGTTGATCTTGGTGTAGGGCTCGACCTTCTCCGCCTTGTCCTGGTGATGGCTGAACTCATGATGCGAACCCGCCGCGCCGGAAATCAGCTTCCCAAAATTCCTTCCCGACACGTCGTTCGCGAACATGAAGCTGCCGATGCGCGTGCTGTCGGTCCAGAACGCCAGCGCGATCATGTCGAGCATCAGGCGTGCGTGTTCCTGATAGTCGCCAGGTTCACCTTTCGGCGCCGCCATGATTTCGCCCGGCACCGACTCGGGCTGCCATTCACGCGGATCAGGCTTCGAGAAGAACTCGAGCCGCTTCTCCACCTCGCGCACGGCGTCCAGGTATTCGTCGAGTTTGAATTGATCGTCGCGCCCCAGCCGTCCGCGCAATTTGCCGGCGTCGTCGAGCACCAGATCGAGCAGCGCCTTGTTGTCCTCCTGCTGGCGACGATCCGCCGCGGAGATCTGGCCGGCATTCATGACGCCATACAGTTTCTCATAGGCCAGCCGGGGATTGATCTCCTTCGCGAGCGGCAGACTCGGCGAGCGCCACGAAATGTAACAGCCGTAGAGGCGCGTATAACCGACGTTCGTGTCGATCCCGGAAATCACCGGGTCAATGCCGAGTTCCATCGACGGCAACGGCGTGAGATGCCCGATCTGCTGCGCGCACAACTGATCGATCGAAATGCCGCCGACGCTGATGTCTTTGCCGGCGGTCTTGCGCACCGGCAGGCCGGTCAGGAAGTTCGCCGTCTTCGCGTAATGCCCGTCGCCCTGGTGGCTGTGCTGTTTATCGAGGCCCGAGAACACCAGCAGCTTGCCCCGATGTTTCGCCAACGGCTCCAAGGCGGACGGCAGCTCGTAGTCCGCGCCCTCTTTCGTGGGGAACCAGTTCTTCTCCCAAACGCCGTTCGGGAAATAGATGCAAGCCATGCGGACGGGCGCTTGGACGTGCTTTGCTGCTTTGGTCGAGGCGAGCGCGTCCGGCGCGGCCACAGCCGACACTTTGCCCATCGCATCGAGCAACGGCAGGCCGAGCATGGCCCCGGCACCTTTGAGAAACGAACGGCGAGGAATGCGCCAGGCGCGCTGCAAAATGGCCGGTGCGCCGTCGATTGAAGTGCGCGCGGATAGGTTTGCTCGTGACATCTCAGGATTCCGGTTGGGTGGGCTTGGGGTAAAAGCGGTGCTGGAAAGGATAGCTGATGGCGATCGTCTCGATGAGGACGGTGGCCCGCCAGTCATTGTGCTCCAGCGCTTTCATGGCGTCATCAATAACGCAGTTGTCGAACTTGTTCAATTCCCGACCGAACGCGAAGCCGGTCATCTTCCTGGCCAGGTGCCGCATGATCTTGTCCTTGCGCGCCAGGAGCACCTGCTTCAAGCCAGCCGCACCTTCGTAAGTTTCGCCCGAGGGCAGCGTCCCCTTGGTGTCCAGCGGCTGCCCATTCATCTCCCGGCGCCAGCGGCCGAGGTTGTCGAAATTTTCCAGACCGAAGCCGAGCGGGTCCATCTTGTCGTGGCACGCGGCGCACTCCGCCTTGAGCCGGTGTTGCTCCAGTTGCTGGCGCAGGGAGAGCCCGTGCGTCGCCGCGGCCTCTTCACTCAACGCCGGCACGTCCGGCGGCGGCGGCGGAATTATGTCGCCCAGCAACGACTCCAGAATCCAGCGTCCGCGGAGCACCGGGCTGGTGCGCAAGGGAAAAGAGGTCATCGAGTGAACCGCCGCCATTCCGAGCAGACCACCGCGACTCGCGTCCGCTAACTCGACGCGCTGCAATTCCTCACCCGTCACACCCGCGATCCCGTAGAGTTGCGCGAGGCGTTCGTTGGCGAACGTGTACTTGCTGTCGATCAACTCCACAAGCGAGCGGTCTTCGCGGACCAGATTGTTGAAATAAGCCGTCACCTCGTGCTTCATCGCGTTGCCGAGCGCGGCATCAAACTCCGGATAGCGCGTGGCATCGGGTTTCACTTCGCTGCCCAACCGGTCGAGATCGAGCCATTGCAGCGCAAACCGTTCGCCCAGCGCCTGCGCTTTGGGATCTTTCAGCATGCGCGCGATCTGCGCGCGGTAAACTGTCAGGTCAGACAGTTGCCCCTGCTCCGCCCGGGACAACAACTCCTCATCCGGCATCGATGACCATACGAAGTAGGAAAGCTTGCTCGCCAGCGGCACGTCCGCCAGTCGCTGGATGCCCGTCTCGACCGGCTCAGGCTCGGCGAGAAAAAGAAAGTGCGGCGAGATCAACACGCCCTTCAGCGCCAGGCGAACGGAGGCGGCGTAACTGTCGCCGCGTTCATCCGCGCGCCGAAAGAGTTCCAGCAGCCGTTCCACTTCATCAGTCGTCACCGGACGACGCCATGCCCGGCGGGCGAACGCGCTGATCACCTCACGCGCCGGCGGCTCCGCGTTTGCGAACCAGCGCGGCTCCTTGAAAAGAATTCGCTCGCGGGCCGCGCGCCACTCCGGGCTTTGACCGCGTGTGCGCTCGGGCAAAACGGCGTTCAAGATCTGATCCGCCGCAGCCAGAAACTTCTCGATGTGAATGGACGACGTGAAAAGCGTGTCGCCGGTGGTGTCAAACCCTTCGCCACCGCCGCCGTCCGCCGACAGCAACTGTTCGAGCTTCAAATCCAGCTCGACCCCAAAAAGATCGCGGATGGTGTTGATGTATTCCGCGCGGTTCAGACGCCGGCTCATCACATAGCCGCGGTAATAGCTCGCGGTGCGGTCGGAAGCGAGCTGGTCGCAGTCGGGCTTTTCCGGCCTGGGCAGCGCGCGAAGGAAGTCGGCCATTTTCTGGAACTGACCGAAGTCCAGCTCCCCCGATTTCTTGGGCGGCATTTCGTAGGCCTGCACCTTTTCGAGGACGTTCTGCCAAAGCTCAGGCTCGGCCTTGATAAGCTCAAGATCGGCAAACCGCTCCAAGTTGAGATCGCCCTTGGTCTTCTCGGCGTTATGGCAGTCGTAACACTTCTTGACCATGAGCGGCCGGATATCTTTGGCATAATCGTCCGCCAATTCACCACGCGCCGGCGATAGCATCACCATCGCTCCGGCGGCTATTCCCACCGGGAGTCGCCACATGTATTGGGGTGCTGGTTTCAACGAAGCTATGGTATGCCCCAACATTTCCGCGCTGTCCACTCTGGGAATCCGTGGCCCGGCATCGACCACCACCCCTGCCACGATCCAACCCTTGGGCTTGCCTGGTCCGCTGGTAACTTCAACCGTGTCGCAGTGGTCTAGTATTTGCGTAGCGGCATTCCGCTCAGCGGTTCGACGAGGCTCTCGTGCCTTCTGCCGGGCTCAAATTGCGGCTTTCCGCAAAATTCCACCTCGAATTCAAAAGGTGGTTGCACGTGTGATGAGTTTTTCTGCGCTTTGAACCTTTTTCTGCGGACTTTGCCCGGGTTTCCCGCATGGAAAGAGTGAAGGCTTTGTTTTACGATGTCTAAAATTGGAAATACACAGTCCACCCTGTGGATGATTTTGCCAGCGTGGTTGCGCAGGGCGGCGGTGCCAGCTCTCCCCGTCACGGAAACCGAGACACGCGCCGCGCCCGCCTTCAACACCAAGATTCGCAACCTCTGCCTTGTCCTCAGCATGTTGGTGGTGTTCAACCACTCCAACACCTACGCGCCCTTAATCGGCGCAGATCAGCACCCCGTAGTTTCCCTGGTCGGACCGGACGCGGGCGCGTCACCCCTGGAGGTCGCCGTGCAGTTCTTTCTGAGCGGTTCAATGTGGCGGGTGACCAATCCGGTGTTTTTCATGGCGTCCGGGTTTTTCTTCTTTTTTGGCTGGCGGCCCACCCTGCTTGGGCTGCACCGGAAGTTGAGCAAGCGCGTCTTCACCCTGCTGGGACCGTTCCTGATCTGGACCGTTCTGACCATGGCCCTCAACTTTGTCGCCCACGCCCTCGCCAGCTATCCCGCTTACCGCGCCGCTTGGGAGGCTGATGGGCTGACGTTCAGCCAGTTGGTGACGTTTTTTCTAAACATGCCGAGCTCAAGCCAGCTTTGGTTCCTCCGCGACCTGATTTACATCATGGCCTTCGCCGTACCGGTGCTGGCCCTCGTACTGCCGCGACTGCGTGGCTTCACCATCCTTCTGTTCCTGGTCGTGTATTTCTCGAATCTGCCCAATCCGGGGGTGGATCGCACAGGCCTGTGCTTCTTCGGCATTGGTGCCACGCTTGGCTACCTGCGGCTGCAACCCTCGTATTCCAACGCCCTCTGGCGCCGGCTGGCGGTTATGGCGTGGATCGGAACGGCGGCGGCCTATACGATTTTGGCGCTGTTCTCCGACTGGAATCTGACGCCGCTCTTCAATCTTCTCATCCTCGTCGGCATCTTCGGCATGTGGGGCTTCTACGATCTGCTGCCCGCCGGTGTTCATACCTGGTTGACGCGTCTCTCGCCTTATCGGTTTTTCATCTACATGACGTTCGACCCGCTGCTGCCTATTCTGCAGCGCATCGCGGCCCAATGGCTTACCCCAAACCCGCTGACGAACCTGCTCTCCTACTTCCTGATGCCCCTGGTGGTGATCGCCCTCTGCGTGGGCATCGCCAGCTGCCTGCGCCAGCGTTTGCCGACCGGATATTCATTTCTCACCGGGGGCCGGTAGCCATCGTCCCCAGTCGACTTTTCCACGTCCAACGCTTCGTCGTTGTCGTGCCTGCCCGCGATCCGTAGATTCGTCGGCACATGATTACGCGTTACTCGCGCCCCGAAATGCGGGCCATCTGGACGGACGAAAACAAACTCAAGATCTGGTTGCAGATCGAACTCCTCGCCAGCGAAGCGTTGGTCAAGGAAGGCGTCGTTCCCGCCAAAGATTTCGCGAAGCTCAAAGCTGGCGGCGATAAATGGTTCGCCGATCTCCCCGGCCTCGTCGCGCGCCAGAAGGAACTGGAGAAGGTGCTCAACCACGACGTCATCGGTTTCACCACCGCCGTTGCCGAAGCCATCAACAACGACGCCAGCCGGTGGTTTCATTTCGGCCTGACGAGCAGCGACGTGGGCGACACCTGCTACGGCGTGCAGATGATGCAGAGCGCGGAAATCCTCATCGCCGACGTGAAAGCTTTGCTGCCCGTCATTGCCCGGCGCGCGAAGGAACACAAGTTCACCCCCTGCATGGGACGCAGCCACGGCATCCACGGCGAGCCGACGACCTTCGGTCTGAAAATGGCGCTCATGCACGATGAATTTGGTCGTGCCCTGCGCCGCTTGGAATCCGCCAAGTTCACCGTCAGCGTCGGCAAACTTTCCGGCGCCGTGGGCACCAGTGCTCACTTGTCCCCGCGCGTGGAGGCTTACGTCTGCAAGAAACTCGGCCTGCGCCCCGCGCCCATTGCCACGCAAGTCGTGCAACGCGACATCCACGCGGAATTCCAACTCGCGATGGCACTCGTCGGCGCGAGCATTGAACGTTGGGCGGTGGAGTTCCGTCATTTGCAACGCACCGAAGTTCTCGAAGCCGAAGAAGCCTTCACCGTCGGCCAGAAAGGCAGCAGTGCCATGCCGCACAAGCGCAACCCCATCACCTGGGAACGCCTCACCGGCCTCGCGCGCGTGCTGCGCGGCAACGCGATGGCGTCGCTGGAAAACGTCGCCCTCTGGCACGAGCGCGACATCAGCCACAGCAGCGTCGAGCGCATCATCTTCCCGGACAGTTGCACGCTGCTCGATTACATGTTCGGCCTGCTCACGCGTCTGATGGACGGCCTCGTCGTCTATCCCGCGAACATGAAGAAGAACCTCGGCCTCTCGCTCGGCATGTGGAACAGCCAGACCGTGCTCCTCGCGCTCATCAATAAAGGTCTCACCCGCGAAGCCGCCTACAAACTTTGCCAGGACGCCGCGATGAAAACCTGGGAAGTCAAACACGCCGGCCGCGACGACGCGGATTTCGTGGAAGTGCTCAAAGCCACGCCCGAGGTCGCCAAGCATTTCAAGAAAGGCGAACTCGAAGCCCTCTG
>JANLTG010000137.1:0-5321 GCA_031362805.1 bacterium
AAGTCCGGTTTGCCATCCCCATTTACATCCGTGGATGTGACGGAAAGAGGCCCGAAGCCCACAAGAGTTGAAGAGGAAAAGGGGAAGCCGCCGCTCCCGTGGTTGGTCAACACCGTCAGCGAGTTGTCATTGAAGTTTGCGCTGATCAAGTCGGGTCTGCCATCCCCGTTCACATCCGCAGAGGTGACCGCATAAGGTCCGATGCCCACACCCGGTGAAGAGGCCAGGACGAAGTTACCCGACAAAGCAATGGCCCCGCCGGAATTCAGAGTGAGGTTCACATTGGTCACGCCTGAACCATTGCCCGTGAACGTGCCGGATATGTTCACGCCGCTCGCGCCATTGGTCACGACCGCGGCGGGCAGTTGCGCCAGCGGCAGGGTGCCCGTGATTTGCGCCGCCGGAACGCCGCCGGTCACGGTGCCCGCCGCCGTCGCATTGGCCGCCTGAATCGCATACGGCGTGGAAGTGATGGGCCGGCGCGGATTGAGCGGGGTGTAAACTCCCGTGCTTGCGCCGGGACGCACGGCGATTTGGAGGAAGCGATCCGCACCGGGGAAGTTCGCGCCGAAATCCAGCGTGGCGGTGAACAGGCCGTTCGTCACGCCCACGTCGTCGAGAGTGAGAACGGAACCGATCTGCGCGCCGCCTGTGACGGCACCGAAGAGCCGGAACTCGAAGTCTTGCACGCCAGTTACAACTGCGCCGCTCTCCATCAGGCGACCCTGATAAGTGAAGGTGGTGGTTTGGGCGGAGAGTCGCAACGTCAGGGTGAACAAAAGGGCCACCCCGACACAGAGCAAGCGAGTGATTGTATTCTTCATAACCTTGTTACATTTCAGGAACTGAACGTTGCCAGCGAGTCCGGAAGTCGCAAGGAGGAAGTGGGAGCGGCCGGCGCTGAGCAGCGGGCAAGGTGTAGCGGCGGTCTGTGACCGCCGATGAAATCTCAACGCGAAATGGCGGCGCTCATAGAGCCGCCGCTAAAACGAAGGGAGGGACCGCGGGCCGCGACCCCAACAAAAAAGGGACGGCAACATGCCGTCCCTCTTGATCGCTGTTACTCCGTTAGCTTCTACTCCAAGTACCTCAAACCTTCCAGCCGGCTCGATACTCGGTGCGCAGATGTGCGTTGGCGGCTTCGTTGTTCGTAAACTTCATCGCCTTGTCATCCCACTTGAGGGTTTGCCCCGGGAACCGCAGCGCGATGAGGCCGAGCAACGCCACCTGCGTGAGCGGAGCGCCGTAGTCGAAGTTTGAACCAGCAGAGCGGCCCGTGCGGATCGCCTCGGCCCAATCCCAGCCGTGCCCCTGCACGCGCGGAATTTTTTCCGCCGGTGCATTCTTACCGGAGTGCTGTTCCATGAGGCCCTCCGGCAGGATGTGACAGTTGCCGCCGCCGTGGGAACCGTGGGAGATCATGCCCTTGTCGCCGAAGATGATCGCGCCGGTGCCGGGAACCTGTTCGTCGGCCGGAAAATCCTTCGGTTTGGGAATGGTCGTGTTGCCATCGTGCCAGACGACTTTGACCGGGCCACGAGCCTTGCGAGCGGGAAACTCGAAGGTGATCTTTGTGCCGGGCGGATACGTCAGTCCGTGCTTGGCCAGGTCGTAGCCGGTGGTCTCGGCCGTTATGGACGTGGGCGCATCCAGATCCAAAGCCCAATAAGCGGGGTCGAGCACATGGCAGATCCAGTCGCCAATCACGCCGCCGCCGAAATGCATCCAGCCGCGCCAATTCCAGGGCACCCAGAGCGGCGAGTAGGCACGAAATGGCACCGGGCCAACCCAGAGATCGTAGTCGAGCCCCTTCGGCACCTCCTGCTTCTCGCTCACTTTGTCGAGCTTGGGAATCTGGCAATAGACTTCCTTGAAAGCATCGCAGCCGGCATGAACGGTGTGGACGTTGCCGATGGCGCCCGCCCAGATCCACTCACACACCCGGCGGATGGAACCGCTGGAGTGGCCCTGATTGCCGAGTTGCGTAACCACTTTGAATTCGTGGGCCGCGGCCATGAGCTTGCGGGCTTCCTCGACCGTGTGGGTGAGCGGCTTTTCGCAATAGACATGTTTGCCACGGCGCATCGCTTCCATGGCGATGAGCGCGTGCGTGTGATCCGGCGTGCCGATGATCACGCCATCAATCTCCTTGCCCATCTTGTCGAGCATCACGCGGTAGTCGACGAACCGTTTGGCGTCGGGCGTTTTTGCGAATTCCTTGGCGGCGTAGTTTTCATCCACGTCGCACAGGGCCACGATATTGTGCCCGAGCCCTTTCAGCTCATCGACGTCGGCTCCGCCGCGGCTGCCGATGCCGATGCCGGCGAGGTTGAGCTTCGCGTTGGGGGAGGTTTCCGCGCCGGGCAGGAGACTGCCGGGCAGAATGTTAAACAGCGCCACGCCGGCGCCGGTGGTTTGAAGGAAGCGTCGTCGATTCAGACTCGGGGCGGGAATTTTTCTCATGCGGTCAGCTCGATTGAAGTTTGCTGGTTCAGTGTTTCGGGATCGCCGCTACTTTTTGCAAATTTCGCGCCGGGTCAACTCTTCGTTTTTGATGGAGCGCGACAGTGTCCGAAGGATCAGTCGCAGCAGCCGGTCTGTCCGCAGAACCACGCACCCTGCCCGCGAACTGTTGCGCCTCAGACAGGATGGCTCATACTCATACTCCGCCGTGGGCAATAATGAACCGCGCTGCAGGTGTTTGAGGCTGGTTGGGTCGCACGGCATTTTGGGTGGCGCGGCTCTGCGAGCGGCAGCAAGGCTAAAGGACGCCAGAGCTCCGGGATTTGCGCGCCCTTGGTTACTAGGCAGCTGCTGCGGGTCACAGACCCGCGCTCCCTGGCCGCCGACACGAAGATTGCGCCGAGGATCGGTTCCGCCCAAAGTCGGGCCGGTCACCGAATGGATTCCTAATGCTCGCTGCTGAACAGATTGTGCGCTTCATCGCGGTGGGCGTCATCACGACGGCCGTGGACTTCGCCGTCTTTAACCTGCTGACCGGGCGCGCGCTGGGCTGGAAACGTATTCCCGCCAACATCGTGTCCGTAACGACGGCGATGACCTGGGCCTTCCTGGCGAACTGGTTCCTCGTGTTCCAACCCGCCGGCGACGCCTGGCTGGATCGCGCCGGCCGGTTCCTGGTGACGACCGCCTTCTCCGCGTTCGTGTTGCAGAACGCTGTCCTCTACCTCACGACTTACAAATGGAAGACGCCCGTCAACCTCGCAATGTTGTCCGCCCGAGCGCTCCGACTCGACCGTTGGCTGACTGAAGATGTCATCTCGCGGAACACCTGCAAGGGGCTGGCCGTGTCGGTTGGGCTGATCTGGAATTTCTGTTTCTACAAATTTTTCGTCTACGCGACTTGAACAGAAGCGCATCGCGGAGACGACAATTGCCGGAACAAACCTTGCGAGTTGTCAATAGTCAGAACTGCCCCTTGATGACCCCTTTACGTTGGGGACCGTTCACCCCGATAGACCAGACCTCTGCCGGGCACACGAACGCCGCCTTCAGGCGGCAGCGGCGGACGCGGTCTCAGTCCCTACCGCCTGAAGGCGGCGTTCCGCTTCCCAGTGCCTCACCCATTTTTGATCGCACCCCACGGACACCGCAAGCGCCTTTGGATCTTTGAATTTTGGTTGTTTCGCTGTAGAGGTGATGAACGTAATGCGCGGACAACTAAGACATCTGGTTCCTGTAAGCAACGGCGCCAAAGCCTTAACCGCGGCTTTGCTGGTGGCTTTTGGGTGGTTGGTTTTGCCGGCGCTCGCCGGCGAAATGGCGGACGCGGTCCCGCTGAAATACCAAGTTCCCGCCTCATTTACCGGTACCATTTACGACGCGACCGGGACGAATGTATTGTTCAAATTCAAGCGCACCGCGACCCGCGCCGGAACGAACCTCACCGTGCTGCGCGAATACACCGCTCCCGACGGCCAGCTGGCGGGGCGGGAAACCGTGATCTATCAAGGCGACCAACTCCTCACCTACGCCCTGGACGAGTTGCAGACCGGCGCTAATGGCAGCGCTAAAATCCTCCGCGAGCCATCGAACCCAGCGTCGGGGAAAATCGAATTCAACTACCGCGTGCCGCAGGGCAAGTTGGAAAGTGCCACCGAATCACTGCGGCCAGATACGCTGACCAGCGACATGGTCGCGCCGTTCCTTTCCGACCACTGGAGCGACTTGATAAACGGGCGGGAAGTCAAATGCCGCTACCTCGTGGTTCCCCGCATGGAAACTGTCGGGTTCACTTTTACCCGCACCGCTGAAACCAGCTGGCGCGGAAAGCCCGTGGTGGTGATTCGCATGGCGGCCTCGAGTTGGGTCGTCGGCCTGAAGGTGGACCCACTTTTTTTTACGATTGAGAAGAACGGTCAACACCGGATTTTGCAATACACCGGCCGCATCACACCCAAAATCAAATCCAAAACCGGCTGGAAGGATTTGGACGCCGTGACCGTGTTCGACTGGAAATGATCGGTAAACTGAATCGCGCTTGCCCCGAACACCACCGCCTGCGACTCCGTGCTGCTTCACCGGTCTTTGTCACGCATGACGGCGGTTCTGATTTGATTCCGCAACGGTTGACGCACGGCGGAAAAACGGCGAAGGAAAATTCCCCCGCCTGACTTCAACGCGTCCGCCCGAACCAGAAGCGCCAGAGAAATTCGCTCCGGCCCGCGAGAAAAACCAGCGACCGTTGCCACGTGGCCGAGAGCACGAGAGTTTGCAGGCAGCGCGCCCAGGCCAGCCGGCGCGCAAACGTTGTGTCACAGCGGCGGGCGAGCGTTTGTTTGGCTGCGGACCAGGCGACTTCATCGCGGCTCCAACGGGTCAGCGGTTCGACCGCCAACTCCGCTGACTCAAAGGCCATGGACATGCCGTTGCCGGTCACGGGCGGGATCATGGTTATGGCATCGCCGACACAGAATTCATCACGTTCACCAGCGCGATGCGATCGCAACGACAGACCCGCCACCGCGCACAAAGATTCTGGGTCGAACTCCACCGCGCCGAGCCGCTGATGCAATGGTGAACCCGGCTGGCCGCGCAAGCGTTCCCACCCTGCAGCGCCACGATCGTTCGCCCCGCCGCCGCGCCGAAAAAGTCCACACACGTTCACCGCGCCATCGTTAATGCGGCACAAGCCGACGTAACCATTGGGCGCCACGTGCATTTCCAAGTCCGCCGTCAGAGCCACGTTTCGTACGTGTGCCTTCAGCCCAAACCACCGCGCCCCATCCTCATCGCCCTGCGCTCGTCGGCCCATCGCGCGCACGACGCCCTCGGGAAATTCCTTGCCCAGCCACCGCTCG
>JANLTG010000147.1:0-29215 GCA_031362805.1 bacterium
GGCACGGTCAAGAACCTCACCGACTTCGGCGCGTTCATCGACCTCAATGGCCTCGATGGCTTGCTGCACATCACCGACATGAGCTGGGGCCGCATCGGGCATCCGTCCGAGATGCTGCGCGTCGGCCAGGAACTCGACGTCGTCGTCCTCGACATCAACCGCGAGAAGGAACGCGTCAGCCTCGGCCTCAAGCAGAAGCACGCCAACCCGTGGGAAAGCATCGAGTCGAAGTACACCGTGGGCGTCAAGGTCAAGGGCAAGGTCGTCAACCTCGTGCCGTACGGCGCGTTCGTGGAACTCGAGCCCGGCGTCGAAGGCCTCGTGCATGTCACCGAGCTTTCGTGGACCAAGCGCATCGCCAAGCCCTCGGATGTGCTCAAGCCCGATCAGGAGATCGAGGCGGTCGTGCTCGGCATCAATCGTGAAGAGCAAAAGATCTCGCTCGGCATCCGCCAGCTCGAAACCAACCCGTGGGACAGCGCGGTCGCCAAGTACCCCGTCGGCACCAAGGTGTCCGGCCAGGTGCGCAACCTCACCAGCTACGGCGCGTTCGTCGAGCTGGAGGAAGGCATCGACGGCATGATCCACGTTTCCGACATCTCGTGGACCCGCAAGATCAACCACCCGTCGGAAGTCCTGAAGAAGGGCGACGCCGTGGAAGCCGTGGTGCTCGAGATCGACCGCGAAAACCAGCGCATCGGGCTCGGCCTCAAGCAGCTCTCCGTGGATCCGTGGGACAAGATCGACGCCTTTCACAAGGTGGGCGACCTCGTCACCGGCAAGGTCACCAAGCTCGCGAGCTTCGGTGCCTTCATCGGCCTGGAGCACGACATCGATGGCCTGGTGCATATCTCGCAGGTCAGCGAAGACCGCATCGAGAAGATCAAGAACGTGCTCAAGGTCGGCCAGGACGTGACCGCGCGCGTGATCAAGATCGACAAGGCAGACCGCCGGATCGGCCTCTCGATCAAGGCGGCCAGCTACAGCGACGATCAGTTGCGTGAAGAGCAGAAGATGCTCGACCAGCTCAAGCCGGGTGAAGACCTGGTGGCACTGCAACACGCGTTCGACGCCGCCGACGACTCGCGCGAGTAATCGCCGGGCGAATCAATTCGCCGCAATTCGACAGCGGGATGGCGCCAGCCATCCCGCTTTTTGTTTTGGAGCGGCAAACCGCATGGATGGCTCGACGAGAGTCTGCGGTGACTCGGGAACGCCAACGGCGTTCCGCCTCAAAGCCCAAGGTTGCCGCGCGCGGCTACCTTGGGTGAACAAACGTCCATCTTTCCAACCGCAACGCGGTTGTGACCGTCAGGTTTGGGTTGCACCAGCCGCAACCCACTTTGGATTCGTTGCCTTCTTCAGAACTGTTGCCCGGGTTCGACGCGTTGGCGCCAATGCTGGCTGGTCGAGATCCGGGCTGAGCCGATAACTTACAGCCTCAAAAAATTCCCAATCATCCTCCGCCCCTCTTCCGTCAGAATGCTCTCGGGATGGAACTGCACGCCGTGGACGGGATGCGTCTTGTGCTGCACGCCCATGATCTCGCCTTCCTCGGTCTCGGCGGTGATCTCCAAGCAGTCGGGAATGGTCTCACGCTTGATCACCAGCGAGTGGTAGCGCGTCGCGATGAACGGATTCGGCATGCCCGCGAACATCCCCTTGCCGGTGTGTTTGATCGGCGACGTCTTCCCGTGCATGAGTCGATAGTTGACGATCACATCGCCGCCATACACGTGCCCGATGCATTGATGCCCGAGGCACACACCCAGCAAAGGCGTCGTCGGGCCGAAGGTCTTGATGATCTCGTTCGAGAGGCCGGCCTCGTTGGGCGAGCACGGCCCCGGTGAGATGAGAATCCGCTCGGGCTTGAGCTCGCGAATCTGGTCGAGCGTGATCTGGTCGTTGCGATGCACCTGCAACTCCGCCTGCTGCTCGCCCAAGTATTGGACGAGGTTGTAGGTGAACGAATCGTAGTTGTCGATGACCAGCACCATAGCGGGCAGGACGTTAGGAGGGCGCTGCGCCTTTGCCAATCGTGGAATTGTGTCCGCGACTTGGTGGCAGCCGACGTGAGGAGGCTCTGAAATCAGTCGCCAGCCAAAGGAGACTCGTCACCTCGTCGCGTGTCAGATCAGATTGACTGCCGATGCACCTTGTAAACCTCGGCCTGCGCCGTCGGTTTCATCACGAGCTCGTCGATGTTCACGTGCGGCGGCCGGCTAGCGACCCACAACATTGCTTCGGCAACGTCGTTCGCGGTCAGCGGGTCAAGGCCCGCATAAATCTTCGCCGACCGCTCGGCGTCGCCCTTAAAGCGCACCATCGAGAACTCCGTCTCGGCCAGTCCCGGATCAATCGTCCCCACGCGGATGCCCGTGCCGTTCAATTCAAGCCGCAGCGCCCGCGTGATCGCCAGTTCGCCCGCCTTCGCCGCGCAATAGGCCGCGCCTTTTTCGTAAGCCGTGCGTCCCGCGACCGAGCCGATGTTGATGATCATGCTGCCAGAGTCGTGCCTGAGTTGGGGGATGAACGCCCGGCACATGCGCAGGACGCTCAGCACATTGATCTGCATCATGGTCTCCCAATCCTCATCCTTGCCGGTCTCCACGGTATCCATCCCGTGTGCGCCGCCGGCGTTGTTGATCAAGAAATCAACGTGCGGTGTCTGCCGGGCGACCCAGTGCGCGAACGCGTCCACGCTGGCCGTGTTGCTGACATCCAGCGGGTGAAACAGCGCCGCGGGTGCGCCGGCTGACTTCGCCTCGGCTGCGACTTGTTCGAGCCGGTCGATTCTTCGCGCCCCCAGCAACACCCTGGCTCCCTGCGCGCCAAACATTCTGGCCGCCGCCGCGCCGAAGCCGCTCGAAGCACCGGAGATCACCACCCACTTGTCTTTAAGCCGCGTGAAATTCATGGCGCAACCCTAGTGGGACTGCCGGGCGGGATTCTAGCCTGCAATTTAGGAATCATTCCCGCCAACGAACCGCGCATAGTTTCGCTGGATTTTCCGGGGGCCAGGCTCCAAAGTTTGGCCATGAAATTGATCCTTTCGACGCACAACATCAAGTTGACCGACGGCATTGAGGCGCACCTGTTGACCCGGATTGACAAGCTGGAACACCTCGACCGCTGGGCGATTGATGCGCGCGTCACGCTCGAGTACGATCACACCCGGACCTCGGAGAAAGCGTTCAAATGCTCCATCCGCCTGGGGATGCGTGGCACCGACCTGTATGCCACCGACAGTGAAAATGATCTCTATGCCGCCATCGATCTCGTGACGAAGAAGATCGAGCAACAGCTCCGCAAGCGCCACAACAAGCGCAAGAACCTCAAGCAATCAATCGCTTCCAAGACGAAGCGTTCGCGCCAGGAAAAAGTGGATTGATGGCCGAAAGCCCTTTTCTACTCCGCGCCCGCGTGGTGGTGCCGGTGAGCCGGCCACCCCTCGACGACGGCGCGGTTTTTGTTTCTGGCGGTCGCATTGCGGACGTTGGTCGCTGGCCGGACCTGGCCGCGCGCCATGCCGGACCGTCCGTCGTGGATCTCGGCGAGGCGATCCTGTTGCCGGGCCTCATCAATGCCCATTGCCATCTCGATTACACCGGCATGGCGGCGGGCATTCCGCCGCAGAAAAGTTTCTCCGACTGGATCAAGGCGATCCTCGCGCACAAGGCGGCCTGGAGTTACACCGACTTCGCAGCGTCGTGGGTGTCGGGCGCCCGCATGCTGCTGCGTAACGGAGTCACCACGGTGGTCGACATCGAGGCTGTGCCGGAGTTGCTCCCCGAAGTCTGGGCTTCCACGCCGTTGCGCGTGATCTCGGCGTTGGAGATGACCGGCATCCGCAGCGGGAAGGAGCCAGTGCAAATTCTGACGGAAGCGCTGGCTGCTTTTCCGGTTCCACCAGACGACCGCAAGCAGGCGGCGCTTTCACCGCACTCACTTTATGCAACGAGGAGTGAACTCGTGACGCGGGCCAACGCCGGCGCTGCGGAGCGCCATTGGTTGCTCACCATGCACGTGGCCGAATCGCAGGAGGAGTTCGACATGTTCGTTCACCGCCGTGGTCCCCTGCATGACTGGCTCGCCGGTCAGCGCGACCTGTCGGATTGCGATGGCGCCACGCCGGTGCAATGCCTCGAACGGCTCGGCCTGTTGACCTCGCGGATGCTGGCAGTCCACGTGAATTGTCTGGGCGAAGGCGATGCCGCGCGCCTGGCGCAGGCCGGCGCGCATGTCGTGCATTGCCCCCGCAGCCACGATTACTTTCATCATCCGGCGTTTCCCCTGGCGGAGTTGACTGCTGCGGGCGTGAACATCTGTTTGGGCACCGACTCACTCGCGTCCGTTCGCGGCACCAACCGTTCCGCGATCGAGCTCAACCTCTTCCGGGACATGCAGGTGATGTCGGCCGCCTTTCGAACGCTGGCGCCCGAGCAAATTGTTCGCATGGCCACCGTCAACGGTGCGCGCGCCATCGGTCGGGCGGGGGACTTGGGCGAGCTTGCCTCCGGTGCGGCGGCGGACCTGATCGCCATTCCCTGGCACGGACCACGACAGGAAATATTCGAAGCGATCCTACGCAATGACAAGCCGGTGCTGGCCTCCTACATCGCCGGCGAGCGGGTGTTTCCACTGGCGGCGGCTTGATGGTGAGGGAGGAGCGCTGGCGGAGAGGAGCATTCCATTTCGAGAATGCTTGGAATTGGTCACGGCCCCGCCCTATGCGAAAGCCCCACAAAGCGGTGCAGCAGCACGCGCACTCCAAGACGCTGCCGCGAGGTTCAAGGGCACCACCTATTTCCGCCAGGTCTTGGAGTGCGGCCGGTGCTCCGCCGCTATTTTGGCCCGACGCCATCCTGATCAGCGAGGCGTCGGTGCTACCTCTGCGTAGTAGTTCACTGATTTAACATTTCGCCTTTGCGCGGTTCCTCCTACGCTCGCGCTCATGCAATTCGGCATCTGCAACGAGATCTTCAAGGACTGGAAACTGGCGGACGCGATGGCATTCGCGAAGCGTGCGGGCTACGACGCCATCGAGATCGCGCCGTTCACGCTCGCCAACTACGTGACGGAGATCTCACCGGAGCGACGCCGGGAGATTCGCGAGACGGCGCAGCAGATCGGCATCGCCATCTCGGGCATCCACTGGGTGCTGGTGCAGACGGAGGGCTTTCATCTCACGCATCCCGACGCGACGATTCGTCAGCGCACGGCGGATTACTACGTCGAACTGGTGAACTTCTGCGCGGACATCGGCGGGAAATTTCTTATCAATGGCTCGCCCAAGTTTCGCAATCTCCAGGACGGCGTGACGATGGCGCAGGGACGTGCGTGGGCGCGGGAAGTTCTCCAGCCGGCTGTCAAGGTGGCGGTGGCGCGCGGGGTGACGTTCTGCTTTGAGCCGTTGGCACCGAGCGAGACAAACTTCATCAACACCGCCGCCGAGGCGATCAGCTTTGCGCGCGAGTTCAACAGCCCGGCCATGAGCGTGATCCTCGACGTGAAGGCGATGAGTTCCGAGGGCCGGCCGGTGGCGGACATCATCCGCGCGAGCAAAGGCGGCTTCGCCTACTTCCACGCGAACGACGCGAATCTCAAAGGCCCCGGCTTTGGCGACGTGGATTTCCATCCCATCGTCGCCGCGTTGCGGGACGTGGGCTACGACGGCTACGTGAGCGTCGAGGTCTTCAAATTCGAGGAAGGCGCTGAAGTGATTGCAACGAAGAGCCTCGATTACCTGCGAAAAGTGTTCGGAGCGGGGAAATCGTTGTCGTCCTTGTCCTCGGCCTCGAGCTAGGAAGAGCAGAGCGATGCAGTGTTGGAGTAGCTGCGACTCAATACTCCATTGCTCCTGCACTCCTGATGGAATTTGCGAAATCGAGGACGAGGTCGAAGACGATTACGATTGGGCAGGGGATTCCGCCGCCGCCGGCCCTTTCATCACTTGCACGAGCAGCGGAATGCTCGCGATCTGCCGGCCGTCCATCGCCACCTCGATCCCGTACTGCCCGGCCGAATCGAACTTGAGCTGCTGCAGATTGATGATGAGATTCCGCGACAGATAATTCACGGCGTCGGGAATCTTCATTTCGATCGCCAGCTCGATGGCGGGCATCACGATCTTGCCATCTTCATTGACGAACGTGAGCCGGAAGACGCGATGCCCTTCCTCGCCCTTGTTGAACACGAACCGCAGCGCAATCGCGCACTGGGGATGCACCGCCGGGAAGTTGGTGGTCAACACCGTGTCGAACACGCCCAACAGGTTCAGCTTGCCGCCGTAGTCGGTGGCGGCGTCGCAGAGCGCGGCGATGGGAATTTCCATTGGGGTTGGAGCCGTTTCAAAAATGGTAGCAGCCGAGGTAACGAGGCTCACTCTTCACATTCAGAGTCTCCTCACGTCGGCTGCTACCAATGTGGCAATGCCTAAAAATCCACGAGCTCGACCTCGAAGATCAACGTTGCGTTCGGCGGAATGACGCCGCCTGCGCCGCGCGATCCATACGCCAGCTCCGGCGGCAGGATGAGCACGCGCTTCTCGCCCTTCTGCATGTCGCTGAGCGCTTCATCCCAACCCTTGATCACGCGGCCGGTTCCAACTGCAAAGGGGAATGGCTCGCCGCGCTTCACCGAGCTGTCGAAGACCGTGCCGTTGACGAGCTTGCCAGTGTAGTGAGTTTTGATCGTGGTGCCGACGGTTGGCTTCGCACCTTCCCCGCCTTTGACGACGATGTATTGCATGCCGGAGGCGGTCTTGACGATTTCCTTGCCGGGATTGGCCTTCTTCAATTCTTCAATGACGGTTGCGAGCTGAGTCAGCTCCGTCGCGGCCGCCGCCTTCAGGGCAGCAGCTTGGCGTTCGCCTGCGGACGCCTGAAGCTGGTCGATCTGCGCCTGATCACCTTTGAATGCCTTGGCTTTGTCGCCCACGCGAACAATGGTCACGGACTTCATGGCGATCTCGTCGTTGGGACGATCACCCGCGCCGCGTGGCGCGTTCGCGATCGCATCCGCCACGTCTTGCCCTTCGATGACGCGGCCGAAAACACTGTGCCGGTTGTCCAGATGCGGCGTCGGCGCCACGGTGATGAAGAACTGGCTGCCGTTGGAGCCGGGGCCGGAGTTGGCCATCGAAAACACGCCGGGAGCGTCGTGCTTGAGCGACGGTTCAAACTCGTCGGCGAACTTATAGCCGGGGCCGCCACGGCCGGTGCCTTCGGGATCGCCGGTCTGGATCATGAAGCCGGGAATGACGCGGTGGAAAATGATCCCGTCATAGAACTTCGTGCCCTTCGGCTTGTTCGAATCCTTCGTGCCCTCGGCCAGGCCGACGAAGTTGGCGACGGTCAACGGCGCCTTCTCGAACTCGAGCCGGGCGACGATCTTGCCCTTGGTGGTTTCGATTTCCGCGTACAAGCCATCCGGGCGATCCGCCGCGGTGGCCACCGTGCAGGCGGTCGCGATGGTCGCGACGCCCGTGAAAAGTTTCTTTGCTATGGTCATACGGGCGGCAACTAAACCCAAAACCCAGCCGGAGAAAAGGCAAATTCCGTCGTGACAATCCCGCGACCGATCCGAAAGGTTCCCGCCACGAATTCAACCTTGAATCTGACATGAGCAAACCATCCAACGAAGTCGCCCTCATCTCCACCGATCACGGCGATATGACCCTCGAGTTCTGGTCCGACGTCGCGCCGAAGACAGTCGAGAATTTCAAGAAGCTGATCCGCGAAGGTTTTTACGACGGCACCGCGTTTCATCGCGTCATCAAAGGCTTCATGATCCAGGGCGGCGATCCGTTGACCAAGGATCTGGCCGAGGAGTTCCGGTGGGGCACCGGCGATCCCGGCTATAAGATCAAGGCCGAGTTCAGCGACCGCAAGCACCAGCGCGGCGTGATCTCGATGGCGCGCTCGCAGCATCCCGACAGCGCGGGCTGCCAGTTCTTCATCTGCCACGGTGACGCGGCGTTCCTCGACCGCCAATACACCTGCTTTGGCAAAGTGATCAAAGGCGACGAAGTGCTCGAGGCGATCGCGACCTGTGCCGTCAAAGGCGGCGGCGGCGGTGAGAACAGCCGGCCCGCCAAGCGCATGGGCGTGAAATCGATCAAGCTCGTGCCGGCCGAGAAAGCGTAGAGTTAGTAGCCGCCGACGTAAGGAGGCTCTGATCTGGCTGGGCCGGCGATTCGCCACCACGACGCATATACTTGGAAGCAGATGCATTTTACGCGAATTCCGCTAATTGGCGCTAATTCGCGTAGAAGGTCTGTCTGATTCGTTTCGGCCATGAACCTTGAACTTCTCGCCAAAGCGCTGGAAGGTACCGGATGTCCGCTGGCCAAGTGCCCGGAGATGGCGGCCCAGCTTGACAAGCGCGCCCGCCAGCTCGCCGAACAAAAGGGCCGTAGTTACGAGGAAGCGCTGAAGCATTTGCTCGGTCTCATGGCCCAAGGCTGGGCGGCGAAGGAAGTGCGACAAGCTTGATGAAACTTTCAACGCTCAACTTTCGACGTCCAACGACGAAGTGCTGGGCGCGCTGGCAAGGTTCGAAGTTCAGCGTTGAAAGTTGGTTGTTCGATGTTTTGATCTTGGCCCCATGATCCAGCCCTGGCCGCTCCTGACCTCCAAGCCGTCCGGTGATTACCGGATCTTCACCATCCGCACCGACCGCCGCTGTTCACCGCGCACCGGCAACGAGCATGACTTCTACGTCATCGACTGCCCGAACTGGGTGAACGTCATCGCCGTCACGCCGGACGATCACTTGGTGATGATCGAACAGTTCCGCGTCGGCACGAACACAGTCGAACTGGAGATTCCCGGCGGCATGATTGATCCCAAGGACGCCTCGCCGCTGGAGGCCGGCCTGCGCGAACTGCGCGAGGAAACCGGCTACGAAGGCGACCGCGCCCAGATCCTCGGACATATTTTTCCGAACCCAGCCATCATGAGCAACACGTGCTTCACCGTGCTGGTGCAGAACTGTGAGTTGAAGCACCCGACCGAGTGGGACTCGGGCGAGGACTTGATCACCCGGCTCGTGCCGGCGAAGGAGATTCCCGAGTTGATCGCCGCCGGCCAGATCGGTCACAGCCTCGTCGTCGTGGCGCTCAGCTACTACGAGCACTGGCGGCGCAAGCATCGGTGAGGGCATCGGCTGGAGTGAATCCAGCAAGTCAATGTGTCGTGCGATTGCGTGGTGCCAGAGACAACCGAGATTGCGCAAACCAAAATCGGAAAAAGTATTGCGTTGGTAAATTTCTCGCAGTGTCTGAACGTAACATTCGATGGAAATGATGGAGTTCGAAATACATTTCGCGGGGCGAAGGAAAACACTTGGTCGCATTAAGCTTGGTGATTTCGACGAGTTTTTCAGCGTGCGTGTTGATCGTAGCCCGATGGCGCATACTCGTGAGTGGCACCGTCAGTTGCGATCGCTATTGCGCCGCAAAAGGAAGATCGCCCTTCCAGTTTGGCAGCACTGCGCGAAGGTTAGTCGTGCGTGGCTCTTTTATCGCCTTGGTGGCCAAGTCTTCGTTCAAGACAGGATCTTTTTCAGGGGTATCGATTTGCGCCGCGGACGACTGCCAGGGCGCAGGACAATTTCGGATGAAGGTCAGCGTATCTCAGAGTGGTCGGTAAGCCTCGGGGCAATAGCCGCCTTCCTCGCAAAGTAGCACTGGAACCAACGACGAGATATGTCGTGGCTCATCGTCGACTTTGAGCCGGTACTCGACGAATAGCGGTTTGCTGCCCATTCTCCCGCAATCATGCACCCCACGTTCAGCCTCCTTGCTCCCTATTTGCTGTTGGCCATCAATCTCTCCGCCGCTGACGACGTCACCGCTGTCCGTTCCGAGGCCGCTCGCTGGCGCGCCGAACACCGCATCATTGATCTCCACATGCACATCGAGGCGAAGGAGGAGCGTTATCTGCGCGCGGTCAAGATCATGGACGCCGCCGGCGTCGGCATCGGCGTGAATCTGAGCGGCGGCACCGTGACGCGCCCGGCGGATGGCGGTCCCAGTGAGTTCGAAAAGAACAAGGCGTTGGCCGATCGCCTCGCGCCCGGCCGTTTCCTGCTCTACTTCAATCTCGATTACAAAGGCTGGGACGCCGCCGACTGGCCGGTGCGCGCCGCGAAACAGGCTGAGGAAGCGCATCGGCTTGGCGCGGCGGGTTTCAAACAGGAAAAAGGTCTCGGCCTTTACCAGCGCGATGGTGCCGGCAATCTTATCAAGATCGATGATCCCAAGCTCGATCCATTCTGGAAGCGTTGCGGCGAACTGGGCCTGCCGGTCTCGATCCACGTCGGCGATCCGCTTGCGTTCTGGCTGCCCTTCAACGAGCGCAACGAGCGCTGGGACGAACTGCGCGATCACAAGAGCTGGTGGTTCGGCGATCCGAAGATTTTCCCGCCCCGCATGGATCTGGTGAACGCCCTCGACCGCGTGATCGCCAAACACCGCGGCACGACGTTTGTCTGCGTTCACTTCGCCAACAACCCCGAGGACATCGACTGGGTGGACGCCGCGCTCACGCGCAACCCGAATATGATGGCCGACCTCGCCGCGCGAATGCCCGAGGTGGGCCGGCACGATCCGAAGAAGGTCCATGACCTCTTCGTGAAACATCAGGATCGCATCGTGTTTGCGACCGATTTCATGGTTTACAGCCGGTTGATCCTTGGCTCAGCCGGTGATGCCGAGCGGCCGACCGATGAGGACGCCGCCATGTTCTACGCGAAGGAATGGCGCTGGCTGGAAACGTGGGACAAAGACTGGCCGCACATGACGCCGATCCAGGGAAACTGGACGATCAGTTCGATCGGTTTGCCGGCGTCGGTGCTGCGGAAGATCTACTTCGACAACGCGCTCACGCTGCTGGCGCGCTCCATGCCCAAGCCGGTCGTGAAAGCGAAGCGGATCGCCGCCGAGCCGAAGATCGACGGCGTGCTCGATGAAGCGGTGTGGCAGGGAGTCACGCCGGCGCGCCTGGAGTTTTCGTCCGTGGACTACGCGGCCCGGCCGAGCGTCGCAACCGCGGTGCGCGTTCTCTGGACGGATTCGCATCTCTATTTCGGTTGGGAATGTCCGTTCACGGAGTTGACTGTGTTCAGCCCGGTGAACACCAAGGACGAGCGCATCGGACTCTGGGAGAAGGACGTGGTCGAGATGTTCATCGGGCCTGAGTTGGGCAAGGTCACGCGCTACGGCGAATACGAAGTGTCACCTTCGAATGAGTGGGTGGACTTGATTTGCGATCTGCCGGACAAGGATTTCGCGTGGAACGGCGGCCTCGAATCTGCGGTGAAGGTGGACGAGCAACGCAAGGTGTTCACCGTCGAGTTGCGCCTGCGCGTGGACAAACTCACCGACCAGAAACCCATCGCCGGCACTCGCTGGTGGCTGAACCTCTATCGCATCGACCTCGCGAACAAAGCCTTCCTCGCGTTTAGTCCGGTGTTGACCGGCTCCTTTCACACGCCGGAGAAGTTCGGTGTGCTGGAGTTTGAATAGCGGACCGCGAATCTTGGAGCGTCGGCCGCCGGTCCGGCGTTTCGTGAGGTAGGGCGAGGCTCCTGCCGACCCCCATATTTGTATTTGATCAGGGCTCCGCAAGAATCGTCGCCCTACCAAGTTTGGTTTTAGGGCCTCAATCCTTCAACGGTCGGATCCAGATATTGCGGAAGGCGACCGGGCAGCCGTGACCGGCGAGAGTGATGGGTCCCTTGCTGACCGCGCGGTTGTAGTTCGGCAGCACGCGATGGCCGGTGGCGCCGTAGACCTGCTGGTGATTGTGGACCAGTACGCCGTTGTGAAGCATCGTCACGTAAGCCGGAGCGACCAGCTTGTTGCCGTCAAATTTCGGCGCGGTGAAGACAATGTCGAACGTCTGCCATTCACCGGGCGGGCGCGTCGTGTTCACGAGCGGCGGCGTCTGCGCGTAGATGGCGGCGCATTGGCCGTCCGGGTAGAGCGGCTCGTTGAACGAGTCGAAGATCTGAATCTCGTAGAGGCCGTGGATCAGCACGCCGTTGTTGCCCTGATCAGACCACGGCCCTTTGAAATCCTTCGGCGCCCGCCATTCCAGGTGGAGTTGGAAGCTGCCGAACTCATCTTTAGTCGCCGGCGATTGCTCGCCCTCGGCAATCAGCAGCCCCTCGCGCAGTTTCCACGACGACGCGGTCCACTTGGAAAGGTCCTTCCCTTCGAACAATACGATGGCATCCTTCGGCGCGGGTGCGGACGAGGCAGCAGGACCGGGATCAACCTTCGGCGGCGCCGGTCGATCGGGATCATGCACGAGCCATTCGCACCACGGCAGCTTGGGTGTGTCCTTGTAGCCGTAAACACCTGAGCCGTCCTTCGCCTTGATCAGTTCGGCGGCTTGCAGGGGCACCAGTGTTAGAGTTGCAGCGACAATTCCAATAGCGATCGTGGCTGGAGTGCGAGGCGAGTGATGCATGGGATTGAAAAAGAGTGAACTGATTGGAGGTAGCTTGTTACGCAAGGATCCCACTGATGATTTCGCCATGCACATTCGTGAGCCGGCGGTTGATACCGTTGTGATAGTAAGTCAGCCGCTCGTGATCGATGCCCAATAAGTGCAGCACCGTCGCGTGGAAGTCATGCCACGGCACCGGATCGACGACGGACTTGTAGCCGAGTTCATCGGTCGCGCCGTAAGCTAGGCCCGGTCGCAAGCCCGCGCCGGCCATCCAGACAGTGAAGCCGGTCTGGTTGTGATCGCGGCCGGTGCCCACCTTGTTCGCGTCGGACTGCGTGAAGGGCGTGCGGCCGAACTCAGACGTGAACAGCACCAGCGTGTCGTCCAACATGCCGCGCGCGCGCAGATCACGGATAAGCGCCGCGACGGGTTGATCGATGCGCGCCGCTTCTTGGGAATGATTCTGTTTCATGTCCTCGTGTCCGTCCCAGTTGATGCGCGGTGAACCGAACGAGCCGCCGGAAAAAAGTTGCACGTGCCGGACACCGCGTTCGAGCAGGCGGCGCGCGAGCAGGCAGTTGCGACCGAAGTCGCGCGTCTCGTCACGATTCAATCCGTAGGCTTCTTGAGTCGTGGTGCTCTCGCGATCAAGTCCCGTCACTTCCGGAACCGCCAGTTGCATCTTCGCCGCCAGCTCATAGCTGCTGATGCGCGCCGCGAGCGCATCTTCATGGCCGTTTTCCTCCAGGTGAAACTGGTTCATCCGCGCCAGCAATTCGCGGCTGTTGCGTTCCGTCTCGGGCTTGATTGCGCGTGCCGGAAACAAGTCGCTGATCGGATCGCGTGCTGGGCGGAAGGTCACGCCCTGATGCCGCGCGGGCAGGAAGCCGTTGGTCCAGTTGGTGGTCGAGCCGGCGGGCACACCGCGCACGTCGGGCAGCACGACGTAGGTGGGCAGGTTGTCGGTGACATTTCCGAGCCCGTAGGAAACCCAGGCACCCATCGTGGGAAAGCCGTTCAATCGGAAGCCGGAGTTCTCTTGAAACGTCGCGGGCGTGTGGCTCGATGACTCGGCGACCATCGAGTTGATCACGGTCAATTCGTCCGCCACCGAAGCGACGTGCGGGAACAAGTCCGAGATCCACAGTCCCGAGCGGCCATGCTGTTTGAAGTTCCAGTCGGGCGCGCGCAACAGCCCCACTTGCCCGAAGAACACGTCGGGTCGCTCGTCGGCCGCCATCGACTTGCCGTGCAGTTCAATCAGCTTCGGTTTGTAATCGAACGAATCGACCTGGCTCAACCCGCCGCACAGGCAGATGTGAATGACGCGTTTCGCCTTGGGCGCGAAGTGCGGTAGTGGCGAGGCGGAGTTGGCGGACGAGAGCACGCTCGCCAACGCGTCGCGCTGAAGGAGCGAGGCCAGCGCTGCGCCCGTTAGCCCGGTGCGCACGAAATCAAAGAAGTCGCGGCGGGAGAGCCCCGAGGAAGAACCCGCTCGTGCAAGCGGAGCGCCGATCTCCGATCCGGCGCGTTTGGCTCGCGGCTGCAACCATGCCGGGCCGGATGCCGGCGCTCCGCTGACTGCGTTTGCCGAACCGAGGCGAGTGAATGCGTTTCTCGTTTTCATCACGGAAGAGGGTCAGTTCAGGTAGAGAAATTCGTTGGCGTTCAGCAGCACCCGGCAGAAGGCGGCCAGATCGTTGGCGCGAACGAACTTGATCGACACCGCGAGCTCGCCTGGCTTTGGGTCACGGCCGAACGCGAGTTGATACGCGCGGGCAATTTGTTTCGTCGGCTCACTTCCGGCTTCGGTGTTGAGTCGTTCGGCAAAGTGGTCAGCCATGCGCAGGGTAAACGACGTATTCATCAGCGAGAGCGAGCCGAGGGGCGTGGTGGTGACGCCGCGCACGGGCGTGGTGGTCGATGGGTCGGGGCAGTCAAACGTTGTGAGCAGCGGATGCTGGCTGCCGCGCGCCCATGTGCGGTAGATGCTGCGGCGATTGAACTCCGGGCCGGTCGGATCAATTGAATCGTAAATCCAGGATCCTTTGTGCAGGTGCATGTGGAAATCGCGATAGCCTTCGCCGCCCACGCTTGCTTCGAGCTTGCCGGCCACGGCCAGCATGGCATCGCGCAATGCCTCGGCCTCGATCCGGCGGGGCGTGTGTCGCCAGAGGAGGCGATTGTCCGCATCCAACCGCAAGGCGACTGCGTTGGGCGTGGTGGCCTGGCGATACGTCGCTGACGTGGTGACGAGCCGGTGCAGGCGTTTGAGACTCCAGCCGCTCGCGCGAAACTCGTCGGCCAGCCAATCGAGCAGTTCCGGATGTGACGCCTCGCCGCCATTGAAGCCAAGATCGTTGGGCGTCTTCACGAGTCCCTGGCCGAAGTGATGATGCCAGACGCGGTTCACCATCACGCGTGCGAACAAGGGATTGTCCGGACTGGCGATCCACTTCGCCAACGCGATGCGTCGCTCGCTTTCGGGGGCATCCGGCGCCACGCCGAACGTGGAAGCCAAACCGTGGATCGCTGCCACGCCGGCCGCAGCCACGGATTCACCAGGTTGGAACGGGCTGCCGCGAATCAAGAGGTGAGTGACGCCGGCGTCCTTTGGTGTGACGGCGTAAGCCTTGCGGCTCAGCATGCGCTCCAGTTCGGATTGCCGTTTTGCGATTTCATCGCGCCACGAGTTTCGTTGGTTGCGCTGGTTGAGGGAGAGGCTTGCCACCAGCTGTGTCTCGTTGAAGAAACTTACCTTGGCCGAGGTCGCAACCTCCGCTGGCGTCAGCGCGCGATCATAGAGCGCCGCGCGGTCGATCCAGCCAGCAAACATCCGGCCCTCGGCGGCCTGGGTGCCGTGGCGAATTCCAAACACCACCTGCGCCGCGCCGGCCTCGAAGGTCGCGGGTGCGGGAACTCGGTAAGACTTGCCATAGGCCTCGCCATTGCGATAGCCGGTGATCGTGCCATCCTCCTGGTAGACGATCGCGATCTGCGTAAACTCGGCTGGCGCAACGCCTTCGTCGGAGCCTTCGAAACTCTGTGTCCGCACATAGCCCTCGCTGCCGGCCATCCAGCGCTTCGGCTCGCGTTCGCCAAAGACGATTGCGTCGAAAAGATCACCGGCCGTGCGTTGCAGGCTGATTGGTGCACCGCCGCGTTGCTCGAGGTTCGCCAGTTTCACCCAGGCCGCGAGCGTCTTGGCCTTGAGCGGACGGTCCAACGGCGCCGTGGCGACGTAAGCGGACTTGCCGTCGAGCCAGAGCGCGCCGTTTTCAATGCGAGCGCCGCCCTTCGCCTCACCGTTCAGGTTTCCAAGTTCATCGCGGAAATCCTGATCGAAGGTCCAGAAGGCGATGGGTTGTGGCGGATTGCCTTGAGCACCCGACGACGGGTTTGCTTTGGCCGTGAGCTGCTGACGTATGGGCTTCTCCAATTGGGCAACGAGCGAATTCAACTCCGCGATGCGCCGTCGTAGCGTCTCTGGATCGCCTTCCGGCGGGAGCTCGCGATCGCCGCGATGGACACCGGCCAGTGCCGAGGCCATCTGGTAATACTCACGCTGGCTCACGGGATCGAACTTGTGATCATGACAGCGAGCGCAATGCACCGTGAGGCCGAGGAACGTCTGGCTCACGGTGCCGACCAAGTCCTCCATTTCATCCTCGCGCATGATTTTCCGCATCTTGTCGCCCTGCGGCAGCAAGCCGTCGAATGCGCCGCCCACGAGAAAACCGGTGGCCGCAACGGCACCTGGGTTGTTGGGTTCGAGGATGTCGCCAGCGATTTGAAGCTGCGCAAAACGGTCGTACGGCAGGTCATCGTTGAGTGCGCGGATCACCCAGTCGCGATAGGGCCACGCATTGGGACGGAGCTTGTCGTACTCGTAGCCGTCGCTCTCGCCAAAGCGCGCGACATCCAGCCAATGCCGGGCCCAGCGCTCGCCGTACTGGGGCGAGGCGAGGAGTCGATCCACGAGTTCACCGACCGCTTGATCGGGATCCACTTCGTAGGCGCGAGTGAACGCGGAGACCTGCTGCGGCTCGGGCGGCAAGCCGGTCAAATCAAACGCGAGCCGGCGAATGAGTTGGTGCGCCGGAGCGGGGGGCGAGGGCTTCAAACCGTTCGCATCGAGTTGGGCGAGAACGAACGCATCGATCGGCATGCGAACCCACTTTGGATTGTTGACTGAAGGAGCGGCCGGGCGCCGGATCGGCTGCAACGACCACCAGTTCGTGCCGGCCTTGGTGGCGGCGGGTGCCTTGGTGGGGGCAGCCTCGTCGCCTCGTGCCGCGAGGACTGCCAGCATCAGCCATCCAATCAGAAGCAGACGGACGAAGCCGGCCGGTTTGTCAGGCATCATTCCAGAAAGTTGCCGCAGCGCGATCATGGGTGAACGCGGCGACGTTAGCTGCCCGATAGGATTTGTGAAGGCAATCGTTCCGTCGGATGGCGAACCCTAATCAGCGCTGATCTCCGCTAATCCCAGAGCGCCGGCCTCCGGCCCGGTTCGCGATGGGGTAGGGCGAGGCTCCTGCCGAGCCCTGGACAACGACCGAAGGAAATCTGCGCTCTAAGCCGATACTGCGTCGCGCATCGGGCGGGTGCTCGGGAGGGGGAGTTCGCTTCCCGCCTTCATCAGGTCCTGCACCTCGTCGCGGACGAGGTCGCACAACTTGGCGTAGGCATCCTTTTCAGTCTTGCCGTGGCAAACGCCGCCGAAAGGAAACAAGTCGGGGCAGTAGCCGACGTAGAGTCTGTCCTCTTCTTCCCAGCGGACATATTTCAAATAAGTGTCTTCAGTTTTCATACTGTGGCCTCGTCAATCGGAAACCTCCCGCTCTTGCTGTTCAGGTTTCTTCCCAGGGGATAGTTCTAATGAATGAAGAACTTTCAACACGTGACCGGTCGCGTGTTTTGGATCACCGTTCCAATGAATCAAAACGTAACTCGGTACACGTACGTCACCAACCAACCGGAAGATCCATGCTCTCCCATCCTCCAGCGTCGCCACCGTCTGGTAGCCTGACAGGGCTGAACCCTCCAATTCTTGCACACTCGCCTGACCGCTTTGTTTGGCTGCCGGCGCGAGACATTCCTTCAGAAATCTCTCAGCCTCACTCAGCAAGAATTCCATCAGCTCGCATCTTTCGGCTCTTGGCTCGCAGGTGTACTCACTGAAGAAGATCACGCCACAATCGTTGGGGAGCGTTAAGAGGACGGTGTCACGCTCTTCCGACAATCGCACCCCGATGTCGGTTGGTACCACGAGCCGGAATTGATCAATCGCAACTGATTTCATGTTTGCGGGTCTCCGCAGGGCGACGCTGCCAATTTGCCCTCCGGCCGCTCTCAGATTCCAGCAAGAACCGCCGTTCGGCTGATCGCCCCGATTGCATGTTAGCGCCAATTAGCGCCATTCAGCGATCCGAAATTCCTCCTCCCATTCATCCTGCTGGAAATCGGCCGGGCACTTCGGCATCCTCACCGAAAGCCATCACCCAACCATGAAGAAAAAGACCTGGAGAATCGCCGGCATCAACTTCGACCACTTCCACATGGGCGACCTCTTGCGCTACGCGCAGGAGCATCCCCACGCCGAGGTCGTCGGCATCAGCGACGCCAAGCCTGAGCGCATGGAAGAGGCGATCACCAAGCTCGGCATCCCGCGCGCGAATGCCTTCACCAATTACAAGGAGTGCATGGAGAAGACCAAGCCGGACATCGTGATCCTGTGCCCGGCCGCGTCGAAGCACGGCGAGTGGACCGTCCGCGTCGCGAAGTACGACGTGCATATCATGGTCGAGAAGCCGTTCGCCGGCGCGCTCAAGGAGGCCGACCTCATGATCCGCGCGGTGCAGGACAAGACGCTCATGATCAACTGGCCGCTGCAATGGGTGGGCTCGCATCGCAAGGCGTTCGAGTTGGTCGCCACCGGCCAGATCGGCGAGGTGCTCAACGTCTGGCATTTCGGCGGCAACCGCGGTCCGCTCTGGCATGGGGCCGACAAGGACGAGAAAACCGCCGCACAGGTCGCGAAGGAGAAGCCACACTCGTGGTTCTACCGGAAGTCGGCGGGCGGCGGTTCGTTGCTCGATTACCTCGGCTACGGCACGACCTTGAGCACCTGGTACCAGGGCGGACGCCGGCCCATCGAAGTGACGGCGATCGTCGATCACCCCAAGGGCCTCGAAGTGGACGAGCACAGCATCGTGGTCGCGCGTTACGCCCACGGCCTGTCGAAGTTCGAGACGCGTTGGGGCACGTTCACCGATCCGTGGACCATCCAGCCGCAGCCGAAGTGCGGCTTCATCATCAATGGCACCGAGGGCACCATTAGCAGCTACGATTACGATCCGTTTGTGACCGTGCAGACGCGCAAGAAACCGGAGCCGCATCAGGTCGCCGCGCCCGCGCCGAAGGCCCCGAACCAGAACCCGGTGCAATACCTGATCCATTGCCTGGAGAACGACAGCCCGTTGCACGGCCCGGTGAGCATCAAAATTAGCCGCATCGGCCAGGAGATCGTCGATGCCGCCGTGAAAAGCGCGAAGCTGAGGAAGACGGTGAAGCTGGGAAGATTGACGCCGGCGGCGGATAGGCTATGAACACGGTGCTCGCTAGCTATGGGGCTTGATGCTGTCGAAATTGTGATGGGCTGGGAAGCTGCATTCGGAATAACGATTGCCGACGGGGAAGCGTTTGAACTCCGCAATACGCGCATGGCGGTGGACTTGATCGCCGGCAAGCTCGGTGCTGGCGGTGGGGCGGCTGGATCCTGCCTTTCTCTTCGGGCATTCAACCGGCTGCGTGGCGCGTTCGTGGACAACGGTGTATCGAGAGGTGCCGTGCAGCCACTGACGCAGCTCCGGCACATGTTGACCAACTGCACTTTGCCTGATGCAAGAGCGATCATTCGAGAACGACTGGGCATTTCCAAACTTCCTTTGCCGGGCAGTTGGACCGGGTCGTTTTTGTCTCCGGGCACAATTGGTGGTCTGGTGGATTGGATTGTGAGCAACCAGCCAACCGCGCTTTTCAGTCCGGGTGAAAAATGGAGTCGCGCGCAAGTGCGGCAGGTCGTTCGCGCTATCGTGATTGTCCAAATAGGTGCGCCGCCTGATTACGCGGATGAGGCTGATTTCGTTGATGAGCTTGGGCTGAACTGAGACTTCGACGAATTCCCAAGTTGCCTGCTGAGAAACCACCCCGTGTGTGACGTCTGGCACTTCGCCACATCCTCGGGCGTACCTTCCGTGACAGTTCGGCCACCGCCGTCGCCGCCTTCGGGACCAAGATCGATCACCCAGTCGGCTTCCGCGATCAAATCGAGGTTGTGCTCAATGACGATGACCGTGTGCCCGGCGTCGACGAGCCGTTGAATCACTTCGATCAATTTCTGCACGTCGGTCATGTGCAGGCCGATTGTGGGTTCCTCCAGGATGAAGAGGCTGCCGGGGCGTGAGCCGTGACTCGTGAGTCGTGGATCGATCACGTCGGGTGCGGGCCTCAGGCCGCTTAGGAGATGCGTGACGAGTTTGACACGTTGCGCCTCGCCGCCGCTCAGGGTCGGGCTGGTCTGGCCGATCTTCAGGTAGTCGAGGCCCGTGTCGCGCAACGCCTCCAGCGGCCGGCGAATCTTCGATTGCGCGGCGAAAAACTCGATGGCCTCGGCCACGCTGAGCTCCAGCACCTGGGCGATGTTCCTGCCGCGATACTCGACGTCGAGCGTCTCGGGCGTGAAGCGCAGGCCGTTGCACGTCTCGCACTTCACGTGGGCGGTCGGCAGAAAGTTCATCTCGACCTTGATCGTGCCCGCGCCCTGGCACTCGGGACAACGACCGTGCGCGCTGTTGAATGAGAATCGGCTGGCTGAATAGCCGCGCATCCGGGCCTCGGGCGTTTGCGCGAACAGCTCGCGGATGTCGTCGAAGAAGCCGACGTAGGTGGCAGGCGTCGAGCGCGGCGTGCGGCCGATGGGCGATTGATCAACTTCGTAAACGTGTTTGAGGAGTTCGTAGTTGGTCGTTCGTGGTTGGGTGTTTCGAGTTTGGGGTTTCGGGTTTCGAGTTTGACGACCGCTGCCCTTCTTGGATTTCAGGGCGTGTTCCAGCGCCGGCAGCAGGCATTCGCGGATCAGGGTGCTCTTGCCCGAACCACTGACGCCGGTGACGACAATGAAGCGGTTCAACGGAAACGTGACCGTGAGATCCTTGAGGTTGTTAGTGGACGCACCCTCCAGACGGAGGAAGCCCGAGTGCCGAATGCCGAATGCCGAATTTCTCTCCTGCGCATCGGACTTCGGCTTTCGGTTTTCGACCTTCGGACTTGCGACCGTTCGCCGCGCGCCCCGGGTCGGATAACGCTTCTCCGCCTGCGCGGCCAGCGTCCGGCCCGTCAGCGAATCTTTGTGCCGCAACAATTGCTTCAGCGTCCCGGCCGCGACGACTTCGCCTCCTTTCACGCCGGCACCAGGACCGAGATCGATGATCCAGTCCGCGTGCCGCATGGTGTCCTCGTCGTGCTCAACGACCACGAGTGAGTTGCCGCGTTGTTGAAGCTGCTTGAGTGCGGCGAGCAGTTGTTCGTTGTCACGCGGGTGCAGGCCGATCGTCGGCTCGTCAAGAATGTAGAGCACGCCGCTGAGATTTGAGCCGAGCTGCGCCGCGAGCCGGATGCGCTGGGCTTCCCCACCCGAAAGCGTGGTGACGCTGCGGCCGAGTTGCAGGTAAGCGAGCCCGACTTCCGCAAGGAAGTGCAGGCGCGTGTTGATCTCGGGAATGATGTCGCGAGCGACCTCGGCGGCGCGGCCGCCTAACTTGAGCTGGCGGAACCAGTCACCCGCTTCGCCGACGGTCGAATCGGCGAAGAAGTCGATGGTAGGCTGGTGGGAGCCGGGGTGCCGAGGCTCTGATTTCTTCGCTCTTGAAGTGAGCCTCCTTTCGCCGGCTCCTAACAGATCGAGGCGCACCGCCCGCGCGAGCGGGTTCAAGCGCCGGCCGGCGCACTCGGGACAAGTCTCCCGTTCGTTAGCCCAGCGCCACCAGCTTTCTTCGATCGAATCGGCATTCGCGCCGCGTTCGACTTCCGGGATGTAAAACAGTTCGCCGAAGCCGCGGCACTTCGGGCACCAGCCTTGCGACGAGTTGTAGGAGAAGTTCTTGGGATCAAGCGGCTCGAACGAGCGACTGCAACTCGGGCACACGCGATGGGTGGAATGGATGGTTTCCTGACCGCGATTATCGATGGCGAACAACACGCCGCCTCCAATGCGGAGGGCTTCGTCGATGACTTGCTGCCGCGGTTTTTCCTGGTAGGGCGAGGCTCCTGTCGAGCCCGGAATCTCAAATTCAGAAGATGGGGCTCGGCGTCCCGCTGAGCGGGATCGATCTACCTTCTTGTCGAGCACGCCAATCACCACCTCGACGTCGTGCTCCTTGAATCGATCCAGTCGCAGTCGCGTGCTGGTGGCATACATCTTCCCGTCGGCGCGCACCTCTGCGTAGCCGTGCTTGGCCGCCCACTCGGCGACGTCGGTATGAAAGCCTTTGCGATTGCGGACGACCGGCGCGAGCAGGAGCAGGTCACCACGTTGCTTCGTTTCGTCCAACAGGTGCCGGCTCAATTCGTCGGCGGATTGCTCGCGCACCGGGACCTGGCAGTCGGGACAATACTGTGTGCCGAGCCGGGCGAAGAGCAGGCGGATGAACTGATAAATCTCGGTGACGGTCGCGACGGTGCTCTTGCCGCCGCCGCGGGAGGTGCGTTGCTCGATGCTGACCGTGGGCGGCAGGCCGGCGATGAGATCGACATCCGGCCGGGCCATCTGCTCGATGAACTGCCGGGCGTAGGTGTTCATCGAATCGAGGAAGCGGCGCTGGCCCTCGGCGAACAGCAGGTCGAACGCAAGGGTGCTCTTGCCCGAACCGCTGACGCCGGTGACCACCACGAACTTCCCACGCGGGATCTCGAGCGAGATGTTCTTCAGATTGTGCTCACGCGCGCCGGTGATGGCGATGACTTCGTCGCTGGCTGATTGCGCGTTCAATTTGTCCCGTGTCTTCGCCACCGGACGAGTCTTAGGGCAAACGGAGGATTTGGCAATCGGTGCGAAGTGGTTTGAGCGTGGCATTGATTCTGCGCTTCACTTTCCAGCCTGCCGGCAAATAAACTGATGAAAATGATATGAACATTTCAGGTACAGCGGCTGCGGCCGCACTGGCCGGTTATCAGACAGGCGAAGCACCACTTGATGCGCGGGTGGCGTTGTTGAAGGCCTCCCAGGAGCAGATGAAATCGCAGGCCACCCAGCTCATTCAGGTGATCGAATCCGCAGGCTCGACGGACGCCAATCGTGGCGGGTTTGATACCTACGCGTAGCACGGCCCGCGCCTTGGTGTTCTAAAGTCTTTCGCGGTTCTTCCGATTCCAAAGCGTGGACGAAGCGCGTTCTGTTAAGACTTACGAAGAAATCATGCAGTGCACTGAGCGCGATGCCCGGTGCGTCTTCATGTTCATTTCTGCCGAGGATGACCAAATAGAACTTGTCGAAGACGTCGCTCAGACCAGCTTCTGATACCGCTTGTCCGCCGCCAGTTTCTTGACCATTTCCTTCACCTTCTGCGCCTGGGTCTTGTGGGCCACCAGGGTCACGTCGTCCGTCTGCACGATGATCGAATCCCGCAGGCCCACGAGCGCGATCGGGGTGCGGTTCTTGGTCCGGCCGTCGTAAATGATGTTTCTCGCAGCGTCTACATGGACGAAGTCGCCCACCGTGCAATTGCCTTCGGCATCGGGCTTGATGTGCCGGGCCAGCGCCGTCCACGAACTTCCCACGCGGGATCTCGAGCGAAATGTTCTTCAGATTGTGCTCACGCGCGCCCTGAAACCAGATGGAGTCTCCGGTTTGAGCCGGTTCATTGTCTGACCGAAAGATGGCAAGATGATGGAGGCGTCACCGCAGGATGCAAGGGATGGAATGGGCCGGTTGCAAACCGATAGGTCGCATTGTGCCGGGCTGCTCAAGGCCAAGCCCGGAACTCCCTGCATCCAAAAACCGCTAGGTGGCGTATCTCCCTTGAAATGCTGCTCTGTTCGGCTCCGAGCCCGACCGGGCATCGACAAATGAACATTTGCGCTTAATAATCGCTCGGCACGATGGAAAACGAACTTGATCGCAACGCGAGCGTCGATCCGCAGGTTGCCGAGGCCGAGCGGCTGTTGCACAGCGTTGCCGCTCGCGATGAGCAGGCCTTCGCGCGGCTGTACGACTTGTTCGTCCGTCCGCTGTTTTCCGTGGCGCTCAGAATTTTGCGGGACCAGTCGGCGGCCGAGGAAGTCGTGCAAGAAGCGTTCACGCAAATCTGGGAACGCGCGGGATCCTTCGACCCGAAATGTGGCAAGCCGTTGACCTGGGCGATGGTGCTGACGCGCAACCGGGCGATTGACCGGCTGCGTTCCCGGCAGCGGTTCAACCGGCTGGTCGAGTCCTACAAGGAGCTTGATCCCGGCGCGACGATGGAAACCCGGCAGATGTCCGGCGGCGAATTGATGGCGCGGGAAAGCGTGGACAACGTGCGTCGTGCGCTGATTGAGCTGCCCGCGGACCAGCGGCAGGCCATCGAGCTCGCGTTTTTTCTCGGGCTCACGCAATCGGAGATTGCCGCGCGGCAGAGTCTGCCGCTTGGCACGGTAAAGGCCCGCATCCGGCGCGGTTTGTTGTTCTTGCGCGCGAGAATGGAACGCGACGGGCAATCAGCCGCTGCCATGTCAAATTTGTCTTATGAATAAGGAACGCCTCGAAGAGCTGGCCGCGCTGAATGCAGCGGGAGCACTGGAGGGCCCGGAGTTGTCCGAACTGGAACAATTCCTCGCCGCCGGTGATCGCGACGCGCAGGCGACGGTGGCGCAATATGGCGACCTGATGACGCTGGTGGCCCTCGCGCAAAGCGGTGATGTCGAACCACCCTCGGGTCTCAAGGCGCGCGTGCTGAAGGCGATTCGCCCTGCCGCGCCGACGGACGGTGGCATGCCGCTGATCGAGGCAGCGGCAACTGGGTTGAGATATGTTTTCGCCCAGGAAGAAAATGGCTGGCAGAAGCTCCCGGTGCCCGGTGCGTACGTGAAACTGCTTTCGCTTGATCCCGCGCGCGGCTTCGCGGTCGTGCTCGGTAAGCTGGACGCGGGCGCGCGCTACCCAGCGCACCGCCATCAGCACTCAGAGCAAATCTACGTATTGAGTGGCGACCTCCATATCGGCAGCCAGCGCCTTGGGGCCGGAGATTTTCATCACGCGGACGCCGGCTCGGTTCACGGGATCAACCACTCCGAAGCCGGCTGCACGATACTGGCGGTTCTTTCCACGGCGGACTTGCAGGCACAGTTGGCGTTGGCCTGAGCACGCTGCGGAAAGGTGACTTCAGTCGCCTCGTGGCGCGCCGGGTTTGCCCGAGTTCCCGCTCCACCTCGCGAAATCCTGCCGCTGATTCTCCCCGACCGCTTCCGGCTGATAGAAGCGGTCGTAAAACTCAGCGTCGAGATGCGCCGCTTGAAAGGCTACCACTGTGCGGAACGGCGCGAGATGCGCTGGAAACCGGCCGTAGCGATCCCAGACATACTCGCAGTAGGCAATGGTCGCCGCCACCGCCGCCGGACTCAGTTTGGGAATGGCGGCGGCAACCTCCCGGCCATCCCGCCACGGAGCGAGCGGATTGTCTGGCGAAAAGGTGCCGGCGGGGCCGAACTTGAGCGCGACCACCGCTTCGACGGCATCGCGCATGGACGGGAAACAAGGCGGACAAAACGGTCGCAGCAGCGGCTCGCCGGCGGGTTCGAGTCCGAGTGGATAATTTACCGGAACGTCTTTGCCGAAACACCGCGCCAGTCGGCCGAGAATCGGCCCCATGCCGAGGTAACGCGACGAAGTCATGGAGCCCATCCGAAACCCGAGCGCCTCGAACCAGGCGTTTTCGTGGTTCGCGAAGTTCGGGTAGCCGCCGAGTCCGAGCGCCTCACTCATCAGCCCGAGATTCTGCAACATCATGCCCTGCTCAATGGCGGCGAACTCCGCGACCATCAGTTCAACGTGCTTGATGGTTGCCAGCCGGCCGGCGGACGGAACGTCCTCCAGATGGCCGCCCCGGCTGCGCGCAAACTTCGCCAGGCCCGCGGGACGAAACCCCGCCCGTTCGTCGAGAATGAAGGCGCCGGTGGTTTCGTTGAAAATTTCCAGTAGTCCGTTGATGTAAAGCAGCGTGAGGTCGTTGATCGGGAGAAAACACGTCGTGCCGGCGGCGTGCGCCGACCAGATGTTTGCGTTGATATTGTTCAACGGCGTCAACGGCGGAGCGCTGCGGCTGCATTTGAATTGAACGCGCGTGCGTCGGTACAGCTCGGTCAATTTCTGCTCCTGCGAGAGCGCGATGAGTTGCGGAATCTCGGCGGCCGGGAAATCGCGCGGCCGTCTGACGAGGCAGGTCGATTGATCGTTGGTAACGATGAGCGCGACCGATTGAATGCCGTCGCCCGAAGCGATAGTGCGGCCGACGAGTCCCGCCATGATGTTGCCGCCCTGGCCCCTTGCGTAGCAAAGGTCCGCCAGCGCCGGACCGGTGATGCCGCAGGCGGCGAAGACCAGCGCGGCCTCCTCGTCCTCGGTCAGCGGCGCCGGCCCGAACCGGCTGCGATACGCGAGCGGGCCGTCCGGAATGTTCATGCCCGCGCCAAACCGCCGGGAGCGACGATTGCGCAACGCCGCCAGCAGGGTCTGATGCGGGAGGTTCGCGATTGCGCCCTGCCCGGAGTCCTGATCTTGGGAATTCATGTGGGCGGTTGACGGCGCAACATGTTTTTTGACCGGTTGCGCGACGACGGGGCGAGAGTAGCGGGGATTTTGCCGGTGCCCAACTTTTCTTGTGGCCAATCAGCCAGGTAGGGCGAGGCTGCGGCCGGGGCTCATTATTAATCTTGGCTCCGGCTCGCTGAACGTGACCGCCCACCGGCAATTGGAAATCCTGAAGATAATTTCTTGAAAATTCAGAATGGCAGAAACCGCAGGTCGAACGTGCGCTCGACCAGCCAGCCGGTCGCCACGACCGCGATCAGCGCCGAGCCGCCGACGCAGACGACACGGCGATAGAACCAGCTCGACCGCAAGAGATATGCGACCGGCAGGAACAGCGCGACGATCACCAACTGGCCGGCCTCGACGCCGAGGTTGAAACCCGCCAGGGCCAGCGCCGTCGCGTCAACGGGCAGGCCGAGATCAACCAGCACAGACGCGAAACCGAACCCATGCACGAGGCCGAACGCGAACACCACCCACGCCGCGCGATCGCGGAAGAACGGCCAGAGATTGTTCACGGCGGCGACCACGACGCTCGCGGCGATGACCGATTCCACGAGGCGTGACGGCAGGGTCACGAGGTTCAGCGCCGCCAGGCCCAGCGTCAGGGAATGGGCGATGGTGAACGCCGTGACCAGCTTCACCACGCGCAGGAGCACGGCACGAAACTCGCCCCGGCCGGCCGGCGCGACCGGCTGGTTCAGCCCTGGTTCCGGCCGCCAGAGGACGGCTGGGATCAAAAGCGCGAGCAGGAAAAGAATGTGATCTATGCCGATCCAGATGTGGTGCGCGCCCTCCCTCACGAAAGTCAGGAATTGCCGGGCGAGGGCGGGGCGGGCCAGCGTGAAAATCTGCTCGCGGCTCTCGGGACCGAAAGCCGACGTCTGCACAGCCGCGCCCTGACGCAGTTGCAGCAGCCCGCGATGCAGCGGATCGAAGTCGAAGAACAACTCGTAGCGAACGGCCAGTTCCCGCGTTACAGCGGGGAGCGGGGCGGCAAACCGGAGCACGGCGTACGCGCCATCCGTGTGCTCGTCGATCAGGAGTTCACCGGGTTCGAGCGCCAGCGGTCCAGTCTCGGCTAGGACGTCCAGGTGTTCCAACAAGTAGGCGGCGATTACGGCGTGGCGGGCGCGGACCTCGCCCCAGGTGATGGCGCGGTCGCCATTCTCGTCCAGACCCACCGCGTCGTCCAAATCGTTGAGGGCGACATCCCACTGACCGGTCAACATTCCGTTCGTCGCGGCGAGGGTGAGGTAGGCTTCACTTGGTTTGTGCGCCTGGCAGTTGAAGCCAACGCAAAGCAGAAGGAGCGCAACCCAACGGGCGATGGTTCGCAGACGATGGTTCCCGCAGGGCGCGTTGACAACCGGCCGGTCGAGGCGGGCGAGCTTGGACAGCGCATTCTCCCGGCGCGCGGCGGTCCGGCGGCGAATCTCGATGGACCAACTCGTTGATGCGAAGCGGTGCAGCCGCAGAAGTTTCATGGCTGGGAGTCCTTCGCGTTGGCGGCGGCGCGCGTCGTGCCGGTGGTCACAATGTTTCGCATGGCTGCGACGATTTCCTGATCGCCGGTTGCTTCCGCCGCTTCCAACAAGACCTGGGCGTCCGCGCGTTCCTTCTGCGTTTCCCAATTGCGTCGCGCCAGACCGAGCGCCCGGGTGGCATTGCGTTCGATGCGCAGCTCGAACCGCGCTTCCTCGCGCAGATGAAGCTCGTCGCCGCGCAGCCGGGCGGCGGCAAAGCGTTCGCGTAACGTTGCGGCGTGACGGGCGAAGCCGGAGTCGCTCCCCGGCTCCAGTCCCCGCCACATCTTCTCCGCCTCGGCAAGCCGGAGCAGCAGCGCGTCGATGGCCTCGAACTCGCCCAGTGCCTGCGCCACCTCGGCGGGCCGGCGCAGGTGCAGGAGCAGATCAGCCCAGACACCGAGAAGCGTTGGATCGCGCGGCTCCAAGGCCCGGGCTGCGGTGTAGTGACGCTCAGCTTCGACGGGGAGGCCGCATTGTTCAGCAAGTTCGCCCAGCGTGATCATCGCCCACACACGAACGGCTCGTTGATCGTCGTTGAGATTTTCCCGCGCTTTGTCCGCATCAGCCAGCGCGCGTTCCAGCAGGCGATACGCGTTCCCGGCTGAGCCGGTCATTCCACCCAATGCTGCGGTTGCCGTCGTCGCGGCCAGCGGATCGGAAAAGCGCATTGCCTGGAGACAAGCTTCACGGGCCGGTGCGTATGCGCCGCGCACGGTGAGCACCACGGCCCGGGTCAGCCAGGCCTGGCCGTTCTGTGGATCGCGCCGGATTACTTCCGCCAAGTCGGTCAGGGCACCGTCGAAATCGTGCTGACTCTGCCGGATGGTGGCGCGCAGAAGGATCGTTTCAACGGGCGCGTCAGGTTGATTCCACCACGGCGCGAGCACTGCCCGCGCCTGGGAGAGATAGCGCGGATCAGCCTCGGCACGCGCGAGGCGAATGAGGTTGCGGGCGAGCGACAGCGCCGCGGGCAGCTGATCCCGGGTCGCGCCCATTTTGTTCTGGCGCAACTGCCGGACGGCTTCGGCTTCGGACGGGGTGAGAGAACTTCGCACCGTGGTCAGCACTTCATCATCGCGGACGGGAATGCGTGGACTGGCTTGCAGTGCGCCCGCGGCGAAGAGCGCCAGCCAGCCAGCGGCGGCGCGGTTGGTCGTGTACTTTGACATGGATGAATACGGTGAAGTCGTGTCGCCGTTGCGGGTGGCGGTTTGAAAAGTTGCGGCGGGCCTCGGAAGACACACGATGATTTGTCCGAAGCCCGCCGTTCATGCCCACACGGGATGAAAATTGAATGGATGATTCCGGATGAACGGGCGCCGGCCATGGCCGGCGCCCGCCGCTTACCAATCAAAGCAGGCTAGTCCACCTTCGCCGAA
>JANLTG010000151.1:0-14959 GCA_031362805.1 bacterium
ACCCCGCTGCACGCCGCCACCGTCGTCGGCGACACCGTGGGCGACCCGTTCAAGGACACGAGCAGCGTGTCGCTGAACCCGGTGATCAAGTTCACCACCCTCTTTGGCCTGCTCGCGGTCGAGATCGCCGTCGAGATGAAGAAAGGCAACCCGACCTCCAGCCTGCCGACAATTATCGGTGCCATCTGCGTCACCGTGGCGCTCGTCTTCGTCTGGCGCTCCTTCTACGCGATGCGCATTCCGGAAGAGAAAGCCTGAACCCGGATGGCGCGGCTTTGGAAAATCAGTCTCGGTGGATGGTTGCTCGCCGGTTGCGCGTGGTTGGGTTTGGGTGCCGCGCCATCAAGCGGTCGCTTCCTGCCGCCGGAACAATTCGCCTCGGAAGTGCTGGGCACCAACCGCACCGTGCGCATCTGGTTGCCACCGTCCTACGATGCTGCGCCGGACCAACATTACCCGGTGCTATACCTGCACGATGGCCAGAACGTGTTCAGCTCCGCTGGTCCGCACGTTGCGTTTGGCTGGGGCAACTGGGAGGTGGATCTCACCGTCGAACGGCTCGTGGCGGAGAAGCGCATGCGCGAGGTCATCCTGGTGGCGATCGACAACACGCCGAGGCGCTACCAGGAATATCGTGGCCGTGCGGCGACCTTCATGGAGGAGGAGAAGAAGACCGTCCGGCCCATCCTCGAGCCCGGCGACAACTCGGCGCATGAGCGTTATGCTCAATTCTTGATCAGCGAGTTGAAGCCCGACCTTGATCGCCGCTTTCGCACGCTCGCCGATCCCGCTCACACGGGCGTGCTCGGTTCATCGATGGGCGGCATATGCAGCTTCACGTTGGCGTGGGATCATCCGGAAGTGTACGGGCTCGTAGCGAGCGTGTCGGGTGCGTATCAGGTCGAGAAGGAGTTCATTCTCAATAATGTACTAAGGCCCTACACCGGCAGGCCGAAGGCGGCGAAGCTCTATTTGGACTCGGGTGTAAAGTCATTCACTGACGGCGATGACGGCCGGGCCAACACCGTTGTCGTCGTCGCGGAACTTCGGCGCATCGGCTGGAAGGAGGGCGTGAATCTCCGTCACTTCGTCGATGAACCCCCGCTGACGCCCGAGCAGCTTGAACCGCTCAAGCTGGCGGCGAACAAGTTCAAGGAAGCGCAAGTCAGCCAGCACAACGAACTTTACTGGCGCCTTCGCGTCTGGCGGCCGTTGGAGTTTTTGTTTCCGCCGGAGTAAGGCGGGCATTGGAAGGAGCCGGCGTGAGGAGGCTCTCGACGCTGCAAGGCCGTCGGGTATTGGAGTATCGGAATGGTGGGTAACCGCCAAACCAGTTCTCCGGCACGCCACCACTCCAGCGCCCTTTCCAGCCTTTTGAGGTGGGCGTGCAGGAGGTTCTCGCGGGCTCGAGGGAAGTCACGGCGGCGCGGCAACGCCGCCCTACCCATATCTGGTAGGGCGAACCTGCCGGTCCGCCGTAATTTCCCGCAAACGAGCGCAGCGATGTTTGCGGCTCCGGAGATCTGAAACGGAACCCGCCCAGTCCGTTCCAATTCAATACGATGAAAGACCTGCAAAGCTCGCGACTGATGTGGCTCAAAGCGTGGCTGTTCGTGGTGATCGGACTGGTCTCCGCCGCGCTCGTGATCCTCGAAAACCCGACGGCGCGCACCGCCCTGTTCCTCGCGCTGGCGATCTGGGCCTTCTGCCGCGCCTACTACTTCGCGTTCTACGTGATCGAGCAATACCTCGATCCGGAATTTAGGTATGCGGGGTTGTGGAATTTTGTCCTCCATCGGTTTCGGTCTTGAAACTTAACTTCAGCTCAACGCTCGCGGTGGACAGCGATTCGCCACCAAACTGCGTTCTTGCCGGAGCTGGCAGAAGTTCCTAGCAGCCGGAATTTGACGGATCAGGGGACCTTCCCGCGAGGTTGCCTGCATGATAGCCAGCCAGCGCGGACACCGCACGATGCTCTTTATCCGGCTTGATTCCATTATGGAGACAGAGCTGCAGGCGGGGTGAGCCCGCGTTTCCGGCCATCCGCCTGGTACAAAAAAAGGCCGCCGACCTCGGATGCGGGGCCGGCGGCGGTTGAAAAACGGTTCTGCCTTACTGCGAACTCTTCGACTGGGCGTTCAAGTCAGCCGCCTTCGCCTTTGCTTCGGCGGCGGAGATCTCAGCCCCACGGAACTGAAGGATCTCGTTGGCGAGCGCAAACGCCCGACCCGCGGCATCAAGTTGTGCCTGCCCCAGCTCGTTGGTCTTGGTAATCACCGTGGCCAGGAGGCTGATGGCGCTCTTGTAATCGTTGGATTTGATGGCCGCCAAGGCCTTGTCCACCTTTTCCTTGATTTCGGGCGGAGCCGCCGTGAACGCTGACTGCAACTGCGCGGTGTCAATGTTTGCTTCTTTACTGCAGCCCGCCGTGCCGAAGGCGACGACGCAGGCGGCAAGCAGGGCGATAATGGACTTTTTCATAGGGATTGTTGTTTATGTTTTCGAGGAATTCTGCCCGCAGGCTACAAGCCGCCGGCCGCAAGGTCAAACCTCCGTTCTGCCAAACCTGAAGCCCCTGCGAACCGGCGCCGATCCGCTCGTCAGGCTTCCGGCAGCGGGGTCAATTTTTGACGCTTCGCACGCCGCAGCGCGTCCATCGCCCGCAGCATCCGGACCTGTTCCTCATTGGTGACGCCGGCCGCGCCCACCTGCGCCATCAAGCGCCCAATCTCGCGGTCGAGATAGCGGTTTCGCAAGCGGGTGACCACGTCTTCAGCCTGCCGGGCGGGCTCCAGGATGGTCTGATCCTCGGTCAGCAATTCGCTGGCAAGTCCGCGAGCGGCCTCGTGGGGCAGGTGCGTGAGGAGCGCGGCGGCCGGTTCGCCGTGCAAGCTCAGCCGGGCCTCCACTAATTCGCGCGTCAAGGGATGATCCAGCCAGGCCGGGTCCAGGTGATGAACAAACCATTCCTCGTGTTCATCGTTTCGCAGCAGCAAGCGCAGCAAGCAAAGTTCGTGGGCATCCGGCCGGGGAACTGCAATGTCGCTCGTTTCCATTTCGGCGGGGTCGTTCTCGTAAACGTCCTTGGGCCGCCCCGGGCGCTGGACCTTGCGCATTTCCGCCGTGACGGCTTCGGGTGAGACGCCCAGCCTAAGTGCCGTCTTGCGAATGTAAGTATCAGCCAGCACCTGGTTGCGGGCTTTGCTTAACGCGTCGGATATGACTTTCACCACGGTCAGGCGCCCGCGATCCGTCGCTGGGTCATGCTCGGCACAGGCCCGGTCGAGCAGGAAATCAAAATACCCAACTGCCGAGTCGATGATCTTGCGAAACGCCTCGCCGCCGTGATCGCGAATGAAACTGTCCGGATCATGGGGCGCTGGCACCTGGGCGACCCGTACGGCCAGGCCCGCCTCGGCCAGGCTTTCGAAGGACCGCTCGGCGGCGTTGCGCCCGGCTTCGTCCGCATCGAAACAAAGCACGACTTCCTCGGCGTAGCGTTTCAAGATGCGGGCGTGCTCGGCGGTCAACGCCGTGCCTTGCGGGGCGACCACGTTGCGCACGCCATTCGTAAAGCATCGAATCAAGTCGAGCTGGCCTTCGCAGACGATGGCCCGCTGTTCATCGAGGACCGCCCGCTTGGACTTATCGAGGCCGAAGAACACCCGACCTTTGGTAAACAACGGCGTCTCCGGCGAGTTGACGTATTTGGCCGTCTTCGCCTCGGGATCGAGCACCCGGCCGGAAAAGCCGATCACCCGGCCTTGCTCATCAGAAATGGGGAAGATGAGCCGGCCGCGGAAACGATCATAGTGACCGTCCCCGCCGTCGCGCTTGATGATCAGGCCAGCCTGTTCCACCAACGCGAGCTCGTGACCCTTCGAGCGGGCCCAATTGACGGTGTCGTCCCACAGGTCCGGGGCGTAGCCGAGGCGGAAGACTTCAACCGCTTCGGCTGATACTTTACGCGACGCCAGATAGTCGCGCGCCGGTTGCGCGCCGGCTTCGTTGCTCAGACAACGCTGCCAGCGCTGGGTGATCTCTTCATGGATCGCTAGGAGGCTGTCTTTGAGGGCGCGCGATTGCTGGTAACCCGGTGCCTGCTCGAACTCGAGCGGAATGTTGGCGCGTTGCGCCAGCCGCCGCACTGCCTCCATGAAGTTCAGACTCTCGTACTCGCGCACCCAGGAAAACACGTCGCCGCCTTTGTGGCAGCCGAAGCAGTGAAAGCTCTGGCGCTGCGAGCTGACGTTGAAACTCGGGGATTTCTCGCGGTGAAATGGACAAAGTGCAACGAAGTTGGCTCCGTTGCGCTTGAGAGGAATGGCGGCCCCGATGACGTCGACGATGTCATTGGCGGCGCGAATTTGCTCGAGGAGAGCAGGGGGGACGAGACCGGACACGCGCCCAGCCTAGTGAGGCTACGACCAGTAATCCATCGCGTTCTTCTTGCGATTCTTGCCCGAGGCACGGCCCTTGATCTCACGCGGCGCGGTGGGTTCGATCAGGACGACGGCCGCTTTGTCTTTTACCAGCTTGCCCAGCGCTGAATCTTGAAAGATCGAATGCTGGAAGGCGCCGATAGTGGGAAAGAAGTTGCTGCCGTAATTGTCCTGTTGATACTTGGCCATCGATTTCAACTCGGTAGTCGTGTAGAGGCGGGAATTGATCAGCGCCAACAAGAAGAGGCTGAGCAGCGTCATGCGAATCATCCCGGACATCATGCCCAGGGGATACTCACCGGAGCCAAACATGTCAGACAATGCCAGTTGGTCGCCTTTGCTACGCACGATCCAAGTGGTGACTCCCTTCACAAGCGCGGCCCAGACGAGATAAACGGTTAGGAACCAGAAAAGTTGCCCCATCCCGGTGGCTTGCGAGAGCCATTCGCCAAGCGGCCGGTAGAGAACGGCTCCGCCCGCCAGGGTGATCACCCATTGAATGAGATTGGGGAACTCCTGCGTCATGCCTCGTTTGCGCCCGCGGATGCAGCCCACCACGATCAAGGCTACGAAAAACAGGTCAAACCACCCAAGATTGATATCGCCGATATTCATTGTCGCTCAGTCACGCACCGCCTTGACCTAGCAGGAGTGGTTCCGAAGTCCTCAACCCTTGAAGGGATCAGGTAAATCCATGAAACGCTGCAAATCGCGAGAGCGAATGTCCGCTTTGGAAATGGAACTGAAGATTGAAGGCCCGGAACCGCGCAACGGGCCTAGGGATGTTCAACCAGCCAATAGCGAATCGCCGTAGCTTGGGGATGCTGCGGTTCCCGCGCGAGGATCTGCTGGTATTGCCGGCGAGCGGCGGCGACTTCTCCCAAATCCTGCGCGTAAACATTTCCGAGCAGCAGCATCGCGCGCGTATCTTCGGGGTGTTGCGCCAACAATTGTTCGAGCTCCCGCGCTGCATCCGCCGCAAAGTTGGCTTTCTGGAGGGTCAGCGCAAAATTATAGCGGGCTTGCGCCGAGTTCGGATCCAATACAAGCGCCGTCTCAAATGCAGACAGCGCCTGGTACCATTGGCCGCTCGAATACCCCACCAAACCGAGATTGTAGTGGGCCGGAAAATAAGTTGGGTCGGCACTGGCTGATGCCCCGAAAAAGGATGCGGCACCACCTGGATCCCGCCGCGACTGGGCTCCAATCCCTCGCTCAAATAGGCGCTCCGCGGTTGGGCGATCGCCAGCGGTGGGTTTCTTGATTTTTCCGTATTGGTATCCCCGGCTAGCCGACGCTTTAGGAAGCGGGGTCACGTCCGACTGAGTCGCTTTTGCAATCGTTGCGGGTTGGGGGACAACTGCAGCTGACGCCGCCGGGAATGCGGATGATCTCGAAGTATCCGGCGGCAGCGGAGTTACTATTTCCGACGATCGCTTTGCTGGTGAGTTGGTTTTGTCAGAACGGAAGAGGTTCGCCGGATTGATTCGCTGAAAGAAGCCACGCTTTTCCTCCGCCGGCAGTTTTCCCTGATCCTGGGCCGGCGCTGCTTGAGTTGAATTGGGCCTCGTCGCGGGGCGCGAACCCTCGACCGGGGTCGTGGTGGGCGACTGGATTTCGCCCGCCGTTTTAATCGCGCCCGCGGATTGATCAGCCGGATCTTCCAAGGTGACCACTTCGAGCGGCGGCTCCTCAGTGGCCTTTGCTGGAAGTGCGACAGCGCCGGTCGTTGATGCCGGGGCCGGCTGCGGTGCCGTATTGGCAACTGGCAGTTGGCTCGCTTTGGGTTCGGGTGCTTCGCCAGCGGGTTTTCCCGGAATGATCGCAAGCTTGGGCGAATCCGCCCTGGCCAATTGAGCCGGCGGCGGATTGGTAGCGGGTCCAGACCGCGACACCCCTGCTTCCGGTTTCGTGCTCGCCAGCGTGTTGGTCGGCGGGGTTGCCACCGGGGAATTCGTCTTTACCGCGACCGCGTGCGCAAGCTGCGCGACGTTGGAGCTGGCCGCCGGCACGTCCGCGCGCGCAACCGTTACAGGCGCGGCATAGGAACCGGCCGCTGGGGCGGGACTGTCTTTCGTAACGGGGATCTTCGCCTCCCGTGGCGCAGGGCGAGGATTTAGCTCGGCGTCCAGCTGTCGGATGGCGGCCTGTACCGCTTTGGCGTTGGATGCATCCGGCGATTTTGCCAGGTACTCGCGATACTTGGTCAACGCCGTCGGCAATGAATTGAGTTGAGTTTGCGCCACGACGGCCATGTTGAGAATGGCCGGTGCGTAGCCGGGGTCGTAATTGGTCGCTTCGACAAAATAGCGATAGGCGTCGCGCGGATTCTTCCGCTGCAGCAGAATCAGACCAAGTCCATTGAAGGCCTCCGGCGTTTCGCGGCGCAGATTCAGCGCGGTGTAATAACTCGTCTGCGCGCGGTCCAGACGCTGGTTCTGCAGGTGTGCGTCACCCAGCCGCACCCAGCCTTGTACCGATTTTGGTTCCAAAGCGGTAAACACCGCGAGCTCATCGGCCGCTGAGACCGGGTTGCCCTGTTCGAGGTAGAGCTGTCCGAGGTTGAAGCGGGCTTCGGCCAGATTCTGGTCAAGCTGTTGGGCTCGTTGATAGGCAATGATCGCTTCGCCGTACTGGCCGGCCCCGTGATAGGCGAGCCCAAGGTAGTTCCAGGCGCGGGCATCGCCCGGCAACAAATCCTTCGCGATGTTCAGCCTGGTGATCGCCGCCGAGTATTTTCCCTTGCGCAGCAGCTCCGCACCCTGCAACAACGCCTTGGGACCGGACGGCGTGCAGCCGCCCCCCAGGCACGCCAAGATCAGCGCCAGGAAAAGCGCCGCGAATGGAATTCGAGCCGGGTGCGTCTGCATCGAGCCTCGTGGTAACATCGGCACCAGATGGTGTCAAGGAACCCACCGGTCAGCACACAAACATGAAGCAGTTGATTCGATCCGTCTGGTTGTTCGCGATGCTGGCCCTGCCGGTGGCCGCGGCTGACGACTTCCGGAAGCCGTATGTGGCCGGTGCGCACGCGCGCGTGGTGGTGGTCGAGGACCGCGACGCCATCACCGCCCTCAAGTTGAACCCCGAGGTGATCCACCAAATGGTCGATCGCGGCATTCAGGGGTTTACGGGCCAGACCAACGTGGCCGCTGCGTGGCTTGGCCTGATCGCCACCAACGACGTGGTCGGCATCAAGGTTCATTCCTCACCGGGGCGGGTCGGTGGCACGCGGCCGGAAGTCGTCGCCGGCGTGGTTGAAGGCCTTCTTCGTGCCGGCCTTCCCGCCACGAACATCATCATCTGGGACAAGCGCATTGCCGACCTCGGGGCCGCCGGTTACTTCGAACTGGCCAATCGCTACGACGTCAGGATCGCCAGCGCCACCACTTCCGGCTGGAACGAAGCCGCTTACTACGACAATCCGCTTGTTGGGAAACTCATCTGGGGTGATCTCGAATTCGGCCGCAAGGAAGGCGTCTCCGGCCGCCGCTCGCACGTCACCCGGCTGATCACGGACGAGATGACCCGCATTATCAACATCAGTCCGATGCTCAATCACAACGAGGCGCGCGTCGCGGGTGCGCTCTTCTCGCTGGCCAGCGGCAGCGTGGACAACTTCCTGCGCTTCGAGGGTGATTCCTACCGGCTCGAGATCGCCATCCCGGAAATCTATGCGCTCGAATCGGTGGGTGACCGCGTTGCCCTCAACATCGTGGACGCCTTGATCGCCCAGTATGAAGGCGGCCAGCGCAGCCTGTTGCACTACTCGGCGCCGCTCTGTCAGTTGCGGTTCAGCCGCGATCCCGTCGCCCTCGATCTGCTCTCCGCGCACGAACTCTCAGGACTGCGCAAGGTGCCGCTGCCGGACAATGTGCGCACCAACTTCACGCTCTTCAACAATGCCGCCTTGGTGAAAGTTGGCATCGCCGACACCAACCGCATCGACGTCGAACGGGTGAAGTGACGCGGCTGCAAAATTTCTTCAAAGGGCCATTTCGCGCCGATTGACTCCGTGCCCTCGTTAGCAGCGGAGCACCAAAAGCTTGCACCGATATTTCATCCCAAGAACACGATGATGCTCCTCCCCCAAACGGGGGATTTTCAAACCGTGGAGATCCTGTGCAAACTGCTGTTAATCCTCGGGAGAAAGTTTCGGTGCCTGTGCGGGATTTCTGGAGCATTCGCCGACGAGGAAAAACTAACGGGATCAAAGCAGTGCCCGCAACTCCATGCGTGTATGTTCAATAAACTGAATCGGAGAAAGCCAAGTCTTGTACCTGCCCCCCGCGTGAAACGGCAAGCCGTATTTCTCGCATCCCAACGTCGCCCGCCCGATTGATCTCACTTGGGGCTACTCTGGTTGCCAGTTGCCTGCTGGTGGCGGGCGCACAGGCAGCCAGCATTTATCACAATCAGCTTGCTCATCCCGTCAATACGGCGAGCTACCAGAGCGAAGTGACCATGCTGGCCTGGGGCTCAACCAACGTGCTCGTGGCTTATCAGGACATCAACGAAACCAGCACCGTCCGCAACATTGGCAGGGGGAAATCAGGAGCGAGCGGCTATGTCTGGTCAACCGATACAACCTTGGCCAGTTCTGCGGGCGATCCGGTGCTCGCGCGAAACTCGATCAACGGCTTCCTCTACTTTACCTACATCACCCCCGACAATCCGAATGCTTGGGGTAATCCGTTTCGCTTACAAGTGAGACGTTCTACCGATGGCGGACAAACCTGGGGCAACCAACGGGACATGGCCTCGATCAGCATGTTTTCCGATGTCAGCGCGCAGTCATGGGACAAGCCGCATATTGTGGTGGATAATACAGCCGGTTCCGGGCAGGGAACCATCTACCTGGCGGCGCTTCGTGAGGTTCTCATCCCGGGTTCCGGACTGGTTTCAGGTTTGTTCGTCACAAAATCAACCGACCATGGCACCACGTGGACAACGCTGAACAACAACACAGCTTTGGCCCTGATGGAAAAGAGCACCGTGACACCTTTTAACAAGACCCGAATACCCAGCGGCGTTTCCCTGGCGGTCGGAGCTGATGCCAACCACTGTCTCTATGTATTCTGGGGCGAAGGCACCCGCGCCGGCACTGCCGCCACAGACCCTTGGGCTTACACCATCAAGATGCGCAAATCCAGCAATGGCGGCAGCACTTTCACGATCGAGACAACGGTTAAGACGCTTGATGGGGGAACAACCTTTAGCGATGGGCACGGCAATCTGGATCTCGGCAGCCCGAATTTCCGGTCGGACTGTTACCCGCGCGCCGTGGCTCATCCCACCGATGGCAATCAGGTGTTTGTGGCGTATCCCCAGAAAGGAACCGGCTCAGACAAGGCGGACCTCGTATTCTCGCGCACGATCAACGGCGGGACGAGTTGGACGCACGAAGAGTTATCCGATGCGAGCACGGACGCCCAGTACCAGCCGGTGGTGGCGGTCCAGCCGGCCGGCAAAAGGTTGTTCGTTGGGTTTGCGTCCATCAATTCCGCCGGCACGTCCATCGGCATCAAGGGCCGGATTGCGAAACTCAGCGGGACGACGGTGACCTGGCAGCCGCAGTTTGACGTCTCAGATGTCAACTTTGCGCCGCACATTCTTGGCGTCAGCTACATGGGCGACTACGATGCGGCTGCGGCCGACGACCTCGCCTTTTACTACGCCTGGGGTGACAACCGGGATGCTGGGGCCGGCCAGCACTCAAACGTGCGTTATGCCCGCATTCCCATCGTGCCGGACACCTACCAGGTCACCGGACTGGCCACCACCACCTCGCTCTACGCCTCGGGCGAGGCGATGAACAACAACGGCGAGATCGCCGGGTACGCTTCGAATACGGGTGGAGGAGGTTACTACTATCACTTCGCGGAGAAGGCTTCGCTCCAGGGCGTCACGATGTTGGCCACCTACACGTCGGGTGATCCGCTGTCCGTGCTCAACAACACGTTCGCTTACGGGATCAACGACATGGGCGCGCTCGTGGGCGCCTACACTCCTGACCCGTACGATAATCAGGGTGCAACGTGGAAATGGGCATTCCGCAAGCGATACATCATGTCCGTGGCTGAAAAACTTACGTTCCCCAACTCATCAGACGATGCGGTTGTTCCCGTCTGGATCAACCAGAATGAGTATGCTGTTGGGTATGCCGCGCCGAATGGTGTAACGCGCGCTGCCTACTGGCCGCCGAACGACAACGTGGCTTCAAACATGGAAAACCTGTGGCTTGGAAGCGGCGCGTCCCTCGGAACCTCAATCGCTACTGGCATCAACAAGGCCGGGCGCATAGTCGGACAAGCAGACAAATCCGCTACTGTCTATCGCGCGTTTCGCACCGCCTGGATCGGCACCGGTTCGTTGCATCCATACATACAGCCGGATGGCTGGGCCTGGAACGACGTACTTCAGGGGAGCGACGACTTGGGGACCTTGAGCGGCAACGACGACCATTCAAGTTTTGGCCAGGCGATCGCCGAGAGCGGCGCAGTGGTTGGCGCATCGCAAATTGCCAATGGCAACTGGCACGCCTACCTGTGCGGACCCGATCCGAATGATATTTCGAACGCCCGCAAGATCATCGCCTCTGACGATCTGGGCACGCTCGGTGGCAATGGCTCGCAAGCCCTGGCCATTGATTCCAACGGCAACTTCGTGCTGGGCACGTCGGATACGGCAACGGGAACGGGCATGTTCATCCACTATAGCGGGGAGAAAACCATGCGGGCACTGTTGAACCTGGCGCCCGGATTGTGGTCGTGGTGGAATCCCAGCCCGATCGGGGTCACTAAAGACGGCAAGATCGGCGGCAATGGGGCCAACAGTTCCGGCCTGTACCGGAACTTCCTGTTGACGCCGGTGGTCAACTGAAGAATCCATAGTCACGGCGGGCGCGGCTTGGGCCGCGCCCGTCACCGATCTAAGGGCAGCCATGAAAACGAAGCCTGAGCGTAGCCGGGGATTCACTCTTATCGAGCTGCTGGTTGTGATAGCTATCATTGCCTTGCTGGCGGCGTTGCTATTGCCCGCGCTGGGCCGGGCCAAACAGGCTGGTCAAGCAACGCAATGCTTGAACAACGTCCGCCAGATACAACTGGCGGTTCAGCTCTACACGGAAGATTTCAACGGGTGGTATCCTTACAACCACGAGACGTACGTGGCAACGGCCGATACCTACGTTTCTAATTATCGGGCATGGGTGAATGGGTACATGAACTACAAGGAAGAGAACTGGTATAACACCAATACGAGCGTGTTATTGGCCGACGGAACCGTCGGCGCTTACCTCCAAAATGCCGCCGTCTTCCGCTGCCCAGCGGACAAGTCCTATGTGGAATCCTTTCTGGGCAAGTTCAACCGCGTGCGAAGCGTGAGCATGAACAAACTGGTTGGCAGTGCTTATGGGAACCTTGGAAATCAGTTCTTCCAGAAATACGAAACCATCCGGGAACCGTCCCGCATCTTCGTGCTGGCGGAGGAACACGAGGACAGCATCGACGATAACAGCATGCTGGTGCCCGTGCGCTATTCGAGGGGTGGCCTGGATCCTACCTTTCCCAATTTACCGGCCAGCCGCCACGGAGGGCGGTGTTCCGTTTCCTTCGCTGATGGCCATGTGGAGTCGAAGAAGTGGATCGATCCACGTACCATGGTCGAACCGCGACGGGAGAAGTGGAATCCTGGCTATCTTTATTTCATGGAACAAAACCCGGATGTTGGCTGGCTGGCCGATCACGCCAAATGAAGGCGGCCCGGTTAGAAAGGTGCGGCCAATGCACAAACGCGCGTTCGTCACATCGAATCAAGTCTATCATCCGGGATTCACGCTCTTCAACAACGCCGCGTTGGTGAAAGTTGGCATCGCCGACACCAACCGCATCGACGTTGAACGACTACCGTAGCGGCACGTCGATCAGGATCAATTCGTCAGCGGCGATCCCATACGAGGCGCGGACCAGCGGTTCTCCATCCGCCCCCAGCACCAGCGAGCAACCAATGCACGGCCGGCCTGACCACGGTCCGGAGGTGATCGGCCCCACGTTGCTGCAACCGGCGATGATCACCCCGGTGTCGCGACAGACGGCACCATAATTCTCCCGCCAGATCTGCCCGTAAGGTTCGCGCTCGTGGTCGTGATCCATCGGCACCGCCCACGCGCACGGCGAGAGAATGATCAGCGCGCCCATCATGGCCAGCGTGCGGCTGATCACCTGCCCCGGCGCAAAGCCGTCCGCGCAGATCATCAGGCCCAGCCTGCCAAAAACCGTGTCGGCCACGCCGAGGCGATCGCCCGTCGCGTAGAGTTCCCGGCCGAAATCGAGTTCGTGAATCTTTCGATGATGCAGCCGCACGCCGCCTTCGGGGCCAATCAAAACGGCCGCGTTGAACAGCCACTCTCCCGCCCGCTCGACCAGGCCCGCGCAAACGTAGACCTGATGCCGCCGCGCCGCGGCGATCAACCGTTGGCAAGTCTCGCCGTCGGGAATGGTTTTCGCCAGTTCGCGGGCCGAAGGATGCGTCCAACCAAGGTCTAGGCACTCCGGCAGCAGCACCACTTCCGCCCCCCGCGCGGCAGCCTCGGCAATGCGCTGCTCGGCGCGGGTGAGGTTGGCATCGGGTTGTCCCGGTTCCACGAGCATTTGGGCGAGGGCGAGTTTCATGGCGCTGGCTGGAGTTGATCAAGCGACCGCTCAGGTGCGCAGCGGAGTTGACTTCGAGTGAACCGATCCGACGCGTCGCCAATCGCGTGCGCAACGGTTCGATGGAACGAGTTCACTTCACCTTGGCGTCGAGTCCGATCTTGCGCCGAGCGTGCTCCAGCAGGTTGGCGCAGCCGTCTTCGAGCAGGTCCATCACCGCATCAAAGCCGTCGCTCCCGCCATGATACGGGTCCGGCACCTCGCGCGCGTCGCTGTCGGACACGAACTCACAGAAAAGCCGCACCCGCGCACGATGTTTACGTTCGCCGGCCAGTTGCTCCACATACTCCAGGTTGTCGTTGTCCATGCACAAGATCAGGTCGAAGCGTGCGAGATCTTCGAGTCCAATCTGCCGGGCAGCCCCCGACAGGTTGAATCCCCGTTCGCGGGCGGCGCTGCACATCCGGGAGTCCGGCGGCGCGCCGGTATGGAAATCGAGCGACCCCGCGCTGTCGCACTCGATGCGCTTTTCGAGTCCTTCCTGTTTCAACAGATGCCGGAATGTTCCCTCCGCCGCCGGCGAGCGACAGATGTTGCCCATGCAAACGAAAAGGACGCGATAGGGTTTCACGGCACCGACAGTAGGCAAAACCGTCGCGCTCAATCAAGCGAGGCGTTGGGGAGCGGCTCAAAGGGGTTCCGTGGCCCTACTCCCCGTGATACTCGATCCGCGAAATCTGCATGTCGCGGTTGTCGCCCCAGGCGGTGCCGGTCTCAGCGAGGTAAAGGCAGCCGTCCGGTCCGAGTTCCAAATCCATGGGCCGGCGGAACTTCATGTTGCCGCAGAATTGTTCCATCTCCAGCTTCGGGCCCTGCCGCACGATGTCACCCTTTTCATCGAGCTTCACCGCGACGATCCAGTTGCGCGACCACTCGTAAATGAACAGGTGGTTGTCGTACTTCTTCGGCAGCTTGTGCGGTGACTTCAAGTTCTCGTCGAAGTGATACACCGGCCCGGCCATCGCGGTGCGACCCCCGCCTTTGTTGACCGCCGGAAAGCGCGTCGACGGCGAAGCCGGATAATAGATGAATGCCTTCTGGGGCGCGGGCAGTTCCTTGATGCCCGTGTTGTTCGGTGAATCGTTGACCGGCTTGTTTACCTCAAAGGGGCCGCGACCAGCGCCGGTCGCATAGTCCCAATCCGTGTAGGCCTTGTTGTCGGCGATGAAATACGGCCAGCCGAAATAACCCGGTCCGCGGGCCTGGTTGATCTCGTCAAAACCAGCCGGGCCAAACGTCTCGCTGGGCGAACCAGCATCCGGGCCGACATCGCCCCAATACAGGAAGCCACTCTTTTGATCGACCGAGATCCGGAAGGAGTTGCGCGTGCCTTTCGTGAAAACTTCCGGGCGCGTACCCGCCGTGCCGGGCGGAAACAAGTTGCCCTGGGGAATCGTGTACGTGGATTCCAGCTGTTCCTTGTCGGGTATGAACTGCACGATGGACATCGACGGGATCGGATTCAGGTAATGCGGGAACAATACGCTTAACATCGCATCGCTGAGCTCCGGAATGTCGTCGTCAAGTTTGTGTTGAATACGCGCAGTTAAATACGCAAAGCTCTCGATTAAACGGGATACATGTGGATCTTCGATAATCTCATCGTTAATCCCCAAGCGGCCGGCGATCTTGGGATGTTCCTTGGCAAATTCGGCGCCCAGTTGGCGGATAAACGCCAACTGGGCGCCGAATTTGCCAAGGAACATCCCAAGATCGCCGGCCGCTTGGGGATTAACGATGAGATTATCGACGATCCACATGTATCCCGTTTAATCGAGAGCTTTGCGTATTTAACTGCGCGTATTC
>JANLTG010000154.1:0-17957 GCA_031362805.1 bacterium
AAGACGTGCGCGTAGTAGGCGTACGCCAGCCGGCGGATTCGCTCTGGCGGAGCCAGCTCGCCAAAAACGCGACGTAGATTCGCCAGCGTGAGCCGGCGGCGGAAGGGAAACAAATGATAAGCCCAGGTGCCAAACCAGGGCTCGTGCAAAGGATGCTGGACCAGCTGAGCGCTGGCTGTCGCGGTGGAACCAGCGCACTTGACCGAAACCTCCACACCGGCAACCAGCCGTCGCGCAAGCAGCCCACGGGCGGATTCGCCGGGGTGAACCGTGATCCGTAGTTCAGTGACTTCGCGAGTCTCGAAATCGACGGGGTGAATCAGCCCTGCAACCACTTCGCGGGGGAACAGCTCACAAGCGGCCCCCTTGGCCGCCAGCCGGACGGCGAACGCACGGCTGCTCGCCGGCGAGGTGATGATCTCGGTCCACTCCGATTCCGTGAACGGATCGGCCGCCGAGTTTTGAGCCTTTGCCCGATCGAATTCCGCGTAGCTTTTGAACTCGATGCAAACTACCGCTGGGCGGGCATCGGTGGGAGCCGCGGTTTTCATCAAGAAGGTGAAGGCACATTCGCGCGGACGACCGTCGCGACGTTGAGCGAGCCGAAGCCGCGGCAGAGGACCAGCGCGATGTCCGACCGCGGGCGCTGCGCCGTGCGGCTGAGCGGCAATGCGGCAAAGGCGGAATCCGGCGCGGTCAACGTGGCGATGCCCGGTACCTCCTGGGCGCGCAGCGCCTGCAACGCGAGCACGAGGTCGAGCGCTCCCGACGCGGCGATCAAATGTCCGAAGGCCCACTTGAAGGCCGTGATGGGCGGCGGGTGGTGGCTGAAGACTTCGCCGATCGCCAGCGCCTCGGACGCATCCGAGATTTGGGTGCCATTGCCGTGGGCCACAATCATGCCGACATCACCGACGGATATTGCCGCGTCTTCGAGCGCCAGTCGGATGGCCCGTGCCAAGCCATCGCCGTCGGGCCGCAGCTCGAGCACGCCCATGGCTTCATTGCAGCAGCCTGAGCCCAGATACTCGCCAAGCACGGTGGCGCCGCGTTGCTTCGCATCCGCCAACCTTTCCAGCAGGACGGCACCCGCACCTTCGCCGAGCACTGTGCCGTCGCGTTCCGCCGAGAATGGGCGAAGGGCGTCACCGGCCAGCAGCCCGGCTTGGGCATAGTGGAGGACGGTTTCCGGTTCGATCGGCGCATCGTGGCCGACGGCGACCGCGCGATCCGCTTCGCCCGCGTGAAGGGCCGCCGCCGCCTCGGCGATCGCGAGCATGCCGCTGACGCAATGGTTGGTGATGCAGGCATTGGTGCCTTTGAAGCCGTGCCGAATACCGACGTGGCACAGGACATTGTTCGGCAAATGTTTGAGCAGCCACATCGGGTTCACGGTGGCGGCCAACTCCCGGCCGAAAGCGCGCAAGTCACCACCGGCGGCGGTGAGGAGCGGAAAGAAATCGTAGTTGCTGCCGTATGCGCCTCCGCCGGAACCGGCGAACACGCCGCTCCGATCGCTATATTCTGCGGCGTCTGAATCGCTAAGCGTTGAGCGCACGGCGAGCACGCCAGATTCCTCGATCGCGCGACCGGCGGCGTAGAGTCCGAACAGGTCGGTGCGCGAGATTGTTTTGTGCAGCTTGCGATCCTCGACCAGTGTGCGGTTGTCCACCCCAACCAGCTCGGCGGCCATGCGGGCGGGCCAAGTGGTGGCGTCCCATTGGCGAATCGGGGCCACCGCCGAACGTCCTTCGCGCAGGGCGTTCCAGATCTCGCGCACGGTCAAGCCGGCACCGCAGACGATGCCCGCGCCGGTGATCGCAATTCGTTCCTTCACGGCCCTCATGCGTCAGCGACTTCGTCGGGATGACGAAAGGTCAGGCAACTGTTCGAGCCACCAAAGCCCAGTGAGTTGGAAAGGGCGGCCCGGATGCGGAGCGGCCTGGATTTGCCACGCACCAGGCTGACCCCGCACTCGGGATCGAGCTGCTCCAGGTGGGCGTTTACCGGCGCGATACCATCGCGGATGGCCAGCGCGCAGACGCCCGCTTCGATGGCGCCTGCCGCCGCAATCAAGTGGCCCATGCAACTCTTGGTGGAACTAACGGCCACGCGCTCCGTCTGCGTACCGAGAACCGCGCGCAAGGCCGCGCATTCGCTGCGATCGTTCATCTGCGTGGAGGTGCCATGCGCGTTGATGTAGTCCAGATCTTCCACCGTCAGCCCCGCACTGGCCAGCGATTGGCGCATCGCTTGAATCGGCCCGTCGCCGGAGGGATGCGAGTCGGTGATGCGATAGCTGCTGAGCGAATTGCCATCGCCGGCCAGCTCGGCGTAGATGTGGGCGCCGCGTTTCCGGGCGGCGTTCCATTCCTCGAGCACCAGGAATCCGGCACCTTCGCCGAGGACGAAGCCGTTGCGGGTCGCGTCGAACGGGCGGCTGGCCCGTTCGGGCTGATCATTGTCCGTCGAGAGCGCGCCCAACAGGCAGAAGCCCGACAGCCCGATGGGGTTCAGCATCGAATCGTAGCCGCCGGCGAGGACGTAATCGGCGAGTCCGCGGCGCATCACCTTTAGCGCGGTGCCAAGCGCCTGGCCGCCCGAGGCGCAGGCGGTATGCACCGAGGTTGCGTATCCGCGAATCCCAAAATGGCGCGTGACCAGCGCGAGGCCCGCGTTGGCCTGGCTCCGACAAAAGCCGACGGGGTCGGAAGAATACTGGCCGCTGACGAATTCCGCCGGGTGGAGTTCGCCATCCGCGGCGCAGGCGCCATGAACTAACTTCAGCTCCTCGAACGAGACCCCCATCATGCCGGCGCCCACGCAGCAGCCCCAGCGCGGTGCGGTCGTGTCGTCCGGTCGAATGCCCGCGTCGGCCAATGCTTCGGTGGCCGCGCCCAGCGCAAACCGATGGGAGCGGGAGGCAAACTTGAGGAGACGGCGATCCTGGATGACGGCTTCGGCGTCGAAACCCTTTACCTCCGCGCCAATCCGCGTCGAGAAGCCGCTGGCGTCAAAATTGGTTATAGGCCCCACGCCCGAGCGCCCTTCCCGCAGCCCCAACCAAGTCGTCGCCACGTCGTTGCCGAGGGGGGTGACCATTCCGATGCCCGTGATGGCGATGCGGCGGCGGTTCATGGAATCAATGCGGGCGTCAGCTCGATGCGCGCACCGCCAATGATCCGCGAGTTGTTGCGGGATTGCACGAAGATGGTGGCGGCATCGGCGGAGTGTCGCTTGAGCGTGGCCTCAAGATCAAGACTCTCGCCGGGCGGGATGAACGCGCGGAGTTTGACATCATTGACGGAACGCACTGTCCAGCGGCTGCGGTTATCCGGCGACGGTAGAACGGAAACGAGCGAAGCAGCCAGTTGCAACTTCAAGTGCATCAGCAACGAGCCCGGGAAAACAGGCCGCCGCGGGAAATGATCGGCAAAAAAGGGCGCGGATGCGGGCACGGTCCACCGGGCACGGTGGCAGCGTCCGGGCTCGATGATCTCTGGCGCGAGCAAGAGGCAAGGCAGTCCGGTAAATCCACCGGTCAGGCCCGGGGCTTGGAGTGATGCTGCAAACGCTCCCCGTACCACGTCCGGATCAGCGAACTCGGCCATCGGGACCATTGGGCCGACGCAGTGATGCAGGCGCACCACGGGCAAGCCATCGACGAATGCCGCGCCACTGTAAGAAACCGCTTCACCATCCACACTCGCGAGCTCGGCGGAGAGCTCCAGTGTTTGACCGGGTTGCGCGGTGCCCAGGAGCTCGACGCATTCGGCCAGTCCGGCGACCGGTCGGCTCTTGAAGTCAACGGCCGACATGGCCGCCAACGCCGCCAGTTGGCCGATGGCTTCGGAAATCAATGACTGGGGAAACTCGGCGATCTCGGCCGGAATCGAATAGCGGCCGACGATGTGGGACGCCGGCTCGAAGCTCACGATCCGGTCCACAAACGTAAAGGCGCGACTGTGGGGATCCATGCCGGGCAGGAGGGGGTAACCTCAGGCTGTTTGCGGTGCCTGCGCCTGCGCCGCCCGCTGCTCGCGAATGACCATGCGGCAGAAGGTTTCCGCCGTGAACAGCCGCGGCAGATCGCTGACATGCAGCGGGGATTGGAAGCGCTCGGCCGGCACTTCGTTAAGGAACTGCTTCAAGCGCTGCAGCCCGGCGTCAGTCACCACGCCCGCTTTCTCAAATTCCGCCTCGCTGAGATCGCCGCGCGCCTCTTCCACAATCTTGCCGCGGGGGATCTTCACCTTGAAGCCGCGTTCCAGGCGAAAAATGATGTCGAGAAAGTCGATCGACTCGGCGCCGAGATCGTCGATCAACGATGACTCGGGTTTCACTTCCTCAACATCCCGGCCGAGGGCATCGGCCATCAGTTCGGCCACTTTGGGAAAGATGGCCATCGCTTCTTCGTGGGTGATCGCGTTGTTGCTCATGTGCGCTCGATCCGGTTGCAGGTTGTTCGGGGCCAGGCCCCAATAATGGTTCGCTTACGGGTTCGGAAAGTTCGGGGCGCTGTTATCCCGAAATGCAGTATCCGCCGTCAACCACTAAGGTATGGCCATTGATCATGTTCGCCTCGGGCAGACAAAGCAGGTAGGCGGCGGCGGCGACATCGTCCACCGACAGGGTAGGGCCGGCGGGGGTCCGGGCGGCGTAACCGGCGAGCAGCTCCTCCCGGTTGGGAAAATACTTCAAGGCATCCGTGTCCACCACGCCGGCGCTCACGATATTGACCCGGATGCCCCGCGGTCCCAGCTCCTGCGCCAGGCTCCGGGCCAGCGATTCGAGGGCGGCTTTCGAGGCGCCAATGAACGCGTACTGGGGGATCGCCCGCGACGCACCCAGGCTCGAGATCCCGAGAATACGACCGCCGCGGGTCATCAGCGGCACCGCTTCCTGCGCGAGGAGATTCAGGGCGAGCGCGTTGGTTTCTAGGCAGCGCCGCCAGTGCTTGCGCGACAGCTCCATCGCTGGGCGCAGGACACCGATGGCCGCGTTGCTGACCACAAAGTCGACGCGATCAAACTGCGCGCGAAAGGTCTGAAATGCTTCCTGAACGCTTTCGGGCTCGCTCACGTCAGCCTGGATCGCCAGCGCCCGGCGGCCCAGTTTCCCGAGCTCCGCGCACACGGCGGCAGCTTCAGCGTGGCTGTTGTGATAGATGATTGCGACGTCGCACCCGGCCCGGCCGAGTTTCAAGGCGATGGCCCGGCCGATGCCCCGTGCGCCGCCGGTAATCAAGGCGATGTTGCCTGCAAGTGTTTGAGTCATGATCAATTTAAGGAACGGCCAGAGGATGAATAGCCCGTCGCAGGCTGACGACATTTTTAGCAGGCCAATTTTGCCAACCGAACGGTGACGGTCGCCAAGTTGCGCTGTGCTCGTTGTTTCTCAACCCGTCGGCAGAATCTTCGGAAACAGCCGGCCGGTGCGGGCGAGGTAAGCGCGATACTCCGCGCCGTGGACGGTCAGGAGATAAGCCTCCTCATCCACCGCCTTAAGCCACGCGCACACGTAGTGAACCGCCAGAATGAAGAACGTCAGCGGCGTCGGCAACAGCAGCGCCACGCCGGCGAGCATGAGCACTTGCAGCGCATAGATGGGATGGCGCACCACGCGGTACGGGCCGCGGGTCACGAGCCGGTTCCGTTCGTTACGATCGATGCCCATGCGCCACGTATCGCCCATGAGGGCGTAACACCACAGCGTTCCAAGATAGCCCGCAGTGATTAACACTAGGCCCAACGCGAGCACCGACCGATGGGTCAGCGCCGGGAGAATCGGGACCAGTCCCGACAGCGACTGATTGCCGATTAGCAGCGGAATGGCGAGCCAGAGCACGACGACCAGGATCCAACCGATCCAAAGCAGGCGTTCTTTCAGGCCCCGGGGTCGCGAGTTGGCGGACCGCCCGGTGCGCTTCCGCACCCGGCGGATCTGGACGAACACGCCTGTCCAGTAAACCAGCGCCGAGGCGAAAACCACCGCGCGCCGCAAAGCGAGATCGTCAATTGCCATGTTGTTTTGAGCGTCGAGCCTTTATAGCGCGCTGCAATTCCAGCACCCAGTGTTTTTTGATACTGTACCAAACATCCGCCGCCCAGAGGATGTTTTGGCTCGGGACCTCAAACTCCGGCTCGCTTTCGTTCACTTGCGTGGGCTCGAAGTGGTTGATCCATTCCCGCATTTCCGGAGTGGCCAGCAGATGGCGCGTATCGGGTACGGACCGGTGTTTGTACCAGGTGGGCAGGCGGACATTGCGAACCACGGCCGTGCCACTGGCATGGGAGTGATTGAGCGAGCCGTAGCCGAGAAGATCGCCTCCCAAGACATCATTGCGATTATAGAAGCTGGTGAACTCCTCGACGGAGTCGGGAATAGTGCGGAGCCTTCCCATCATGTCCCATTGGTTGGGGAGAATTCGCGTCAAGCCGCCGCCCCCCAAACTACAGGCGAAGGGAAGTTTCAACCCGACCACCGGCTGCGGCAGGTCGGTGAGTGGGTCCGTGATTTCAAATCGATGCTCCGACTCCCAGGTTACGGGATTCCACACTTCAATTTGCCGCGACGGATGAGGCGCCAGTTTTTGCAGGGTCTTGACGGCCTGAATCCCGCCCTGACTATGGCCCACCAGCATGGGGCGCAGGCCTTCTTTCTCATAGTACCAGGCCAGGGAACCGGCGATCAATCGGCTGCTCTCGTAGCAACTGAACGTACGGGTCCCATCGCCGGGATTGGTAATGCTTTGCGCTGGGTAGCCCATGCCCACGAGAAAATCGGAGAACGAAACCATGTACGAAATCACCCAGCGAATGCCGCCGTGAATCAGCGCGATCCGCGGGGCCGGGGCCGAAGCCAGCACGTCGCGAATATCTCCCGCCGTCACATGCAACGGATCCAGCGCGAGAATCTTGTCTTCGAGCTCGCGGGGCAGGGGGGCCGCCCGTTCTCGGAGTTGTTGCGTGATCTCCGCACCGCGTGTCGGGGCCACGCCGGATCGGGGGTAGGTTCCACAACCTGCCAGCAGGGCGGCGGTGGCAACGATTACGATTGGCAGGCGCAGGTCTTTCATTCCATCCGGCAGGCGTTCGTGAGCAAAGACTGGAAAGCATCCTGTACGTGCGCCACCTCCGAGTTCAAGAAAACCGTGGAGCGAAACGAGGTGCCGACGTTGAGGCGATCCCCCGCCGTGGTGATTGAAAACACCAGCGGCGTGGCCGGCCCCGTGGAGACCGCTCGAAAGTAATCGGGCGGCGCCCCCCCCTCGGCGGTCTGCCACAGCGCGTTCAAGTTCAGGTTGGTGAGGCCCGCCCAGAGGGGTTGGTTTTTAGGGTAAAACTTCTGCTGCCGATCGGGTGTCAGCCGCGAGAAAAGGAAGCTCGCGAACGTCAGTTGGAGCGGGGTAGCGAGGAAGTGCTTTCCCTGTTTTGCCTGCTTCGTTTGCAAACGCACCGCCCGGGCGAGTTGCTCGAGGCCGATGCCTTCAGGCACTTCATGCGCCACCCGAAAGGAACCCAGCGCGAGCCCAAACGTATCCTGATCGTCGATACCCACATCCCGGCGGATGTTGACGATGGTGGCCACGGAGATGAGGCGTCGGCGCGGCGCTTGGCGACGTGCAGCGGCGAGCGGAGCAACCGCCAGCAGCAGCGCGGCGAGGAATAAATCGTTGAGGGTGACACCCCAGGACTTCGCGGCTGAGAGCAGTTGCGGCAACTTCCCGGAAGCCGCCGTAAAGAAGCGAAACCCGTTTCGCAGATCCGCAGGATCGCGAACGGTCGGCCGACACGAACTGCGCGCACTCCGGATCAAGGCCGGCAACGCCATCAACCATCGAAGCAGCAGAATGGGGCGCGGGAGCAGCAGCATGTCATGATTGGGGGGATTTCGGCCCAGGGGTTTGAGGGCCCCGATTGCCGCTTGGTTCTGGTAGCCGGTGGCGATGTCCTTCATGAGCCAGACGATCGCTTCCGCGTCGGCAATCGGATGGAAATAGACCAGCGCAAGGCGGAACGCATCGTTCCCATCTGGGGCGACCACGAAGCGAAAAGGTTCGCTCCGAGCCCCTAGATCAAACGGTTGGTTTAACTGTGTTTCAATCTCTTCAATGAGTTGTTGCCGCCCGTCTGTTTGGCCGTTGAGTAGTTTGATCTGGCCATGCGCGGCGCCGCCTTTGTAGCTAAATGAAGTGCGCGAGCGATCGATCATGAATCCCGTCAAGCCCCGGCTTTCGATCACGGTGGCGACCACACTTTGCAGTCGTGCCAGGTCGAGCACTCCTGCGACCCGCATCACATGCACCGCGTTGTAGGGCTGCAGGCCATTCCACTGAAGCATCGTCTTCTGAAAGCTATTAAGCCTGCCGGTCACTTCATCCATGATTAAATTGCCTGTTGCCATGCCGGCCTGGGTCGGTGTGCGGGCCGCACCCGGGGCAATCAATCAGCACTCATCGCGATGTGTCGAGTTTGAAGCAGGCGGAATGTTCGAGCCGCGGTCGAAAGCGCCGGCGGCACTGGCGTTGACACCGAACACGCCGAGGCGGAATGCTGGGCGCGGATTTAGAATGAAGCTCCTGGCGCGTCACCATGAATTTACGTTTCCCCGGCCAACGGTGCTGCTGGGAATTCTCAACGTGACGCCGGATTCATTCTCGGATGGCGGCCGTTTCTTGAATCTGGAAGCGGCGGTTGGCCATGCCTGCCGGTTGATCGAAGAAGGGGCCGACATCATCGACATCGGCGGCGAATCCACGCGACCCGGTGCCGAGCCGATCTCCAGCGACGAGGAAGCCGCGCGGGTGGTGCCCGTCATCCGCGAGTTGTCGGCCCGCACCGGCCACGTCATTTCCATCGATACGCAGAAGCCGGAAGTGGCCGCCGCTGCCCTTGAAGCTGGCGCGGCGATCATCAATGACGTTGCCGCAAATCGCTTCGATCCGCGAATGTGGCGGTTGGTGGCTGAATCGGGAGCGGGCTATGTCTGCATGCACATGCAGGGGAGCCCACAGTCGATGCAGGCGGCGCCGCATTATTTAGATGTCGTCGCCGAGGTGGGTGACTTCTTTGCGGACCGATTGAACCGGCTGGCCGCGTGCGGTGTCCGACCGGAACAGATCGCGCTCGATGTCGGCATCGGGTTTGGGAAAATGCTGGAACACAATCTCGCGCTGCTGGGTGCAATAAGCAGTTTCCAAAAGTTTGGCCGGCCGTTACTCTTGGGCGTGTCGCGCAAGTCGTTCATCGGGAAACTGAGCGGAGCCGCCACGGCGGAGCGCCTGCCGGGTTCGCTGGCGGTCACTTTGCTGGCCGTGGGTGACGGCGTGCAGATGATCCGCACCCACGATGTCGCTGCGACCAGGCAGGCATTGCAGGTAGCGGGGACGATCGGCGAATACAAACGCACATGTGGCAGCAATTGATAACCGGGTGGCGCCCCGCGCTGGAAATCTTGATCCTCGCCGTGGGGATCTACTACGCCCTGATGTTCGTGCGGGGGACGCGCGGCTGGCCGGTCGTGATCGGCTTCGGAGCCGTCGTGCTGCTGACGTTTGTCACCACCGCCCTGGAGCTGGAGGTGCTGAGCCATCTGCTGCGCACCTTTTTTGGTTTTTCCGTGGTCGTGCTGTTGATCATCTTCCAGCCGGAAGTGCGCCGGCTCCTCGCGAAGGTTGGCAATCAACGATTGTTCAGCACCACGCAGGAGCGGCAGAACATCGAGGTGATCGTCGAGACTGTGGAACGCCTGGCCGACGTGCGGATTGGCGCTCTGATCGCGATGCAGCAGTCGATCAATCTGGGGGAGGCGATCGAATCCGGCATGCGCGTGGACTGTGAAGCCACACCGGAAATGCTGGAGACGATCTTTTTCCCCAACAACGCCATCCACGACGGCGGGGTGCTGATTGACGGCGGCCGGATTCTCAAGGCGGCGTGCATCTTTCCCCTGACGCAGCGGCAGGATCTTCAGAAATCGATGGGCACCCGGCACCGCGCGGCGATCGGGTTGAGCGAAGAGACGGACGCGGTGGTGATTGTCGTTTCCGAAGAGACCGGCTCGATCTCCTACGCTTACAAGGGAGTGCTGAAGCGCGGGCTGACCGTCGAGGAATTGCGCTCATTTCTCACCGCCATCTTCATCACCGAAAAACCCTCGTTCAACTTGCTGCAGTTGTTCCGTAGGAAACCACGGCACGCGCCGGGCGAACCAGCCGCGGTGGTTTCGACTTCCGCAGAAGGAAAGGCGACCTCGCCATGAGCTGGCACGATCTGATTTTCAAAAACTTCTGGTGGAAGCTGTTCTCGCTGCTGATCGCCATGATTGTCTGGAGCACCTACCACATCAACGGCGGCAGCTTCAGCCTGGGCGCCCTCTACGACGAAACCACCACGCGAGAGTGGAGCATGCGGCCCCGCCTCTTGACGCGATTGAATGATCCCCACGGATACAAGGCGATTCCCGAGGAGGTCTCAATCACCCTCGTGGGCCGCAAGGCATTGATTGGAAACTTGAACCTCAAAGAGGTGATCGTCTTCGTCGACGTGCATGATTATGTCGTCGGCGGCACCAACCTGCTGACTGTTCAGGTGCGCGCCCCTCAAGGCATTGTTTTGAACACCCGGGTCAATCCCGAAAAGGTGCTGGTGCAACTCCTGGAACCAGAGTTTCGACCGACCGATTAGCGCAGTTTTCTCATGAGCAAAAATAAAAAGATCTTTGGCACCGACGGCGTCCGCGGCACCGCCAACCTAGAACCGGTAACCGCGGAAACCGCCCTGAAGCTGGGCCGGGCCGCCGGCCATGTCTTCAAAACCCTCGAGACGCAGGCCCGCGACCGGGGCAAGCACAAGATTGTCATCGGCAAGGACACCCGGCTCTCGGGCTACATGCTGGAGAATGCCATCTCGTCCGGCATCCTTTCGATGGGCGTGGACGTGCTGTTCATCGGGCCGCTGCCCACGCCGGGTGTGGCTTACATCACGCGCAGTTTGCGCGCCGACGCCGGCATCGTGATCACGGCCTCGCACAATCCGTATTCCGACAACGGCATCAAGTTCTTCCGGGCGGACGGCTACAAGCTGGACGACGAGATCGAGGGCCGGATCGAGCAAATGGTTTTTAGCGACGATAGCAACGGGCCGCGCCCGTCGGCGTCGCAGATTGGCAAGGCCGTGCGCATCGACGACGCGCTGGGTCGCTACATCGAATACGCCAAGGCGTCCTTCCCCAAGGGGCTGACCCTCGAGGGCCTGCGCATTGTCGTGGATTGCGCGAATGGCGCCGCCTACAAGGCCACGCCTTGCGTGCTACGCGAGCTGGGCGCCGAGGTGTTCGTTTATGGCAACACGCCCGACGGCAAGAACATCAATCTGGAATGCGGTTCCATGCACCCGGAGAACTTGTGCGACAAGGTGCGCGAGTTGCGGGCCGACGTCGGCATCGCGCACGATGGCGATGCGGATCGGATGCTCCTGTGTGATGAACTGGGGCACATGATCGACGGCGACGACATCATGGCCATCAGTTCCCTGGAGATGCTCAAGGAAGGGACGCTGGCCGAGAAAACCCTGGTCGCAACGGTGATGAGCAACGCGGGGTTGGATGCGGTAATCAAGGCCGCCGGCGGCCAGGTCATTCGCACCGCCGTGGGCGACAAGAACGTCATCGATGAAATGCTGCGCAATGGCTACAACTTTGGTGGCGAACAGAGCGGGCACTTGATCTACCGCGACCACAGCACCACCGGTGATGGCTTGGTGGCCGCGTTGCAGATCCTGCGCATCATCAAGAGCACGGACACGCCGCTCTCGAAGCTGGCCCGCTGTTGGACCCGCTTCCCCCAGCTCGTCACCAATGTCCGCGTGCGGGAGAAGATTCCGTTTGAGAAACTCGACGGCATCCTTGATCTGGTCGCCAGAGCGGAAGCCGTGGTACAGCCGCAGGGGGGCAGGGTGCTCCTGCGCTATTCCGGCACCGAACCCAAGGCCCGGCTGTTGATTGAGGGCCGCGAGGAAGCCGTCCTCAATCATTGGTCCACCGAGATTTGCCGGGCGCTGAAGGCGCAGGTGGGTGCTTGATGCCATGCCAACTTGGAGTTCACCCGCCGCCGGCCTGTTGCTCGCGCTGTTGCTGAGTTCAGCGCCTCGCCTGGCAGCGGCACCGGCGACCGGCCCGCTGCCGGATGGCGGCGAGGTGATTCGCAGGTTTGTCGAACGCGCGACCTTTGTGGCCAGCAACCAGGTCGCCGGCAGCTACATTTTCTATCGCACGAATATCACGGAGGAGTACACCCGCAAGGGCACGGTCGCCGAACGCGAGGAACTGTTGCTTCGTGTCACCGTCGCGGCCGATGACAAGCAGGTGGAATTGGTCCAGATCGACGGTCGGGAGCCCACGGACAAAGAGCGGGAGCGGGAGCTGAAGCGGTTCAGCGAACGCCGCGCCGGGGCGGGCAAACGCGAGCGACCCGATCGTTCGCGACCGCTGGATGCCTATCTCACGATGGAAATCCTCAGCCGCTACCTGTTCACCGTGGAGGGCCGGGAAGAGGTGGCGGGTCGGACCTGCCTGAAAGTGTCCTTCCAGCCGGGGGTGATCGAAGCGAAGTCGGACAAGCTTTTCGACCGCGTGCTGGACAAGCTTACGGGAACGTTTTGGATCGACGAGGAAGATTATCTCCTCGCGAAAGCGGACTTCCAGCTCGGCGAAAAGGTTTCGCTGTGGGGCGGCTTTCTCGGCGCGCTGGAGCAGATGCGCCTGCAAATCGAGCGCACGCGGGACGCGTCTGGGCAGTGGCGGGATCAGGCCGTCGAAGCGCGATTTGTCGGCCGGGCCGTGACGAAACATATCAACGTTCGGACTTGGGACCTATCGTCAGCACCGCAGCCAAGGGCGTCGGCGGCAGTGGGCGATGGTGATTGAGAAAGCGCGTTTGACTCGGGCCGCTCGCGGATCGACTCTCGGTATATGAAATTGCCCATTCCATTATTTGCCACCGCGCTGGTGTTGGGCGCGACTTCGATTGGCCAGGCGCAGGAAACTCTACCCGCCAAGTCGGTGGCGAAGGATGAACCGGTGGCGCCAGGCGCCGTGGCGGCCGAAGCCTCCCCGGCCGGTGAGCTGGCCTCGGTCTTTTCCACCAGCACGCTGCACAGTCTTGGCGTCAGCCCCAAGGCGCGGGTCGTCAGTGTCATGACCAACCGGTTGGATGCCGTGGAGCTGGAAGCCGTCGAGGTGAAGGGCACATTGGTGCCGGTTTTCAAACGGCCGACCCTCGTGACGTTCTTGCAGTTGTTCAACCCATTCGCACCCGAAGAGTTTGGGGGCACGGGCGGCGGACCGGATGGCCAGGCCTTCAGCCGGGCATTTGCCGATCCCATCAAGACCCAGCCGACCACGGCCTTATTCTCAGTGGGGGATCAGCCAGCGAAGGCGGTTTCGACGGGCAAGCCGGCGACGAACTAGCGGAGCCGCGAGAGCAGCGCGACCGCCTGCTCGGCGAACTCCAGGGGCAAAGCGGGGAACACACCCAGAAACAGCATTCCCGCGATGCATCCCCAAAGGACGATCTTCATCGGCGGCGAGACCTCGATCGGAGTTGCCATCTCAGACCGGTGCCGCGGCCAGTAGATGGTGCGAATGACCCCGAAGTAATACCAGATGCTGATCACCACGCCGATCACGGCCACCGCCACGACGAGGTAGAATCCGGGTTGGCGGACGCCCTCTTCCAGCGCCGCTTTGAAGAGCAGGAATTTTCCGATGAACCCGGCCAGCGGCGGGATGCCGGCCAGCGAAGCCATGGCGAGCGTGAGTGCTCCCGCCAGCAGGGGCGAGCGCTTGCCCAGGTCGGCAATGGCGTCCATTTCATCGCCGTCGACGTTGCGCAACGCGATGACCAGGACCGCGAATGCCGCCAACACGGTGAAGAGGTAGCCGGTCAGATAATACAGCACGGCCGATGCGCCGCTGGCATTCAGCGCGGCGAGTCCCAACAGGAGATAGCCTGCATGGGCGATGCTCGAATAGCCGAAGATGCGTTTGAGGCTGGTTTGAGCGATTGCGCACAGGTTTCCGTAGAGAATCGAAAAGGCCGCCATCGTCAGCAGGACGGGGGTCCACTGGTGGAAGACATTCGGCGCGACGCTATAAACGATGCGCAGCAACAGCACGAAGCCCGCGGCCTTCGAGCCCACCGCGAGGAAAGCCGTCGAGGGTGCGGGCGCGCCTTGGTACACGTCGGGTGCCCACATCTGGTAGGGGAACGCGGCGATCTTGAACGTGAGGCCGATCATCACGAAGAGCAGCCCGATGAGGAAGATGCTGTTCCCCGCAAGGTTGGCGGAATTCGCGAGAATCTCGACGAACGCGAACGTCCCGGCGCTGCCATAGACGAAGGCGATGCCGAAAACCATGAAGGCCGAGGAGAGGCCGCCCATGATAAGGTACTTCACACCGGCCTCAAGCGACAGGAGGTTGTTGCGCTGAAAGCTGGTCAGCACGTAGAAGGTGATCGTGACCACCTCCAGGGCGACGAACATGACCGCAAAGTTGGTGGCGGAGGCCGTGAACATCATCCCGGCCAGCGCAAACAAAGTGAGCGAGTAATACTCCGAAATGCCCGTCGCAATCCGGTCGGAGAACTCAACCTGCAGCAGCAGCACGATCGCGCCCGCCAGCAGGAAGAAGCGTTTGAAATAAAGCGCCAGGGGATCGAAGGCGTAGGATTCGTTAAAGGCGAAGCGGACGTAGCTGGGGTCGGCAAAGAAGCTGAAGCAAAACAGAATCGCCACGGCGACCGCGGCCGCGTAGCCGAGCTGCCGTTTGAGCGCGGCCGGCGTCCACAGGTCCAACAACAGGAAGGCCAGCCCGAGGCCAACCACCGCCAGTTCCAAGCTGATTAAAAGGGCGTTCATCAAATCATTACCCGCTTACCTTTGTTCTACGATGGCCACGGCTTTGGCGGCGGGTATCTCGTCCACGCCGGTCACCATTTTTAGAATGCGCGCGGCATCCGGCTTGATCTTGTTCACGAGCAGACCGGGAAACACGCCGAAGCATAGCAGCGCCGCGAGCAACAGGACAAAGGGCACCTTGCGCCAGGCGTTCGCATCGGTCAGCACGAGTTGGGTGTTCGTCTGCGGACCGTGCAGCACGTCACGAATTGCGCGGAGCATGTAGATCGCACCGATCAGGAGCGCACCCCAAGCGGCCAGGACGACAAACCACGGAAGAGAGTTCCAAGCGCCGAAGAGTACCAGCAGTTCGCCGGCGAAATTGGCGAAGCCGGGCAAACCGCACCCGGCCATCATGGCCATGACCAGCGCGGTGCCGATGAACGGCATCCGACGCATCAAGCCTCCGAGCTGCCGGATGTCGAGCGTCTTGGTCTGCTGATAGAGGTAGCCGCTTAGGCCGAAGGTCAGGGCGGCAAGCAGCCCGTGAGCGATCATCACCAGCACGGTCCCGGTGACGCCGATCAAGGTGAGGCTGGCGAGGCCGAGGAAGGTGAAGCCCATGTGCGCCACGCTGGAATTGCCGATCAGCAGGTTCAAGTCGCGCTGACGCATCGCCACCCAGCTGCAATAAACGATGTTGCCGATGGCCAGCACGGCGATCAGCCAGACCCAGCTTTGGGCGGCTTGGGGCAGCAACGGAAACGCGACGCGGATCAAACCATAAAGCCCGAACTTCTTCAGCACGCCCGCATGCAACATCGCGGTGGCCGTGGGTGCCGAGCCGTAGCCCAACGGCGCCCAGGAATGGAACGGCCACAGCGAAACCAGAATGCCGAAACCGAACAGGAGCAGTGGGAAGATGAAGTTCTGCGTCTCGGGTTTCAGCGGGTCGCTTTGGAAATGAGCGGTCAGCTTGACGATGTCAAACGTTTGCTGGCCGGATGCGAGATAGAGCGCCACCAGGCCGACCAGGGCGAGGAGGGCGCCGATCGTCAGATACATGGTAATCTGGAAAGTCGCGAAGTTGCGCTCGGTTCCCCGGCCCCACAAGCCGATCATGATGAACGTCGGCACCAGCGCGAGCTCGTGGAAGAAGTAGAAGAAGAACAGATCAAGCGACGCAAACGCGCCGAGGATGCCGCCCGTCATGACCAGCAACAAAATGTAGTATTCCTTCTCGTGGTGCTGGATTTCCCAGGACACGCAGGCGGCGGCGAAGGCCACGATCGCGCCCATCAGGATCAGCCCCACGTTGATGCCATCCACGCCGACGTAGAAGCTGATGCCCAGGGATTTCACCCACTCGAACTGATCCACAAACTTGTAGCCACTGGGATCAAGCGGCGCTGCGCCGAACTGCACGAACATCTTCACCGCGATGAGCAGCGACAGCAGCGTGGCGAAGAGCGCGCCGAGCCGCATCACGAAGCGGTAGTCGCGCGGCACGAACGCCAGGAGGACGGCCATCAGCAGCGGCCAGCAAATGATGTAGGTAAGGGGTGACATCGTTTAGTGCGTCGTCGCGCGAATGGTCAGCACAATCACCAGCACGACGCCGGCAACGAGCATGAAAGCGTAAGTTTGGATGTTGCCGGTCTGCGCCAGGCGGAGCAGCCGGCCGGTGATCTCGACCAAGATTGAAGTGCCCTTCACGAGCAGGCCGCCGACCATCCATTGATCGAACCAGGCCGCCACGCGCGAAAGTGCCTCGTGGGTAATTCCGATGAAGAACTCATAAATCTCGTCGAAGTAGAACCGGCATTTCATCGCGTCGGCCAGATGGGTGAAGCGCCAGGGAATCGGATCCTCCTCAACCTTTCCGCCGTAAAGGTTCCACGCCAGCAACCCGCCAACAAAAACCGCCAGCAAACCAAAGGCGGCGGCGAGCGGCGCGTGGTTGATCGGTTCGAGGACAGCATTGATCCAGCCGTGGTATTCGAGCGGATGTTCTGAGGGAAACTGGTGGCCCACAAACGCGTCCAGGCCCCAAAGACCGGCCAGCAAGCTGGGGATCGCCAGCAGGATCAACGGCACGGTCATCACGCGCGGCGATTCGTGCGCGTGGGCGGCGTGCTCCGAGCGATGTCCACCGTAGAAAGTCACGAGCACGAGCCGGAACATGTAGAAGGTCGTGAGCGCGGCAATGCCGACGCCGAGGACAAACAGCAATGGGTTCCCGTGCTGTTCGTCAAGCGCCGCCGCCAGCACCGCGTCCTTGGAGTAGAAACCACTGAACGGCGGCAGTCCGCACAGCGCCAGCGTTCCGACCATGAAGGTCCAGAACGTGGTGGGCACTTTCGACTTCAGCCCACCCATTTTCCAGATCTCCTGCTCGTGATGCATCGCGTGAATCACCGAGCCGGCGCCGAGGAACAACAGCGCCTTGAAGAACGCGTGCGTCGTGAGGTGATACATCGCGGCGGTGGGCGCAGCGAGGCCGACGGCCATCACCATGTAGCCCAATTGCGAGAGGGTGGAGTAAGCGAGGATGCGCTTGATGTCGTCCTGCTGCACGGCGATCAGCGCCGCGAGCAGGGCCGTGATGCCACCGATCCACGCGATGACATTCAAGGCGGTGATGCCTTCGAGGAACGCCAGCGCCTCCGGCCAGGCTTGCGTCGCGTTGAACATGAAGAACGTCCGGCACAACATGTAAACACCGGCGGCCACCATCGTCGCGGCGTGGATCAGTGCCGAGACCGGCGTCGGGCCTTCCATCGCGTCGGGCAGCCACACGTGCAGCGGGAATTGGGCGGACTTGCCCATCGCGCCGCAGAAGATCAGCAAGCCGGCCACCGTGGCGAGCGAACCGAGCGCGGCCGGATTTGCCGCCAGCTTGTCCTTGGCCGCCCCGAAATCCACCGTGCCGAGCAGCGACCACACGATGATGATGCCGAGGATGAACCCGAAGTCGCCCAGCCGATTCGTGATGAACGCCTTCTTCGCAGCATCGGCGGCCGAAGGTTTCTCATACCAGAAGCCGATGAGCAGGTA
>JANLTG010000163.1:0-6960 GCA_031362805.1 bacterium
CGCAGTTCTCTTGGGACGCAGTTCTCTTGGGACGCAGTTCTCTTGGGACGCAGTTCTCTTGGGACGCAGTTCTCTTCTGAACGGATGAGTTTGTAATCAAGCCACCGGCGGAGCGTCAATGGGTTTGTCAAAATTCCTTCGCGGCATTCAATCCAGGCAATCAGGTGATGCGCGATCAAGGTAGCGAGCTCCGGCGGTGGGCGCTTTGCCAGCGCGACCGCGAGTCTGTTTTGCAGTGTAAGCGCGCCGCAACTCCTGGGGCGCCGGGCGCGGTGGGGCAGTTCCAGCAGTTGGTTTCGCTCTTGCGTGGCATGAGCAACAGAACTTCCATGGCGCCGGTTTTATGCGACTTGCCATCTTGATTTTCATCGGCCTTCTGCCGGGCGCTCACGTTCATGCCGAGTTTTTGCAGAAACGGGTAAAGCAGTTTTCACTGAATGATACCAATCTGCCGGCCGCCGTGCGGATGGACGCCAAGACCCAGCCGTGGGTGGACTCCGAACGCGGGCCGGTGCCGGATTTGAAACTGTTCGCGCGCGACAAGTCTGGCATCGCGTGGCTGGGCGGGCCGGAAGGCGCGGCCCGGTTTGATCCCGGCGCCGAACATTCCTGGGAGCGCTGGCAGTTCTTCGCCGGGCCCCGCTGGCTCAAAGATAACTTCGTGCGAAACATCGTGCTCGACGAGCGGGCGGGTGGTCAGCGGGCCTGGATTCGCACCGACACCGGCGTTTCATCGATCGAATGGCAACCGACGACGCTCGCCGCCAAGGCCGCGCACTTTGAAGAATTGATTGAGCGTCATCACGTGCGTCACGGCTTTGTCGCCGACTGCCGTCTGCGCGAGCCGGGCAAGCTGGAAACCAGTTTCACCTCGGACAACGACAACGACGGTTTGTGGACCGCGATGTACCTGGCGGCGCAATCGTATCGCTTCGCGGTGACGCGCGATCCGGATGCCCGGCAAAAGGCGACGCACGCCTTTGAGGCGATGGTCCGCCTGCTCGACATCACCGGCCAGCCGGGTTTTCCCGCGCGCAGTTTCGCGGCGGCTGGTGAACCGCACGACAACGGAGAATGGCATCCGACGCCCGATGGCCAGTGGTCGTGGAAAGGCGACACGAGCTCCGATGAAATTGTCGGGCACTATTACGGCCACGCGTTGTTTTACGACCTGGTCGCCGACGAGGCGCAGAAGGCAACGATTCGCCGGGTGGTCCGCGCCATCACGGATCATCTGATAAACAACGATTACGACTTGATCGATCTCGACGGTCAGCCGACGCGTTGGGGACAGTGGTCGGAGCGCTACTTCGCGACCGAGGAAGGGCGTTACGAACGGGCGCTGCGCTCGCTTGAATTGCTCGCCTTTCTCAAGACCGCGCACCACGTCACAGGGGATGAGAAGTATGCGCAAGCGTACGCCGGGCGAGTCGCCCGCGGGTACGCCGGTTTCGTTCGCGAGTACCGGCGCTGGGCGGGTGGCGGCGAGATCAATTTCTCGGACGACGAGCTTTACTACCTCTCCGCGGATCCGTTGCTTCGCTATGAGCACGAGCCCGGTTTGCGGCGCGCGTATCTTGATTCCGTGCGCTTCGTCTGGGACGAGATCCGTCCCGACATGAATCCGCTCTGGAACTTCATTTCATCCGCCAGCGGTGCAGGTTCGGTGGATCGAAAAACCGGTGCCGATTCCGTGCGAACACTGGAGCGCATCCCCTGGCTGCCGATCGAGTGGAACGTGCGGAACAGCCAGCGAACGGATGTCCACGCGCGACGGCAGGCCGATCGTTTCGGTCGGGGCGAGTTGCTGGAAACGCTGGCGCCGGATGAGCGGCCGCAGCACAAATGGAATGGGAATCCCTACGTGTCGGACGGCGGTGGCGGTGGGCAATCGCTTGAATGTGGCACCTTCTATCTGCTGCCATATTGGATGGGGCGCCACCACGGCTGGATCAAGGAGTCAGCCGGCGACGATGCGATCGTGAACGGGCTTCGCCAGTTGCGCATGGCGACGTCGCGGGCGTCCCGCCAAGGTGACCGCTTTTTGCCCTTTATTCGGCCGTTGGGTTTCCCTAGATTCTGCGGCATGCCGAATGACAGCGAGGTGAGTGGGTTTATCATCTGGGGCGCGGACGAAAACGCCTACGGTCCGGTCGAGCTGCCGACGCTCATCGAATGGGTGCAGGATGACCGGGTGACGGCGGAGTCGTGGATTTATGCGCAGGCGGATCGTCGCTGGCTGGCGGCGGCGAAGATCCCCGAGCTGCAGATCATCTTCGGCAAACGCAACCGGTCGGCGGCGGGTGCGGCCGCGCCCCCGAGCGGGCAGGTAAACACCGGAGCTCTGCGGCGGGTGAAGATCCTGGCCGCCCTTTCCGAAGAGCAACTCGCAAAATTCGGCGGCTTCATGGAATCCATCGCCGTCCGGCAGTGGGCGGAGATTGTCCGCATCGGGCAACCGGGGGATGCGATGTACATGATCATGGAGGGCGAGTTGCGCGTGCGCATCATGGTGGGCGGCAAGGAAAAGATCCTCGCCACCCTGACCTCCGGTGAATTCTGCGGTGAGATCGCGCTGTTTGACCACGGCCCGCGCTCGGCCGATGTGGTGGCCAACATGGATTCCAAGTTGTTGAAGGTTTCCTCCGAGGCGTTCGAGCGGTTGATCAGTGAGGCGCCCGAGCTGGCGGCACCGATCCTTCATGCCATTGGCAAGACCCTGGCCGCCCGCATCCGTGCGGACAACAAACGTTTCAAGGATGACTACGCGTTTCGCAGCGCGAGCAACCTGACCAGCGCGGAAGTCGACGGTCAGCCAAACTGACCGGTGCTCAGCAGCACGAGGGTGCAGGCGTCCAGCGTTTCGATACCTGCCTCCCGAAAGCGTCGGGCAAGATCCGGATGCTCCGTGCCCGGATTGAATATAACCCGGCGCGGTTGGGCGGCGATGATTCCGTCGGCGAGGGTTTCCAGCAGACGCGGGTTCACATACAACGTCACGGTGTCGATGGGCGGAGGCGTGCTGGGCAGATCGGGATAGGTGGTGAGGCCGGGCAGTTGGAGCCGCTTGGGCGAAACCGGCAAAACGATGTGTCCGTGTGCTTGGAGCATGACGATGGCACGGTGGGCGTAGCGCTCGGAGTCGGCGCTGGCACCAACGACCGCGACCCGCCGGGGCGGTTTGTTCATTGGCGAAATTTGAACCGAACCGGCCGACCAAGGGGAGCAGTAAAATAAAAACCCCGCTTGCGGTGCCGCCCGGCGGTGCGGCGCCACAAGGAATGTTGTAACTTGTGTGGCTTGTGGGTGGTCTACCTGCCTGTCCGGTCTCCAAACTGTGGCTGATCGCGACACATCCCAGTTTGATGGAATCAACGCTACCAAAGAGAATCCTCATTCGTGAGTTGAAGAAGGGTGTCGACCGACCTTTGACCAAGGCGAACCCATTACGATCCAGCAGCTCCACGGGCTTTCAAGGATTTATGTTGGAGCGACACCGGGTTGAGGACCTCGAGAACCTGGACGTCGCGGCCACGCAGACGTTGATCGGGCTGCATTTGAGCCGGCCGATCAAGATCGAGGTCCGCGACGAGGGGCCATTTCGTGAACGCATCGTTTCGCCGGGAGACATTGTAGTCCTGCCGGCGGGCGTGCCGCACTCGTGTCGCGTCAAAGGCGAGATCGAGTTCATGGTGTTGAGCATTGAATCGGAGTTGCTTGGGCAGGCGGCACGCGCCGCAACGGAGCGCGACGAGACAGGTCTCAAGTTGAACTGGGGCTTTCGTGACGCGCTTATTCGCGAAACCTTCGCCAGTCTTGGGGCGGTATGCGAAGGCGGCAAAGTGAAAGACCGTGTCTATGCCGAGACCCTGGCGAATTCGCTGGCCATGCAGTTGGTGAGAAGCAGCAAGCAGGTGAACGGCTTGCTCGGTGACAACCTGCGCGGCCTCTCCCGGCCGCAACTCGGGCGGGTGATGGAGTTCATCCACACGACGCCCTACGCCGGCATCTCGTTGCTGGCCATGGCGGCGGCGGCGGGGCTGAGTCCATTTCATTTCTCGCGGATGTTCAAGGTGTCCACGGGTTCCTCGCCGCATCAGTACGTGCTGCGGCGCCGGATTGACGTGGGGGCCGAAATGTTGCTCCGCCGCGAGGACAGCATCGCCGCCATCGCATCGGAATTAGGCTTCGCGGACCAGAGTCATTTCACAATGCACTTCAAGCGCGTCCACTCTGTGGGGCCGGCGGGTTACCGGCGGCAACATCGTCGCTAACCGGCGGTCGCTTGAAAGCGGGTTTGTTCCACCCCGCAGTGCGCCCAGAATTGCGGAGTTTGCCCTTGAGCGTCCGGCGAGCAGCCGCAAAGACTTCCGCCGCTCATGAGTATTCTCGACGAACTGCAGTGGCGCGGTCTGTATGCCGATTGCACGGACCTGGCCAGTTTGACCGCACGCCTTCAAGAGGGACCCATCACGTTGTACTGTGGGTTTGATCCCACCGCTGACAGCCTGCATGTCGGACACCTCGTTCCCTTGCTGGCCCTCGCGCGCTTCCAACGACTCGGTCATCGTCCGATCGCGGTGGCGGGCGGCGCGACCGGGAGCATTGGGGATCCCAGCGGCAAGTCGGCGGAAAGATCGTTGCTGACCAAGGAACAAATCGCCGGGAACGTGGCTGCCGTGCGGCCGCAGTTGGGGCGGTTTCTCGATTTCGAAACGCCGGCCAATCCGGCGCGGTTGGTGGACAATGTCGACTGGACTGCCGGCCTGAGCTACCTCGACTTTCTCCGCGAGGTCGGCAAGCACTTCACCGTGAATGTCATGGTCGCCAAGGAGAGCGTGCGGGCGCGCATGGAGGATCGCGAGGCGGGCATCAGCTACACCGAGTTCAGCTACATGCTGCTGCAGGCTTTCGATTTTTATGAATTGAACCGGGCCTTCAACTGCCAGTTGCAGATCGGCGGGAGCGATCAATGGGGCAACATCACCATGGGCATCGACCTGGTGCGGAAGAAAGGCGGCAGCCACGCATTTGGACTGACGCTGCCGCTTATCACGAAGGCCGACGGCACCAAGTTTGGCAAGACGGAGGGCGGGGCCGTGTGGCTCGATCCGAAGAAGACGACCGTCTACCGGTTCTACCAGTTCTGGATCAATGTCGACGACCGGGATGTCGTGCGCTATTTGAAATACTTTACGTTCATGGGGCGCGCGGAGATCGAAGCGCTGGAGCAAATCCATCTCGCGAATCCGGGTGCTCGGGAAGCGCACCGCGCACTGGCGCAGGCGGCCACCATTTTGATTCACGGCGAAGAAGCCACGCGCGAGGCCCAGCACGCCAGCCAGATCCTGTTTGGTGCCGGGCTCGAAGGCGTTCGGGAGAGCACCTTCAATGAAATTGTCGGCGAAGTGCCGACCTGCGCGCTGGAGGCGGCCCGGTTGGGCGGCGACGGCCTACCTTTGTTGGATCTGCTGGTGGAGGCCGGTTTGTGTTCGAGCAAGGGCCAGGCGCGCAAGGACGTGCAGGGCGGTGGAATCTATTTGAACAACGAACGTGAAGGAGACTTCCAACGCACCGTGACCGCGCAAAGCCTGTTATTCGGAAAACACCTGCTGCTCCGCAAGGGCAAGCGGAACTACGCCGTGGTCACGTTGCGTCAGCCATGAAACGGTTCCTGCTGCTAGCCGCCTGCTTGGTAGTGCCCGCGTTGACCGCGGTGGCCGGCCCGGATGAGGAATTCGCGACGGTGGTAAGCAGCATTCAACGAGGGGATCAACTGGTTCAAGACGGGAAGGATCGGCCAGCGATGGACGAGTATCGCCAGGCACAGGAGGCGCTTTTGAACTTCAAGAAGGTCTATCCGCAGTGGGATCCGCAGGTCGTTTCCTTCCGGATGCGTTATTTGACGGAGCGCCTGGGAAACTGGTCCGAGCGGGAACCCGGCAAACCGGCGGCACCCGATGCCGAGCTGCAAGCCTTGCAAAGCCGGATCACCTTTTTGGAACGCTCCAGCCAGCAGTATCAGGCGCAGATCAACCAGTTGTTGAGCGAGAACGGCCGGCTCTCCACCCGGTTGCGGGAAGCACTGGCGATCCGCCCGGCCGGGCAGGATCCCGGCCTGGTCCTGGAGACGCAGACGAAACTGGAAGCGGCCACCAAGGCGGTGGCGCAGCTGCAGACCAAGGTGAAGGAACTGGAAACCGAGCTGGCCGGAATTCCGAAGCCCGAAGAGGCGCGGCAGAACGTCAAGCTGCTGGAAGAGACCCGCAAGAATTTGAACCAGACGGCGGCCGAGGCCGAAGTGCTCCGCAAACAATTGGCGGAACTGCGCCAGGAACCACGCGAGGTCGCGCCATCGGCAATCGCGAAAGGTTCGGCGGCCGACCAACCCAAGACGACCCCGCCCGTCGCGAGTTCGACCGAGAGCGAATTGCTGCGCTTGCGAACTGAGAACGAATCCCTGCGCCAGACGCTGGCGTCAATGGCGAAGCGATCCGGCCCCGGCAAGAACGGGGCGACCGAACCTGCTGGCGGGTCGCTGCGGCCGGTTGACCGGGCGCGGCTGGCACTCGCCGAAGGACAGGTGGAGGCGGCCATTCGCTTGCTCGAAGCAGACCTGGCCGTCGCTGACGGCAACGCCGAAGCCTGGTATTTGCTGGGGCGGGCCCGCCTGGAGACTGGAGAATTCGCCAAGTCGGAAGTGGCGCTCAAGCGGGCGCTCGCGCTTTCGCCGGGACTGGGCGCTGCGCAAGTCGAGCTGGCCCGGTTCCACGTGTTGCAGCCGCCGGCTGATCTGGCGCTGGCACGCTGGCACTACAACAAAGCCATCGGTCTGGGGTCCCCCCGCGATGTTTTGTTGGAAAAGGAGATCGCGTGGGAGAATTCACCGGCTGCCAAGTAGGGCCTGCGGTGAACTGCCGGCTTGTGTGCGGCAACCTCTTTGTTAGCGTCGTGGGCAAT
>JANLTG010000169.1:0-26702 GCA_031362805.1 bacterium
CGAGGCCGCGCCCGCGCGGGCGCGGAGTGAGCCCTTCTGTTACTCATTCTGGTGCAGGTTCGCAATGCTTCGATTGCGACAGCCTGCGCTATTCTGAGTGTCTGTATGCTCATGATGTCTGGTGGCTTCGTCATTATCTGCTTGTTTTGAGGCGGTTACGCCATGCGAGCGCGGGCGGGGTTTTCTGCATCACCTCACCTCTCGCATGTTAAGTTGTCAAAGATCAGCAACGTCTCAAACCACGTAACACGGCGCATCAAGCTTTACATAGGGCAAGCCCAAGGCAGTAATCACTCGATCACCGCGACCCTCAGCCGGCCCTAGTCCAACAAAAATCACCTGATCTTCGTCGTGGTTTATTATGTCACTCAAAGCGGTTTCCAACTCAATCTTTTCCGATGGGTTCAAGTCGCACTCGAACACCGAGAATTGGAGGTGGTCGCCAAAATTACCGCAGGTCTTGAAAACCTTCCGCAGCCGTTTGTCATTGGCAACGTCGTAGCAAACCAAGTAGGTCGTTCGCATAAATCACCTCGTCATCAAAGGAATGTATTCCGCGATTTCACCCGTCAGCGTTTTTGCCAACAGCCGTGCCTGTAACTCCAACGCCCGACGATAGCTGACTTTGTAGTCAAAGAGCGGATGGGTGATGAGCGAACTCATGCGTTGCTCATACGTCTGGAAAAATCGCTTTCTTCCCGGCGCGGTGAGGTTCACCGCCTGGCCTGCTTTCACGAAATCCTTGTCCGTGACGACACGGTTGTTGATGCAACTCAACACCGTGGATTCCGCGATGAGCGGCCTGAACCCCTCCATCAAATCCAATCCTAACGCGGGCCGTCCGAAGCGCGGCTGATGGTAGAATCCGAGGTAAGGATCAAAACCAACGGCCAGCGCCGCCAGCGTGCAATCCTTCGCCAACATGCTGTAGGCCAGTGAAAGCATCGCATTGACGGGATCGGTGGGCGGACGCCGGTTACGGTTGTTGAAGTTGAAATTGAACATGCGCTGTTTGGTGTTTTCGACGGACAGACCGAGGCCGGGCAAATCGTCTTCCACCTTCACCATACCGCCGAACTGCTGGAAATACTGGCTCGCCGCCGCGCCCTCGATGCCGAGCAATTCCTCAATCGAATTTGCCGTCAACGCATCCTCGGACGCACGCTTCAGTTTTCCGATGATTCCTTCCGGTGGCTCAAGGTGGTTTCGCATCAGCAGCGTCCGATGATTGCGAATCTTTCCATGCACAAACTGCCGCGCGAGCGACAGGCAAGTTGTTTCCTCGCGCGCCAGGCGGAATTGTTCCATGCGTAGAAACACATTCTTCATCGCATGGCCGCGCGTGATTCCGTAGAACCAGCCGCCCATTGAAAAATAGGTGACCGGAACTTCCTGTTCGCAGAGCGATTGAATGGCCTGCGTCGAGATTTGCACGTTGCCGAACAACGCAACATGCGACACATCCCGCATCCGCACTTCCTCGATGAGCTTGTCCTTGTCTTTGATCGTCAGGACTTCGTCCTTGCAGCCCACGCGATACCCCGGTGTGTTCAGATACAACGGACGCGTATCGTCCCGCGCGGCGATCAATCTTCGCGGAGCTTCGCCGTTGGGTTGCGGGCTTTCAGAAGTTTGTCCGTCCACACCCACGTCAACCTTCATCGTGGTCTGCGCCAGCATCCGGGTTTCATCCGGCAGGCAGACCGGCGCGAGCGAACAACGCACGCACTTCGGTGAGTGAATCAGCGGCGCGGGAATCGGCGCGGCAATAACCCGCTTGGCGTCGGCGATATTTTGAAGAATCCAGTTTTCAAGTTCGGGCGTGATGGGCAAACGGACGCGCTGCTTCGTGGCACGATAGTAGATGACGCCTTCGTTACAGGTGTATCCGTTATCCCGTAGAATCAGCGCCTGCAATCCAAGCTGCATCTTGTCCGTGTCCCACAATTCGTTGGCTTCCTCGCCCTCTTTGGGCGCACCTGCCTTGTAATCCACGGGGCAGACTTCCAACGCGGTAAACAAATCCGTCTTCTCCGTCTTGGACTCGACCAAGTCCATCTTCGCAACTATGCCCAATCGCTCTGAACCCATTTGCACGGAGCGCGAGTGAATTGTTTCGGGTTCGGTGTCCTGCGCTTCAGGTTCTTTGGTTGAGGCATCACCGGTCGCTGCTGGCTGATCCTCTGTCGTCGTCTTCTCTGCTTTCGATTTCTTTTTGGCCGCAGGCAAAGCACCGTTGCCCGAATCAACCCGTTGATGAATGGCAGCACCACGCAGCGTATCCACACTCTCGACAAACACTCCCTCGACGAATTCGTAATAGAACAGCCGCTGACAATAAACGAACTCGTTCATCATCCGCGCCGGAATTTGCTGAGGTTCGGCCTCCGCGCGCACTTTGCGTTCCGAGGTTCCCGGCGGCACGGTTATCCGCAAATTTGCATCCTGAGACGGCGAAGGACTTGAGACGGGCGGAGCCGAGATTTCAGCAAGAGGCTTTGGCGGTTCGCTCGATGGCGTTTCGGCTGGTGCGACGCGCACCACAATCTTCAACTGCTTTGGCTCGGTCGTGGATTCGCGCGGCTGCCGATTGTCGCCTGACCTTGACCTCGATGTGCCTGGCGAAAGACCCCTTGGCTTCGGTGACGATTCCGGTTCACTCAAACGGTTTTCGGACGAAGCCGATGGGTCTTGGTCGTTCATAATTTTGAATGGTTGCAGATGGACGCGGCGGAGTCGCTTTCGTCGAGTTGTGCGGCTCCCGAACTCATAATCGGCTGAAACAGACCGAGACCGAAGTGGGAACCGTAACCGAAAGCGAGTGGGCCGCTGACGGGTTCGGGAAACGTGATGATGAAAGCGTTGCCAGAACTGTTGCCGCGATTGCCGCCGCCGTCGTGTCGGATAGTCTGGAATTGCAGTGAGCGGAGGTGTCGGTTACCAAATTGAAACGGGCGCTCACGTTCGTCGCATTGTTTAATGGTGGCGGCAGTGCCATGCGGGTGTAGGGCGAGAAGGCGGAGCAGGTCGTGGGCGCCAGAGCCGACCTGCCAGCCGCTAGCGTCCATCTTCGGACGCCCATCGCGGAAGGTTTTGGCATGGCGCGTAGAAACGAAAGGCGTGAGTGACCGCCAAACTCTGGCTTTTCCGAAAAGCGCACAGTCTTTGAAATCTCCGGGTTGGCCGATGCCGTGGAGAACGAGGCGGATGTCGTGCCCACCGTGTCCCCAGACTTTGTTCAGCCTGCGAAGCGCGAGACAGGCCGCATCGTCAAAACCCATCGTCGCCCAGACGGTAATGTGTGTGATGGCATCGCGAGCATCGTTGGCTTCGCAAAAAATGTGGGCGTGAGCGTGGTCAGTGCGCGGTTTGCCGTTGTCATTAAGTCCAGTGAACACGGCGGCGCGGCCTTTGCCTTGGTCGGACCATTTGCAGAGCGCGTCATGCACGCGATCGGCGATGGAGACCGCCTGCGCGATGCTCGGCGCAACGGCGCTCACCACCGCGTAACGTGCCACAGTTGGCAGAGCTTTGCTTTGCCGCGGACGTGGCTTGGTGGCCGGGGCAAAGGCATCCTCCGGGCGGATGTAATTCACGTAGAGCGCACCGGGCGGAAAATTCCAGCCTGCGGATTGAAGTTCGCCGGTGTCGGCGTGGAGCGCGGTGAATAGATCGTCAGGGGCTTCTGGTGCTTTGACTTTCTTCTTGTCGCTCTTTTTTCCGTTGGCCGATGGCGCGTTCGCTGAGAGAAAATCGTTGCGCCATGTCTCGTAACCCACTGGCGTCATCGGCGCGAGCAGGCGAACAAGTTCGGTCTTCGCCGGCAGCAGCGCACCTTCCGTAAGCGGCACTGCATTGGGTTCAATTGCCGTGATGCCTTCCAGCACGCGGGCTTCAACGAGACTTTCCGCGCGCCCAAAATAGCCAAGTCGCTCGGCGAGAGTTTGCAACGCGGCGAGTTGCTGGGGTGGCAAAGCCACATCCCACGCAACGAGTATGGCGTCTCGTTCCGAAAGCTGAACGAAGGTGTCGAAAACCTTGGTGGTCTTCTCATTCTTGCCCTCGTTGTATGGCATGTAATGGCGCGTGTGCGCGGTGGTGGCGCGAGGCAGGCGAAAGACTGGCGGCTGGCTCAACAAAGCATCGGCGAGTGCGCGAATAGTGCACTCGGAAATTTCTTCGTCTCTGCGCGCTTTCAAATACCACGTCGCAATCAACGCACGAACGATGCGCCACGGCGAAGGCGGCCATTCGACCGCGCCTTCGTTCACATGGCGACCCCACGGCGTCGCGTGATAGCGCCCGGCAAGGAAACGCAATTCAAGGACGGTCATGGTTATTCCTCAAAGGTGAGATCGGTAGCTGACGGTTTTGCGAAACCGCTGGATGCTTTCTTGATGAGCGCAGGCAAGCCATTCTTCTCATCTTCAAGTTCCTTGAGAGATGGCACGGTGAAGCCTTCGGGGCGTTGCAGGGTGAGTTCGCCAACGACTTCCAAATCACATGCCGTCCGTAAACGCAAGCCGTCACGCAGCAGACGTTGGATTTTGAAAAGTGCGATGGTGATGAGCATCGCTTCGACATCTGCGCCGAGACCGAAGCCGCGAATAAGCGCGAGGTCGAGATTGAAGAATGCGGTAATGCTTCCACAGTATTCGTCGCGGTGGAATGGGACGTTACCGAAGCCCTTCGCTGTGTCGCCGGAAGGATCAACGGCGTCGTTTTTCACGCCACCACTCGCTGCAACCGTCACGCCTTCCGCCTCGATGAATGCAGTGAGTGCGCGCGGCAGACGCATTCGGCCACCAGCGATTTCTTTTTTTGCAAGAAAGACACCGTGCAGTAGCGCATTGGTATCGTATTTCAAAAGCGTCGCGGTGAGCTTTTTGATGTCCACGATGCCTTTCTCAGCGATGGCGAGTTCGCTCTTGAGTGTATCCAAGAAACTTTTGTCCTTGCCTTCGAGAATATACGGGCTGTTCAGCCGATGCGCTTCGAGCACAGAGTTTGTCAGCGACTTGCCGGCTTTGTCTTTCACTTTTACGACGGGTAATCCCTTGAGCGGTGTCAACCAATCATCTGTGACGACATCCCAGCAGACGGTTTCTAACCGGTTCGCCATGCTTTGTGCAGATTCCACGAGGAGCATCTTCCGTCCGTCTGGGCCGTCGTAGGTGGCTGCGCCGAGGTCGGGAAAGCCGGTGGGTTGAAAGCGCGTGCCCTGAATGGGCTTGAGCGCCGCCTTGAGGAGCAGACGCGGGTGGTCTTTGAGTGCGGTGAGGTTCATGTGGTTTGGTGTTATGGTTCAGTTTTTGAGTGATGGAAAAACGGTGAGGTCGGATTCCGTGAGCGCGGCCATTTTGAGCGCAGCGTTGAGTAGCTGGCTCGCGACCGCTTCGCCGACGGGTGCATAGCCGTGCGCAAGAATCGAACTGTTGCGGCTGGTGAGCGGGCTGCATTTCGGATCGTCGAGTCCGGCTTCCTTGAAACGGGCTGCCAATTCGTCTCCGAGTGCGCCAAGCAGCGTGTAGTTTTCCTGCAACCCGAGTTTGATAACGCCATCGCTGGCGCGGCTTTGCCACTCGATGCGAAGCGGCTCGGGCACTTTTTCGAGTGGGATGTTTGCGGTATCCGTGAAGCTGTGTTCATGGAGCCTGGCTTGTGCGAGTGCTTCGATGGCACGGTAAAGGCGAGCAACAGCATCATCGTATGCACTTTGCTGAAACCGGCGCTTCGCGTTGCCAAGCAGGTCGCACACGAACACGAGGCGCGCTGCCGGGTCGGTTTGTGCCGACACGATTTCTTTCAGCTTTCCATCCACTTGTTGCAGCCACGACTGAAGCGCCGTCGAGCGATGGCTGCCAAGCAGCGCGAATAAGTCGTTTTTATCGCGCTGAACCGCGCTGAGTTTCTTCAACGCCTCGCCGTGCTGGAACCTGTCCCAGCATTCGCAAAGCTGGCAAAGGGCTGCGAATGCCTGAAACTCCCGCTTTCGCGAGGCATCGGCCATTTTGTCTCTCGCATCCTCCAATATATGTGCCGCCGCGGAAAAGTTGCCATTCTCGAACAAAATAACAGATTCTTCCACCGCGAGGTAGCCGAGCGCGTCCCACGGATTGTGTGCGTGGACAATTTGTTCCTTGCCGGAGACGACGACGCCCACGCCATTCTTAGTGCGTTCGCTGCCGCCGACATAGGAGATTTGGCAGGGCCACCGGGCGGCGGCAAGGGCGAGCGCGGCAGTCATCGCTTTCGTTCCTCCGGTGAAATCCGCAATGACTTCGGTGCCGGGATGGTCACGCAGCCAGTCGCCGATACGCCCGTCGAGCGAGCGCAGTTGAACGACGATGCCGGTGTAGTCCTGCGCGTCGGTAATTGCGAGCAGGTCGTAGCGCCCGGCGTCGAAGTCCGTCCAGCCCGCGCGCTGGACGCTAGGCACCACTTGGGAGCTAACGGAATCCCGCGTCTCCGCGCTGACGACGAAGAGGACACGCGCGGGCCGCCAATGTAGCAGACTGGCGGTGATAGGTTCGAGCGAGCCGCCGATTGTAGCGATAAGCAGACGGGTGCTCATGGTTTGGAAAGGGCGTTGAGTCGTTTGGCGAGCGCGACCCAGCGCGGTTTGAAAGCAGGGGTGTCCTTTTTCTTTCCTCCCATCAGATCTGGGTTTGCGAGTAGCCCGGCAAAGTAACGGTCAAGCAAACCTCTCAGACGCTTGAGGGCGTCGGCCTGCGGGTCGGCTTCGAGGCGGGCGAGCCAGTTTTCGACGATGTTGGGGGCTTTGAAGGCATTGGGATCGGTATCCCAACGCTGGGCGTGCGCAGCTTGTTCGAGTTCGCGGGCAAGCGGGCTGAGGTTGGCGAGCCGGGCGGCGAAGGCCGCGTTTTCCTCGGCCTTTCGGGCAGCCTGGGCGGCGCGCTGTGCCGAAGCTATTTCTTCGGCTTCCGCCGCCGGATCACGCTCGAAGCGCCCGTAGCCCACGGCGGTTTTGGCACCGGCACCGAGTTCGATGAGCGCGGTTTCGAGCCATGTGGCGGCGGTGCGGCAGTCGGCACGGGCGGTTTCCGACGGGTTGCGCGGCGCGAGGGCGAAGACGAAGCTCTGGCCGGGAGCGACCGTAAGGAACGGGATAGGCACGGGGCTGTGCCAGTCGCCAGGTACCTCGCCGCGCTCGTAGTAGGGACCGTAGTGCGGCGTCATTACGTCGGCGGAAAGCTGCACGGACTTGGTCGGCAGAGCGCCGAAGAAAATCACGCTGCCGATGTTGGCCGGTGCTCCATGTAAATCGCGCGGGCCGAAAATGCGGGACACAGTCTCGCCGTCGGTCTTGAACCATGTCTCGGCCAACGCGCGGACGAGGCCTTTTACTGACGAGCCGGGCAGGCAGGGCGTGCCGAGCACGGGATGCCATACGAAGCCGTTCTCGATGGGATGCTCGCGGCCAAGGCCGGTGGCGAAGCGGCTCGCGGTTTTGAAATGGAGCACCGCTCCGCCGTGCGCCCGGGCAAGTCCCATCATGCGGTCCGCATGCTCGTTGAGGAGATCTTTTTCGCCGATGGTTCCCACCACAGTGCGAATCCAGTCGAGCTTGGGATTTTTTTCACCTACGGACTTTAGCGACCACCCGTTCGTCGGCCATTGGTTGCAGAACTTGTCGAACCACAGACCCGTGTGTGCTGCTGGGGGGTGTTGGGCGGGAACGCGGAGAGATTGGGGAAACGGCGTGCTCATGTGGCGTTACCTCTTTCAAGATAGGCGTTGGCGAATTTTTTGAGCCACACGAGGTACTGCAGCGCCTCGGCCTGCGCCTGGAGGTAGGTGCGTTGCTCCCTACTTGTGATGGTCTGCATGAGGCGGTCATTGCCACCGGTGGTGTTGGGATAAGGCGCAGCGGGATCAGTTCCGCAGAGCCAGTCTTGAAGGTCTGCGTAGAGCAGGTGGTGTGCATCCCCGGCATCACCTGCGGACTTGGAAAGCAGCGTGGCGGCGACTTGGCCGAGGCCGTTCATGAGGATGTTGGCGGGCAGCGCTTCGACGTGACTGACGTATTTGCCGTAAGCCATTGGGCCGGCCTTTTCGTGTTTCTCAATGCATTTCAACGCGTGGGCCGCGCGGCGCTGGGAGAGCGTCTGCCGGTTCATGCGGCACCTCCCTTGTCATTTGGAAATGCGACGGCGAACCAGCCCATGCCCACGGTCTCGTTGCCGCCCACTTGCAGATAGGAGTGGTCTTTGAAAAGCCCGGCGATGGCAGCGAGCGCGCCGCCTTGCCGCTCGGCGAGCAGAGTGTAGAAGAGCGCGTCGGGCGGGATGGTTTCCTCATACCAAAGATTCTTACTGGTCTTTTTTTCGTCGAGGACGTTGCGCGCCTGCACTGCGAGGCCATAGCGAGCGAACCACGCAAAATCGTCGTCGTGGAGAACGACAAGTTGAGTCGCGAGTCGAGCGCGGGTGGTTTCGTGCGGGATGAGCGGGCCGAGCGTCTCGACAAGTCCAGACGGCAAAGCGCCGCCCGGCGAAAACTGCCTTTCTTCAAGGAACAAATCGCCATCGCCCGCGCTGAGATACTTCTCGGCGGCGACTTGGCGGTGTGGCGCGGTGCTGGTATTGCCTCCCCGGCGGCTATCGCGGGCAAACCGCTCAAGCAAATGCGGGCACGTCACCCATTTGTAGGCCGAAGAAAGGCTGCGCACCGGCAGCAGGAGCAGCCGCGCATCGGAGACGAGCAGCGCGCCTGCGCCGCCGGCATCGCTGCCGGTTTCGGCTTTGCCGAAAATGCGGTTTCGCTGTGGCTCATCGAGTTTGCCAGTTTGCCGGGCAAGGCCGAGCAGTGCGCCCTTGAGGCTGGAGCCGGGCACGACGGGATAATCCGTCGCGGCCTCGCGGGCGACGGGCAGGTCCACGACGCCGCTGGATTGGCCAGCACCGGGATGGATGGACGTTTCGGCGAGCAGGCCGAGGATTTGCGTATTCATGGTTTTGTCGAGTGAGCAGTGGGCCAGAGGCCGATGTTGATTTGCCCGAAGCCATGCGCGGCGTGCGAGCCCAGATGGCTGCCGTGGCGGCCATGGATGGAGTCGAAATCCGCGCGGGCCGCCGTGCAGAACCAGACCGAACCGGCGGGCGCGAACGGCTCCAACGGCAGCGGTTCGCGTTTCAGCGAGTCCCAGCCGCCGATGAACTGCGGCTTGCCGACGCAAGCGGAGATGATTGTCGCGCCGGGCAGGTCCGGTGCGGTGAAGCAGCCTGGCGTCAGCAACACGACGGTGAACGCGATGCGGCCCGCTGCATCGGAGATGAATTTTTCGCGCAGCACGGGCGCGGTCAGAGCTTCGCCTTCCCACGCCTCGCAGTGGGCGAGACGCGATTCGCCGCCGAGCGGGAAGATGCCCGGCGCAGCGGACATCTCCTCCGGCACGCCCGCGATGCCGACTCCGAGAGCCACATCGCGATGCAGGCGCACGTAGCTTGGGCTGTAGAGAGCGCCTTCGCCAGTCGTGCGGGTGTGCTCATCGCGGTGCAGGCCAACGCGTGGTTCGCGCGCCCAGAGCTTCTTCGCATCCACGACGGTTTCCGCCTTGGGCAAATCGCCCGCAAGCAGCGCGCGAAGCCCCGCCGTGGTGACCCAGGCGGTTTCCGCTGGTTTCAATCCCTCGCGCTTTTCGTCGGCTGGCAGCGCGATGACCGGTAAGTTGATTACACCAGCGTCGCAGGGTGTCGTCGCATCAGCGGGCCGGAGAAAGACGCGTGGCGTCCATGTTCCCTCGACACGGCCCAACACATGACGCGGCAGCGGCCAGAGTGCTTCGTTTTTCAGAACCAGGAACGGTCCGGTGAAGCTCAGTGCGCCGAGTTCGTTCGGACCGGAGCCAAAGGCGCGGTTGAGTACATCGGGCCACGGGCCGTGTCCGCCCCAGCCATTTGCGCGGGCGAGTGTCGCGCGCAGCGCGCCGCTGAGCGTGCGCGCGGGTGGCGGGAAGATACTGACGACATCGGCTTGGTTCGCCTCCTTTTCCTCATACGGTCGGCCATCGCGGAAGAACCACGCATCGAGGGGTGTGAGTGCGAAGGTCTTCATTCCGCGCCCTCCTTTCCATCGAGCGCGAGGAACTTTATCAGTCGCGGGCCGTTGAAGCTGAAAGCGCCAGTTGGCATGGGCTTCTTTGTTTCAGGATTTCGCTTCACGATTTCGCTGACATCGAGCAGTTGCCCCATCGTCGTCTCCATTTCCGTGCGGAGTCGTGCAAAATCTTCTCGGTCGCGTTTGCCGATGAGTGCCTCGGCCGTGAAGAGCTTGAGCAGTTGTTCTCGTTGGAGGCGGGCGGCTGATTCGTCCGTGGTGAGGCTGGCAAAACGTTCGCGCAGATTGTAGAGCAGGCTGGCGCTGAGTTTGCCGGCATTGAAATCCCGCACGAGCGGCGCGAAGCGATGGGGCTCGCCTTCCATAAAACGTGTGAATGGCGCACTCCACTCGCAGGCGAGGCCGCCGGGCTTGAGCACCCGGATGGCGAGCGCGTCGCGGCCGGTCTTGTCTTTCGCCACGTCGTCCAGCAACTGGTGCGCGGAGGCGAGCACGCGGCTGAAGGTGCAATGGCAGTGCGCGAAAAGGACGGCGGCGGAAACCGTGGCCGGGATGTCGCCGCCAAATGCTTCCAGATACAGCCGATGCGCCGCCACCGCCGCGTCGAGCGCCCGGTCGAGCGGCAGCAGCGCGAGCAAATCATCCCCGCCGGCATAGATAGTGACGCCGTCGTGCTCCGCGATGACGCCAGGCACAGCGCTGGCAAATCGCGTCAGCGCGCCGGTGACTTTTTGCGGTCCATGCCTGCCGATGAGTTTCCCCATCGAGTCGCCGTCCATCAGCAGCACGGCGTAGAAGCTGCCAGCGCGGGCATCGGTTGCCGTCTCCAGTTTGCGGAGTTCCTCAAGCACACTGCAACGGTTGGTGCTGGGTTCGAGTGCTGTGTCATCCGCGTTTCCCAGTGCGGTGCGGTTGAGGAAATTGCCGCTCAGTTTGGCGAACGTTTTCAAATCTTCGGGGAAGGTCTTCAGAGCTTGGATACGATCCGCACTGCCCACGAGCGCACCCGGTTCGTCTTTTACTCGTTCCGCATAGTCGGCAGCCAATGTCTGCACTTCCGGACTCGCCGATTTGATTTTGAGTATCCACGGCAGCGCGGCGACGGTCACGGTCGAGGGCCAGCCTTTCGTATCCAGCTTCCAGAGCCGCTTGATGAAGGCGATGGCACACAGCCGTTCACCTTCTTCAAGGTCGAGCTTGCTGTGCGTCATTTCTTGCACGCGTTCCCGAACCTTTATCCAGAACTGATCCTGCTCCTGACGCTGCTGCGAGCGGATGTAGCCGGAAAGCTCCTGCCACTGGTGCATCAGCGCGCAGTGGTCGCCGCCCTCAGCAGGCGGCCAGTGGGTCTGCCAGTTCTTGCGACGGTCGAGCAAGTCCGTCGCCTCAGCGGGGCCGACAACCCACGAGACGTTCCAGAAATGTTCGCACTGCCGTTGCCAGATCTCCGCCGTCCCATTGCCGAGCGTGGCTGTCTTTTCCAAATACCGGCTCCAGACGGCATCTGCGATCTTCCGCCACGCCTTGCTCAAGGCATCCGCAGCCGCACGGCCTGCAGCAGTGGCGGCGTCTTCGGAATCAAACTCCGCCACGAAGCGGTTCGGTGCCGTGGCGTGGTGGGACTGCGTCTCTGCGGCGGACAACGCATTGAAATCGGGCAGGATGATTCTGCCGCCGCTGATGGAGCGCATCGCCGCCATCGCCAGATGCGAGAGCAGCAGCGACCCGGCGTAGAGGTCGCGAGTCCGCCGCGCCTGCGCGACAAAGCTCTGCACGGGGCCGAAGGTGAAGTGAAGGTGGGTTTTCATCGTGGGTTGGAAGCGTTTGGTGCGTTGAGCGCCTCCACGAACCCGCGCCCGGCGTCGCCGTTGCCGGGAATGGCTTTGTCTTTCTCAAGGAAATCGGCGGGTAGCCAGAGTGCGCAGGGCAGCGCCTTGCCGTCGCCGCCGGAATGAATGTGGAGGAAAAGCGGACTGGCGCGGCGCTCCATCCGCGGTGTCGCGCCGCTTCCGAATTTGCGCGGCAGCCCGAACTGCGCTCGCGACGCCTTGGGTTCGATGGCCTTCACTGAGTCGCGGTAGCGCTCCCCAAGCCATCGCTGCGCTTTGTCTGCATTTGCCTGAATCGGCCCCGCGTTCCAAGAGGTCTTACCGGTTGCCGCAGTGAAAGGCGCGCTGCTCGGCAGCTTGCCTCCGAGAAGTGATTGCATCGCGTCGCGCCACGCATCCGCATTCGCCGGGCATTGCCACGATGCACCGTCGAGGGTGATGAGCGTGGTGCTGCCCCAGCCTTTTCTCGCGCGTGAGCCGAGACCGCCGACGAGGCCAAACAACTTCAGCGCGCCGAGGAGCGATTCGATTTCCGCATCCGCGCAGCGCATTGCCGTGAGCGACAATTTCCAGTCGCAGGCCGGCAGAAAGCATCGCTCGCCTTTATCGCGCAGTCCGTAGCCGGTGTATCGCTGCCATGATGCAGGCGACCATTGCTCGGTAACTTTGCTGCCCGAAACGATGCTCTTTTCCAAACGCATGAGCACTCGGCTCTGCCCGCTCTCGCTGCTGCCGAAGAGCGATGCTTCTGCTTGCTGCAACTCGCCAACATCGCGCACGCCCCTCCACATCAGCGCGCGCCACCAAAAGCGGAGCGCGCCTTTGACGCTGGGCACGCGCAGTTCGGCTTCCTGTGTCGGTTCCGCGCCGCCGAGGAACATCGGGGTCACGATTCGGAAAGTGGCGGTGAGTTTGTTCATGGCTGATGGGCGGCGGGTCCAAGGACGGCTTCTTCAAGACGGTAAAAACCGCGTGACGCGATGGGGAAAAGCATCGCAGCGGCGGTGCGCCGGGCGAGGTCGCCGCCGACGGGGAGCTTGTGGACCAGCGGGGACTTGCCCGAGGCGCGCAGACGGCGGACGGCGAGTTCAGACGCGGTCTTGCCGTCGCCATTCATGGCGCGGTGAAGAATCGCGGGCACGAGTGGAATAGCGTCGTACTTTCCGCTGGAGCGGCGGAAGCAGAGCCGCAGCAGGGCGTAGAACGAAGAAGGCACGGCGCGCTGGTCGGTGTCAGAAGCGGTTTCGACTTCAACTGAATTGTCTTCTCTCCTCGCGCCGGCTTCTTCTTCGAGCACCGCAGTTTCGGTCAACGCCGCTTTCGCCATGCGCCGTTCGTCTCGGATGATGCTCTCCCAATCCACGAGCGAAAGCCCCCAGATAAGATCGGCGAGTAGCGCGTCGTTCGTTCGGCGTTCGATAAAGGCGGTGACGTCCGACAGTCCCGCCGGGCAAGGCGACCAATCCGGCCATCCGCGTGTGCCGGATTTCTCCGTCCGCACCAGTCGGCGCGCGAGGATGGCGTTGAGAGTATCGGTCAGGTCGCCGTCGTGCCACGCTACGTCATTGCCGGGCGTGTCGTCCCAACTGATCCAGGAGCGTTCTTTGTTCGACCCAATGTTGAGCGGTTCGAGGTGCTGCCGGAACCAGAGCGTTTCCTTTCCAAACCACGCACGCATTGCGGCGACAGATTGGGCGAGGCGAAACTCAGGCGAGTTGTCATCGGCATCGTCGAGCCAACGTTTTTTCAAACCGTTCAGAGGCCGCAGATACGCACCAGTCGTCCATTTGAAACTTCGAACCAGCGTCCGTTCAGTCGCGCCGAGCGCGGCGATGAGCGATTGCAGGCTGCTCGAGGAGTCATCGCGGCACAGCTCAACAATACGACGCTCAAGCTGGTTCAGAGCGCGGGCGACTGAAGCAGGTGGTTCAGGGTTGGCGCGCGGCCCGGCTTTTTGCCGCAGGCGGTCATACCATTGCTCGATGTCGGCAAGTAGGTCCGCTCGTGCGTTGCGCCGCACGATGACGCGCTCCAGCGGCGTGGCGAAATAGGCGAGACCGTTGCGGACTTGAAAACCGTAACGCTGAAACGCTGTGATGCCGCGATCTACACCGAGCGTCACGGCGGCTTGCGCGAAATCCACGCCGCTGCGTGCGGTGCGACCCCGCACCTGCGCGCGGCCTTCGCTGAAAATCGCGCGCAACTCGGCAAGTGTGGTCGGCTCGCTCCACAGCGGCATCCACATTTCGCAGCGTGCCTCGGCTTCATCAGCCCCCGCTGCGCTTGCGTAGCCTACGCCAGCCTGCCGCACACAGAAGGGATACACGAGTACTCCGTCGTCTGCGCTCTCAAGGCGTTTCACCGACGCGGCAGCAAAAAGGAGCGCACCTTCAATCATCAGGATGAAATCCCACGGATTCACTGCCGACGGCGCATCGAAGCCCGAAGAGGCATTCGCGCCGCCCGCCGCACCTGGGAAGAACTGGCCGACGGGTGCTCTGGTCGCAAGTCCCGGAGCCGCGCTCCCAAAAAGCGCCGCCCGCAGCCAGCGAGCGGATTCCGCCGTCGGCTCGCCTGTGGCCGGGTCCATCACCTCAATGATACGCTGCATGAAGTTGTTTGTGAACTCCAGCCGTCCGTCGTTGCCGCCCGTGCCGAGCAGAGGCGGGAACTTCGCGCCGTCCTGGCTGAGCACGAACACAGCGTCGAGCCAGCCGAGCGCATCATCGGGAAACGAGTTACGGCAGCTTTGAAGCAGGAGTATTTTCGTATCACCGTCCGGCTTCGCTTTCAAAGCAAGTCGGTTCAACTCATGTCGGGCTGCCGCTATTCCGACTCGATACGGCTCTAGGCGCGGCGCGGTGCCCTTTTCAATCGCAGTCAACGCCTCGTCGTTGTCTTTCGGAAAAAAGCCGCTGCCGCCATTCCACGGCGCGAGCACCGCAGTTGGTCGGTAGCTGAGCGCGAAAAACTCCATGAGGGCCGCAGCGTCGCCCGATAAGTGAAGCGAGAGCTGGTCGTTCTGCCACGAGCCGCGAACGGTCACATCCACTTGTTCGGATACAAGCCGCAGAATGCCCAACGCTTTCAAATAGTGAGCGAGCGGAATGGGCGCGCAGCCGTTAAGGATGATGGTAGGCATGGCGTCAGGTTGTTGTTTCACGCGAAGCACGGGCGTCTGCGGCGCGCAGCAAGGTTTCGAGAAAAGCCAGGCGAAATGGGCCAAGGCGGTCACGCAGGGCGACAGTGCGGGAGAGCCAGGAGGGGCCGTGCTGGCCTTCGCCCATTTGCATGAAGCTGAGGTCGAGCGAGATTTCTGGTGCAGTGAATTCGCCAAGCGGGACTGCACGGATTACGTCGTCCTGCCAGATACCACGGGCAAAAAGCGCGTTGGGATTTTGAGGGTTGCCGATTTCCTCCGGCAGCGAGCGGATGGAGAGGCGGACTTTGCCGTGATGCGCTGCGATGAGGTAAGCAACGAGGTCGCGTTCAACGGCATCGGCCGGGCCTTTCAGAAGCCACCCGAGAGCAGAGCCAAGTTCGTGGCGGAAGCCGTGGCGCGCGCACTTGCCGCTTTTGTCGGCAGACTTCGCCCAAAGCTGCCCTCCGCGCGCGGCATCGCCATTGCGAAGCATTTTTTGAAACTCGTCATGAGCCTTCCCGATGTCGTGCCACAGTGCGGCGGTGCGGAGCGCAGTGGCGAGTGTGGCATCGCCCGTGAGCGCGGCAGCGAGTGCGGTGGTCTGACGGACGACAAGTTGAGTGTGCTCGGCGATGGTTTGCCACGATCCGGAAAACGTGTCCGGCTCATCATCGTGGGCGTCGGAATTACCGGCGCTAGAAGGCAGCGGCGTTGGCTTGTCCTTCGGATCGCCAGTCCAGCCGAGGTCATTGCTATAGCCGCCGCTAATCGTCGCTAGGAGATAGGCTCCGCCAGGGCGTGGCTTCTCGGCTGGTTCCCACTTTTTTTCCAAAGGATTCCACCGCCATGCGTGCGTAGTCTTTCTGTCGAAAAACTTCACGGCGTCGCCGATGGAGACTCGGCATAGTTCGATACGTTGCGGAGGCTTGTCGTCGCGGAGCGGAGCGTCGCCCTTGATGTCGCGCCAAAAAAACTGCACGTCGTTATCGTCGCTGTCGCGAATGTAGCGAGAGACATCTAGGTCTTGTCCACAGATGTCCGGCGTGGTGTCGAAAAGGTCCACGAGGTCGCGGCGGCGAATGACCGGGCGGATGACTTTTTCCTCCGCAACGGTCACTTCACGCAACGCCTGCGGACTGGCATTGGTGAGCGGCCTAATGGCGGCGCGCGCCTTCCTTAATTCCGTTTCCGAATAGGGCCGGAGCAAGTCGTCTTTGTTATCCTTGGGTTGGATGTCCACCCAAAGCACCTGCGCGTCGCTAATGTCCGCACGCCGATTGCAGCGGCCCATGCGCTGGACGAGCGAAGACCACGGGGCCAGTTCTGTGACGAGCAGCCGGGCCGACACGTCAACGCCCGCCTCGACGGCCTGCGTGGCGATGACGATACGGTCGCCATCACCGAAAAGGAGCCGCGTGTGCCGCTCGCGATCAATCGGGCGGAAGCGCGAGTGAATGAGAGCGACCTTCTCCAGCGCGTAGAGCGGCTTCTTCCCGCCGGTTAACGTCTCGAAAACTTCGCGTGCTCGCGACACACGATTCACTACGACAAGTGTAAGAGTGCCGGGCTGGTGGGCATCTTTAATGAGAGCAGCCAATTGTTTCGCATAACTGGCCTTCGTTGTCGAAATGAGCGCGAGCGGAGCGGACGAGAGCTTCTTCTGCGCGGTAATAAGTTTGTGCGGTTGGCCGCTGGTTTGTTCGGTTTCACTCAGCTTTTCCGTGGGCCAGCCATCGACGGGGTTCGGACGATCTACTGTGGCGAGGCGTGTTTCGTCGAGAGTTGCACTCATCCACCACGTCGAGCACGCGCCGACAGTCAGGATTTTCTCATCGTGCCGGAAACCGTCGAGTTGCGCGCTCGTTTCCACAGCCACACCCATGAGTTGCGTCTCGTCCATCACCCACAGACAATCGTTATTCAGCAAGCCGAAGTGCATCGGCCAACGGTAGCGACTCATTCCGTAGCCGCGATTGAGAGCGCGTGAGAGAAGCATGTCCTGGGTGCCGATGAGGATAGCGTTTTCCTCGGGATAAATATCCCATTCGCCTGCGTCCTCTCCGCCCATGAGAATATGGACGCCAACTTTGCCTGCTCGGTTTGCGGGCTTGCCATCCCACAGCAGTCCGTGAGCAGTGAGCCACTTTTTGACTACCGCATCCGTCTGCTCGACGAGCGTGCGCATCGGCAGGCAATAAACGAGCCGGCGCGGCCACTTCGGATTTTGAAGTTGAACACGATTCCAAAGCCATGCGAGCACGACGGCGGCGGTTTTGCCGAGACCGGTTGGGACGTTGATGAGTTGAGAACGGCAGGCCGTGCCAGAATTGTTCCCTGCCAAACGGGATTGGTAGTCGTAGGGCTTGTTGCCTGTGGCGGATTGGAAAAAAGTGTCGAATGGAAGTCGGCTCATGGTTCGCCTCCCTCTTGACATGTTGATGCAAGTTGCCTGGTCATGGACTGCCTTCGTTAATTCGGCGTCGCGCCAAGGCCAAATCCGCGCTGCATCTTCCTCGGCGGGTTCCATGTATGTATCAAACGCCGTTCCTTACGGCGAGCATGAAAACGCGTCAGTTCGGTCATTTCAGGGCTTCGGTTGGGATGCTTGGCTGCCGGGGAACGGAGCGGTTCCAACATGAAGCGTCTAGCGGAATGGCGGGAGAAGCGGAGAGACCGGTGCCAAGTTCCCAACGGAAACGCCACGCGACTGCGTGATTCTCAAGCCGGAACGAACGCGCGCGGAGCAGAGTGAACGCACGGGCGGCGGGGTGCGATCATGGCGCGGAGCGTGCGCTGGTTCCGGCGGGTTTCCGGCGATGCCGGAACGGTGAAGTCAGCGCCAGACGAAATGACCAATCAAAAGGCCGATGCCACACGCGGCCAGTAACAACAATCCTGTAAAAACCAATTGCTGGATGTCCCAGTATTGGTTCATCGCCGCCAGGGCGGTGTCGAGTTTGCGGCGTTCCGTCTCGAACTGCTGATGCGCCCGGTGCCATTCCTCCGCACCAGTCCGCAAGTCGCCTTCCATCAATCTGGCCACAGCTCTGACTTCGGCCAGTTGCGAGCGCAATGTTTCCACGGACTCTCCGGCCTGCCGTGATTGTGCGGTCTGAGATTTCTCCAAGGCTTGCAACTTTGCTTCGGTCGCTTGCTCGAAACTTTTCGCGAGACCAATGATGTGTTGCCGGTGCTCGCTGAATGTCCGCTCCAAGATTTCCCGTGACTCGTCAACTGACCGGGGCACGCTGGCAGCCGCCCGCCATTGCGCCCTCGTGAGCAGGGCAAGATGAACGGGGAACGAGCGTTCATCGCCGTCGCACCATTCGGCCAGCAGTTTCGACAAGAGCCGGGTTTCTTCCGCGCTTGCTCCCTCGCACAGAACATCGAATTCAGTCCGGTCCATACGTCATTCCTCAAAGTTGAGTTGTGGTTGCGGTTCTGCTTTCGGGCTTTCGTTCGCTCTCACAACTGGCTTTTCCTGCGAAACCAACTCGGTCGGCAACAGCAGATCGGCAATCGCGTCATACTGCCGAAACATCCGTTGCATGGCCCATTGGATTTCTCCTGCCAGCAAGCGTTCCAAATATTTCGCGTCCGGGTCGGACAGTTCGACGAAACTCAGGCCGCGTCTGGCCACTGATTCGGCCTTCTCCGATGCGAGCAAAGTCGTCGGAGTGATGGTCGGCAGCGTGATGGCCTTTGCGCCAAAATCAGTCAGTTGGCTTTCCAGTTGCGAGCCTTTGAATAAATCGCCACGCGCTTTGGCCGGGTTGTGAACGATCACGTAATCCACGCGGTCGCCGGCGTAGAGAAAGAGGCGCCCGGCGTTGGTCATGCTCTCGGTGTCGTCGGTGGGAAACAGGAAGAACGTCAGCCGCACACCCTGATCGGCACAGATGTCGAGGACTTGCAGTTCGTCCATCGCGCCGAGGATGAGTGCATCGGCCTGAGCGCGGGTGTCAATGACGTGGACTGGCGCAGCATCCTTTAGCACCCGTCGAAACAGTTTAAGCAGCGCGGTCTTGCTCTCGTGCTCATTGCCGAGTTGATAAGACTGAACTGCGCCGGGATGCCGACTGGCAAACGTGTGGTGGCGGTCGTCGAGGTCTGAGCCGTTCCACGGGATGCCGAGCCGATCGAGCCAGGCGGTGCGGAATTCCGCTTCAAAACTTTTGCCGAGATTGCCTTTCGATTGAGGATTCAAGTGGATGCGTCGAGTGATGTTCATACTTTTGTGGGGTCGTTGAGTTTAATGTCGCTGGGATTCGGTCGGCGGAATGCACGCTCTGCCGGAGTGGATGCGGTCACAAATCTTCGTGGCGGTTCGGTCACTGAACCGGGCGAATTGGCTGGCGAGGCATTTGCCGTCTCGCGTTCCCAATGCGGCCGGTTCTGGCGCTGGCTGTAACGACGGTAGAACTGATGGACACCCTGGGCACTGATGACACAACCCTTCTCAATGCGAAGAAGTTCGGCGATTTCCTTCCATGTCCCGCGTCGCTGACGCTGTTCGCGGATGAAATCCACGAACGGTTCGAGCCGACTGTGAAAAGCTCGTCCGCCACCGGAGCGTTTTCGCTTCACCGGCAGGGCGTCAATCACGGTTTCCGAATTCATCAACCAACAGCGTATGACGCGCCATGCTCGCCGCGTTAGCGAGTAGTGGGCGGGTTAAACAGAATGGTGATGGGTTTTGGCCGAATGGTTTCCTTCACCTCCATTTTCCATCCCTCATTTGTTGAGTCTCGTTGACGACTGTTGACGCGGCGCGTTGAACCGCGTTGGCTGGCGTTGATGGCAACTGTTGAGCGGCGTTTGTCGGCGTTGACCGCATCAACGCCCGTCAACGGATTTCCATGCCCGCTGTTTCCGTTGCTCTCGGCCGAAGCGAATGCTTCGGGGATGGTGTCTAACCAAAATGACCGGCTTTCCCATTTTAGAAAGCCGCCCCAAATCACGTTCGTCTGAACGTCAGCAATTCGCTCACTGATGTGCAAATTCCAAAGCACTGAGCGGGCGGTTCTGAAATCGAAGCGGAACGGAGCGGGTCGGGAGTGAGATGAACGGACGACGGCGCAGTGGAGCGTGGTTTCAGAACCGCCCGTTGAGTGCGCTGCCGTATAGGTTCAGGTAGTCTGCGGCGATTTGTCTGCGCGGTTTGTGAGGCACGAGCAAAGCCGGGCAGTCAAAGAGCCGTGGTCCCTGACGCCCTTTGCACCTGTGAGTTTCACATCGGCTGATTACCAACCCGATTCGTTGGATGTCACTTTGTGTAAAGATTGCACAAACCGGGTGTGAATTGCTGCCAGACTGCGCGGCATGAATCGAATTGGAATGGTTCCAGTCAGGTTGACGCGGCTGGGGAGGCTTCGCAAAAGGTGTATCAGATACACCTCGGCCGGTTCGGTTTCTGCCATTCTGTCCGGCATGACGGCGAATCAGCGACCTGTCTCCGCGAAGTCATTCTGCTTTCGACGAACGATTGTGCCCAACGGACGCACAATTACCGCTCAAGTTCCTATACTGTCACTGGCTGTGGCGGGGACAAAGATTGTGCTTAATACGCACCTTGGCGTCTCGGAGACCGGATAACCTCACCCCGTATGTTTACTGCCGTCGCGCATAAGAATCTGGCCGATGCGGAGGGTTACTTCGATGAACACCTCTCGCAGAATGATTATTACGCGGCGGGCGAAATCCGTCCCGGCCAGTGGATCGGCACGGGCGCGGAACGATTGGGCCTATCCAATACCGTCACGCGCGAACAGTTCCATGCGCTATGTGAAAACCGGAATCCAAACGATGGCGAACGGCTAACGCAACGGCAGCAGAAAGAGGACAAGCGACGGGTGTTTTATGATTTCACCTGTTCCGCTCCAAAGTCGGTTTCTGTGCTGGCGGTGACCTTGAATGACGTGCGGCTGGTGGCGGCGCACGAGGAGGCCACGCGCATCGCATTTCGAGAACTGGAAATGTTCGCAGCCACAAGAGTCCGCAAGCAAGGTAATCAGCGTGATCGGACCACCGGCAACCTGGTGGTGGCTCAGTTCATTCATACCAGTTCCCGCGAACTCGATCCGTTGTTACACACGCATTGTACGGTGTTTAACGCCACGTTTGATGACAATGAGCGTTGCTGGAAAGCTCTGCAAGCCCGTCCGATGTATGACGCGATCCGTTACGCCACGGCGGTTTATCGGAATGAACTGGCGAAACGGATTCAGACCATCGGCTATCAAACCAGACCTGCCAAACATGGCTTTGAAATCGAGGGCGTGAGTGACGAGGTATTGAAACGCTTTTCCAAACGGTCGCAGCAACGGGATGAAGTGGTGCGGGGGATGGAACAAAAACTAGGCCGCAAACTTTCCAACGACGAAATTGCCTACGCGGTGCATCAAAGCCGGGCAAAAAAGATCAAAGGCATTTCGACCGCAGAAGTCCGCGAGCGTCAACTAGCCCAATTGCAGCCGGACGAACTGCAAATGCTCCGTCAGCTTTCCGCGTCCGCGCACCCCAAGGCAACCACGCCGGATCCAGACTGTGAATCAAACGCCATCGCTTATGCCGTCACCCATGTCTTCGAGCGCAAGTCCGTCGCGCCAGAACATGAACTTCTGAACGCTGCACTATTGCAGCGTTCGGGCGAAGTAGATTTACCGAGGTTGAGAGCAGCGGTCAGTCAGTCTCCGGTATTGGTGAAAACGGAGCGCGGGTTTTCAACCAAGGAGATTTTGACGACGGAACTGGATTTGATTCAGACAGTCAACGCCGCGTGCGATGCCGTGGGGCCGCTCAATTACTCGCATACTCTCGCCGACTGGCTAGGTGAGGATCAACAACGGGCGATTTACCATGTCCTTCGCACCAGCGACCGCATCACCGGCCTGCGTGGTCTGGCGGGCACTGGTAAAACCACGGTGCTCCATGAACTGGTCGCTGCTTGTAAGAAGGTCGGAGTTAAGCCGTTGTTCTGCGCGCCGACGGCGGCGGCAACGGACGTTCTCCGCAAGGAAGGGTTTGAAGCTGTGACGTTGCAAGGCTTGTTGCAGTCAAAGTCCGTGTTGTCTGAACGGCAGTTGGTTGTTCTGGACGAAGCTGGAGCGGTGGGCATTGACGACATGAAGCGGCTCTTTGATCTGGCGAAGGATTGCCGGATTGTCCTTTCGGGCGACACCGGGCAACACGCTTCTGTGGTGCGTGGCGATGCACTGCGGATTCTGGAGGAACATTCCCGTTTCCAATCCGGTCAATTGACCCGCATCCGGCGGCAACGGCGGGCCGAGTATCGCAAGGTGGTGGAACTCGCGGCGCGGAAACGAACGGCCCAGGCGTTTACGGAATTGGAGCGCATGTGTGCGGTTATGGAATTGCCAGGCGACAGACTTCACGACTCCGCCGCCAAGTCGTATTTGAAAGCATTGGAGCAAAACAAATCCGCGCTGTTGGTCGCGCCGACGTGGAACGAAATCGAGGCGGTGACGGAGCAAGTTCGCTCGACGTTGAAAACGTCTGGCCGGTTGGCGGGTGACGAACAGGAATTTCAGGTTTTCGATTCGTTGTCGTGGACCGAAGCGCAGAAGCAGGATGCGCGGCAATACCGTCCCGGCCTGGCGATCCGGTTTCATCGGAGCAAAGCTGGTTTTGATAACGGTGAATCGGTCGAAGTGGTCGGGGTCGAGAATGACTCGCTCAAGGTACAACGAGTGGATGGCACTGAAGGATTTTTCCCATTGGGTCGGGGCGCTGCCTCGTTTGATGTGGGAGAGACAAGGAAGTTGAAAGTCGCCGTTGGTGACCGGCTGTTGCTGCAAGCAAATGCTGCGCGCAAGCAGTTCATCAATGGAGAACTCGTCGAGGTCAAAGCGATTCAAGGCAGTGCTCTGGTGCTGGCTGATGGCCGGGTGATTTCGGAAAACTATCGTACGTTCACCCACGGTTACGCGGTCACGTCCCACGCCGCCCAAGGCAAGACGGTGGATGAAGTCCTCGTCGTCGCGTCGTCGCGTTCATTGCCCGCCGTCAGTCAGGAACAATTTTACGTCAGCATCTCACGCGGGCGCGACACGTGCCGGGTCTTCACCGATGACGCCGATCTGTTGCGTTCGCATGTCACGCGTTCAGGCACGCGACTGGCAGCCGTGGAAGTAATTTCCCAGCAACAGCTCCAGCCATCCGTCTGGCAGCGCAGTTATCGCTTTTTGAAAAAACTGCGGCACCGCGTGGCGAAGCTACCATCCCTTTCGCCCCGCGAGGGCATCATTCACCCACCAAGGAACGAACATGAATACAGAAACACCCATCGCATCCGCCATTAGCCGCCTGCTCCCGGAAAAGGATTGTTACGGCACCGATTCACAGGTTGCCACGCTGAACGTCATCACGGACCACCAGCGGAGCTATCAACTGGCCTACGCCCATTTCCTTTATTCCGAGCTGGGGGCCAATCCGGCGTTGGAGCAAAAACCGGATGCGCCACCGCAACAACTGGCCATTCACTTCTCAATGGCTGTGGTGGTGATTTTGGGGGCCGCACTCCACCCGATTGATAAGGCCGTCCAGAAAAATGATCTGAAGTATGTCCAGCGCGGTAGCCTGGACGCCGCCAAACTGGAACGACGTCCTGCTGGAAGCGCCACAGTTGTTGGTTCCGTCGTCATCAATTTTACCGAGGACAAGCAATGAATCGCGAAGTCAACGAAGCGCTGGCCGCAAAATCGAATGGCAAACCGGAACTCATTTCCGCACAGGCCAGGGAGCTGCTCAACCTGCGGCGACTGCCTGCCATGCTCAACATACAGCAAACCGCCGTTCTGCTGGGCCTTGCCGAGCATGACGTTCCGGTGCTGATTGGCGTCGGCTTGCTTAAACCGCTGGGCGACCCACCACCGAACGCGGTGAAGTATTTCGCTTCCATCCAAGTCCTGGAATTGGCGGGTGAACTTTCGCGCCTGTGCAAAATCCGTAACGCCGTTTACGAATACTGGCGGGGAAAGAACGCGGCCAAATCCAAGCCGCGTTATTCCCGCAACGGACATCGCTGATTTTGTCAGTCGCGATAACAATCGCCGTCATGTTCACAACCAGGCGGCTCGTAGTCCTGTCCAATTAAAGGCGGGAGTGGTTCGGGTGGCGGTCGTGACAAACCGAGCGGTAGATAAATCACGGTGACAGACGGAACATTCGTGCCGCGCTTTCCTGCTAGGAATTTGCGCCGCAGCCCGCCGCACGACACCCAAACGAGGAACGGAATCGCCGCATAGGTGAACAGCATGAAAAGGATGTCGCCATAGTCACGAATGAGGCCGTCGATGAAATCAAACACCGGCTGCAAGAGCTCAGATGCGTTCAAGTGCATGGTGGACTCCTTATGCGTTGACGATTTTCGCCACGGGTTCGGCAACCTTGCCTTCGGCGAACATTTTCCGTTGCCGTTCGTATTCGCCCAACGAGGGCAGTTCCACCTTGGCCTTCCGCGCGTAGGCGCGATGCACCGCTTTGCTGTTATGGCCAAGCGCTTCTTGCGCGAAGCGCTCAGGATAGCCGGCAGTCTTCGCCCGTTCTGCCCAGGCGTAGCGGTAGCTGTGGAGCGTGACGCCTTTGATCTTGAGGCCGACACAGCGCTGATGAAATTCCGTCGCCCGGTCGCCCGCGCGCACCGTCCGTAAATACGGAAAGAGCGGGCCGCTATCCGGCAAGTCCCGAAGGATTTCCGCCACGTCTTCATCGAAGCGCATGATGGCAATCGAGCCGGTCTTCTTGCGCGCGAAACTGATGACGCTGTGTTCCCAATCAATGTTCTCGGCTTCAAGGAAGGCGATGTCTGATTGTGCCGCGCCCAAGTGCCATGCGAGTTGGTAAAACGCCTTACGTTCGGGATTCAGTTCGCGGGCAACGATGGCCTGATGCTCCGCCCAAGTGATGCCGCGCTTCTCCTTGAACTTGATGGCGGGCCAGCGTTTCTTGGGCAGCACCGGCCACGGCAGCCAGTTCATATCCAACGCGAAGTTGTGGATGCGCCGCAGATAAATGTTCGTGGAGATCGAACCGTTCTCCAGCACTTTCAAAAAATGTTCGGCTTGGGTTTCCAAAACGACCATGTTCCGAATCGAACCCAGCGCCTTGTCCTTGATGGCGGTCAGCCAGCGGTGCTGGGTTTCGCCGGTCTTCAGCTTTGGGATTTCGTCCATGACGTGCTGCCACGTCCGTTGGGCGGCAGCGGGATCACCCGCTTTCCAATACACCCGCGCCAGGTGCAGACTAAACGCGGGAGCTTCCTCGGTTTCATTTTTGGCGGCGACCAGACGAAAGGCTTCATCCTTGTCGCGCGTGCCGAGGGTGGTTTGTTTCTTGGTAACGAGGTCTTCGCAGTAGAAAGTGCCCCAGCCGCGGCGGAACACCCGGTAACGATTCTTCATGTTTCGATTCATGTTGTGAGCATGAACCGCCACGATCCGCCCGCGTTAGCGAGTTGTCGGCGAGTTACTTCAGTTTCACTCGAATGGTGACGGAGTTCGTCACTCACTGAAGAATCCACTGAAACTCGACCGTTTTTCCTCCAAAATCCCAGCAAAAGGGCTGGAGGCGAGGGTCGGAATCGGGCAGCTTTTGGGTTTTCAACCCGCTCGACTGCTCCATTCACAACTCTCGCAATCACAGACCTATCGTGTGACAGGCATCAGAACTACCTGTAAAAATGGGCTTTTTTGCGTGTTTCGTCAAGTTGGCAATTACTCAATTACTACTCGCCAACGAGTGCAAAAAAACTCATCTGAAGATGCGTTGCTGGCAATTTTGCTGGCACTAAAATCGTTTGCGAAATGTCCCGGTAACTCCCAAAAACAGGGACACCGCGCTGGCCCGTGCGTGCGGCTGACTGCGCTCACTTCGCTCCGCCAACCCAACGCACGCGCCGCGACGGTTTGGTTCACGTCCGGTCCGTGCCGCCTCCCGTCGCGCTTGGCGAAGACGACTATGCGTTCGTTCCGCCCGCTGCTCCGTCCAGCCGCACCGACCGTCTTTCAATTTCGTTTTCGCTGAACCCACTGGATCATCCGCCTTACAGTTGAAACGTGGCAGATTCTGAATTGAGGCCATTCTGCCGTTAAAAATTCGGAGTTCACTTTTTGTCACTTCCTCAAGTGTTTTGAGAATTGGTGCAAAATCGGAATAGCGACTCGCTCGTCACTTATCAGGCATCCGCCGATGCGGTTTCCGCCGTATTCATTCCGTCTGCTCGCTCTCCTCTTGTTGCTCCAGGCAACATCTTTGCGCCCGCCGTCACTGAGTTGCTGATGCTCCGCTGTCCGGCGGGCACGGGATGAAGGCAACAGAAAACACAATCACCACTTGATGCCCCGCAACCGGTCCGCAGCCCATCAATCAAGTCAACAAGCCGGCTAAATTTCCAAGTCAACCGCAGGAATTGAAAATCGTATCACTTCGAGAGCGTCCTGCACCCGACATCGTCCGCGAAATGTCCTCGGCAACTCCCAAATACTCGGGACACCGCCCTGGCCCGTGCGCGCGGTTGACTGCGCTCACTTCGCTCCGCCAACCCAACGCACGCGCCGCGACGGTTTGGTTCACTGCCGGTCCGTGCCGCTTCCCGTCGCGCTTGGCGGAAACGACTATGCGTTCGTTCCTCC
>JANLTG010000199.1:0-8315 GCA_031362805.1 bacterium
ACCCACAATAACCAAAAAAAAACCCAGGCCCACACCGAAAAAAATTGGCCGGGGGGGTTTTACCCCCCCCTTCCGGTAATGGCTACTCGCTCTTGAAAAGCTCGGCGACCCGGGGCTGCCGATCGAATCCTCGGCGAGAACCAATTGCGCCCGCTCTTTGGTCGTAGTCGGGAAGAACAGGATCGATAAACGGAGGCCAGATTGCTGCCGGGTTCAAACCCGCAAAGTGTACGGGAAACATCCCGTCCTTGTTCTTGGCCGATTTGTCCGCTCCCAGTTCCAAGAGCACCTGTGCCGCCTCCAAGCTGTCCCGCATCACTTTGGCGATGGTAGTGGAGGCAGACCCAATGGACTCGTCGAAACGGCTTCGACACCCAGCAACTTTTGCAACTTTTCCAGTGATGGATCACGTGGCACGATCCAGTTGTGCGGATTTCGACCATCAGCCGTAGGAATTCCAAGCACGCTCATCGGCTTTGACCCAAGGGTGTACCCGTGGGGATCCACAAGCAGGTATGCCGCAGGTGAGTTTCCGATCTGGTTTTTCGCGGTTCGGTTGGCGCCCGCGTCAATCAAGGCCTTGGCGGCATCAATTGACCTGGTCATGACTGCAAAATGCAGCGGCGTGTCGCCAATCTTATCCGCTGCATTCACTTCAGCCTTGTGTTGAGCAAGCAGACGGATGGCTTCCGCCTGATTCTGCGCCGCCGCAACGTGCAGAGGCGTATGTCCATCATCCGCTCTGGAGTTCAAGTCAGCACCTTTCTCAATGAGAAAGGTCATGGCCGTCAGATCTCCGTAGCGGGCTGCCTCATGCAGCAGTGATCGGCCTCGATAGATTGAGGACAATTTGGTGTTTACCTCTGTACCAACTTCCACCAACAACGTCAGGACCTCCCAGTACGTAGCATGCTGTCCAGGAATGAACGACCGGGATGTCGGCTCGATCACTGGTTTGCCGCTGGCGTCGCGCGCGTTGGGATTCAACCCCAGCGCTAACAGGCGTCGGACATTAGCCAGGTTACCGGCTTCTACCGCATAATGCAGCGCGGTTTCTCCGACGCTGTTCGTCACGCCGGGCTTTGCCTTGTGCGCCAGCAACAACTCCAACTTCTCCGTGTCGCCACCCGCTGTGACGATGGGCGGTTCGCTGTCAGGCGGTCCGTCGGGCAATGCTCCGCGGTGAAGCAAGTGCCGCGAGATTTCCGCCTTGGCGACGACCAACGGACTCAATGGCTTAGTACGCCTAACGTCAGTTACCGTTGATCTACCCGGCACGTTTACGTCAGCGCCCTCTCTCATTAACGCTGCCGCCACACCCGTAAACCCACTTTCGCAAGCGATAAACAGCGCTGTACGTCCGTTGTTGTCCAGCGAATTTAGACCCACTCCCTGTTGCATCAATCGTTCCACCACTGCCAGGTGCCCGGCCTCGGCCGCGATGTGAAGCGGTGTTCGTCCGTGAGTCGTTTGCAGGTCGGCTCGCGCGCCGCGCTTCAGGAGATAGTCGATCACTTGCACCCAGCCTTTGTCCGCAGCCTGTTCGATGGGACGCAAGCCGCCGCTAATTCCATGCTGGTTCAGCAAATCTGGGCTGTTGGCGGCAATCGCCTGCACGCGGCGCAGCTCCTCGGCCTCCTCGGCGGTCATGGTGGAACTCGATGTCCCCGTCGTGGTCAAATCGCCGGCAGGCTGTATGTCCAACATCTGTTCGAGCGCAGCCAGTTTGATCACCGCTGCCTTGATGGCGCCGGCGATCCGCTCGTCGATCGATTTGTCAATGGAATGGAGCTTTGCCCGGGACTTCTTCACCTCAATGTTTTCGGGCCCGTATTCGGCTTGGTAACCGGCCAACTCGGTTCGAGCTGCGATTTCCATCTCGTCCAGCTTGCCGAGATTTGCGTCCGGCAGAAGCACCTGAACCAGGGTTTTCAATTCGTCCCGTGAACTGCTCTGCTGCAATTGCCCAAGCGTGCTCTTCAGGCGCAGATATTCCTGACGCGCAGCGGCGGCGGGCGTGTCCGATTCGCTCGATCCAAATGATCCTCTGACTGGCGAGATTGTGCCCTGCCCCGCCAGCCGGCGGGCGGCTTCCACGCGGGCTTCCAACATGCGCAGGGCGGTAGTTCGTTGCGCTGTCAGCCGCGTTTCGTACAAGGGCAGCATACGCTTCGCATGTTCGAGATTCTGCTGCATCTCGACGTCACCCAGCGGCGTGGTGGGACTCGCTGTCATGACTTGGATTTGCGCCCTCGTCTCACCAAGCTTCTGCGCGGTATTGACCATGTCCTCGTCGTGGGCGATCTCATTTAGCGTCCGAATCTCCGCTTCACTCATCGGTTCAAGGCTCTTGACGGTTTCCAAGAGCAGTTCCAGTCGCCGTAGCTCAGTGTCGTCACTCAAACCATCCGCTCGTCCGTCACCCAATTGATTCATTTGTCGCGAGCGCTGCTGAAATGCCGACGGTACTTGTTGAGGCCGCAGCACGCTCAGATTCTGCCCGCTCAATTTCACCAGTGTCTCCTGATCGGCGAACTCCTTGATGATCCGTTCGTAAGCCGACACGGCTTCGTTGGTTTTGCCGAGCTTGCGGTAGGATTCGCCCATGCGAAACACGGCCGTCGCGGCGAGCTGGCGTTGCTCGTCCAGCCGCTTCACCAACGCCTCGTAGCCGGCGATGGCGGCGGGCAGGTTGCGGTTCGCCTCCTCCTCGAACAGCGCCCGCTGGAATTCCTCGGTCAAAGGGTCCGCCGCCGGCAGCGTCGCCGCCGACAGCGCCCCACAAAGTAGTATGGCTCGAAGGTTCATGATAGTTCTCCAGAGTTACTGATCGCGGATGAACCCGAATGGATGCCCAAACTCTTACGCGAATTGCACGAATTCACACGAATTGATTCGAACCCCCACCCATCCCCTTTTCCAGCCATTCGCGTCAATTGGCAAAATTCGCGTAAAGCATTCCCGGTTTCAGTTTTCATCGTTTCTGTCTTCAAGCTATCCGAACCGCAAGGTCCGGTTGTCATGGTTTTGCAAAATGCGAGCCAGCGTCGGAAGGGCGACATTCCTGTCGCCCCGGCAAAGTCCACGGTAGGGCCGGTCTCTCCGAGCCGGCCGTCGGGACCTTTGGGAGGCGTGAGCATTTTGAAGATAGCCGCCCAGTTGTCCAAGCGGGGCCGCCACATAGCGGTGCAGCAGCACACGCAGTCCAAGACGCTGACGCGCGTTTTGAAACGCCGACTAGCATGCCAGAGGTCCGGTTGTCTTCATCTGCGTTCATCCGCGTCCATCTGCGGTTTCCTCTCCCAGCTCCAGCCGGTAGCCGACGCCATGTACGGTCTTCAGGAAGCGCGGCTTGCCCGGCTCGGTTTCAATCTTCGCCCGCAGGCTGGCGATGTGATTGTCCACAGTCCGCGTGGTCGGAAACGCGGCGTAACCCCACACCGCATCGAGAAACCGCTCGCGCGACACCGGCTCGCCATCCGCCTCGGCCAGCAGGCGCAACATCGCAAACTCCTTCGCCGTGAGATGCAGCGATTGCCGGCCCTTCGTTGCCGATTGCCGGACGAGATCGATTCGCACGTCGCCGAGCTGCAACTGGCCAACTCCCCTGCCCGGCTTCGTCGTGCGCCGCAGCAACGCCCGGATGCGCGCCAGCAATTCATTCATGCTGAAAGGCTTCACCAGATAATCATCAGCGCCCGCATCAAGACCGCTCACGCGATCGCCGATACCGCCCTTGGCGGTGAGCATGAGCACCGGCGTCGCGACGCCCAACCGACGCAACTCGGCGCAGACCGCGAAGCCGTCGAGCTTGGGCATCATCACGTCGAGCAGGATGAGGTCGGGCTTTTCGGCGAACGCCTGATCGAGCCCGGTCGCGCCATCGGCGGCGGACAACACGCGATAGCCCTCGGCGGCCAGCGTGTCCTCGAGCGCCGTGCGCATCGGACGTTCGTCTTCAATGATCAGGATGCGGGACATGGGGAGGAAAAGGCCGAAGACCGAATTCCGAAAGCCGAAGGAAATCCGAAGACCGAAAACCGGGTGCCGCGAAAGGCTTCCGGGTCGTCTTTCGAACCTCGGATTTCGGGCTTGGTTCGGTCTTCGGCGTTCGAGTTTCGGGTTTCATAAAGTTAGCGTTCATCAGCGTAGATTAGTGGTCCGTCTTCAATTCGACGATGAATCGACTGCCGTTGCCTGGTTCGCTCTCGACCCACACCCGGCCGCCATGGGCATCGACGATGTGTTTCACGATGCTCAAGCCGATGCCGATGCCCTGCGTCTCGCGGCGCAGCTCGGAGCCGCGGCGGTAGAAACGCTCGAAGATTTTCTCGTGTTCTTCACTGGGAATTCCCGCACCGTGGTCGGTGACGCAGAGCAGGACCGGCGTCGCGGGGTCAGGTTGATCAGGGCTCGGCCGGAGCCTCGCCCTACCCCGCAACGAAACGGTCACCGTCGCTCCGCCCGGCGAATGCTTGATGGCGTTGTCGATCAGGTTGACCAGCGCCTGCTGGATCGCGCGGCCGTCGATATTCAGTTCGATCGGAAAGGCGACACTCTTGTCGCCTCCTGCGTCGCCCCCGACTAACTCACTCTGCGAGATCGCGGGGCGGCATGAGTCCCGCCTTTCCAGTAGATCGGCCGGAGCGGCGACATTCTTGTCGCCGGGGACGGAGGGAGGACTGCTGGGCGGATGAATCCGCCCTTCCGGCGGGATTGGGCGACAGGAATGTCGCCCTTCCAGTTCCGCGTTGAGCTTCACGCCGCGCTCTTCCGCGTAGGGTTGCATCAGGCGGACGGTTTCTTCGACGAGCTTCCCTAGATCCGTCGGCTCGAACTCGTATTGTTTGCGGCCCTGCTCGATGCGGCCGAAGTCGAGCACGTTCTCGATCAGCGCCGACAGCCGGCGGCATTCCTGGCCGATGAAGCGAAAGTATTCCTGCAACTTGTCCGCGCCGGTGACTTTGCCGCGTTCGAGGTTCTCCGCCATCAAACGCACGGACGCGATCGGTGCGCGCAGTTCATGCGACACGCTGGAGACGAAGTTGGACTTGAGTTCGTTGAGCGCAAGCTGCCGACGAAGTGTGCGCAATGCCTGCCAAAGCCCACAGGCCGCCGCGACGACCGCCATCGCTATGAGACTGCCAACCATCCAGACCCGGTGCTCGTGCCGGCGATACATCAACTCTGGCGATGCAAGATGTGCGTCCAAGGAAACGACCGGTCCCGGACGTCCGCCGGAATGGGATGTGTTGAGGACGAAGTTTTCCTGAGCGAGAACTGGCGCTTCGGAAGCCAAAGCGATTCCTGGTCGCAGGGCAATCGACTTCCCGGCGAGCTGCAGATGCAGCGAAATGTAATCCGGCAGAACGGCCACGACGTTCGCACAGGCCGCCACCACGCGGGGCAGGAGCCACTCTGCCGGCACGGTCGAACCATGGATCACGCGATTGGTTGGATCGGAGCCCCCGCCGCCGGACCATGCCAGATAGTCGTCCCCATCGAGGTTGACCCAGGCGACCACCGGCGGAGGTTCGGCGGGATCGAGGATGAACTGGTCGAGCGCCAAGGCCGTCAACCGGTGCCGGTCCGCGAGTAAATGCACTGCCGTCAGCCGCGCGGATGCGTTCGGATCGTTTGCCGGCACCAACGAATCAACTCGGGACATCGCGGCGGCGGTCATGCTCGTAGGCGGCTGGTCGAACCAGCGGGCGAGCACCGCCCACAACGCGTTGTCGAACTGGTTAGTGCCGTTCAATTCGAGCGCGCGGAGCAGACAAAGCCCGGACAATGGCAGGCCGGCGGGAGACAAAACATCTTCATGTGAGGAAGCCGCCTGCAACCAGGCGGCAATGTCGGGAGTTTCGAGTTGTCGGCGCAGGAACTTCGCGTTGCGCTCGGCAAAGTAGTCACTCGGACCCGAGATGAACTCGTCGATCAGCCGCAGCGCCTCATCGCGCTGACCGCCCGCCAGCTTATATTCGATGGCCTGCCAGTCTTTGAGTTGGTCGTGAGGCAGCGCCTCGAACCAATTGGGCACCTCGGGAATGCCACGTTTCCAGCCGCCGTCGGACAGACGGGCAGGAACCAGGCTCCAAGTCGCGGCCGGCCGGCGTGCGAACGCAAATTTCCCGTCCAACGCCTGCCGTGATTCGATCCTCAGGTTCATGTCCTGGGTTGATAAGGCACCGGGGAAAATCTCGTTCAGCTGTGAAGCCGGGCTGAGAAGAAACTGACCCGCATCCGCGCGGGATTTAGTGTAGTGCAAGCGTTCGCTTTCCACGTAGCGCGCCACGGCGTCTTCAACGGCGCGTGGAATTTCGCGAACAAGCAGTGGCAGCACGGCCAGGCAGCGTTCACGGACTTCCTCCTCGATCGACGCCTTTTCCTTCCGCAGCGCCCACAGCCCGTAGCCCGCCAGCAACACGACCGGCAGCAGGATCAAGGCGGCTTGCAACAGGAACGATCTAGGGATGGCCGGGCGCATGGATGCGGCGATTGACTTAGCCGATCCTGACCGGGAAGGCACTCCCGTTTGTCACGGAGTTGTAAAAAGGAAGGGCGGATTCATCCGCCCAGTCTTGCCGGCATCTCCGGACTCATCGAGCCGCCCGTCACCCGGAAAGGCGGATTCATCCGCCCCGCCCGCTTACCCAGCCCCGACCGGGGCGCATTAACCCCCCCTTCCGTCACTGCGGCCACGCGCCGTTCACGAAATCGCGGGCGACGAGTTTGGCGGGATCGACGACGACATGTTTCACACGCTGACGTTTCCAGGTGTAGGTGATGTGAACGAGGCCGTCGGCGGTCTGGATGATCGCGGGATAGGAATACTCGCCGTTGTCATTTTCGAGGACGAGCGCGGCTTGCCAGGTCCGCCCGTCACCCGGAAAGGCGGATTCATCCGCCTCGGCCTCTGCCAACCCGCGCACTGGGCGGATGAATCCGCCCTTCCGTCACTGCGGCCACGCGCCGAGCACGAGGTCGCGGGCGATGAGCTGGGCGGGATCGACGACGACGTGTTTCACGCGCTGGCGTTTCCACGTGTAGGTGATGTGCGCGAGGCCGTCGGCGGTCTGGATGATCGCGGGATAGGAATACTCGCCGTTGTCATTTTCGAGGACGAGCGCAGCCTGCCAGGCCTTGCCGTCCTTCGAGACGGCGATGTTGAGGGGGCTGCGGCGACCACCCCATTGATTGCCGTCCTTGCCAATGTGGTTATAGACGAGCAACGCCCGGCCGTCCTTGAGCATCACGGCGTCGATGCCGCTGTTGGGGTTCGGCAACGGTGTCTTCGTCATCGGTGACCAGGTCTTCCAATCGCCGCGCATCCAGTTCTCGGTGACGACGGCTTGTCGGCTGCGATGAAGCAACTGCACGCGGCCATCGGGCCACTTGAGAATCGTCGGCTGGATTGCGCCGAACTCGTCCTTCGAGTTTACCCGGCCGGAGCGTTCCCAGGTCTTGCCCCAGTCGCGCGTGCCTTCCAGGTGGACGACCCAGCCGTCGTGCTCGCTGCTGGAACCGCACAGCAACACGTCGCCGAGGAGCACGGGCTTGTTGCGCACGGGGCCGAGAATGCCGTCGGGCAAACGGCGGCGATCCTGCCACGTCTTGCCGCCGTCGTCCGAGACGATGAGTTCGCCCCACCAAGTGTCGGGGCTGGGACCGGTCTTGAAGAAGAGCAGCAACGGACCGTTCGGCGCCTGGAACAAAACCGGGTTCCACGTCGGATGCCGCTTGCCGTCGGACTGCACGCCGTTGGCGACCTCGACGGGCGTGGTCCAATTGCTGCCCTCATGGCGCGAGACCCAGATGCCGACGTCGGGATGTTTCTCGCGCGTGCCGCCGAACCAGGAAGCGACCAGGTGCCCAGCCGTGGCCTGCTCGATCGTCGAGGCGTGGCACTCGGGGAACGGCGCGGTCTCGTAGATGAACTCGGATTTCACGAAGCCGGGTTGAGAGGCGAGCGGATCGGCGGCAAAGGTCGCGAAAGAGAGAAAAAAGATGGCCAGCGTTGCCGCCACGTGGAAAAGGAACGGACGGGAAAATCGTGAGCCGCGATTCCCCTCACCCTGGCCCTCTCCCCCGGGGAGAGGGGAGTGCAGATGGCGCCTTGGGAACTCGAAGGAAGCGCACGCATGTTCGCGGCGGCGACAAAGGTTCTCCCTCTCCTCAAGGGAGAGGGTTGGGGTGAGGGGAAAGGGCGCTTGAATCATGTCGGGGCACAACTCCGTTGGAGTAGAGATACTGCGGGTCCACGATTCCCAGGGTAGGCGCGGGTGTGCCAACCCTGGGCTGGAGGACGGAACGCC
>JANLTG010000219.1:0-40579 GCA_031362805.1 bacterium
AGGGCGCGGGCCGGGGGCATGCCCATCGCGATCAAGACGTGGGATGGATCAAGCGAGCCGGTCGTGCAGGCCGAGCCACTCGATGCGCAGATGCCAAGTTGATCCAATTTCTTCAGGATCGCTTCCGCCTCGATGTTCGGAAACGAGATGTTCGATGTGTTGCAGAGTCGGTCATCGCGCGAGCCATTGCGCGCCGCTCCGGGAATGTTGCGGAGAATGTTTTCCTCCAGGCGATCACGAAGCGCGCGAACGCGGATATTCTCCTCGGCGATTGAATCAATGGCCAGCGAGGCAGCGCGTCCAAAACCCAGAATGTAGGGAACATTCTCCGTCCCGCCGCGGCGGCCACGCTCCTGGCCACCGCCGATGAGGTAAGGCTGAAGCTTGGCGCCCGAGCGGACGTAGAGCATGCCAATGCCTTGTGGGGCATGCAGTTTGTGGCCGGAGAGGGAAAGGAAATCGACGTTCAGGGCTTTCACGTCGAGCTTGAGCTTGCCTGGCGTTTGCACCGCGTCGGTATGAAAAGAAACTTCCTTGGAGCGACAGATCGCGGCGATCTCTTCGATCGGAAAGATGACGCCGGTTTCGTTATTCGCGTACATTGCCGAGACAATGGCAGTGTCGGGCCGAATGGATTGCTCGAGCAGATGAATGTCCAGCGAGCCGTCGGGTTCCACCGGAAGAAATGTGACGTCGTAGCCCTGCTGAATCAGGTGCTTGCCAAACTTGATGTTCGCCGAGTGCTCGACCGCGGTCGTCAACACGTGACGCTTCTGCGGGTTCAGGCGCAGGGCGCTGTTGATCGCGGTATTGTTGCTCTCCGTGCCGCAGCTCGTGAAAATAACTTCCTTGGGTTCGGCGCCGATCAAGGCGGCCACTTCGCCGCGCGCATCTTCAATGAGGCGGGAGACGCGGGTGCCAAATTCGTAGGCGCTGGAGGCGTTGCCCCAATGTTCCGTGAACGCGGGCAGCATGGCGTCGAGAACCTCCGGCGCAATCTGCGTCGTGGCGTTGTTGTCGAGGTAACAAAGGTTCTTTGCGGCCATCGGAAGACCCTGCGGGGGGGGTCGGAGCGGCCGACTCACCCGTGCGAAGGCACGCGATTAACCGGAGAAGGCGTCCCGGGGTAAAGAAAAAATTCTGCGCCGTCGGCGTCCGAACAATCCGTTGACATTCGGTTTGCTTTCGCTACGGTTTCGCCCCTGAATTTTAAGAATCGTTAAGAAATCTATGCCGAATACCAAGTCAGCCGCCCGCCGGATGCGCAGCAACGTCCGCAAACAAGATCGCAACAGCAGCGTTAAGTCGCGGGTCAAGACCTTCGAGAAGCATTACCTTGATGCTTTGACCGCCGGCGACAAGTCGGTGGCGGCGACCGCGCTTCGAGCCTATACCTCCATCGTCGACAAGGCGGTCAAGGCCGGCGTCGTTCACAAGTCCACGGCCAGCCGGAAGAAGTCGCGACTGGCGGTTCGTCTGGTTGCCTTGAAATAGGCGCGGCCTTCGCAATCATTTTGGCCGGGCACGGTTCACCGTGTCCGGCCTTTTTGTTTTTTGAAAAGCGGCTCGCCATCAAGCCACGCGGCGCGTTGTGGACGAGGGAGGGAGGGAGGAGCAAAGAAAAAATGGTCGGAGCGACAGGATTTGAACCTGCGACCTCTTGGTCCCAAACCAAGCGCTCTACCAAGCTAAGCTACGCTCCGACACGTTTGGCGGGCGGCACTATTGCGATTTTGGACTTCGGTGCAATGACTTTTATTTCGCCGCTCGTCATTGCTTCCCGAACCGCGTACGTTTTCGGAGTGGCAATGGGCTGGGTTAATTTTGGACGAGTGCGGCGACTGGTGGGTGCGTTTCTTCACCGGCATTGGCGCCGGGCGCTTGCGGTCCGCGAGAAGATTCGCCTCACCGAGGAGGCCTTCAATCTCATGCTCGCCGGGGTTGTGGGCATCGTTGGTGGACTGATCAACGTGACCTATTACGCGATCCAGGAGTTGTCCAAGCTCGCGATGCTGCACAAGCCCGGCGACCTCGGCGAGATCGCCAGCGGGCTCGGACCTTGGGCCAGGGTATTGATTCCGACGATCGGCGGAGTTGCGGCTGGGCTCATACTTCACCTCGGTTTGCGGATGGTCGGCCGGCAGGGCGCCAGCAACTTGCTGGAGGTGGTCCTGGCCGGCAATGGACGGCTGCCAATGCGCAGCGCCCTCGTGAAAGGGCTTTCCTCGCTCGTCAGCATCACCACCGGCGCGTCGATCGGGCGGGAAGGATTGATCACGCAGCTTTCCGCCACGCTGGCTTCGAAGTGGGGCCAGGTGCAAAAGTGGCAACCCTATCGCTTGCGGCTGCTCGTGGCGTGCGGCGCGGGTGCCGGCATTTCAGCCGCCTACAATGCGCCGCTGGCGGGCGCCGTGTTCGCCGCCCAAATTGTCCTGGGCAATTTCTCGATGGCCTTGTTTGCGCCGATTGTCTTCTCGTCGGTGGTGGCGACCGTGGTTTGTCGCAGCTACCTCGGAGTCATCAGGTGGTACGAGGTGCCGGCCTTCGACTTCACCAAGCTCGAACAACTGCCGTGGTTTCTCCTGCTCGGCGTCGGGTGTGGCATCTTTGGCGCGATCTTCCTCAAGCTGCTTCGCGGTGCGGAGAAGGTTTTCAGTAAGTTGCCGGTGCCGTTTCCAGTCCGGCTGGGAATCGCCGGATTGATCGTCGGCTTGCTGGCGTTATGGGTGCCGCAAGTTTGGGGCAACGGCTATGCCGCTACAACCGAACTGCTGAAAGGCGATCATGCGTTGCAGCTGGTGCTCGGGCTCGCGCTTGCCAAATTAATCGCCACGACCGTCAGCATCGGCTCGGGCACGGTCGGAGGCGTGATGACGCCGACGCTGTTGCTGGGAGCGGCCGTGGGCAGCGCCTTGGGTGGGACCATTCACGCCGCCGGTTGGAGCACGGAATTGCCCACTGGTGCCTTTGCCCTCGTCGGCATGGGCGCGATGCTCGCCGCGACGACGCATTCGGTGTTGCTGTCCATGCTGATGGTCTTCGAGCTGTCGCTCAACTATTCGCTCATGCCACCCCTGATGCTAGCGTGCGCGATTGCTGCGATCCTTTCGCGGCAGTTGCACGCGGACTCGATCTACACCGCCGCCGTACAGGAGAAGGCCTTGTTGCTGGAGCGGGACAGTGAAGCGATCGGGGCCGCGACCAAGACTACGGTGGCCGACTTAATGTTGGAGCCGGTGCCGCCGGTGGCGGAGACGACGCGGTTCGCGGAGCTGGCCGACCGGTTCATCGCGTCGACCGTCAATTTCCTGCCCGTGACAGATCAAGATCGGCGGCTGGTGGGAATGGTGGCGCTGCAGGATCTCAAGGAGTATCTCCAAATGGGCACCGAGCTCAGTGCCGTGATCGCGGCGGATGTGATGCGGCCAGTGGCTCTTTTCCTCACCCCGCAGCAGACCATCATGTCCGTGCTGCCCAAGTTGCTGGAATCCGAACTGCGCAACATCCCCGTGGTGAACAACGGCAGCGAGCGACGTCTGATAGGCCGGATCGTGCGGGCCGACGCGCTGGGCCTGCTCTCGGAAGCCATCGCCACTGGCGGTCAGCAACGGACATCAGCAACCGGCCAGGCTTGAAAACCACGTCGCTTGTCAATGGCCAGAACCGACCCCGGCACTGCACAACGCCAACTTATATGGGATGGACTTCTGGAATTCATTGCTCAACAATCCGAATGGTGGTGGTTTCTTCAAAATAAACATTTGTGATTTCATCAAAGACTTGGATGCTATCGTTGAACGATGAGCCCTCTACCTCTCAAGCATCGTGTTGCCACCATCTCGCTGCAACTGCTGGTAGTAATCGGTTTCTCTATACCGATCTGCATCATCGGTAGGCTTAGCGACGCCCTTTTATCACCTTGGTTCTGGGTGTATGCAGTTTTGGATGGCTTTTACTCTGACGTGGATTTCGGTCGTTGGCCCGTGGTAAATTTTGGATTTGCATTAGTATTCATAGGGTTGGCTTCACGTTCGCGGGACGCTACCATTCTAATGGCCATTTGGTTGTTGTTGAATTATCTCGGTTCTATTTGGTTTATGTTGGTAATGAAGGGGCCAACTTAGCCATTGGCGATGGCTGACGAAATCAGCGCAGCGGCCGCAACACGGCCGTAAGGTTTAAGCCAAGCCCCTGTTGACGAAAGATCGGCGAGTCGAAGTGAAGGCGTAAATGTCAGAGCTTTGGCATCTATGACGCGAGTTTCAGTGTCGGTGGAGCGGCTTGCGCTTGTTCCGCCTGGTGGTGGCCAACACCGGTGAACTCACGACTGTTCAGTTGCGGCGTCAGCCCGGCCCGCGCGGCCAGCCAGCCAGCTCTCCAAAAGAAAAATGCCGGCGGCAATCGCAAGCAGCCAGCGCCAGTTCTTCTGCTGGCTTTCCGTTTCCGAGTCCTTCTGCTGTTCCAGCCGGGCCGCCAGCGTTCGGCTCACATTTTTCGGGTCCACGTTCATCGGCACCCCAATCCGGATGAGCTCCTCTTCCTTCAGCGGACCCGTCCGGCTCTCGGCTGGATCCAGGTTCACGGCCACGGCCAGTTCCTTGCCGTCGGCAAACTTGAGCCGGTGGATTCCCGGTAACGCAAAGGTGATCTCTGTGGCGCTCTCGACAATATTGGAACTCGTCCCGTCGGGGAGCGCCAAGATTCCCGGTCGCGCGAAGCCCGCCAGCGCGAGCGCGTCGCCGACGATCCGGTCCTGCGTCGAAGGTCGCGGCGGGCGATTGAGCTCCAGCATGGAATAGAGCAGGGGGACGAACTTGGACGACAACGCGAGTTGACTGTCGGCCTGTCGCCAACTGCTCGTCAGCACAAACAGTGTACCGCGGCCAACGCGCGTCTCGATGATCGCCGGATCGCCACTGTCGAATGCGGCCAGCACTTTCATCTCGGGCAGCGCGGTGACATCGATCTTGCGGTACTTCCAAAAATGGATGCGGCTGAAATCGCTGAAGCGCATGTCGAGGAAGGGCGCGAACAGCGGATGTCCGAATTCAATGCGGCCCAGCAACGCGTATTGGCGGGTCTGGCCTTCGGTTGCCGTGAGACTGCCGCTGCCCACGATCTGGCGAAGCGTTTCAGCGGAGCCCTCGCGGTTCAGGACCAGCAAGGCCGTCCCGCCGGCGTCGAGGTGTTGCTTCAACACTGGAGCAACGCCCTCCGCATCCGTGGCGACCATAAAATCAGGAGCAGCACCCGGCGGCACCCCGGCCGCTGGATTGGTGACGGCGAGAAATTGAATCTGCTGGCGGGCCGTGCTCTGGAAAACGCGGCGCAGAAAGAACGTCAGACTACCCGACTGGCTCTCGTCGTCGGCGCCCAACACCGTGACGCTGAGCTGCTCCGGTTGCTCGGGGACGAGGTGGATTTCGTTGTCGAATGGTTCATCATCGCCCAGCAATTGAATGCGGTTCGCCGCCGGCGCATTGGTGGCTGCCTGCAAGCGCACGACCCGGGACTGGCCAGCCGGCAGATAGACCTGTTGAGCGTCAGCCGAGGCGCGACCGGCTGGATCGCGCCAGGCCAGTCGCAGGAGTTCCTTGCTGGCATCACTGGCGTTGCTGACGAACACGCGCACTTCGTTGGTCGTGTTGAACGTGAGCGCCGCCGTCTCGTCCCGAGCGACGGGATGCAGACCCGCGTTACTGGTGGCGACGGGTTTGGGTGAACGCATTTCAACGGCGAGTCTTGCCGGCCAGTTGAAACCCGCCAGGCCTTCGAGGTGACTGCCCTCCTGCGCGTCGCTCACGACAATGATGCGGCCGGGACGCGTGTCAGCGGACGCTTGCTCGCGACTGCGCGCGTCTTCGATCAACTCGGCCGCACTGACCAGCGCCTTGCCCAAGTGCGTGCCGGTGGGCGTGACTTTCGCCGTGCTCAGACGTTCGCGCCAAAGACTTTGACGTTGCGACGCGTCGGCCCGAGCCCAGTCATCGAATGAAACGAGCGTGGTGATCTGGCGATCGAAGCCGAGCAACGAGACCTGTCGAGCCGAGCGCAGTTCTGTCGCCAGCTTGCCGGCAATCTCCATGGCTTCGTTCCACAACGCCCCGCGTTGCATGCTCGCGCTGGTGTCGATCAACACGGCGACGATCTCGCCCGACTCACCGCTGTCCGCCGCGTCGGGTGGCCGTTTGAAAAACGGGCGCGCAAACGCGGCCGCCAGCAGCATCAAGATCAGGCAGCGCAGCGCCAGCAACAGCAGATGTTCCAGCCGGGTGCGCCGCTTCACCTTGGGCGGCGTGGGCTTGAGGAACATCAACGAGCTGAAGAGCTGGCGCTTGCGGATGCGTTGCCGCACCAGGTGAAAAATGACCGGCAACGCGATGGCCGCGGCGCCCAACCAGAACCAGGGAGCGAGAAAACTCATGCGGCGTTGACGCGTTGAATGTTGCGCAGACTGAGTGGCGCGCGGCGCCCGCGATCCTTTAGGAATTCCAACAGCAACAGGTCGAGGCGCATCTCCGTCGAGACGAGATGAAAATCGATGCCCAGCTCGCGGCAGATCGCCTGGATGGCTTCGCGATGCGCCGTCAGGCGTTGGAGGTAGCCCTCGCGCACCGCCGCGGGGTCGATGAACAGGTCGCGATTCGACTCCAGGTCTTGAAACAGCATGGGTTCGTCAAAGGCGAACGAAACTTCGGCGGGGTCAAGGGTCTGGAAGATCACGATCTCATGGCGCGCGGCCCGCAGCAGGGTCAGTTCGCGCCGCAAGCCGTCGAGCGGAGCCATCAAATCCGACACGATGATCAGCAGGCTGCGTTTGCGCACGAGGGCCGCGATGCGTTCGAGCGGGCGGATCAGATCGGTGCGGCTGCCTTCCGATGCGCGTTCCAGCGCCAGCGTCAGCCGCCGCAGATGGCCGGGTCGGTTGCGCGCGGGGAGGTATTCGCGGATGGCTTCGTCGAACAGCAGCAAACCGGTCGCATCGCCCTGCCGGCTGAGAAAGTACGCGAGCGTGGCCGCCAGAGTGCGCGCGTAATCGGCCTTCGTGTAGCCCAGCGTGGTGAATTGCATCGACCGGCTGTTATCGACCAGGAGATGGCAGCGCAAATTGGTTTCGTCCTCGAACTTCTTCAGGTACTGGCGGTCGGAGCGGGCGAGGAGTTTCCAGTCGAGATAGCGCAGGTCATCGCCCGGCGCGTAAAGCCGGTACTCGGTGAACTCGACCGAGAAACCGTGATACGGGCTGCGATGAAGCCCGTGCCAGAAGCCCTCGACCACGGCGCGCGCGCAGTTCGAGACTGCGAATCGCCATTAGCGACTTGGTGTCGATAAACGGATTTAACGCGGTGGTTCCGGGGAGGGGCATGGGATGGTTAGCAACGCTGGTTTAGTGACCAGGCTCGCGAGGGGCCCCGCTTGCGACTACCTCGTGATGGTCCGGTTGGTCGCAGTGTGTGGTTAGGCATCGGAGTTATGATTGCTCTGGGGCTTCGGCCTGCAAAGCCTGCTCGCCAACGGGGCGAGAAGCACAACGACGAGACCACCGCTGTAAATCCGATACTCCATCGGTAGGAAAAGAGTAAAGGCCAACGAAACCAACGTGAACAGGCCAACAAACCAGACGATGAGTCGAAAACGCAAATCGAGCCGAAAGTGCAAATATATCAGGAAGGGAAGCGCAAACGCGGCCATCAACCAACTGGGTGCATCCAACACCGAGTGCAAACTTAAGCCGGCGACTAGTAATGCCGTTGCTGCCAGCGGGTCACCCAAGATTGTGATGATTGTTTTCATGGCGTGTGGACGGGGCCTAGTTCCGCGACCCGATTCGCAAGGGAGTGCGCCTGCAACCAGAGGGCGATGGCTGGGCTCGTCGCGGCGCATGACTAGGCGGCGTGGTCATGATGAAACTCTAACAAATCCACGCGCCACCAGGAATCACGAACATCGCCATAATCGCGGGGATGTCCAAGACGTAAGACCAGACTGTGCCCATTGAAGCCAGCGTGAACGAACGCGGCCAGTCCCAGTCGTGGGGAAAAAACAGCCTTAGAAGGATGAGCCACTCGCAGATGCGAATGGGCGCGAGCAGCCCATAAAAACCGACGTCCGACTGGAGGATGCCAAGCTGCGATGCGACGTAGGACGCCCCAATCCCTGCGCCCAAGCCGATGACTGTGCGGACTCCTCCGACGAGCCAAGGGGACGCAGATGAGCCGGGAATCCGCCTCTTGATGTAGGAAGCAGCAGCGGTGTATCCGACGAGCTTCACCGCTGCGAAGTAAACGAGTCCTAAAGTTGCTGGTCCAGCAGGCATTTTGTTGTGAGTATGTTCGTGGCCTAACTTGAAAATTGAGTTAGCAGTCAGCTATCAGCGAAGCGGGCCAGTCAACTGGCAGCGCCGCCGTACGATCTCCTTCTCCCTTGGGGAGAGGGTTGGGGTGAGGGGGCACGGGTGGTCATCGCTTCGTAAGGTTACTGGCGGCAAAAGCTTTTCGCTCGTTGGTTCATTTCACATGCTCGAGTACTCGCTCGACGAGCTTCTCGACGGTGACGCCCTCGGCTTCAGCGCGGTAGTTGAGCAGCACGCGATGGCGAAGGACCGGCCGCGCGAGGGCGCGGATGTCTTCCTTGATCACGTGGGTTCGTCCTTCGAGGAGCACGCGGACCTTGGCGCCGAGCACGAGGAATTGACCGGCGCGAGTGCCGGCGCCCCAGTTGACCCATTCGTTGACGAAGTCCGGTGTTCCGGTCTGTTGCGGGCGGGTGGCGGCCACCAGCTTGACCGCGTAGCGCACGACCTCTTCCGCCACCGGAACCTTGCGCACCAGATCGTGAAACTGGAGCACATCCTCGCCCGTGAACAACGCCTCGATGGTTGCCTTCTGCGGCGACGTCGTTTGCTGCACGACGGCAACTTCGTCCTGCTCGGGCAGGTAATTGATCACCACGTTGAACATGAAGCGGTCGAGTTGGGCCTCGGGCAGGGGATAGGTGCCTTCCATCTCGATCGGGTTCTGGGTCGCCAGCACGAAGAACGGCTCGGGCAGCACGTGACGCACACCGGCGGCGGTGACCTGATGCTCCTGCATGGCCTCGAGCAGCGACGCCTGCGTCTTGGGCGGCGTGCGGTTGATTTCGTCCGCCAGGATGATGTTCGCGAAGACCGGTCCGGGAATGAACGTCAGCTTCCGGCCTTCCGCCGTGTCCTGAAGAATCTCCGTGCCCGTGATGTCGGCCGGCATCAGGTCCGGCGTGAACTGCACGCGTTGGAACTTGAGATGGAAAATCTGCGCCAGGGATTTCACGAGCAACGTCTTGGCAAGGCCGGGCGCGCCGGTGATGAGGCAATGCCCGCCGGCAAAGAGTGCGACGAGGATCTGCTCAACCACTTCCTTCTGGCCTATGATGACCTTGCCGAGTTCCTTTTGAATCTGGACGTGGCACGCGCTCAACTTTTCGATCAGCGCCGCTTCGACCGCCGCGGCCGAAGGCGGTTTGGCGACCGGCATGGGTGGCGGGGTATTTACGGGACCGGTGGAGGTTGGGATTCCCAGCGCTTCAGTAGTTTCAATTGGAGTGCTCATCAGTGGGTCATGGCGTAAAAGAGAATGTTGATGCCGAGCGGATACGCGATTTTCTCCGAGAATTCGCCAAAATAGTATTCGTTCTCGCCTTCACGTTCCCAACCATCGCCGAGGTCGGTGTTGTGGCAGATGATCACCATCGGCCGGTGCTGGTCGTCGAAAATGGCGCGGTGGTGCGGCACGCGGGCGCCCGGGTCCTTGTCGGGCTCCCACGTGACGCCGGTAAACTGGCTCTCCCAGCCTTGCTGGATGTTCGGGATTTGAGGCGACGGAGGCAGGTTGAAGACCAGATGAAAAATCTCATGTTCCGGCGGCAGGTCGTCGATCGGACGCTGTGGGAAGACCCGCTTGATCTCGCGCTCGAAATTGCCCCATTCGTCGTCCCCCCAGAAATCGTCCACCATCAGAAAGCCGCCGCTCAGCAGGTAGTTCCGCAGCACTACCACTTCCTCCTCGCCGAAGACCAGTGTACCCGGTTCAACGATGTAGATGAACGGCAGGTCGAACAAGGCGGGATCTGTGAGCCTGATGACGGTGCCCTCCGGGTCGGTCTTGAGCGCGGTCATTTCATTGAGGCGATAGGAGAAATTGAGATCTGCGTCGCGATAGTCGGTGGCCCAGCCGCCGCCCCAGCGCCGGCCGCGCCTGTTGGAAGTGTATTCCACCCGCGCGAATGTGAAGACATCCTTCGGCATCGTCGGGTGCAGATCCCATCTGGGAATGTCGTAGCGATCCGTTTCCACCGGCCGACGTGAGCCACGGCGGCGTGCCTGGCCGACGGCCAGCTCAGCGACCGCCAGCAGCACGAGCAAGCAACATAGAATGCGGATCCAACGGCTCATGGCTGTCCAACCTTGGGTGAGAGTTTTTCAGCCGGCCCTGCTTCGAGTGTTACGGGAGCGGGGGCCACGGCGACGTTCTCCAGTTCCAACAGCAGGCGATGGGCATCGCGGTAGCGGGGTGCATCTTCCAGGGCCAGCAGCAGGTGCCGTTTGGCCAGCGCGGGCTCGGAGGTCTTGCGCAGTCGCGCCACTTGGAAATGCAGTTCGGCGGGATTGAGCGGCTGCAATTTGAGCTGAGTCTCAAGCGCCTTGATCGCCACCTCGGGTTGATCAAGTTCCTCCGCCGCCCTGGCCAGCAAGCGGTACGGGGTCGCTGCAAACGGATTCATGCCGATGGCGCGCTGCGCCCAGTTGGAGACGGCCGGCCAGGCTTTGCGATCCAGTTCGAGTTCGCCGAGGCGCTGGAAAGCATCGAGTTGATTGCCATCCACAGCCGCCGCTTGTTCGAGCGCGTTCAGTTCCTTCCCCTGGTCGCCGGTGCCGCGGGCAACGGCAGCGCGGAGCAAATAGGGGTGGGGAGTTTGGAATCCGCGCTCGGCCCGTTTGAACATGCGTTCAAGCAGCTCATTGGCCTCATCCCAGTTCTTGGCGGCGATCGATTCCTCCGCGCCGGCGATAAACGCCCAGTAGTTGTTTGGCTGGCCGCGAAGCAGCTCGGCGGCGTTGCCGATCGGCGCGGCGGATTTCAAGAACTTGCCGAGATCGCTGGGTCCGTCGGCCGCGAGCTTGGGTTTGTTCCACTCGAGCCCCTCGCCAAGCGTGCGCGCCTGTTCCTTGGCGTAAGCGATGAACTTCTCGTCGATCGCCTTGATCGCTTCCGTGTGCTTGGCTATGGCGGCGTTGATCTCGATGCCTTCGCCCAGGTCCCGGAGAATCGCGGTCAATTTCTCGAAACCGTATTGCTTGACGAGGAACTCGACGACCAAGGCGGATTGATAGTAGGTGAACTGCAGGTCCAGGTTGTCGTCCGCCGTCATAAATGCCGCGCTCAAATTACTCACCGGATGCATCTTGTCGCCGAGGATGAACTCGACGTATTCCGGAATCATCCGCTGGCCCCAGGAGGGATCAATCGCCAGTTCCTCGTGAACGGAGATCCCTTCGCTCAGCCAGCGCGGCATCTTGTTGCGCGTCATGTTCAACGTCACGACGTGACAGAACTCATGCCAGAGCACGGACGCCCAGGCGGTCGAGCTGCCGGCCGGTGACGACGGGCTGTTCGCGGTGATGACGTCGCCAAAGCAGACCCCGAGGTAGCCGGGATTGCCGGGCATGCCGAACGTGCGCACGCCGAAGTCCCGAGGATCATCGAAGATCTCCACGAGCGTCGGCTGCTGCAGGTCGTATTGATACTTCTTGGTCAAGGTGTCATGTGCGCGGGTGAGCAACGCGAGCACGTCCTGGCCGAAAATGTCCGCGTCGCGGGCGGCCATGCGGACGATGAAATGTTCGTTGGTCAACGTGGCAAAGCGGGCGTATTGATCGCGCAAGTTCACTAGGTTGAAGGCCGTGATGTCGTAAGCATCTTCCTTGTGAACCGCCGCCGCCAACGCCCAGCCTTGCTCGCCGTCGCCGAGCCGCAGCCAATCCTGCGCGAGCTGAATCTGGGCGGGCAGGAAATCCGGGTCCAGCGCCAGGGCGCGCTGCTGATAGCTCGCACCTTCCTTGAAACGATATTTGAGCGAGAGCTTGAGACCAATCAGGTGATCGACTTGCGGATTGCTCTTGAGATAGGCCAGAGCTTTGGACCGCGCCTCGTTCTCCGCATCGGGCTGGCTGGCGAGGTGGGCGAGAACCGCTTTGTAAGCCCACGCCTCGGGGTGGTTGGGATTTACTTCAAAGACCTGGGCCAGCTCTTCGTGCGCCCGTTCGTACTCTTCGGAATCAATCAAGTGATCGGCGATCAACAGCCGGCTGGGCAGATGATGGGGGTTCTTTTCAAGCGCCGAGGTGAGTGATTCCACCATGACCGCGCGGTCGCTCGGGGCATAGGCGCGAGCCAGGCCGTGCAGCAGATCGGGATTGCCGGGCGCTTCCTTGAGCCCATCTTGAAACGTGCGCGCCGCGAGCTCGTAGTCGTGCTTGTCGAGCGCCAGTTCGCCGGCCGCCAGCCAGCCTTCCACGTATTTTGGATCGAGCTTGCGGGCTCGCAGCAGAAAGTTGTCGAGCACCAGCTTGGGCTCGGCGCCCATTTTCAGGGCGGCGCGGCCAAGGTAGGTGAGGGCTTCGGGTTCCTGCAGGAAGCGGAAGTTGGGCCCGGCATAGTTATCGATCGCCCGCAAATGCTGGGAGGCGGCGTTTGTTTCGCCGCGACCGGCCGCCATGAGATGGGCGTACCAGCGCAGCGGGATATTGCGGGGAAAACGATCAAGGGCTTCGGCAAGGGCGGCGTTCGCGCCCTCGTAATCACCGGTCGCCAGTTGCGCCTGGAGCAGGAGCAAGCGCCACGACTGGCTGTAGTTGTTGTCTTCCAGCTCACTCTTGGCGAGCCGGAGGCACTCACGATACTCGCCCTTTTGATAGAGCGCCTGCAGTTCCTTGAGCTCGGCCGCCGGCGCTGGAAATGAGAATGCGATGCTGATTCCAAACGCGACTAATCCCCAGACCCGGCCCGTCAATAGCCCACTCTTTGTCAGACGTGGAAATTCGCGGTGGGACATGACTTCTAGGTATAGCAATTACTAGCGGCAGGCAAGCGATGGCTGAATTTCGTTCTCTTTGACGATGACTCACGGGAGAAAGTTTCGAAATAGTTCAGCCGCAACTCGGCGGATGAATTTACTTCGAGTGAAGGTTGCTGCTCAAGGTGGAGTGCTCAATGCAGCGGCAGAAGCGCTCGCGACGGAGTGTGCGAAGGCCGGGGAGCAGACCCAGGAAAAGGGGCTCAGCAACCGGCTGCTCCGCTCACGCGTGAGTGCGGCGACGAGGCCGAGGCTTTGCCCTGAGTTGCCGGCAGCGGCCAAATCTGGAAGCCGCCGTGTCCTTCGGACGCATCCTGCCAGGTGCCCCAAATCCGGTTGGCATCACAAAAGCCGCGGCAGAAGAGCGTGTTGCCGAAAAGGTAGGTTTGCACCCAGCGAAACTCCTGCGCCTGGGGATCAAATTCGCCGCTAAGCACGAACATGCCAAGATCATCGTCACCCACTCCCGACAGTTGGTTGGCGCGGAGCTGCAGCAGCACGTCCAGCCGGCGTTTGTTCGCCGGCGTGCCTTGATTCGTAAAACCAGTCCATTGTCCGGACAGGCCGGCGAAGGAATCTGTAATCGTGGTGGCCACTATCGAATTGCCCTGCATCAACTGGCGGAGAAACGACACCACGTTACAAACGAGGAAACTCCGAACTACTGGACAAAGTATTAATCAGGCGCGCGGCGCAGGGTCAATGCGAAGTTATCCACCGACGGCAGACTCGCAAAGCTTGGCGAATGAAGCCCCTGAACCGCAGATGATTGAAACGCGGCAGTTGTTTCCGAGTCGTAGCATTAAGCGTTGCGCGATACGTTTCAAAATGGTGACAATCCGGCCGTGCCTCAAGTCGTGCCACCCATCCCTGTCTGCTCTGCTCCCTTCGCCGGTGCGCAGCTTTGCCAGGCATTCCAGACGATGATGCTGGGGCGGATTCTCGACGAGAAATTTGCCAGTTTGTACCGGGCTGGGAAAATCCACGGCGGCGTGTTCTTGGGCCGCGGTCAGGAGGCGCTCAGTGTCGCGATCGGCAGCCAACTGCGGAAAGGCGACGTGTTTGCCCCGTTGATTCGCGATCAAGCCGGTCGGCTGGCGTTTGGCGAGCCGGTTCTGGACGCTGCCCGCACTTACCTGGGCTCCGCACTCGGTCCCATGCGCGGTCGCGACGGCAATGTCCACCGCGGCCGTCCCAAGTCCGGTTACCTGCCGATGATCAGCCATTTGGGATCGATGATTTCGGTGGTGACGGGCGCCCTTTTTGCCAAACGATTTAAGGGCGAAACGGGTTTCGCCGGAGCCGCCTGCATCGGCGACGGCGCGACATCGACCGGCGCCTTTCATGAAGCGCTGAACCAGGCGGCGATCGAACGACTGCCCCTCGTGCTGGTCGTGGCGAACAACCAATTCGCCTACTCGACCCCGACCAGCCGGCAGTTTGCCTGTGAGTCCATTTCTGCGAAGGCCGCCGGCTACGGCGTGCAAGCGCATCGGGTCGCGGGCAATGACCTGACCGCGTGCCTGAAAGTCTGCGGGCAAGCGATTGCGCAGGCCCGGGCGGGGGGCGGCCCGCAGTTGGTTGAGGCTGATCTGCTGCGATTGTGCGGGCACGGCGAGCATGACGACGCCGGCTATATCCCGCAGAAGCTGAAAGATTCACCGCTCGGGCGCGACTGCCTGAAGCTTGCCGAGCAGCAGTTGATCGCCGGACAATTTGCCGACGAATCCGAGGTCAGCGGCTGGCGCGAGGCGGCCGTCCGCGAAGTGGACGATGCGATCGCCCGGGTGCAACGGGAGTCGGCCCCGGATCCGTTCCAGGAAGATTGGTGCGCGCTGGCGTCGCGCCATCTGCAAGAGACCCACAGTCATCCCGAGGATTAAGCTTTTGAGCATTACCTATCTTGAGGCGATTCGGGAAGCCCAGGCCAGAGCGTTGGCTGACGATCCGCGGGTGTTCATCTACGGCCAGGACGTCGGCGAATTCGGAGGGGCCTTCAAGGCGACGAAAAACCTCGCGAAGGAATTCCCGGGGCGGGTCCTGGATGCGCCCATCAGCGAGGACGCGATGATGGGGCTCGCCGTGGGCGCGGCGATCGAAGGCTTGCGGCCGATCATCGAGATGCAATTCGCGGACTTCTCGACCGTGGGGTTCAACCAGATTGTGAACCAGGCGGCGACGCTACACTGGCGGACGCGTGTTCCGTGCCCGATCGTCGTGCGCCTGCCTTCCGGCGGCACGTCGGGCAGCGGACCGTTCCACAGCCAGAGCATGGAGGCGCTCTACGCGACTTATCCGGGGCTCATCGTAATGACTCCCGCGACCGTCGAAGATGCCTATTCGATGTTGATCGAAGCGGTCGCCATCGATGACCCGGTGATTTTCTGCGAGCACAAGTATCTCTATTACCATCTCAAGGCTGAGTCGCTGCCGACCGAAGCCCTGCCCACCGGCAAGGCGCGGATCGCCCGCGCCGGGCGGGATCTGACCATTGTGGCTTACAGCGCGATGGTTCATGAAGCGGTTGCAGCAGCCGAGGATCTCGCTTCCGAAGGTTGGGAGATTGAAGTCGTGGACCTGCGCTCAATAAAGCCGCTCGACACGGACACCGTGATGGCGTCCGTGGCGCGGACCGGGCGATTGCTGGCCGTTGGCGAGAGCTGGCCCTGGGGTGGCGTGACCGCTGAGGTTGTCGCCCGCGTGGCGAGTGAGGGATTCAACCTGTTGGATGCGCCGCCGCAACGTTTGAACGCGAAGGACACTCCCATCCCCTATCATCCGAACCTGTGGACCGTCCATCGTCCGACCGCCCGCAGCATCGCCAATGCGGCGCGCAAACTTTTGCAGACCTGACCATGCCTCGCATCCCCATCATCATGCCGCAGCTTGGCGAATCCATCGCCGAGGCCACCATTGTGAACCTGCTGGTGCAACCCGGCGAGGATGTCCGACCGGATCAAGATGTGATCGAAGTGGAGACCAACAAGGCCACGATGAATGTCGTCGCGCCGGCGCCCGGCAAACTGATCGAGTTCACTGTAAAGCTGAGCGAAAGCTACGCCGTCGGGGCGGTGCTGGGCTACGTCGAGGTCACGGCTGACGAAGCGGAAAAGCGCGGTTTGGGAGCTCCGTCGCCGGAAGGCGATGGCGCAGGTCCCGCTGCAACTCTCGACGCCCATGGCAGCGGAAGGACCACGTTGGCCGCCCCCGCCACCCCACCGGCGCGCGTTGAGCCAACCGTCCGCAGCCTGCCGGTGCCCGCTCACGCCGTCGGTGCCAGCTACATGTCGCCGCGAATGAAGGCGCGCATGCACGAGCTCGGGCTGCATTCGGCGGATCTTTCCGGAATCGCCGGGAGTGGTGCCGCCGGGCGGGTAACGGTCGATGACTTTGAACATTTCATTTCCAACTTGGAAAAGAAGAAGCTCAGCCAGGCTTCAAGCATGCGGGTCGCTGTGGCGGATGCCATGCGCCGAAGTTGGACGCGCCCCTTGGCGACGGTCGGGTTGCTGGCGCGATTGGATGCGGTCCTTGAGCATCGCAAGACCTGCAATCCCAAGCCGGGACCAGCCCTTTACGCGTTGCGCGCGCTGGCCTTGGCCCTGGCGGAGAACAGCGCGCCCGCCGGTCGCCTGGTGGGCACCAAGATCGTCCACCCAAACTCGATCGATCTGGGCGTCGCGGTGGAAGCGGATGACGGTGTTCTGGTGCCGGTGATCCGTGAAGCGGACAAGAAATCGCTGGCGAAACTGACCCAGCGCTACAGCGAATTGGTGGATCTGGCGCGCAAACGCAAGCTGCCGCCCGACGCGACCGGCGGCTCGATTGCGACCGTCACGAATTTCGGAACGTTCGGGCTGATCTGGGCCACCCCGATTCCCTTGCCCGAACAAACTTTGGTGTTGGGTCTCGGGGCCGGGCGCAAGATGCCCTTTTGGGACGAAGCCAAAGGTCAGTTCGTACCCGTGATCGAGGCAAACCTGACGCTGAGCTTCGACCATCGGGTCCTCGACGGCGGAGCCGCCGGGCGGTTGCTCACGCGGATTGCCCAGTTGATGGAAAAGCCGGCTGAACTGTAAACACTGCCGAACCCTGACGAAGCGCGGGTCGACAAATTGGCCAGTGACTCACAGCGAACCAGCCAGGGCGGCAATCGCAAGACTGAGGGCGAAAGCAATCAGCACCAGCATCGGGAAGCAGCCGCCCTTGGCGGCACCCTTCACAAAACTATGCTCCTCGGTCTTGCGGAGTTCGACTTCGAGTTGCTCGACGGCGTCCTTTGATTCCTTCAAGCCCTGCCCGGTTGCGTCCCGGTAAAGTTTGATGGCTTCAATTTTCCTACCCGCAAAGATTGACTGCTTGATGTTTTCGAGTTGCTGGATGGTTGGCGGGATCATTTTAGTCTGGGCGGAGACTCAAGCGAGCGCTCCCGTTTGTAAAATGCGAACTGTTCTTCGCAGACCCTTTGCCGAGACGAAGGTTCAACGTACTCTGACAATCGCTAGATTGGCGCGTCCGCCCGCGGCGATGCTGATGACATTCTTCAGGTTTGTGGGCACTTGACTCTCTCCGCGCTCGCCCGTTCCCCACGCAACGATGCCGCCATCGGCCCGTAACGCGAGGCAGTTGAACCAGACGGACCGAATGGAAGTGATTCCAGTAAGTTCAGCCGTGGGCTTCACCATTTGGGACTCGCCCCAGCCGAGGGTGGTGCCGTCATCGCGCAATGCCATGCTGAATGCGCCTCCGGCGGCAATGGCGACCACGCGGTTCAATCCTGAAGGCGCCTTGGATTCGCCGAACAGATTGTCACCCCATCCGACAACCGTGCCATCCGCCTGAAGCGCAAGATTGTGGCCCCAACCGGCGGCAATCGCCGTGGCCCGGCCCAATGAATCGGGAATCCGAATCTGATCAAAGCTTGAGTCGCCCCAGGCCAACACCGTTCCTTCCCGCGTCAATGCGAGCGTATGTTTGGGACCGGCGGCGATCCCCACCACATTGGAAAGTCCTGGCGGAAGGGTTGTCTGGCCGGAACGGTTGTCACCCCACACAACGACGGTGCCATCTCGTTTGAGCGCCACACTATGCCAGTCGCCCGCCGTCACCGCTGTGACGTCCCGCAACCCGGCCGGGACGGTTGCCTGACCGAAGCGATTGCCTCCCCAGCAGACCACGCTTCCATCCGCACGTAGCGCCAGTGCGTGGTCCCAGCCCACCGCGCTCGCCTGCACGTCGTCGAGTTGGCCGGGCACCAGGGCCTGCCCGTGGGAATTGCTGCCCCAGGCTACCAGGTTGCCGACTTCATTCAGCAGCAAACTGTGTTTCATGCCGGCAGCGATTGTCTTGACGCCGCTCAGCGAAGGGGTTGGGGGAAATTGATCGAGTTCGTTTCGGCCCCAACCAACGACCGTCCCATCGTCTCTCACCGCCAGGCAATGATCCTCGCCCGCCGCAATCATGACGATCCCACGAAGTTCGCGCGGAGCCGCCGCATCAATGAACGTGTCGCCGCCGGTCGCGAGTTTACCCAGGCCCACCACTGTTCCGTCGCGGAGCAAGGCCAGGCTGCAAGTGCCGCCCGCGGCAATGGCGATGACATTGGTCAAGCCATCGGGAATCGATGTCTGGCCATAGTCGTTCCAGCCCCAGGCAACGACCGTTCCGTCGGCCCGTAGGGCCAGGCTGTGATCGCCTCCCGCAGCAATGGCAACCACCTCCCCGAGGTCAGCCGGGACGGTTGCTTGTCCAGCCCAGTCATAGCCCCAAGCCGCCACTTTGCCCTTGCGAGTCAAGGCGAGGGAATGCCAACCACCCGCGGCAATAGCCACCACATCCACCAAGTCCTTCGGTACGGTGTTGCAGTCTTGGATTCGATTGCCCCAGGAAACGACCGTCCCATCGGGCCGGAGCGCGAGGCTGTGAAAACCGCCGGCTGCAACGGCGATGGCATTGCTCGTACCGGCAGGCACCTGGGCTTGCCCAAATTCATTGGCACCCCAGGCAATGACCGACCCGTCGGGGAGCAATGCCAGGTTGTGTTCGGCCCCGGCAGATACCGATTTGAACCGGGTGCCGGGTTCGACGTAGGGCAGAACTTGATTGCCCCACAGCACCGGAACACCCGTGGTTATGGCGTCGGAGGCGAGGGCTGGTTCCGAGGTGATGATTGCCAGCAAGAGAGGTGCGATTCTGCGCAGTCGGTCGCTGAATTGTTGGGGCGCTGCAATCAGGGGAAATCCGGGGCATGGATAATTGGGCCGCATCTTAACTTTGAGATAGCAGCCCGGACGCAATTTGTCCGAGAGAGATTCAACGATCTGATGCCGAGAAGGTTGTGCCGCGGAGTTCAAAGAACTCGAACTCGGCATCACCCGTTTCTGGGGAGGTTAGCGCGCACTGCTGCGAAACTTCAGGCCTTCTTGTCCGCAGTGCCGTTCTTGCCGTAAAATTTATGCTCCCAGGCCTTTTGCTTGCCGCCGGCTTCGCGAATAAAGGGGGCGAACACCGCCGCGTTCATCACCCAGTTGTTCAGGATGTCCATCGGGAAGGTCATCGGCCGCTGAAAATCCACGAACAACACCACCCGGTATCCGTTCGTATCGTTCCATACTTCGTGATTGTAGGTATCGTCGAAGATGATGCAGCGGCCCTCCTCCCAGGCGTAGCACTGATTGCCGATGCGAATGCGAACCCGCTCACGTGGTTCCGGCACGAGCAGGCCGAGGTGCAACCGCAGGACGCCCGCGTACGGTCCACGATGCGCCGGAATGTGTTTGCCGGGCGAAAGAATTGAAAACATCGCAGTGGTGATGCCGGGGATCTTCTTCAAGACCTGCATCGTGTTTGGACAACGACGGCTGTTCTCGGTGGTTTCCAATCCCGTGCCCATCAGAAAAAAGGTCTTCCAGTCGTTGTCCGAGGTGATCGTTGAAACCTCCTTGATGATTTCATGGAAGCTTGGAATCTGATCCCGATAATTCATCACCTGGTCGAGTTCCGCCCGGACGAGCTGCCAGTCGGCCTCGACCTCCTTCACCCACGGAAAGGTGTGGCTGTCGTAGACCGGCGCATCAGGGATGATTGAGGAGCCCGCGAGCACGCTTTCGAAGGCATTCTCCACGAGCACGCCTGCCCGGCTCAGCAGACCTTTCGGCGGAAAACTACGATGGCTCCTATGATGGCGTCCGAGGGGTCCGAAGTCCGGCTGATTACGAAGTGGCAGCGGGTACGGCGGCGCGGAAGTCGATGACTGGGTTTCGGTTAAAGGCTTGGCATTCATGCGTTCAGCAGGTGCGCGAATGTAAAAAGCCCGCGATAACAGACAAGGACTTTGTTGCGGACGCTTTCCTCCGATTTTTGGGCCACCGATGGCAGCGTGTAATCGTGGTCGAAATGGGGGTAAGAACTGTTCTCGCCAACCTCGCCAGTCAAAATCCGTTACCGACCCGGGGAGGGTAATGATCCCAAGGCCTCCGCCATGCGGGTAACCCTCCCGATGCCGCATGAACTGGCGGAGCAGATCCGGCGGGGCGAGATAATTATCGATCCGGTTATTCCCTACCAAGTGTCCAATCTATGGACCTTTTGGATCACTCGCGACGGGCTTAGGGAGGCGGCTAAGGTTTCGTCAAAATTTCCCGATATTCCAACGTCCTGAATTACCAATGGTTGCGGGCGCAGGTGTCGGCTGGCCGAAATTGGGCACTTTGTTGGTACGGCCAAGGCTATGAAGGGCAACAACTACAGTCTTATGAGCGAGCACCAGAAACAAACCGAGTTCTTCAAGGCGCTTACCCGGAATGCGTCCACCCCGGCGCAGCGGCAGTTGCGCGATCGGATTCTCAAGGCCGAGGGTGACATCCGGTGCTGCCGCCGGGCGATGCTCAAGGTCTTGGCGCTCGTGGCGATTTCGTTCGTTGCCGGTCTCTATGCGGTCGTGATCATGCCCGAAGTGTTGCTGCAGCATAATCACATCGTTAAGCGCGGACTTGAAATCCTCACCGTCGGCTCGGTCCTGTCGTTCGCTTCTTACGCTGGCTTTTGGCTCTATTACCGGGCGGTGCTCTTTCAAGTTCATTCGGAGTGCCGACGCCTCCTGGTCTCGATGCTCGCTCGGGACAACGGCAGATCTGAAGCCGCTACTGAATTTGATATGATCCCGGCGCACTGACGAACCTCTTGCTAGCTCGTTTTCTGAACATCCGCGGTCCACCCGCGGATGTTTGCTTTTTACCGGCCCGCCGTTGAAGAAGGCTGACGTGACAACCGCGATTGATTGTGGGTAGCCTGTCCGCATGACAACCATGATTCCCTTCGGCCGATTGCTCGGGCTCATCCTTGGCTTCAGCCAGTTGCTCCAAATCCACGGCGCGGAGGTCAGGCACTCATTCCTCGCGCTGGGGGCCGAAACTCGGATCGTCGCCGAGGATGGTTCGGTCGAATGGAGTTATCCACACAGCACACGTGACGGCTGGGTGTTGCCCGACGGCCATCTGCTCCTGGTCCTTTCCAAGAACGATCGTTTCCCCGGCGGCGCGGTGATGGAAGTTGATCGCGCAGGCAAAGTCTTCTTCGAATTCAAGGGATCGCAGGCTGAAGTGAACACCGCCCAACGACTCGCCAACGGGAACACGATGCTGACCGAGGCCGGCCCGAAGCCCCGCGTCCTGGAAGTGAATCCGGCCGGCAAGATCGTCGTCGAGTTCCCCATCCGGTGCCAATTGACCAATTTCCACATGCAGACCCGCATGACTCGCAAGCTCGCCAATGGCAATTACCTGATCCCGCACCTGCTCGACAAGGTTGTGCGCGAGCACATGCCGGACGGCACCGTTGCCTGGCAGGCGCCAACCCCGAACTGGGCCTTCACCGCGATTCGTCTCGCGAACGGCAACACCCTCGTCGGCTGCACCTATGGCAACGTGGTTGTTGAATTAGATCAGACTGGCAAAGTGGTTTGGCAGTTGTCGAACGACGATCTGGAGGGCGATCCGATCAAAGACGCCTGCGGTGTCCAACGCCTCGGGAACGGCAACACCGTCGTGACCAGCTATGGCCTCGGTGAGAACCGGCGCAAGCTTACCGAGGTCACGCCGGACAAGCAGGTGGTCTGGACCTACACCGATGCGGCGGCCCACGGCATCCATCATTTCCAGATTCTCACGACCAACGGCCAGCCCGAGCCAACGCCCGCTCTTCGATGAGTTACGGCTTTCAATTATCCGCTATTGGTAGCAGCCGACGTGAGGAGGCTCAAATGAATCAGTCCGCTCGCGGAGTTCTTCACCGACCTCGGCGCTTGGGCTTCGCATCGAGCACTTTTCACATCGCGCTGGTGCTGCTGACCGGTCGCGCTTTCTTCTGCCACGCGGCGGAGCCCTTCACCGCTGAGGACGTCACCTACTTCACGCAGAAGATCCAGCCTTTGCTCGAACAACGTTGCTACGAATGCCACAGCCACGGCGCAAAAAAGCTCAAGGCCGGGCTCTTCCTTGATAGTCTGGGTGGCGCCCTCCAAGGCGGCGATTCTGGTCCCGCGTTGGTGCCCGGCAAACCGGATGAAAGCCGACTCATTAAAGCCGTCCGCTACGATGACGTAGAGTTGGAGATGCCGCCGAAGAGCAAACTCGCGGATGCGGAGATTGCTTTGCTGGAAGATTGGGTGCGCCGCGGTGCCCCGTGGTCCGAAAGCAAAGCCGCCGCCAAGTCCGCCGCAGGTGCCGGTGCGAACAAGGAATTCAATCTCGCCGAGCGCCGCCAGAACCATTGGGCCTGGCAGCCCGTCAAAGTCGTTTCGCCGCCGCCAGTGCAAGTTACCGCGTGGCCGTCCCAGCCCAGCGACAGTTTCATTCTTTCGAAACTTGATGCCGCCAAGCTTGCACCTGCACCCGAAGCCGATCGCCGGACGCTTATCCGGCGGCTTTCCTTCACGCTGACCGGCTTGCCGCCGACGCCGGAGGAAGTTCGCGCGTTCGAGGGCGATTCCGCGAACGATGCATATGCGAAGGTCGTGAAGCGTCTGCTCGATTCGCCGCGCTTCGGCGAACGCTGGGCGCGGCACTGGCTCGATGTCGTTCGTTACTCGGAGACGCTCGGGCACGAGTTCGATTATCCGTTGCCCAACGCCTGGCGCTATCGCGACTACGTGATCCACGCGATCAATCAGGACTTGCCTTACGATAAGTTCATCCGCGAGCACCTGGCTGGTGACTTGATGGCGGAACCACGCCGCGATCCGGCGACTGGTTTGAACGAGTCCGCGTTGGCGACGGGCTTTTTCTTTTTTGGCCAACAGGTGCATTCGCCCGTGGACATCAAGGGCAACCAGCTTGACCTGATGGACAACCAGATCGACACCGTGACCCGCGGCTTCCAGGCGGTCACCGTCTCGTGTGCGCGTTGTCACGACCACAAGTTCGATGCGATCTCGACGAAGGATTTCTACGCGCTCTACGGCGTGCTCGCGAGTTCGCGTTACACGCAGGCGGAGATCAACGAACCCGATAAGACCGCGCGTAAGTTGCTAGAACTTGCCAGGCAACGCGACGAACTGGTCCGCTCGTTCAATGGTAGCAGCCGAGGTGACGAGGCTCTAACTTCCAATCTAGAAGCCGGCGGTTTGAATTCCGAGATTCGCGATCCGAAACCCCAGTCCCCAGACCTCAGACCCGGATTAAGTCAGAGCCTCCTCACGTCGGCTGCTACCAATGGTTGGTTCTTCTCGGGCGGCGCAATGGACGGTTCGCAGGTTCAACCCGGTGATCTGCTTTATCTCGGTCCGACGAATCCCGTCGTTCGCACCACCGCTCCGATGATCTCTTCCCGCAAGCTTTCGCGCTGGCTCCATGGCGGAGCGCGCTCGCCGAACTTCACCTTAACGAATCGTTATCTCCATGTGCTGGCCGCCGGTCACGGCACGCGCGCCAAGGTGATCATGGAAAACTTCCAGATGATCCAGGACCCGATCTACGGCGGCTTGCGCAAAGTCATCAACAACGCCGAACCCGCCTGGATCACCTTCGATCTCGCGATGTGGGCCGGGCATCGCGCCTACCTCGAAGTGCTCGATGATCCCACGCCAGATCTCGCGGGCGCGGCTGGCTCCGGACTCACCGCCGACGGTTGGTTCGATCTGGTCGATGTCATTGCTTCCGACGAAGCCAAAACACCACAGCGGGAAAAGCTGTTCGAAGTTGTCGAAATCCCGCCGGCCGGGCGCGAGCAACTGGCCGCCCTCGACGTGCGCGCCAAAGCCATCGCTGTTCAGTCCGCCGTAGCTCCAGTCCTCGCCGACAGCGAAGGCATCGATCAACCGGTGCTGATTCGTGGCGGCCCCAGCAAACCGGGTGAATCCGTCCCTCGCCGCTACCTCGAAGCGCTCGGCGGACTCGATCATCCAGTGGAACATGGTTCCGGTCGCGACGTTATTGCCGGCTTGATCGCCTCGCCCGACAACCCGCTCACCGCCCGCGTGTGGGTCAACCGCGTCTGGCATCACCTGTTCGGTCGCGGGCTCGTCGCCACCGTGGACGACTTCGGCGTGCTCGGCGAAAAGTCGTCGCATCCCGAGTTGCTCGACTGGCTGGCGCACTGGTTCGTCACCGAAGGCGAATGGTCCACCAAGAAGTTGATCACGCTGCTCGTCACGTCGAGCACCTGGAAGCAATCCGCCCTCGCCGCCGACGACCGGAGCGCCGAGCATCCGCTCGGCACGACTTCAACTTCTCAATTTGACCAACTCGATCCCGACAACGTGCTACTCCACAAATGGACCGTCCGCCGGCTGGAAGGCGAGGCGATCCGCGACTCCTTGCTCGCCGTGTCAGGCCGACTCGACCTTGAACCGCCGGCTGGCTCCGTCGCCACGCACCTGACCTCGTTCATGACGGGACGCGGCCGGCCGGGCCAGAGCGGGCCGCTCGACGGTGATGGCAAACGCAGCATCTACCTCGAAGTGCGCCGCAATTTCATGTCGCCGATGATGCTGGCGTTCGACACCCCGCAGGCCGCGCAGACGTTCGGCCGGCGCGCCCGCTCGAACGTGCCGGCGCAGGCGTTGATCCTGATGAACGATCCGTTCGTGCAACAACAGGCGAAGTTGCTGGCCGAGCGGATGATCAGGGAGTGCGGCGCGGACATGGACGCGCGAGTCCAATGGCTGTATGGACAGGCACTGCAACGCCGTGCCACCGCTGGGGAACTGGCCGCCGCGCGGGATTTCCTGAACGAACAAGCCATCCAGCAGGCGGGCGTCAGCACCGATTCCATCCCGACTGCCGCGTGGGCTGATTTGTGCCACGTCCTGTTCAACACGAAGGAATTTGTGTTTGTGAACTGAGAGTTGAGATGAACTGTGGCCCACACATGCCCGTATGCCGAATCCCAAAGGGATTCTATCCTCCAGCCCAGGGTTGGCCCGACGTAGTCGGGACTACCCTGGGAAATGGTGGTCGGAATCGGCCAACCCTGAAGGGGTTGGATCAAGATCTCGCGGTTGCGGTCCACTGCAACCCCGTTGGGGTAGAGATGTTTTGTGGCCGGGTTCCCAGGGTAGCGCCGGTGGCGCAACCCTGGGCTGAGAGCTGGAATCCCGTTGGGATTCGAAACATCGAGTCGCGGGCGACTCCCTGTTCAAAACGAAGGAATTTGTGTTTGTGAATTGAACGGCTAGCGTTACTCGAACTCATGAACCGAACACTGCGCATCTGCTCCTGGGTCATCATCTGGCTCGGCGTGGGCATGACCGTATTCATGAACTTTCATGCGATGGATTCTGTGTATCATCCCGGTATTTTCCTTCCATTGGCATTAGGTCCTTACCTCGTTCAAGCGGTTGTGCTAAAGCGAACGACTCGAAGCATGGCCTTGGCTGCGAATCTTGCCTGCGCCCTTCTGGTGTTGTCGATTGGCTTTACGGGTTACTATTACGGGCTTTTTGTGAGATTCACGACGCTCAATGCCTTCCTTTTCGTAGAGGTTCCATTTTTTCAAATGCTGCCTGTGTCTGCGGTTTCGTTGATGTGGCTGTTGACCCGAAGCAAACAGCAGAAGCGATCTACATCATGACACATTTGCAATGCCCCACTGCCAACATTTCCATCCCCGTCCGTTGACCCGCCGTGAGATGCTCGCGCGCTGTGCGCAGGGCTTTGGCTCGATCGCGTTCATGGCGTTGCTCGGCGAACAATCCTCCCGCGCAAATGCTGCGTTGCCGGGATCGGCGCCGGGGCCGCGCAAACCGCACTTCCGCGCCCGCGCCAAGAACGTCATCTTCCTCTACATGGACGGCGGGCCGGCGCAGATGGACACCTTCGATCCCAAGCCCAAGCTGCGCGAGTATCACGGCAAGCCGTTCCCGATGAAGATGGAGGCCACGCAGTTCAACGACAACGGCAACACGCTGGCCGGGCCGTGGGCGTTCAAGAACTACGGCCGGAGCGGACTGCCGGTGAGCGATCTCTTCCCCCACGTCGGCCAGCTCGCGGACGATCTCTGCGTGATCCGTTCGATGGTCTCGACGTTCAGCGAGCACACGAACGCGAATTACTTCCTCCACACCGGCCTTGGTCTCGCCGGCCGACCGAGCGCTGGCGCGTGGGTGAGCTACGGTCTCGGCACCGAGAACCAGAATCTGCCCGGCTTCGTCGTCCTGAATGGCGGTCTCATCCCGCCGGGTGGTTTGCCGAACTTCGGCAGCGGCTTCCTGCCCGCGACGTTTCAAGGCTCGATCTTCAAACCCGGCGATCCGCCGGTGGCGAACATCCAACCGCTCGAAACGAAACCGGAACTTCAGCGCAACAAGCTCTCGTTGCTCGCCAAGCTCGACGCTTCGGCGAAGCAAACGCTCGGCAGCTCGGACGCCGTCGAATCGGCCATCGCCAACTACGAACTGGCGTTTCGCATGCAGTCCGCCGTGCCCGAGTTGATGGATCTCCAGGGCGAATCCGAAGCGACGAAACGGATGTATGGCCTCGATCATTCATATGAGCCGACCCGCATCTACGCCCGGCAATGCCTGACCGCTCGCCGCTTGATCGAGCGCGGGGTGCGCTTTGTTGAGCTGACATGTCCCCAGGTTGGCGGCGATCGCTGGGATCAACATGCCAAGCTGGTTGAAGGACATAACAACAACGCCCGCGCGGTAGATCAGCCGATCGCCGCGCTGCTCACCGACTTGAAGGGCAGGGGATTGCTCGACGAAACGCTGGTGCTCTGGGCCGGCGAGTTTGGGCGCACGCCATTCTCACAAGGCTCCGATGGGCGCGATCACAACCCCTACGGCTTCTCGGTCTGGCTCGCGGGCGGCGGTGTGAAGGGCGGCATGACCCACGGTGTCACGGATGATTTCGGCTACAAGGTGGTGGCCGACAAGGTTGAGGTCCACGATCTCCACGCCACGATGCTGCACCTGCTCGGCATCGATCACGAGCGGTTGACCGTGCGCTTCAGCGGCCGCGACATGCGCCTGACCGACGTGCATGGCCACGTGATCAAGGAAGTGCTGGCGTAGCTTTGCAACCGCTGTCGCGACGGTGTCGGCACTTCCCGGTGCGTCAGGGCGAAGTAACCTTGATGCGGAAGTAGAAACTCGCAGTGACACTCGTTGGCGTGTTGCCGCGCACGGTCACGCGTTCGGTGCCGTTGCCCAGATCGACGGGTGTGAGCGTCGTCGTTGGACTGGTCGGGGCAAACGAAACGTCGGTGGCGCCATCCACGGCCACTGTGATGCCGGACACGCTCTTCCGCCGGATGAACGTGACGGACGGATAAGTGGTGCCTCCGTCATCAATTGAATCGGCGACCAGGGCAGGTTGATCGGCCGGCAAAGCAGAGTTGGGATTCGTGCCCAGCGCGAACTCAGTGCCGTTGTTGTAGCCGTCGCCGTCAGGATCATCCAGCGTGCCCTGCTGATTGACGGGCACTCCTTGGGTCAAAATCCACGCAGCGAACGCCTGTCCACCCGGGCTGCCCGCGGGCAGGTTGATGTCGTAGTACGCGAACAGCCCGCCGGCGAAGTTGGCCGCGATCAGCCGCGTGCCGGTGTAAAGGAGACGGTTCTTCGCATCGGGAATGAAGGGTGCCGGGAAGCTGTTGGTGTAAAGGTTCCACGTGGCCCCGTCATCCGAGTAAATAAGACGCTGGCCGCTGTAGGTGTTTGCGCCGAGGAATTGCATCGTGTAGAGGCGGCCGGAGCGGTCGATGAGGGAGGTGCCAGCCGGCTTTGGGGCATCTCCGGGCAATGAATTGAAATTGTTGCCCGTCCAGATTATGCCATCAGTCGAGGACCAGAGGCCCGCTTGCGCGCCGAGATAATAATTGTTCCCGGATTTGATGATGTCGCTGTAGTTGTAATTTGGGACACCGCTGACGGCGCCGACGAAGTTGGTGGTCCAGCTCGTGAGATCAGTGGAAGAGAAGAACCGCGTCTCGCCGCCGAAACCCTGCGAAAAAATCATGTAACGGCCATCGAGGTAGGCGAAGGATCCAATCCCAGCCGTGGTTGAGAATGACGCGGGATGACGCGCGCCGACGATCTGCGTCCAGGCCAAGCCGTCGGCGGAGGAGTAGAGGTTGGTGTTGTTGGCGAAACCGACGTAACGCGTGCCGTCCCAGAGGAGGTCGCGGATGGAGGTGACCGGATCGGCGCGGGTGAAATTGATCCCGTCCGTGGAGCGGATGACGCTCCGGGGCGACACCGAGTACGCCAGGAACGCACCGTTGAGGTGGCGCAGGGTGATGAAGTTGTCCGCGAAGCCCGTGTTGTTCGACGACCAACGCGTGCCATCCGCGCTCGTATAAATTGAACCCGGACCACCGCCCGCATTGCCCACCCCGACCACGCGACCGCCGCCCTCGGCAATCATCGTGACGGACCCGTCGAAGCCTTGTTGGTGGTTGAACCAAGTGGTGCCGTTGTCCGTGCTCGAAAGGATTTTTCCGTTCAGCCAGCCGCAGAAGAACCGGTTGTCGGACTCGCGATAGCCCAGCGTCCGGGTAAAACTGTTCGGCCCGCCGCTGATGCCGCCGACGTTCTGCCAGGAGTCTCCGTTGTCGATCGAACTGTAAATTGCCCCGCCGTAATTCAGGGCCAGCCAGCGCCCATTGCCGTACGTGATGGACTGATAGCCGCCGGCTGTCGGTGGGGCGGCAATGGTCGTCCACGTCGTGCCGTCCACCGACCGGAAGAAGTTCGTCGTGGTGCCGGATAGAAAATTCCCCACTGCGATGAGCCGGCCGCCGCCCGCCTGGATGTCGCCGACATAGTAAGGCGATGGGGAGACGTAGGTCGTCCAGGCGCTGCCGTCCGCCGAACTGGCGATGGCGCTCTGGCCCACGACCACGAAGCGGTTGTTGAACCAGACAGAATCCGCGGGTTGCGAGATGGCGAGATCGTTGTTCGGCAACTGCGTCCAGTTGACGGCGTCAACCGAGTGCGCGACCCGCCGGCTAAGGCCGAACGCCCAATACTTTGTGCCGTCCCAGTTCAGCACGTAAGGAACGGTGGGCAGGAGTGGGCTGGCGGTCCAGTTGATCAGGTCGGTGCTGCTGTGAATATAGCCGGGTGAAGCCGTCACCCACTTGCCGTTGGCCCAAAGGAGATCCTGCACGGTGGACGTGCCGTCGATGAACTGCGGCAGATGTTGCGAGCGCCAGTCGTTGGTGCCGGTGGGGCTGGCCATGAGGCCGGGCGCTTGCACCACCGCACCGGCGACCTGTCCGTCTCCGCCCACCACCAAGCGGGTGAACGTCTGGCCGGGGCTGGGATTCGCGACGTGCCATTGCGCTTGAGCGGAAGGCGAACCCGCCAGCCAGATGAGCGCGAGTAAAATGGGGGAAAAGAACTGAAGGGTGTTTGTTTGCATACAAAATACGGCGGCCAGAAGCTGGCTAAGAATCCTTTTGATGTGAATCTCAAATTCATCGCGACCTCGAGACTTAAGCCAATCGGGAGAACGCCGTCGCCCACATTGAACCCTTATTGGGATTGGCGTTTCCGGCGCGGGCGTGTAGCCTGCCTGCATTCCAAATGAGCAAAGCACCTGACTTCAAACTCACTGGCCGCGTTGCGCTCGTCACCGGGAGCAGCAAAGGACTCGGCAAGGCGATGACACTCGCGCTCGCGCGGCAGGGCGCGAAGGTGGCCATCAACTACGCCAACGGCCGGGACTCGGCTGAGCAAGCACTGGCCGAGTTGAAGCAGGAAGGACTGCAAGGCGCGTTGTTCCAGGCCGACGTCACGGACGAGACGACGTGCAACCGGTTGATCGCCGACATTGGAAACCAACTTGGCCCGGTGGACATCTTGGTGTTCAACGCGACCTGTGATCAACCGCACGAGCCGATCGAGCAATACGACTGGGCGTTCTACCAGCGCATGATCGACTTTTTTATCAAGAGTCCCTACCTGCTCACGCGCGCCGCGCTGCCGCATCTGAAAACACAAAAGTGGGGGCGCATCATCAACATCGGCACTGAGGTGTTTCTGCTCGGCGTGCCGAACTTCAGCGCCTACGCGGCGGCCAAGGGGGGGCAGAACGGTTGGACGCGCAGCATGGCCAACGAACTTGCGCCGTGGAACATCACGGTGAACATGATCTCGCCTGGCTGGATTCCCGTCGAGCGCCACGTCAACGATCCGCAGGAGTTGAAGGACGAATACCTCGCCACGATCCCGCTCAAGCGCTGGGGCGTGCCGGATGATCTCGCGGGTGCGGTGAGTCTGCTCGCGAGCGATGCCGGCGGTTTCATCACCGGGCATAACCTCGTCGTGAACGGTGGCAGATGGGTGAGTTGATAGAAGGGACAAAGGACAAATGACCAAGGACAAAGGAATTCCCAAGCGCCAAAATCCAACCGTTCGCCGCACGCGGGCTGGAGCATCGTTTTGGAGCTTGCTGCTTGGCGGTTCCTTTGTCCTTTGTCCTTCGACCTTGGTCCTTTCAGCGGTTCCTCCACCGGAAGTCCACATGCTCATCCCCGGCTTCACGGTTGAGGAAGTGCCGGTGAAGTTGCCGAACCTGAACAACCTGCGCTTCGCTCCCGACGGCTCGCTGACGGCGCTCGGCTACAACGGCAAAGTCTGGCAGCTCCGCGACACCGACGGCGACGGCATGGAAGACAAGGCCGACGTCTGGTGGGACAAAGCGCCGCTCACCGTACCGGTCGGCATGAGCTGGTCCACGCACGGGTTGTTCGTTTCATCGAGCGGCAAGGTGTCGCTGCTCAAAGACCCCGACGGCGACGGCGTGGCCGACACCGAGGAAGTCGTGGCCAGTGGTTGGACCGACAAGGACGTTGCGTCCGGCAATGTCGATGCCACCGGCGTGACGATGGATCCTGACGGCAATCTCTACTTCGGCCTGCTCACGGCGAACTACGCCAACGCTTACCGGCTCAAGAAGGTCAAGGAGTTGACCGCCGATGAGCGCGAATGGTTGAACGCGCGCGGCAAAGTCATCCCGAGCGATCCCGAGGAGGAGGTGTCGCTCTACGACGTGAACGGCCAGCGCGGCTCGGTGCAGAAGTGGAACGCGAAGACCCGCCAGCTCGAGACTTTCGCGACCGGCGTGCGCGTGCCGTACAACTTCGCGTTCAACCGGGCCGGCGACTTGTTCATGACCGATCAGGAGGGCGAGACTTGGATGCCGAACGGCAATTCACTCGACGAGCTGAACCACATCGTGCCGGGCCGAAACTACGGCTTTCCGCCGCGTCATGAAAAGTGGTTGCCCGATCTCATCAGCGAACTGCCGGTGTTTGGATTTGGTCCGCAGCACCAGAGCACGTGCGGGTTTGTGTTCAACGAGCCGCGCGCTGCCGGGAATCTCAAATCTCAAATCTCAGATTTGAAATCTCCGGCCCGGCCGGCCTTGTCCGCCCAGGGATTGTTCGGCCCGAAATGGTGGGAGGGCGACGCCATCGTGACGGGTGAATCGCGCGGCAAGCTCTGGCGGGTGCGCCTCGTGAAAACCGCGCACGGCTATGTCGGTAAGGAATTCCTCATCGCCCGGCTCTCGATGCTGACGACTGACGTCGCGATCTCGCCGCAGGGCGATCTTTACGTGAGCTGCCACAGCGGCGTGCCGGACTGGGGCACCGGCCCGAACGGCGAAGGGAAGATCTTTCGCATCCGATACACTGATCCTGAAGCGCCGCAGCCGGTGGAGGTGACCGCTGTCTCGCCGACCGAAGTTCAGGTGACCTTTGATCGAGCGGTCGATGACGCAGTCCTCGTTAGCAATTCCGGTTCAACGATCGAGTTCGGCGATTCGGTTCGCGCCGCCGACCGGTTGGAAGTGCTGAAGCCACCTTATGCCGTGGTGGCACGCCAGGAAGCCGGGCTTCGTGGCCAACTCATCGCTGCTAGCTGGCGCTTGATGGACGGCGGCAAGAAGTTGATCGTGACCACCGCAACGCATCCACGACGGACTCGTTACGCGCTGCGCATTGCGAGCGTCAAAGCGCGAGGCGCAGCGGGTTCCGGCGCACACCTTGATCTTGACTATGATCTGACGGCGGCCGAGTTCGCGGGCTGGAAGCCAGATGTCGGGCAGTTGCCTTCGGCACTCTTGACCGACACCACCAAGCCGCGAGGCGACTACGAAACCGGTCGCTCGCTCTTCTCCGGCGAGCAACTGAAGTGCGCCACCTGCCATCGCATTCGCGGTGAAGGCGCGGGGCACGGACCGGACTTGAGCAACCTCGCCGCGCGCGATGTGGCGTCGCTGCTCCGCGACATCAAGCAGCCCAGCGCGACGATCAATCCGGATTACGTCGGCTACAACGTGCGACTGCGGAACGGCGACGAGCACAGCGGCTTCGTCCGACACGAGGGCAGTGATCGCTTGAAGATCACGTCGGCCACCGGCGCGGACACGTTGGTGAACCCCACGGACGTCGCCGAGATGCGACCGGGCGGGGTTTCGCTCATGCCCGAGGGCTTGCTCGACACCTTGAACGAATCGCAGGTGAACGATCTGTTGACGTTCCTGCTGCACGAACCGCCGAAGCGCGACAGAGCCGAGGCCCTCCGACTGATCGGAGCGCCGAGCTTCCGTTTGACGGGTGCCGCAGCCGATGGGGCCAGCAAGCCGAACCGGAGTTCGGCGCTCCGCGTGGTGCTGGTCGCTTCCGAACAAGACCACGGCAAGGACCAGCACGATTACCCGGCCTGGCAGAAGTCCTGGCATCAGCTCCTCGCTCCCACGGCGGGTGTCACCGTCGAGGACGCCTGGCTCTGGCCGAGCGTCGAGCAATTCGCCTCCGCCGATGCCATCGTGTTCTACTTTTGGAACCACGATTGGAGCGAGGCGCGTTACGCGCAGTTGGACGCCTTTCAAGCGCGCGGCGGCGGCATCGTCGTGCTGCACTCAGCGACCATCGAAGACAAGGCACCCGAGAAGCTGGCCGAGCGCATCGGCCTTGCCGCGCAACCGGCCACCGTGAAATACCGCCACATGCCGTTCGACTTGAAAGTGGTGGACCGCGATCACGCCATCACCGCCGGCCTGCCCGAGCAGATCCGTTTCCTCGACGAACCGTACTGGCCGATGATTGGCGATCGCTCGAAGATCCATGTGCTGGCGAATGCTGTGGACATCGACGGGGAAGACCGACCGATGTTGTGGACGTTCGAGAAGGGCACGGGCCGGGTCTTCGCCAGCATCGCGGGTCACTACACCTGGACGCTGGATGATCCGCTCTATCGCACGATCATTCTGCGTGGCTTGGATTGGGTGACGCGCGGCGAGCACTTCGGCGAGGTCGCTCTGAAGTAACCGACCTTAACCTATCTGCGGCGCAGTGTAGCGGCGGTCTATGACCGCCGTTGGAAATGGCGGCGCTCGCAGAGACCGCTACAGTCGCAGCAGCTTCCTCGCGTTTCCGTAAAGCAACTTGCGTTCGATATCCTTGCTGGGTGCGAGCCGCCGCAGCGTGGCGATCGTTTGCGCACCCTGGCAACCGGGACCGCGGCCGAGCGTGTCGTTGCAATCACTCCCGAAGATTAGCTTGTCCTGGTGCCGTTCGAGGAAAGCTCGCGTGTGATCTTCGTCGCGAACCAGCGCGTTCAAGCCCGAGCCGGCGGAGAGGTCGCCGAACATGTTCGGATAATCGGACAGCAGCCGGTCAGTGATCCCGCCGGGCGTCACCGGACCCTGCGGGTACATCGCTTCCTGTTTGTGCAGTTTGTCGATGTTGCCCCACCACGTCTGCGCGTGGCCGATGAAGTTCGCCTTGGGAAACTTCTCGAGGATCTTGTGGAACCGATCGATCCCGAGATTGTACATGCCGTGCTGAAAGTGCAGGAGCACGGGCACATTGAATTCGGCGGCCAAGCCGGCGATGGCTTCGATCGCGGGCGAATCCGCCTCGACCCCAAACTTCTGCTCGCCAATGCCGATGCCGCCCCGCTTCAAGTAGGGCCGAATGGATTTCACCGCATCGGCCAGGTCGGCCACTTCGTTCGCGAAGCAACGCAGCTTGTCCGGATGTTTTGCCGCGAGGTCGAAGGCGGGCTCGTTGCCGGTGATCTCAGCCGCCAAGCCATTCGAGTTTCCGTCATGAGTCGACGCCTGCTTGATCGGGCGACCCGCCGGCAACAGCACGGTCAGCGTGACGCCCATTGCGGCTTGATGCGCAAAGAACTGTTCATCCGAACGTCCCGAATAATTCAGGTGTTGATGGATGTCGATGATGGGCTCAACGGCTTCAGCCCCTGGCGCACGAATGATGAAGCCGGCGGTCGCCACAGCGGTGGTGCCGAGGAAATGCCGGCGGGTCAATGGCATCATGAGCGGCAGACCTGTGGACTCCCGAGACATGGCCTCAGCTCCGTTTCAAAGTGAGCAGCACGTCGTTGAGTTCGCTGGGCCGAAACAAGGCGAACGTCTGGCACTTGCTGCAACTGTAGGGCATGTCCTTCGCGACCGCTTTCAGCGGTCGCTTGCACGTCCGGCAGCAGGGTGTGTCTACGAAGCGGCCGCCGGGCTTGCGAACGAACGCGGCGCCCAGGTGCTCGACATACACGTCAGCAGGTGACGCCGGTTTCACACCTCCGGATTTGAGCAGGACGATCTGCTGATCCAGCACCTTGATCCGGGATTTGAGCTCCAGGTTTTCAGCCATGACTTTGTGACGCTCCTGCTGGTTGGCGAGGAGTTCTTTTTTAAGAGACTCCACGAAACGTTGGGCGATGCGAAGGTCGGGAGCGTCCTTGCCTGCGCGGACTCGTTCGACCAGCCGGGCAAGCAGGACATCGAGTTCAGTGATGGTGTCCATTTGTAGGAGGGATCGTGATGGGCTTTGTGCGAATTGGCGAGCCAGCAACTTGGCGTGGCCGTATTCCCGCCGATGCGGGAAGCGGGCATCATCGCTGGCCCATACCCCTGGGCTCGACACCGGTTTCTTCGCCGGCGAGTTGTGCGCGGACGGACTTGGCGCGTGCCTCGAAAAAGCGCTTGAGCGGAAACGCCGGTCGGTTGGGATCGAAGGGATCGCCGTCGCGCGGACCGTCCGGCCAGGTGGCGGCCACGCATTGCTCGAACTTGGCGAGCCGGTTGGTGGATTCTTCAGCCACGAAAGGCCTGATTACGGCCGCCAGTTCATCGAGACGGCGACTCAGGCGCTCCGGCTGAAAGAGCGTCGTTTGCAGGCGCTCCAATTCGCTGCGGTAAAGCTCCTTGAACGGGGCGTGCGCCAGGAGCCGTTCAAAGAAGCGGTTCTTCCCCGGCCAGGGCTTCCAGATGCTCGCGTGTTCCCGATCCGCGGCGGTACCGGTGAAAGGAAACTCGCCCCACGAATGATCGAGATCCCAGGGGCCGAAACTGAACTGATTGCTGCGGGGATCATGGTAGAGGAGATAATTTTGGCCCGTGGTCAGGATGCCGTCATAGTTTGCGAGGGTGATCTCACAGGCGAACCAGGTGGCAACCTTCGCGAGGTCGAGATACTCGCCGATCTGTTGCGCGTATTCCGAATCATTGCCTTCTGTGCAGAGACGCGCGAGTTCGATCAGTCGCTGCTGCTGCGCGTCCGAGACGCTGGTCTTCGGGTTGTAAGCTTCTTCGTAGTGTTGCCAGTTGGTGCCGAGGTAGACAAAAGGCTCATAAGTAACCGGCTTGAGCACCGCCACGCCTTCCGTCCCGAACGCCTCGTGAGTCCATTTCTTGTCCGGATTTTCGGCCAGCAAGAAAAGGCCGAGCAGGCGGTCCTTAAACCGACCATCAATGGACAGCAGGACTCTTGCGAAGGTGGTGCGAATCGTGGGCACGCCCGCTTCCCGGTAGAACTCGTAGCCCAAGGTGTCGGTCAACATTGAATTCTCGGCGAGGAGATTGCCGAAGTTGAGCGTGGTCTGGCCGACGAGTTTTTGGCCTTCGACACTGTGGTCCAAATCCACCTTGTAGGGGCGCTTGTAACTTGCCATGCCCGAAAGAAAAGTGCCGTTGCCCTTAAAGCGGATACCCGCGTTCGTGAAGGTGCGGTCGCCGAACTGAACCGTTCCCTGCGACCAGGGGAAATCGATGCCCAGCACACCCGCCAGGCCCGGCCGCGAGGCGTTGGGATTCCGCAAGGTCATCTTCCCATCTTTGCCACCAAAGGCACTGATGGGCGTGATTTGGTTTGGGCCCAGGCCGGTCCATTCTTCGGCGGTCAGTTGAAATCGCACGTCCCAGACTTGAGTCGGAACAAACAGTTCGGCCGCATTCTTCAGCTGGCTCGCCTGGGTGGCCAGTCGCGCCTGATGCTCGGTCGCGAGCGACGGCACCGGCGGATCGGGAAGCGGTTGCCGGAGCTGGTAGCCAAAGGCGATGGACATCACCCGGCTTTGAACTGCGGGTTGCTGCATCAGGACGTAGCCGGTGATCGCGAGCACGATCAGCAGGAGAAAGCCGCCGCCGAAGAAAATAATGCTCCAACGAAGCCAGCGGCGTTTGGGCAACCATCCGAACAGTTTGGGCACCGACGAGGTCTAGCGGTTGGGCCGGCGTGGCGGCAAGCAACAAGTTACAGTTCGGTTACGGCCAGCCACGGCGAAAGCGGATCCACCGGCGTGGGGTGGCCAGCGTCTGCCCGACTCAGCGAGCCTTGCGGGCGGCCTCCAACTGCCAGCCGCGTTCGAGTTCGGCGTGAAGTTCTCGCATCATTGGGTTGGCTGCCACTCGATGATTGCCGATCTTGGCGACCGCAGTGATGCCGCTGGTGCTGACGGTGAGAAAAGCGCCCTTGCCCCGGACGATCTGCGCGATGGACGCCAGTTGCTCCTCCACGGCGATGTCTTTTCGTTTGGCCAGCTTGATGACCTGGGCGCGCGTGGTGCCGGGAAGTATTCCCGCCGACAGCGGCGGCGTGACCAGCGTCGGTCCGCGGAACCAGAAGAAGTTACTGCTCGTCGCCTCAAGCACGCGACCGCGCGCGTCGAGCAACAGCGCGTCGTCGTCGCCGTCGTTGTCGGCTTCCGCTTTGGCGAGCACGTGAAGTACCCGGCTGGAGGACTTGTGCTGTTGAGTGGGATTGTGGCTGTCCAAACGAAACGAACTTAAGCGGAGTCGAACTGTGCGCGGTTGCCCGGGCTCAACAACCGGTGCGGGATAGAGCGCCATCAGTAGCGTCGGGTTAACGGCGCCCTTCGGCGAGTAACCTCGTTGCCCCGGTCCCCGTGAAAGATGGAGGCGCAGGATGGCGTCGCGGACTCCATTCCGGTTCAACAGTTCGTTGAGACTGGCCCGGCAAGCTGGCCCCGAAAACGGCAGCCGAATGTTCAGCCACCTGGCAGTTGCCGAAAAACGTCGCCAATGTTCACGCCATTGAATCGGGCAACCGCGGATGACGCGCAGCGTTTCGAACAGACCATCGCCCAACTGGAAGCTGCGATCGAACACCGAAACCACGGCCTTCTCAGCGCACACGAACTGCCCGTTCAACAGAACCCAGGGCAAGGCGTTGGTGGAGGGCCTAGCGATCACAAGCGGGAAGAGTTCGCCGTGGGCGTTGCCTGCGCTGAACCGATCGCCGCGGGCAGCGCTTGAAAAAACGCGCGCGCCTTGACGATCGTTTCTTCGTATTCCGCTTCGGGATGGGAGTCCGCGACAATGCCCGCGCCGGCGTGATAATGCACTTGTCCGCGGGTGACCAGGGCGGTGCGGATAAGGATGTTGAACTGGCTTTCGCGATTGAATCCGAGATAGCCGAGGCTGCCCGTGTACGGACCGCGCGCGATCGGTTCGAGCTCGTCGATGATTTGCATGGCGCGAACTTTGGGCGCACCGGTGATGCTGCCTCCGGGAAAGCAGGCGGCGAGCGCTGCGATATGGGGCACGCCGCTGCGGAGCTGGCCGGTAACTGTGGAGACGAGATGCTGCACGTGTGAGTAACGCTCAAGCCGCAACAACTCGGGAACGCGCACGCTGCCAAACTCGCAAACCCGGCCCAGATCATTGCGCAGCAGATCGGTGATCATCACCAGTTCCGCGCGCTCCTTCTCACTGGATTGCAGCTCGTAGGCGAGGCGCGAATCTTCGTCGGGGTTGATCGATCGCGGGCGCGTGCCTTTGATCGGGCGGGTGACCATTGCCCCGCCGCTCAATTGCAGGAATTGCTCCGGAGACGAGCTGATAATCGCGGTGTCATCCCAGCTTTGATAAGCGGAAAGCGGCGCGGGAGAGATCGCGGCGAGCGCTTCGAAGAGCTGCCAGGGATTGCCGGCAAACTCGTGCGACCAGCGTTGCGACAAGTTGACCTGGTAGATGTGACCCAGGCGGATGTATTCGAGCGCCCGGCGAACGGATTCCACGAACTGATCCCGGCTCACCGAGCTCGTCAGTGGTTGGGAAGGCGGGGGCGATGCGTGATGCGGGCCAACGTCGCCTGCGCGGCGAGCCGATTCGATCAACTCCCGCCAGCGATCGATCTGCCGTTGGGCGATCTTTTGACTGCGCGAGCCATCAAGTTGCAGTCCCGTCGCAATGATCCAGGCCTTGCCAAGCAGGCGGTCCCATACGATCAGCGAAGGATAAAAGCCGACGCGACAATCAGGAAGTTCGAGGTCGTTCAGCGCCCGGCGACCGACTCTTGGCTCCACGAATTGTTTGAGGTCGTAGCCCCAGTAGCCGAAGCAGCCGCCGGTCGGAAACGGCAGATCGGGTTCATCGACCATTTCATACTGCGCCATGCGGGCCCCGAGCAGTTGCCAGGGATTTCCAAATTGAATGATGGTTTCCCCACTGCTGGTGGACTGCCATTCGCAGCGGGCGCCCTGGCTGGTGAACGATAGAATTGGATAGGCGGCGAGCAGGGAATAGCGACTGAGCGGGGTGGGGGCGCCACCGCTGCACAACAGCACCGGTTGATCCGCCGACGGCAGGCAACCCACTAGTTCCTCGGGAGTGAGAGGCGCGGCAATTTCATGGAGCACCGGCTGCATTTTCTGGCTGCAGCTTGGTTGTCATAAGCGGGGGAGTCGATGGGATTTCGTCCAGCCGGTGGTGAATGGGAAAACAAAAATGATTCGGATAGCAGACGCCAAGGAGGTGGGGGTGGGGAACCCCGCTGAAGAAACGTACCGCTACCCGAACCGGTTTCGAGATTAGGAATGAACGGATTCTTGTCAACTTCACATTTGCGGGGAAATCGGTGCGGCGAAAGCAGGAATCAAACCCGCGGCGGGCCGGGCTTTTTGCTGATGGCGGACCCTGCCGGGCGACGCTCGAACATGCCCAGCTCGGCTTGCGTACCGAGAGGTATTTAAATGCCCTTGCTGCCGGTTCGCAGGTGCTTATCGTCGCGCACCATGCAGATTGATTCCGGCACCAGCGTTCACGTAGGCGATTTCATTGAGTCAGGTGGCGTCATTCTCACCCTCCGTGGCCAGCGCCGCGACGAGGTGCTTCGCGAGTTGGTCGAGCGCATGACGGTGCTGAGCGGTCGACCTGCCGAGCAGGCGCGCCTGCTCGCGGCATTGAAAGAGCGCGAAGAGCTGTGCAGCACGGGCGTGGGTGATGGCGTCGCTTTGCCGCATGCCCGCAATGCCCTGGTGGGATTGGTTGAGCGACCGGTCATTGTATTCGGCCGCAAGGCGGAGGGGTTGCCTTTCGATTCGATCGACAGTTCGCTCGTGAGACTGTTCTTCCTCGTGGTGGCGCCGAATGTGACGTTGCACCTGCGCATCCTGGCCCGGCTTAGCCGACTGCTGCGCAACCCGCATGTGCGCCAAAGCCTGCTCACGGCCGAGTCCGTGTCACGGGTGTTGTCGATCATTCGGGTCAACGAGGTTGATCTCGATGCTTTGCCTTCCGGCTAGTGGGCAAAGTTGCGTCGGTGTCGGCTTCATCGAGCCGAACACGCGCTCTGCTGCCCTGCTTCGCCGCCAGGGTCAAATTGATGGGCCCAGGCACCCCGTTGCCGACCATTGATTTCCAAGCTCGGCATGCGCTCCGATCTAGCCCACACTTGCCGCCGATGAAGCTCG
>JANLTG010000222.1:0-31527 GCA_031362805.1 bacterium
CGCGAAGACGAGCAGCAGGTGATGCGCTCCGGCAGTCCGCTCGTCGCCAAGGAGGAACGGGAAGTCGCGGCGAACGGAACCGTGCGCTGGATGGAAACCACCACAATGCCGCACTACGATGAAAGCCGTCGAATCTGCGGCGTCATCGGCATCTCCCGGGACATCACCGATCGCAAGCAAGCGGAAGCGGAGATCGTGAGCCAACGCCAGCATTACCAAGTCATGTTCGACGCGATGCCCGCGCTGGTCATGTACAAGGACACGTGCAACCGCGCGCTGCGGATCAATCGCTTCGGCGCGGCCCTGCTCGGACTGCCCCCCGCCGAGATCGAGGGCAAGTCCATGTTCGAGCTGGATCCGGAACACGCGGCCCAATCCTTCGAAGACGACCTGGAGATCATTCGCACCGGCCAGCCCAAACTCGGCCTCGAGGAGATCGTCGGCACCGCCGACGGGCGCACCGTATGGCTGCGCACCGACAAATTGCCGGACCGGGACGCGCAGGGTCAGATCGTCGGCGTGGTCGTGTTCGCGGTGGACGTGACAGCGCAAAAGCTCGCCGAGTCCCAGTTGTTGAAAGCCCACGAGGAGCTCGAACAAAAGGTCCGCGACCGCACACGGACGATGGAGAAGGAAATTGCTGAAAGGGAAAACGTCGAGCATCGCCTGCGGGAACAGGAGCGCTTCATCCGCACCGTCATCGACACCGATCCCAACCTGGTCTTCGTCAAGGACCGGGCGGGTCGCTTCACCCTCGTCAACCGGGCCACGTGCGATTTCCTCTGCCTGCACGACGACGAGATCATCGGCCGCACCTCGATCGACCTGGGTCTGGACGCTGAGAATCTCCGGTCTATTGAGCGGGAAGACCGCATGATCTGGCGGCAACAGACGGAGCGCCCGCCGATCGAAGAAAACTATCGGAATCGTCAGGGCGAAGCCCGCTGGTGGCAGACGGTGAAACGCCCGTTGTTCGATCAGCAGGGGACGATGACGCATCTGCTGGGGGTTTCGGTGGACATCACCGACCGCAAGCGCCGCGAGGAGGAATTTCGTCGCACCGAAGCGTTCTTAAACTCGGTGGTGCAGAACCTGCCGATCACGGTCTTCATCAAGGATGCCACCAATCTCAAGTTCGTGTTGTGGAACAAGGCCGGCGAAGAACTTACCGGCTACACCAACGCCGAGATGGTGGGCCGCAGCGATCATGACTTTTTTCCGCCGGACATCGCCGCGCGGTTCGTCGCCAATGATCGGCAGGCGTTGCAATCCGGCCAGGTGATCGACGTGCCGGAGGAAGTGCTCGAGACCCGGGTACACGGCCGACGTATCATGCATTCGCGGAAGATACCGATCCTCGACGCGCAGGGGCGACCGCAATACCTGCTCGGCATCGCGCAAGACGTGACCGACCGCAAGCAGGCCGATGAGGAACTGCGCCAAGCGCGCGACGCCGCGGAGGCCGCCAACCGCGCCAAGAGTGAGTTCCTCGCCAACATGAGTCATGAGATCCGCACGCCGATGAACGGCGTCCTCGGCATGACCAATCTGCTTCTGTCCTCCGGCCTCACCGCGGAACAACAGGACTATGCGGAGAACGCGCGCCGCAGCGCCGAGGGTTTGCTGGCCGTCATCAACGACATTCTTGATTTCTCCAAGATCGAAGCCGGCAAACTGCACTTCGAGCAGCTTGATTTTAATTTGCGCGACGTGGTGGAAAGCTCACTGGATCTGGTCGCCGACGCGGCCAACGCCAAAGCGATCGAACTGGGCGCGCTGCTTCCCCAGAAAATCGCAACCGCGCTCCGGGGCGACCCGGGCCGGTTGCGCCAGGTTCTGCTCAACCTGCTCGGCAACGCCGTCAAATTTACGGACCACGGCGAAGTGGCCGTCGAGGTCTCGCAATTCGACGAGTCGGAAACGCAAGTCCGGCTCCGCTTCGAGGTCAGCGATACGGGCATGGGCATCCCCGCCGAGACGCAGGCCCGCCTGTTCCGGCCCTTTGTCCAGGCCGATGGCAGCACCACCCGCAAGTTCGGCGGCACCGGTCTGGGCCTGGTGATCGCGCGGCAATTGGTGGAAATGATGAACGGCGAAATCGGTGTTCGCAGCGAACCCGGTGTGGGCTCGGCATTCTGGTTCACAGTCCGACTCGACAAGCAACTGCCCGAGGTGCGCCGCGAACACGAGCGTTTGGGTAATCTCCGGGGTGCTCGCATCCTGGCGGTGGACGACAACGCGCTGAACCGGCGGATCATTCAACACCACCTGACCGCCTGGGTGCAGGACAGCAGCATCGTCTCTTCAGGTCAGGAAGCGTTGGCGCAACTGCGTGAGGCGGCGGCCGGCGGCCGGCGGTTCGATCTCGCGGTTCTCGACATGCAGATGCCCGAGATGGATGGCTTGATGCTCGCGGACGCAATCCGGGCCGACCCGGCTTTGACGGGCACCGCGCTGATCCTGCTAAGCTCGATGGGGCAGGTAAGTCCCGCGCCGGAGCTGCGCCGACGGGGGATCGCGGTCAATCTGGTCAAGCCGGTCAAGCAAAGCGATCTCTACAACTGCCTGGCCACCGTGCTCGCCGGCGAATCGGGCACGGTGTTCCGTCAGCGCCGGGCGTTGGCGCGGCAAGTCCCCGCAGCCAATCGCACCAGCTCGATCGTTCGCATCCTGGTAGCGGAAGACAATGCGGTGAACCAAAAGGTCGCCACCCGCACATTGCAAAAACTGGGCTACGACGCGGATTGCGTCGCCAACGGGCGCGAAGTAATCTCCGCCGTCGAATCGATCCTCTACGACGTGATCCTGATGGATTGCAACATGCCGGAAATGGACGGCTACGAGGCGACCCGGGTGATTCGCGAGCGGTCGGATATCAGCCAGCCCTACATCATCGCCATGACCGCGAACGCCATGGTCGGTGATCGCGAGAAATGCCTCGCTGCCGGGATGGACAGCTATCTGAGCAAGCCGCTTCGTGAGCAGGATCTCGATGAAGCCCTGGCAACCATGCCCAATCGCGTGAACCATTCCAAAGCAGCAGGCCCCGCCCCCGCCCAACCAGGCAATGGTAAGCCGCACGCCCCGGACCCTGTGGTCACCGCGCGGGTCGATCCGGAAGCCATTGCCCGGCTGCGCGAGCTCGGCGAACCGGGCGGGCCGGATCTCGCCGCCGAATTCATCGATCTCTACCTCGCCGATGGCGCGGCCACGCTCGAGAAGATTCGCCAGAGCCTGGCGGCCAACGACGGGAAATTGCTAAAACGCCTGGCCCACACCCTCAAGGGCAGCAGCCGCAACATGGGCGCTGACTCCGTGGCGGAGGTCGCACGCTCGCTTGAAGCAACTGCGGAAACCGGCGCTCCCGCCGAGCTCGCCCAATTGATCGAACAGCTAGCGCAATCGTTTCATGCCTCCACTCCCTTGCTCGTGGCGCACAAGAGCCCCGCGGCGGTTGGCTAAGTTGGTCGCGCGCATCAACGGCGCTCCCCACCGAATCGTTTCGCAAGGCCGCCTTTTGCATTGGCTTTGTGCCGCGAGCCAGCTATCAGGGGCGCATGAAATCCATCCTCGCTCTGGGGCTCGCCTGCCTGACCACCTCCCTTACCACCAATTCCGCCACCGCCGCTGACGACACGCGCGTCTTCGAGATGCGGATCTATTACGCCCACGCTGGCAAGCTGAACGACCTCAACGCCCGCTTTCGGGATCACACCTGCAAACTGTTTGAGAAGCACGGCATGCAGAACATCGGTTACTGGGTGCCGCTTGAAAACCCCGAGGAGAAACTGGTCTATGTGCTCGGTTTCCCAAGCCGGGAGGCGCGTGACGCTTCGTTCAAGGCGTTCGGGAACGATCCCGAATGGAAGGAAGCCGCCAAGAAGTCCGAGCAGAACGGGCCGCTGGTGAAGAAAGTTGAGAACTTCTTCCTGACCGCCACCGATTATTCCCCGGCCATCAAGTCGCTGGTTGCCAGCCCGGAGCGCGCGTTTGAACTGCGCACCTACACCACCACCGACGGCAACCTCGGTCGCCTCGATGCCCGATTCCGCGACCACACAATCAAGCTGTTCGGTAAATACGGCATGGAGAATCTCGCGTACTGGCATCTGACGCCCGACCAGAAAGACGCCGACAAGACGCTTGTCTATCTCCTCGCACACAAAAGCAACGACGCGGCGGCCGAGTCGTTCAAGAAGTTCCGCGATGACCCGGAATGGGTGGCGGCGCGCAAGGCTTCGGAAGAAGCGGGCAAAGGTTCTCTCACCACTCAGGGCGGCGTAAAGTCGGAGTTCATGAAGCCGACAGATTACTCGCAGACGAAGTAGATCTGCGACCTGCGGAGCGGAGCGCCGAGCATCGCTCGGCCAGGGTGCTGGAAAAGCGACCTCCGTCCAGCCGAGCGATGCTCGGCGCTCAGGCTGTTGCCCACCTCCAATTAATCAATTTGATGCCGACCTGTTCGCATGCCTGCTGAAGATTCTCTTGAAACTCGACTGCGTGCGGCCACGGAGTTCCTCGAAACGATTGCGAACGACCGCGCCTTGCTCGCACAGATTTCTGCGGCGGACCGCTCGCGGTTCGTGCAAGCCGCCGGCCAGGTTTACTGCCCCAGCCCCGTCGAGCGACGGCGCCTAGTGAAGGCCAGCCAACGCCAGCGCCGGGCCGAGAAAACGAAGGTCGACGACGCGGTGCTGCACGAGACCGGCATCCGCAAGCTGCGCCGGCAAGCCGTGTTCACCACGCCCAACGTTTTCCCACCGGAGAACTTCGAGCAAAAGGAAGTGGTCGATGCGCCCGACTTCCGCGAAGTCGTCGAACCGCAGAACTGTTACATCTGCAAACAGGACTTTTCGCAGATCCATCACTTCTACGACCAGCTCTGTCCACCTTGCGCCGACTTGAACTTCCGCAAGCGCACGGAGACCGCCGATCTGCGCGGCCGCGTCGCGTTGCTCACCGGCGGGCGGGTGAAGATTGGCTATCAGGCCGGAATCAAACTGCTCCGCGCCGGCGCGCACCTGATCGTTACCACCCGCTTCCCGAAGGACTCGGCGATGCGTTACGCGCAGGAACCGGACTTCGCCGTGTGGGGTCATCGCCTGGAGATCTTCGGGCTCGATCTGCGCCACACACCGAGTGTCGAGGCGTTCTGTCGGCACCTGCTGACCACGCGGGAGCGGCTCGACTTCATCATCAGCAATGCGTGCCAGACCGTTCGTCGTCCGCCGAATTTCTATCAACACATGATGGAACGGGAGAGCGGCGCGCTGCACGATCTGCCAGCGAATGCAGCGAAACTGCTCGGTGCCTACGAGGGTTTGCGCGGGTATCATTTGCTTCCCGAAGGAGCGCCGATCTCCAAATCGGCCGGCCTTACGACGGACTTGCGACGTGCCGATTCGGTGATCGGCGCTCCAAAATCCGCGCTCGCCGGCCTGACTCACGCCGCCGAATTGTCGCAGGTGCCGCTTCTGCCCGAGGAACTGGCTGCGCAAAGTGCGCTCTTCCCCGAAGGCCGCCTCGACCAGGACTTGCAACAGGTCGATCTGCGCGAACAGAACTCCTGGCGGCTGATGCTCGCCGAGGTTTCCTCGGTCGAACTGCTCGAAGTGCAGCTCGTCAACGCCATCGCGCCGTTCGTGCTGAATGCGCGTCTCAAACCGCTGATGCTCCGCACGCCCGAACGCGACAAGCACATCGTCAACGTGTCCGCTGTCGAAGGACAGTTCTATCGCAAGTTCAAGACGACGCGGCATCCGCACACGAACATGGCCAAGGCCGCGCTCAACATGATGACGCGGACTTCCGCGGCGGAGTATAACGCCGACGGCATCCACATGAACGCCGTCGATACCGGCTGGGTGACGGACGAGGATCCGTTGCACATCGCCGACCGCAAAGTGCGCGAGCATCGGTTTCATCCGCCGCTGGACATCGTGGATGGCGCGGCGCGGATCGTTGACCCCATCATCGCCGGCTTCAACACGGGCGAACACTTCTGGGGCAAGTTCTTGAAAGACTATCAACCAACGGATTGGTGAGGCCGTGTGAAACCACAGATAAACACAGATGGACGCAGATTTGAAGGCGCTGTCATTGCGACGGGTTTGCGAATGAGTGCGCCGGAAGCGCGAACATCGCTTCGCTCGTCCACGCGAAGTTTCGACGGACCAGCAGGTCCGCCCTACCAGATCAAGGTAGGGCTGAGCTGCTGCTCAGCCGTAGATTTAATCGAGCGCGGACGAGATCATCGGACCGATATAGTTTCCAGATGTGAAATTGAATCTGAAGCCAGGTTTAGAAATGCAGTTGATACATCCTCGTTCATCCGCGTCCATCTGCGGTTAACAACTGCCTTGTCATGAGCAGCGACAAACGAATTCCAACCGACGGCGGCCAGGGGCTGACCCAGAACCCGTTCGCCAACTTGAATCTCGAAGGGCTCCCGGACGGACCCAGCACACCGCTGTCAACCTCCCCTGCCCCAGCGGAATCGAAGCGTGGCAAGCCGAACAAAAATCGCGGACGCGTGGACATCCTCCGCACGACCGCCCATCGCGGCGGCAAGACGGTGACAGTGGTCAAGGGCTTCGTCGGAATCGGCCTGCCCGAGAAGGAACAACTCGCCAAGAAGATGCAAAAGGCGTGCGGGGTAGGCGGCACGGTGAAAGACGGCCAGATCGAAATTCAGGGCGACAAACGCGAGGAAGTCGCGCGCATCCTCACCGAAGCGGGTTTCCGGCCGGTGTTTGCGGGGGGATGATTCCCGGATAACGGCTGGACAACGAAACACGTCGAACTACATAAATTTCAGTCGGAATGACGACCTTCAAACGGCCGTCGCAAGCATTCCGGATTCGCAGACATCATGGACTCACAGCGCAGAAACTTCATCAAGGGCGTGTTCCTCGGCTCTCTGGTCGGAGTATTACTTCAATTGGGTGGCTACCTTCTCGCACGCGGCGATGGTTCAGAATTTGGCTGGGTGATGTTTGTCATTGTGCCGTTCGTTTCCGGCTTTGCAGTTGCCGCAATTGTTCGACACCCCAAGCGAGTGATCGGGTGCTGCCTGACAGGCAGCGCCATCACGTTCTCAGTAATGCTGTTCACCGGTTGGGAAGGAATTGTTTGCTGTGTCATGTCTTTACCGCTTGTAGCCATTGGCGTGGCCATTGGAGCATTCATTGGCTACAGGGTTCGCGGACAATTCATTGATCAACTGGCCGCGCCGGGTAAGGCGAAGACTATGCTGATTGCCCTGTGCCCGTTCTTCATTGCCGCCGCCGACCGCGTCGAGCAGCCATTTCGTTCTGTCCAGCAGCATGAAGTGTTCACCACCGAGACGACCGTGGCAGGACCGCCGGAGCGCGCCTGGAATTTGGTGGCCCAGATGCAAAGACTTGACGGGCCACGACCGTTTTTGTTGCGAGTTGGATTGCCCGTGCCCACGCATTGCCGGTTGGAAAATGCGGCCGTGGGAGGCCGGAGAGTTTGTTATTTCGACAACGGTTCGATCGAGCAGGAGGTCACCGAGTGGCAGCGCCCTTCCATGATGGGTTTGCGCGTTACGGAGAGCACACTTCCGGGGCGCCATTGGTTGACTTTCATTGATGCGAGCTACGAGTTATTCGCCGAAGGGGCAAATACAAGAGTCGTGCGCCACACAACGATTGGCACGCGGCTCTATCCACGTTGGTATTGGCGTCCGTTGGAGCGCTGGGGTGTCACATCAGAGCACGAATTCGTGTTCTCAAATTTGCAGAGATGGACCCAGACTCCTTAAGCCGTCCAGCGAAACATGGGTGGCGTTGAGTGAGTCGGCGAGTCTTGGTACAGAATCCCTTTGGAATTCAGAAACGCAGGGCACCCTCAGGCCGGGCAACTTGACCTGATCCATTCACCTCACCCTTCGGCCGGGCCAGCGCTCAGCTTCTCCCGCACGTGCTCGCCACTCACCTCCCCCTCCCACCGGCTGATGACCACGGTGGCTACGCCGTTGCCGATGAGGTTCGTGATCGCGCGGCACTCGCTCATGAAGCGGTCGATGCCAACCAGCAGCGCCAGTGAGGCGATGGGAATCGTGGGCACGACCGCCAGCGTGGCGGCCAGCGTCACGAAGCCGGCACCAGTCACGCCGCTCGCGCCCTTGGATGACACCATCGCCACCAGCAGCAGCGCGATTTGATCGTGGAGATTGAGCGGCGTGTTCGTCGCCTGCGCGAGGAAGACCGCGGCCATCGTCATGTAGATGTTCGTGCCGTCGAGGTTGAAGCTGTAGCCGGTCGGGATGACCAGGCCGACCGTCGAGTCGGCGCAACCCAGCCGGCGCATTTTCTGGATCATGCCCGGCAAGGCGGTCTCCGAGGAACTGGTGCCGAGCACGAGCAACAACTCTTCCTTGATGTAGGCGAGAAAGCGGAAGATCGAGAAACCGGACAGCCGCGCGATCAGGCCCAACACGCCGATCACAAAGACGCCGGCGGTGAGATAGAAGCCGATCATCAGCGCCAGCAGCTTGTTCAGTGATTCCAGGCCATAGCTGCCCACCGTGAAGGCCATCGCGCCAAAGGCACCGATCGGAGCCGCGCGCACCACGATGCGCATGATGCCGAAGAAAATTCCGGACGCGACGTCGACCACGTGCAGCACCGGATCGCGCCATTGGCCCAGACCGGAGATGGCGAAGGCCGTCAGGCCGGACACCAGCAGGACCTGCAACAAGTCGCCGGTCACGAAAGCGTCGAAGAGCGTGTTGGGGATGATGTGGAGGAAGAAGGCGACCATCCCGGTCTCGTGGGCGCGCTTGGAGTAGGTGGCACCGACGCTTTGATCCAGCGTGGCGGGATCGATGTTGAAACCCGCGCCCGGCTGGAAGGTGTTCACCACGATCAGTCCAATGATCAGCGCGATCGTGGAGACGACTTCGAAGTAGAGCAGCGTCTTGATCCCGAGGCGGCCGACCTTGCGCAAGTCGCGCATTGAAGCGACGCCGTGGACGATCGTGCAGAAGATGATCGGAGCGATCATCATCTTGATCAGCTTGATGAAGGCATCGCCCAGCGGCTTGAGCTGCGTGCCCAAGTCCGGCTGGGCCCAGCCCACGAAGATACCCACGGCGACGGCGATCAGCACCTGGATGTAGAGCACCGCGTACCAGGGCTGGCGAACGGTGGGCATGGCAGTCGATGGCGGGCTCAAGTGCGGATCAGTTGGTGGTGATGGGGTGACGGAAACGAAGGTTAGAGGCCGGCAGTGCCCAGAGCAAGATCCGGAAGGGCGCTTGCCCCGCGCTCAACTTTCGGGATGTTCGATGACAAGCACCCGGTCGATCTTTGCCGATTTTTCCAACTTCCCGTAAGCGTTACGGGTCGGCATCCTCGTCCGGTCACATGAGCCGCCGCCTCGAATCCACTCCGTACGACAAACTCCAGCGCGCCGTTCCCTTCGGCGTGACCAGCCGCAAGCCGCGTCACTTCCGCGACATGCTCAAGATCGCTTGGCAAAACCGCGACAACCCGGCCTACGCATGGAAAGTCCTCAGCCAGGGCGTGTGCGATGGCTGCGCGCTCGGCGTCGCCGGCTTCCACGACTGGACGATCGACGGCGTGCATCTCTGCATGACGCGGCTGAATCTGCTTCGCTTGAACACGATGCGCGCGTTCGATCCGGCGCTTGTGGCGGACGTCGCACCGCTCAAAGCGAAGTCCAACGCCGAACTGCGCGAACTGGGGCGCATCCCCTGCCCGCTCATTCGTCACCGTGGCGAGCGGGGTTTCTCGCCGATCTCTTGGGACGACGCGCTCCGTCGCATCGCCGGCCGCATCAATGCGAGTGATCCGAAGCGCATCGCGTTCTACCTCACCTCGCGCGGCATCACGAACGAGGTTTACTACGTCGCGCAGAAGGTCGCCCGTTTCCTCGGGACCAACAACGTCGACAACGCCGCGCGCCTGTGTCATTCGCCGAGCACGGGTGCGATGAAGTACGCGCTCGGCGTCGCCGCCAGCACGTGCAGTTACACCGACTGGTTCGGCACCGACCTCCTGATCTTCTTCGGCGCAAACCCGGCCAACGACCAACCGGTCACGACCAAATATCTCCACGAAGCCAAGGCGCGCGGCACCAAGGTCATCATGGTGAATCCGTATCTCGAACCCGGCATGAAGCGTTACTGGGTGCCGAGCAATCTGGGCAGCGCGCTCTTCGGCACGGACATCTGCGACTACTGGTTTCCCGTCACGCAAGGCGGTGACATCCCGTTCCTTTACGGCGTGCTCAAGATTCTGATTGAGCGCGGCGGAGTGGATGAATCGTTCATTCGCAACCACACGGACGGTTTCGAGACGCTGCGGGCCGAAGTGGCGAAACACGAGTTGCCGGCGCTGGCGAAGGCGAGCGGCCTGACCATCGCCGACTTCGAAGAGTTTGCCGCGTTGATCCGTGGCGCCAAGACGGCCGTGCTCGTCTGGAGCATGGGAATCACCCAGCACACGCATGGCGGCGACGGCGTGTCGATGATCCTCAACCTCGGTCTCGCGCGCGGCTACGTGGGCCGTGATCTCTGCGGACTCGTGCCGATCCGCGGGCACAGCGGCGTGCAAGGCGGTGCCGAGATGGGCGCCTACGCAACGGCGTTTCCCGGCGGCAAACCGGTCAACGACGAGAACGCGCGGGCGCTCGAGGCGGAGTATGGCTTTCCGATCTCCGGCACGCCCGGCATGCCCGCGACCGAGGTGGTCGAAGCGTCAGCACGGGGCGAGATCGATCTGCTGTATTGCCTCGGCGGCAACTTCCTCCGCGCCCTGCCCGACCCCGACGCCGTGGCGAAAGCGATGGCCAACGTGCCGTTGCGCGTTCACCAGGACATCATCCTCACCGACCAGATGTTCATCGACGCGAAGGAAGACGTGATCTTGCTGCCGGCCAAGACGCGCTACGAGCAGGACGACGGCGGCACCGAGACGACCACCGAACGGCGGATCGTGTTCTCACCCGAGTTGCCCCGCTCCGAAGCCGACATCGGCACAGCGCGCGCCGAGTGGAAGATTCTGCGCGACCTCGCCGTGGCCGCGCGTCCGGACAAGGCGGCGCTGCTCAAGTGCGAAACCGGTCAGGCGATCCGCGAAGAGATCGCCCGCGTGGTGCCGTTCTATGAGGGCGTTCAGAAGCTCAAGAAGTCAGGCGATCAGTTTCAATACGGCGGACGGCACCTGTGCGCCGACGGCAAGTTTCAAACCGCCGACGGCAAGGGACATTTCCGCGTTGTCGACATGCCGACCGCCAAGCCGGGCAACGGCGAATTCATCGTCAGCACGCGCCGTGGCAAGCAGTTCAACACGCTGATCTACGCCGAGATGGATCCGTTGACCGGTGCGAACCGCGACGCGGTGTTCATCAACCCGGATGACGCGGCGGAGTTGCGACTGCTCAATAACGACGCGGTCCAGTTGGTTAACGACTTCGGCACGATGCCCGGTCGGGTGTTCCTTGCGCCGATCGCGCGCGGCAACCTGCAAGTTCATTGGCCCGAGGGCAACGTCCTGCTGCCGGGCGGACGGGTGGACGCGCTGGGCGGCGTGCCGGATTACAACGCTAAGGTAAGGATCGAGCGGCCGGCAAGTCGTGTTGGTTGAATTCGGCGGGACGACGAGGACGACAACGAGGACGCGGGGTGACCCCGCCCGTTTTACCTATTGGTCACTTCTTCTCCGCCATCGGGAAGGCCACGAACGTGGCGGAGGGATCCGCCGATTCCTTCTTCCACGCGACGAGCTTGCCATTGCTCAGACCGCTCACGATCAGCCCGGACCCAGCGTGGGCCGCGACACAGAGCACGGCCGCCGAGGCTTCACCGTTCCACCGTTTCGCCACCTTCCGCTCGCTGACCGCAATCTCCCGCACGGAACCATCGGCAACACTCGCGAACAATTTGTCGCCACCGACCACCAGCCCAAACACTTCGCCGCCGAGTTCTTTTAGATCGGACTTCTGATCACCCTTGTCGGTCGCCCAAAAACGCACGTGCCCCTCGCGACCGGCCGAGGCCGCTTGGGTTCCATCGCCCACGAACGTGACGGCGAAGACCGGCCCGGTGTGTTCACGGAAGGCGCAGATCATCTCGCCTGTGGCGGGATCGAAGATGCGCGCGGTGCCGTCCCGGCTTGCGGAGGCCAATCGCGTGCCGTCCGGGCTATACGCCAGGCCCATCACCCAGTCCGCATGCTGGGTGAGCTGCCGGATTTCCCGGCCGTCGTCCACGTTAATCACGCGGATAAGCTTGTCGGCCCCGCCGGCGGCGATGTGTTTGCCGTCGGGACTGATGGCGAGGGCGAGGACGGTGTCCGCCGAGCGCGCCAGCACTCGGGGCGGGACAACGTCAGCGGTTTGCTCGAGGTCAATCAATCCAACCTCGCCCGCGCGGCCGGGGTAGCCGCCAGCATAAAGCAATCGCCGACCCTCGTTCAGCGACAGCAACGCGTGGATGCGCTCGGGCAGATTGGTCAACCTGTGCAGAAGTTTCCCGGAATCCAGCGCACGAACCAGCACCTCGTGATAACCGCCCATGGCCACGCGCCGGTCGTCGCCGAGCAACGCTATCGACAAGACCGGGATCGGGTGCGGATAAAGCTCGGGCGGCGCGGGATGCGCCGTCGATGGTATCAGGTCGGCGAGCGATTGCTTGGGATTCGCTCCGTCGAACTTCGCTCCCTCCGCGATCCAACGTCTGACCTTCTCGATGAAGTCGGCCGGCAAGGGATCATCCTTCTGCGGCATGCGCTCATCTTCGTCCGCGGTGGTGACGAGTTTGAGCAGGTGACTTTCGGCGACCAGTCCATCGATGATCGGCGGCTCGCCGCTTTCACCGGTCTTTCGCAGCCACTCGAAGGAATCCAGCCGGTAACCGCCCTTCTGCTTCTCGGGTCCATGACACGTCACGCATTTCTGCTGCAGGACGGGCGCAATCTCTTTGGCAAAGCTGATCGCCGTAGAGGCCCTGCTTTCGGTCGCAGCGAGGAAGGAAGCCAGCCAGGCAGCGCCAACGACGGCAAATGTAAACCAGGGAGATCGCACGGGAGAAGTGACGAACGCCGCCCGCGATAAATCAATCAAAATGCCAGTCTGCGGTAAGCCACCGGGACCGCTCTACGACGCCGGGGCGCCGGCAGCGAGCTTCCGCTTCGCGAGCGCGGCCTTGAGGAAGTTGTCCGGCGGTGCTTCACGCCACGCGGTGAACCACAGGTCGCCGAGCATCTGCCCGGCGGTGAGAAATTGCCGCTCGAAGAATGCGCGACCTTGCTGGCCTTCGGGTCGGTCGGGCGACAACTTGCCGTCCTTGTCGAGTTGGTAGAGTGGCTCGACGAGTTTGTGCTGTTCGCGAATGAAAGCCAACGACTCGGCGAACACCGACGGTTCCGCAAGGGCGCGGTCTTCATTGCGCAGGAGTTTCGCGCCCCGCAGCCGGCCTTTGATAACTTCAAAATTCAACGGCACCTTCGCGAGGTAGCCCCCATCGATCCAGGAGTGCAACCCTTTGCTCGTCGAGTAGCCCTTGGGATTGCTGCCCACCCAACCGTTGTAATGCCTCGTCGTGTGCAATGGCTGCGCCGCATCGGCGACGTAATGCCCCATCACCCCCATGAAGTGAACGACGTTGGCCCGGGCATTGACAATCTCCTCGGGCGACCCCGCCTCTTCAAAAGCCTTGAGCGCGGAGAACGCCGACTTCAACCGGGAGAAGTGCTCGGCGATCGTCCACGGCAGAAAACCAACCAGCTCGCGGGTGTGATCCTGGTTCTTCGCGGGATCAATGGCCGGTAAATCCCTGGCATACTTCGCGCGGGCCAGCGCCAACTCCATCGTGAAAGCATGGCGAAACGGCGGCAGCTTTTCGATCGACAGCTTAAGCGGCGAGAGATCCTCGATGTCGAAGAAGTGATCCGGGCCGTTCCAGTGTTTGAAGGTGTTGTCCGGCGAGTTGCGCCAACGATCCGGCTCGCCACCGAGGAAAGCCACGCGCTCGGCGTTGGACTTTTCCTTCACGAAGGCGGGGAAATTCGTGGGCAGGCTGGCGAGCGCCAACTGGTTGATCATGCGGTGCCCGTCGTAATCGAATGCCCCCGCCGGGAAAATACCCAGGAGGACAATCAACAGAAGCAGGCAGCGACTCGCTGAGGAATTCTGGATCATGAAAAGAGGCAAGACGCAAAATTACCAGTGGGGTTACGCGCGGTCGACGCTCCAATCCGAAGTCCCTTGGGCGCAAAAACCTGAGCGAGCACAGCCATGCTTTTGCTTTTCAACAGAGCGAGCAAACCGATACTCGCCCCATGCGCGATCTGCTGTTGTCCCTGATCCTCGTCACCTCGCTCCCCTTCGCCCAGGGCGCAACCGATTCGTGGGCCGTCAGCTCGTCAACTCAGATTGCCCCCGCTTCCGTCGAGCAGGGCCAGCGAATCCTCGCCACCGCCGATGACTTTCTGCGCAACCTCAGTCCGTTCGATCGCTCTGCCCGGCTACGGACAAACGGCCCGGTCACGCCCGGGCAGTTCACCAACTTCGTTGCCAGTCAGGTTTTGCCATGGAATGAACCGGAGCTCAATCGACTACGCGAAGTCAGCCAACTCGTGAGCAATCGCCTGGTGAACTGGAAGCTGCCGCTGCCGCCGACCGTCTGGCTCGTCAAAACCACGGGCGCTGAAGAAGGCGACGCCGCCTACACCCGCGGCGCGGCCATTGTGCTCCCTGCGTCCGACGCCACGAAGGAACCCGCCGAACTTGAACGCATACTGTTGCACGAGCTCTTTCACATCATGAGCCGGCAGAATCCAAAACTTCGCGATGCGCTCTACGCCCAGATCGGATTTCTGCCGTGCGGTCCCGTCGAGTTGCCGGCGGATTACGTGGTGCGCAAATTGACGAATCCCGATGCGCCCATCATCGAGCATCAGCTCAAAGGGCGGGTTGGCGATCGCGATATCCACGTGATGCCGGTGCTTTACTCACGGGAGTCGTCGTACCGCGTCGGCGACACCCGGCCGTTCTTCGCCTACCTGGAATTTCGTTTGATGGAGATCGCGCAATCGGCGGGCGACTGGCAGGTCGTACTGCGCGCCGGACAACCGGCGTTTCATCAACCGGCCGACCTCGGGAACTTCTTCGAGCAAATTGGGCGCAACACGCAATACATCATCCACCCGGAAGAAGTGCTGGCGGACAACTTCGTTCTGCTGATGCAGGGCAAGCAGGACGCGCCGAACCCGGAGATACCAACCCGCATGGCCGAGACGCTGCGCGATGTCGCGAAGCCCTGAACGCGTAAGCGCGCCGTCCCTGGAGTGGAAGCAGCTAGGCGGGGTCGAAGCGACCTCGCCGAGCAGACGTTGGCGGAGCGTCTCATCGGCTTGTCAACTGATCCCGCGGTCAGCTTTTCCTTTGCCTTCCACGGCCCGCTTCTCGCACTCTCTCCGGCCATGGCGCAGGACGCTTTTGACATCAATTATGTGGCCGAACTGGCCCGCCTCGAGTTGTCGGCTGACGAGAAGGCCAAGCTGGGTGCGCAGCTCGGCGACATCCTCAAATACGTCGATCAACTCAGGGAAGTGGACGTGACCGGGGTGGAACCAACGGCGCATTCGGTGCCGCTGATCAACGTCACGCGACCCGACGTCGTTCGCGATACGCTCCCGCACGACGAGGCGATGAAGAACGCGCCCCGCCAGGCCAACGGCCTGTTCATCGTGCCCAAGATCGTCGAGTAGCCGCACCGCATTTCCGCCCTTCATGCTGAATCAACTGACCATTTCCGAACTCACCTCGCGGCTGGCGAAAAAGGACTGCTCCGCCCGCGAAGCCATGCAGGCGTGCCTCGACCGGGTGATGCAAGTCGATGGCAAGGTGAAAGCCTTCCTGAGCTACGACGCAGCCGACGCGCTGGCGCAAGCGGACGCCGCCGACCAGGAACTCGCGGCGGGCAGCACGCACGCGCAGAAGTCGTTGCTCGGCGTGCCGATCGCACTCAAGGACATCTTCGCCGTCAAAGGCCAGCCGTGCGGCGTCGCATCCCAGATTCTCAAAGGCTTCGTCTCGCCCTACAGCTCAACCGTCGTCGAGAAGTTGCGCGCCGCCGGCGCCATTGTCTTTGGCCGTTTGAACATGGACGAGTTTGCCATGGGCAGCTCGACGGAGAATTCGTCGTATCACACGACGTTGAACCCGTGGGATACGACACGCATTCCGGGCGGCTCATCGGGCGGTTCGGCGGCGGCGGTCGCGGCGGATGAAGTGATTGCCACGCTTGGCACCGACACCGGCGGTTCCATCCGGCAACCGGCGGCGCTCTGCGGGTGCGTGGGTATCAAACCAACTTACGGGCTGGTCTCGCGTTACGGCGTGGTGGCCTTCGCCTCATCGCTTGATCAAGTCGGCACGTTCACCAAAGACATCCGCGATGCCGCCACGATGCTCAAGGTCATCGCCGGCCATGATCCCCGGGATTCGACGAGCATTCCGCAGCCAGTGCCGGATTACGCCGCGTCGCTCGGCCGCGATTTGAAAGGCATCAAGCTCGGTCTGGCAAAGGAGTTCATGGTCGGCGGCCTCGATCCGGCAGTGAAGAGCGCCGTGGACACGGCGGTGAAGCAGCTCACTTCGCTGGGCGCCGAGATTCAGGAAGTGTCCCTGCCCCATTCGCAATACGCGGTCGCGACCTACTACATCGTGGCCACCGCCGAGGCGAGCGCCAACCTCGCGCGCTTCGATGGCGTCCGTTACGGCCGGCGGGTGGAGGGCGATGACTTGTTCGATCTTTACTGCAAAACGCGCGGCACGGGCTTTGGTGCCGAGGTGAAGCGCCGAATCATTCTGGGCACTTACGTTTTGAGCAGTGGTTACTACGACGCCTATTACCTGCGGGCGCAAAAGGTCCGCACCTTGATCCGTCGCGATTTCGACGAAGCGTTCAAGCAAGTGGACGCGATCGTGTCGCCCACTACGCCCACCCCGGCGTTCAAGGTCGGCGAGAAAGCGAATGACCCTTTGCAGATGTATCTGAGCGACATCTTCACGATCTCCTGCAATCTCGCGGGCAACAGTGGCCTGAGTTTGCCGTGCGGTTTTGCGGAGAATCCCAAGCTGCCGATCGGCATGCAGTTGCTGGGGCCGGCGCTCGGCGAATCGACGTTGTTCCGCATCGCGCACGCCTATGAGCAGGCGACCAACTGGCACCAGCAAAAGGCGGCGATCTAACCACGAATGCACACGAATCGACACGAATGCTCAGTGCCCCATCCTGAAAGTGCTTGGGTCGGCACGGTCGAGGAATTCCTTTCACGGATACCTTCGGGCAACTCGCGACCCGCAAGCGCGGACGTTTCTACTGCATTCGTGTTCATTGGTGTCCATTCGTGGTCGCCGGAATAGACCATGCGCATTCTCGCCCTCGATCACGGCACCAAACGCATCGGCGTGGCGATCAGCGATGAGTTGGGCATCATCGCGCAGCCCTTGGAGTTCATTCCTGCGGAGCCGCTCGAGAAATTCTATAAACGGCTGACGGTCATTCTTACCGAGAAGCAGGTCACGGAGATCGTGGTTGGCATGCCGTTCAACATGAACGGTTCAATCGGGCCGGCGGCGCAAAAGGTAGAGCGCTTCGTCACGGAGTTGAAAACCAAGGTGACGCAACCGGTCCACACCTGCGACGAACGGCTCACGACGTACGAGGCGGAGAACTTGTTGATCAGCGCCGGCACGCGCCGCAAGAAGCGCAAGCAAGTCATCGACAAGATGGCCGCGGCGGTTCTGCTGCAAAGTTATCTCGATTCGCAATCGCTCTGAGCGAGGCCGCATGAAAGCAGCATCATCGAAGACAGTGCGCTTGAAGCTGATTATCGCCTACGACGGCACGAATTACGCCGGCTGGCAGGTGCAGAAGATCGGTCTCGGCGTGCAGCAAAAGGTCGAGGAGGCACTCGCGAAGATCTTTCCGTCCGTGACGCGCATCCATGGTTCGAGCCGGACGGATACCGGCGTTCACGCGCTCGGCATGGTCGCCCACGTGGACATCACGGGAGAAGAGTTCAAGATGCCGGTGAAGAAGGTCGTGCTCGCGATCAACGCCCATCTGCCGGCGGACATTCGCATCCTACAGGTGACGCGGGTTAGCGGCGAATTTCACGCGCGCTTCGACGCCAGCGGCAAACAGTATCGTTACTCGATCTGGAATCATCCGGCGATGAACCCACTGCTCGAGAAACGAGCGTGGCACGTGAAACGCAAACTGAACATTGCGGCGATGCGCGCGGCGGCGGCGCTATTTCCCGGGAAACGGGACTTCAGATCGTTCGCCGCCAATCGCGCTTATCAAGTGGAAGACACGGTTCGCACGATGACTCGCTGTGAAGTGAAACGGAGCGGGCCATTGATCACCATCATCATCGAGGGCGACGGTTTCCTCTACAAGATGTGCCGGGGCATCGCCGGCACGCTCGTCCAGATCGGCGAGGGCAAACACCAACCGGCGGACATAAAGCCGATGTTGGCCGGCAAGGACCGTAGCATGGCCGGCATGACGGCGCCCGCTTGTGGCCTGGTGCTCTGGAAGGTCTTTTATCGAAAAGGCAAGCGGTCCGATTCTTCGCCGAAGGGAGGCACGCGTGAACGTCGTGCTCGTTGAACCGGAGATCCCGCCGAACACCGGCAACGTCGCCCGCCTCTGCGCCGCGACCCACAGCACGTTGCATTTGATCGAGCCCTTCGGATTTCAACTCGACGACAGGCAGCTCAAGCGCGCGGGCAGGGATTACTGGCAGCATGTGACTTGGCATCGCTGGCCGAACTGGTTGGAGTTTCGGAACGCCTTGCCTGCCGGAGCCCGCTTATGGTTTATCGAATCGGGTGGCCCGCTTCGCTACGACGAGGTCCGTTTTACGACCGATGACTACATCGTCTTCGGCCGCGAGACCTTGGGATTGCCGAAGACTTTGCTGGAGGAAAACCGGGAATCGTGGCTGCGGATTCCGATGTTCAACCCGGAAGCGCGATCGTTGAACCTCTCCAATTGCGTCGCGCTCGTCCTGTTCGAGGCGCTGCGTCAACAGGGTTTCGCGGGCGCCAACGGTTAGGGTGCGGGCTCTTCGCCTCGTGCCGCCGCAGCAGCAGGTGCGCGGCTCCAAACAGAAACGTCTTGCGAGGTTTGAGCTTCATCGGTGGTGAGTGTGTTGCAGGGCCGGGTGTCTGCAGAGCCTGGAAATCATGCCTCGGTGGTTTATGCCAGTGCTACCGCGAATCCGAACGCCAACGGCGTTCCAGCCTCCAGCCAAGCGTTGTCGCGCAGCGACTACGCTGACTGTCGTTTTGGAAAGGCGGATTCATCCGCCTTTCCGATGATGCCTCCATCTGTACCGAATGTTCCGGTACAACCCTTTCAGGGTTGAGGAATTCTCGGCGGCCTTACCCAGGGTAACGGCTGCGCCGCAACCCTGGGCTGGAGGATGGAACACCATTGGTGTTCTCCAAGCGGCGCGGCCCTTCAAAGCGATCGATCCTGCCCAACTAGGTCAAAGCCGTTGAGATGTCGGCGACGTTTGAAGCGGCGGTACTTGTGCGCGGCTTCAAGAAACCCAATAGGTCTGGATCCAAAATTCTTTGCTCCAGCCAAAAACCCAAAGAACAATTCGTCGTCCACCGATGCCACCCATGTCAGAAAGTTGGGCACCTGCCTGATCTAGAATCAAAAAAGGTGCGATTGGCAGACCAGTACTCCGCCAGCGCCACGGTCCAGGCAATGGAGGGGCTCCTTGGTGGTAAGGACTCTTGATGTCAACCGCTGTTACCCGTGTGGTCGGAACTCTCTTTCCGGTCAAACTTTCTGTCCCAAATCCATAACGCACGTCGAAAGCTCGGTTGACATCCCACAAACCCCACGTGCCAGTCAGCAACCAGAACACCGCATAAATAACTCCCGATATCTTCAACCGTTGCTGCTTCTTGGTAGGCATGGTGTTCAAAGAATCAAAACCCCGGCAAGGACGGCGCTTCCCGCATCTTCCAATCCGTTTGCGCCACATGCGCCAGCGAAGCAGGTTGCTTCTCAGCCATCACCCGTAACCGTTTCGCCAATTCAAACGTCGGGCTGGGGTTTTCCTGCGAGGTCGTTTCCACGCCTATGCCGCGGGCGCCCAGGCCGTCTAGCTTGCCGTTCACCACTTCGGCGGCGAGTGCGGGCGTGTTGCAGTCGCGGCTTAGGTGGCCCAGATAAACGTGTTGCAAGGCATCCGAGGCGATCTGCTCCAGCACATCGGCGGCGGCGGTGTTCGAGAGATGACCATGCCGGCTCAGGATGCGTTGCTTGATGCTCCACGGGCGTTTGGTGTCGGCCTGGAGCAGCTTGAGATCGTAGTTCGTTTCGAGCACGAGCACGTTGGCGGGCCGCACGCGGTCCACCACGGCCTTGGTCGCGTGGCCGAGATCGGTGAGGAAACCGACCTTGCCGGCGCTCGTGTGAATCAGAAAGCCGACCGGATCATAGGCATCGTGCGGCACGGAGAAGGTGTCCACGCGCACATCGCCGACCTCGAACGTCGCGCCGGTGCCGAAGATGCGGACATTGAACGGCACGCGGAACTGGTTCTCGACGGCCTCGCGCGTGAGCCGGTTGCAATAGAGCGGGATGTTCAGCCGCGCGGCGATCATCTCGAGGCCGCAGGTATGATCGCTGTGTTCGTGCGTGACCAGGATGCCGGTGAGCGTCTCGGGCGCGCGCCCGATGGACGCGAGGCGCTGGCGAATCTGGCGCCCGCTGAAGCCGGCGTCGATCAGCAGGCGCACCTCGGGCGTTTCGAGGTACGCGCAATTGCCGCCGGAACCGCTGCCGAGAATCGTGAAGGAGACGGACACGCGCGGAGGTTAGGAACAGGGCGCGAGGGCGGCAATGTGAAATCTGATCCGCAAAGGGAAAAAGACCGGGAGATGATGGCCGCGAAAAGGCGCAAAGAGCGCAAGAGCTGGGGAAGTAATCCAAGTAGTCGGTGGTGTTGTGCCCGACTTCGATCCCAGCAGCCTCGTCGCGGCAGCCTTCTCCCTCCACTGTGTTCCGGGCGAAGGCTGGTGGAGCCGACAGGGATCGAACCTGCGACCTTCTCATTGCGAACGAGACGCTCTACCAACTGAGCTACGACCCCAGCCAAACGCGGGCGCGAAAGTAGGAATCGCCAAGCCCTTTGTCAACTGCGTGAGCGACAAAAACTTTTCGACACGAACCCGGATTGCGCGTGACCCGCAATCGCAGGAAAGACGGCAACCTGTCTCCGCTTGTGAAACTAATCACAAATCATCTTGCCTCGTACCAGACCCCTGCCTAACTTTCTTTCGGCAGTCGGTCGAGAACCCAAACCACGGCGATGCAAACCACCGAGATCGGTTACAATTCCAAAATCGAAGGCGAAGTGATCCACACGAAGTTGGACGCCGCCGTGAACTGGTTTCGCACCAATTCGATGTGGCCCATGCCGATGGGACTCGCTTGCTGCGCCATCGAGTTGATGGCTGCCGGTGCGAGCCGGTTCGACATTTCCCGCTTCGGCATGGAGGTCATGCGGTTCTCCCCCCGCCAGTCCGACGTGATGATCGTTGCGGGAACGGTGACTTATAAAATGGCGCTCGCGGTGCGCCGCATTTACGAGCAGATGTGCGAACCAAAGTGGGTGGTGGCGATGGGCGCGTGCGCCTCGACGGGCGGCATGTATCGTAGTTACGCGGTGCTGCAAGGCGTGGACAACATCATCCCGGTGGACGTTTACATTGCGGGCTGCCCGCCGCGGCCCGAAGCGCTGCTGGATGGCTTGATGAAACTGCAGTCCAAGATCTCCCGGGAGCACGGCTTCACCGAACTGATCGAGAGCGTGAAGACCAATGTGGGTCGGGGAAAAGCGGCGCTCGGAAGCGAGCAGGTTGCCTAAGATCAGCTTCGAAGTGTTCACCACCAATTGACAAACATGTCCGCGCTGGATCTGGCCAACCAACTGAGAGCGAAGTTCGGCGATTTGATTTCGCAGCCGACGGAGTTTCGCGGCGAGGTGTCGCTGACGGTTGTCGATCCGACGCGCATCACCGAAGTTTGCGCCTTCGCCAAGAACAACCTGGGTTTCGATTTCCTCACCGACCTCAGCGCTCTGGACAACTACGGCGAAGACCCGCGCTGGACGGTGGTCTACGAACTGACGGGCCTGAGCCACGGACACCATGTCCGGCTCAGGACGAGTGTGAGCGAGGAGAAAAGCGAGTTGCCTTCCGTGGTATCCGTCTGGCGCACGGCCAACTGGCACGAGCGCGAGGCATATGATCTGATGGGCGTTCGCTTCACCGGTCATCCGGACCTCCGGCGCATCCTGATGTGGGAAGGCTATCCTTACTTTCCTTTGCGGAAGGATTTCCCGCTGGCCGGCAAACCAACCGAAATGCCGGATGTCGCTTTCAGCAGAGCCGCACCGCTGGAAGGCGGCCCCTTTGTGACCAGTCCCGGCGCTAGCGATTCGATCGCGCGCGAGCCGCGGGCGAGAACGGTGGAGCAACAGTCGTAATGGCCACCGTTCAAGACATCGAATTCAAAGACGCCGCTGCCCGCGCGGCGCAACTGCCGCCGTCGGATGACCTGCAAGACCTGCACGGCGACAAGATGGTGTTGAACATGGGGCCGTCGCATCCGGCGACGCACGGCGTCCTGCGCATCGTGCTGGAACTGGACGGCGAGATCGTCACCAAGGCGGAGCCGGATGTGGGATTTCTGCATCGCGGCGACGAAAAGATCGCCGAGAACATGACTTACACCCAGTTCATCCCCTACACGGATCGACTGGATTACCTCGCGCCGCTGGCGAACAACGTCGCCTACTCGTTGGCCGTTGAGAAGTTGCTCGGCATTCACGACAAGCTGCCCGAGCGCTGCCAGTACATCCGCGTGATCTGCTGTGAATTAGCGAGGGTTTCATCGCATCTGCTGGGACTCGGCGTGTTTGCGATGGATGTCGGCGCGTTGACACTTTTCCTCCACACGTTCACCGAGCGCGAGAAGATCTATAACCTGATCGAGTCCCTGACTGGAGCGCGGTTTACGACGACCTACACCCGCATTGGCGGGTTGTCGCGGGACTTGCCGGACGGCTGGATCGATCAGCTTAAGAAGTTTCTGAGCGAAGTGGTCGTCGCGATTGATGAACTCGACCAGATGCTGACCCGCAACAAGATCTTCCTGGATCGGACCAAGGACGTGGCGACGATCAGCAGCGCGGACGCGATCGATTACGGTTTCTCGGGACCGAATCTGCGGGCGAGCAACGTGGATTTTGATCTGCGCAAACGCCGGCCCTACCTGATTTACGAGCGACTCAAGTTTGATGTGCCGGTTGGGCAAGTGGGCGATTGTTATGATCGCTACCTCGTCCGGTTGGAGGAGTTGCGCCAAAGCGTTGGCCTCCTGCATCAATGCATCGCGCAACTGCCCGGCGGGCCGATCAACTATGACGATGGCAAGATCATCCTGCCGCCCAAGCAGAAGGTGATGACCAGCATGGAGGAGTTGATCCACCAGTTCATGAACGTGACGCAGGGCGTGAACTGTCCGCCCGGTGAAGTTTACTTCGGAGCGGAGAATCCGAAGGGCGAGCTGGGCTTCTACATTCACAGCAAAGGCGGTGGAACGCCCTATCGGCTGAAAATTCGCGCGCCCTCATTTGTGAACTTGAGCATCCTGTCGCACGTATTGCCCGGCGTCATGGTCAGCGACGTGCCCACCATTTTGGGCTCACTTGATTTCGTCATGGGAGAATGTGACCGATGAGTTTCAACGTGCCAACCCAGCTTGAAGCCGAGCTCGACGAGTTGATCTCGCACTACCCCGAGCGCCGGAGCGCGTCGCTGATGCTCTTGCACGCGATGCAGGAGCACTTCGGCTGGATCTCGAAGGACGCCATCGAGTGGATCGCGCGGAAGCTCGACCTCAAGCCGATCAACATTTTCGAGCTGGTCACTTTCTATCCGATGTTCCGTCAGGAACCGGCGGGAAAGTATCAGATCAAAGTGTGTCGCACGTTGAGCTGCGCACTCGGCGGATCCAAGGGACTCTTCAAGCATTTCTGTGACAAGCTGGGGCTCGACGCGCACAAGCATGGCTTGCAGACGACAAAAGACGGCCGGTTCTCGATCGAGTTTGTTGAGTGCCTCGCTAGCTGCGGCACCGCCCCGGTGATGATGGTCAACGAAGATTTCTACGAAGGCGTGTCGAACCAGAAGGCAGACCAGATTGTGGAGGGCTGCGAGTGAAGACCTCAGCACTCAATATGCCCTATTCCATGCGGGAGATGGTTGCCCGACTAGGATTTGAACCTAGACAAACAGAGTCAGAGTCTATTGTGCTACCGTTACACCATCGGGCAATCCGTGGCGGGGGAGAACCTAAGAATTTCGCATCCAGAGTCAAGAGCGCGAACGGATAATCTATGCCCCAGGAGCACCGCCTCATCCTCAAGCACGGCGACCAGCCCGGTTACACGCCGGACCTCGATTGCTATGTGCGGCACGGCGGCTACGAGGCGCTCAAGAAGGTCATGGCCCTCGCGCCACGCGATCTTGGCGAAGGCAAGACGCAGTCGCCGAAGGAATTCATCCGTGACGATGTAAAGCTCTCCGGCCTGCGCGGGCGCGGGGGCGCGGGTTTCAGCGCGGGTTTGAAATGGAGCTTCGTCGACCGCAAGAGCGGCAAGCCGATTTACCTCATCTGCAACGCCGACGAATCCGAGCCCGGTACGTTCAAGGATCGCCAGATCATTCACAAGGATCCGCACCAGCTCATCGAAGGGATGATCATCTCCTGCTGGGCGAACGACGTGAAGCTCGCGTACATCTACATCCGCGGCGAAATGCCGCAGGGCGCGAAGCTGCTTAACCAGGCTTTGGCCGAAGCGCGGGCAAAGAACTTACTCGGGAAGAACATCCTCGGCACTGGCTACGATCTGGAGATTTACGTCCATCGCGGTGCCGGCGCCTACATCTGCGGCGAGGAGACGGGCCTGATCGAGTCGCTGGAAGGCAAGCGCGCTTATCCGCGCATCAAGCCGCCGTATTTCCCAGCCGTGCTCGGGCTCTACATGTGCCCAACCATCGTCAACAACGTCGAGACTCTTTGCCACGTGAAGCATATTGTGGTCATGGGTGGTGCGGAATACGCGAAGCTCGGCACGCCGAACAACACCGGCACTCGCATCGTGAGCTTGAGCGGCGACGTGAAGCGGCCGGGCTATTATGAGATTGAAGTCGGCAAGGCCACGCTCGGTGAATTGATCAACGACCCCGCGTTCGGCGGCGGATTGAAGGATGGCCGAAAGCTCAAGGCGATCATCCCCGGTGGTTCGTCGTCGAAGGTTTTGAAGGCGGGCGAGGTCTTCAAGTTGAACCGCAAAGGCGCCGACGGTCAGATGGCGAAGGTCGATGTGCCGTTGCTCGATCTGCCGTACGATTTCGATTCGCTCCAGCAGGCGGGCACAATGTCTGGCTCCAGCGCGATCATCGTGATCGACGACAGCCGCGACATCGTCGAGTGCCTCGCGAACCTGGCCGAGTTTTACGCACACGAAAGCTGCGGCCAATGCACGCCGTGTCGTGAAGGTTCACTGTGGATGAGCAAGGCGCTGCATCGCATGACTCACGGCGAAGGCCGCAAAGAAGACGCCGATTACCTCCTGCACATCGCCCAGAACATCCAGGGCCGAACGATCTGCGCCTTCGGCGAGGCCTGCGCCTGGCCGGTGTTGAGCTTCGTGAAAAAGTTCAAGGAAGACTTTGAAAGCAAGGGCGCGGCGGATGAAGAGCGGCGCGTGAAGGGAAAAGATTTGGCCACCAGATCACAACATTGAACCATGCCCAAGCTCTACGAATATCTTGGCATCACGGTGTTCTTCTTCGCCGGCGAACATTTGCCGGTTCATGTTCATGGTCGTTATGGCAGTTCGGAGACGAAGGCGAAAATTATTACCGCGAACGGGAAGATCGTGGAAATCCGGCTGTGCCGTGTCACAAACCGTCGCCCGCTTTCCGGAAACGTGCGGAAGCATTTTCTAGAACTGGTGAACGCGAAGTCGCAGGATATCTTGAAGAAGTGGTCGGATGTTTTTGTTTTGAACAAGGTCGTTCATCCCGAAACCATCACCCGGAGAATCAAATAGCGTTTATGTATCTGCGCGTCAAAGAAGCCAAGCATGTCACCCGTCATCGGGTGGACATCAAATTCAACGACGGCACGCAGCGCATTGTGGATTTCGGCCCGTTTCTCAAGCAGGCCCAGAACCCGATGTTCACGAAGTATCGCCGTCCGAAAGAATTCAAGTCGTTCCACATTCAAGACGGTGACTTGATGTGGGGAGATTTTGAAATGATTTTCCCCATCACTGATTTGCACGCGGGAAAGATTTGAACATGTCCACTGTCGCTAAAGCCGAAACCAAGCCTGCCGCGCCGCCCGTCGAGACCATGAAGGTCAAGATCGACGGCCAGGACTTCGACGTGCCGAAGACGATGCCCGATTGGCAGGGCAAACCGCAGTCCACCACGATGCTCCAGGCGTGCAAGCTGGCGGGCTTCGAGATTCCGCACTACTGCTATCATCCCAAGCTGCCGGTCGCGGGCAACTGTCGCATGTGCCTGATCGAGTTCGGCACGCCGATGATGGGGCCGGATCGCAAGCCGGTGCTCAACGAAGACGGCTCCACCAAGATTGCCAAGTCGGTCCTCCCCTACGAACCGCAGACGCCGCGAGGTGCGATTGGTTGCGCGACGCCGATCTCGCCCGGCATGGAGCTTTACCCCAATTCACCGGCGACAAAACAAATGCGCGAAGCAGTGTTGGAGTCGCTGCTGATCAATCATCCGCTCGACTGCCCGATCTGCGATCAGGCTGGCGAATGCAAGTTGCAGGAATACTCGCTGGAATACGGCCAGGCGAAGAGCCGCTTCGTGGAACAAAAAGTTCACAAGCCCAAGGCGGTCGATCTCGGGCCGCGCATCGTGCTTGATGATGAGCGTTGCGTGCTTTGCACCCGCTGCATCCGGTTCACCAAGGACATCGCGGGTGACGACGCGCTGGGCATCGTGAATCGCGGCAGCTACAACACCATCGCCGCGTGGAAGGAAGGCGCGTTCGACAACAACTACACGCTCAACACCGTGGACCTCTGTCCGGTGGGCGCGCTGACCTCGAAAGATTTCCGCTTTCAGATGCGCGTGTGGTTCCTAAAGGAAACCAAGTCCATCTGCACGAGCTGCGGCACGGGCTGCAACATCACCATCGGTTCGCGCGAGGAAAACGTCTATCGCTACGAGCCACGGCAGAACGACGCGGTGAACTCGACGTGGATGTGCGACTCGGGCCGCTTGAATTACAAGTGGATCAACCGCGAGGACCGCCTCAAGGACGTGCTCGTGAGCGGCGAGAAATCCACGTGGACGACGGCCATCAAGGAAATCTCTGAGAAGCTCGCGAAGGCTCCGCAAGGTTCCGTCGCCATCGTGGCGAGCGCGCGACAGACGACGGAGGAACTTTACCTGCTCAAGAAGCTGGCGAACAAGTTGAACGCGATCACCGATTCCGTTCCGCGCACGGGCGTAGGCGACAAGCTGCTCGTCAACGCCGACAAGAATCCCAACACCAACGGCGCGAAACTGACTGGCATCGCCCTGGCGGAGCCCGGCTCAAATCTCAAGAGCATCGCGGATGGCATTCGCGGCGGTTCCATCAAGACCTTGATCGTGTTCGGCGAAGACGTGACCAAACCCGCCATTGGCGCGGACCTGCTCGGCAAGCTCGATACATTGATCGTCAGCGATATTCTACCGAACCAGACGACCGCGTTGGCGCACTACCTCCTGCCTGGCTGCGCGCACGCCGAGAAGCGCGGCACGTTTATTAATGTTAAGGGCCGGCTCCAGAAATTCATGAAAGCGGTCGAGGCGCCTGGCGATGCCCGACCCGAGTGGGAGTTCCTGCACGAACTTGTCCACAATGTCACCGGCCAGAACGGCTTCGTGAGCATCGAAGGCTTGTTCAACCAGATGGCGAAGGAAGTGCCGGCGCTCAACGGTCTCGAGTGGGCTCGGATCGGCGACCAGGGCGTGGACGTTAAAATCTAGCGACACATGGACTGGATTTCAAAAACCATTGCCGAGAACGAATTCGTGATCTTCACGCTGATCAAGATCGCCTGCGCGGTCGCCGGGTTACTGACGATGGTCGCCTACTCGGTGCTCGTCGAACGCAAGGTCTCGGCGTTCATCCAGGATCGCGTGGGTCCGAATCGAACGGCCATTCCCTGGATTGCCGCGATCCCGATCATCGGTCCGTTCCTGGTTCGACTGGGTATTTTCCAACCGATCGCCGACGGCCTTAAGTCGTTTCTGAAGGAAGACTTCACCCCGGCGCATGTCCGCAAGATCTACTTCTGGCTCGCGCCAGCGGTGGCGATGGTGCCCGCGTTCTTGACGATCGCAGTGATCCCTTTCGGCTCGACCTTGGGCAAGCAGCAGATGGTGATCGCCGACCTGAACGTGGGCGTGCTCTACACCTTTGGCATCGTGTCGCTCGCGGTTTACGGGATCGTGCTCGCCGGTTACGCGGCCAATTCCAAGTATCCATTCATCGGCGGCATCCGCTCCAGCGCCCAACTGATCTCCTACGAAATCACGATGGGCATGAGCGTCATTCCGGTCTTCCTCTTTGGCGGCACGCTCAACCTCAGCGAATTGATCCACGAGCAAGCGGGCTGGCACGCGTGGCTGCCGTTCGTGCCGAACTGGTTTGTCTTCCAGTCGCCCATGACGTTCCTGTCGTTCCTGATTTTCCTGATCGCGGCGTTCGCGGAAACCAACCGCCTGCCCTTCGACATGCCGGAATGCGAAACCGAGCTCGTCGGCGGTTACAACACCGAGTACAGCTCGATGAAGTTCGCGATGTTCTTCATGGGCGAGTACGCCGCGATGATCGCCGTGTCCGGACTGATGGTGGTGCTGTTCTTCGGTGGCTGGACGCTGCCCTTCGGCGGTTTGAATGAAATGGCCACGTCCATTCCGATGGGCCTCGCGCACATCGGGATCTTTATCGGCAAGCTCCTGTGTTTTATGGTCGTCTTTATATGGGTGCGCTGGATGGTTCCGCGCTTCCGCTACGACCAGCTCATGGACCTCGGCTGGAAACGGATTCTGCCCGTGGCCCTGGCCAACATCATCATCACCGCCACGTGGCTGTGGTGGCGGGCCTGATCCAAAATCGAATGTACGTCAAACGCGCACAACTCAGTTGGTGGGAGAAGCTCTACATCCCCGGGCTGATCGGCGGCCTGCGGATCACGTGGCGGCATTTCGCGCGCACGTTGTTCAAGCGCGCGGTCACGATGCAGTATCCCGAGGAACGCTGGGTGGTGCCGCCCGGTTATCGCGGGGCGCCCTATCTCGTGAAAGATCAGGACGGCGCGACGAAGTGCGTCAGTTGCCAGCTCTGCGAATTCGTCTGCCCGCCCAAGGCCATCAGGATCATTCCGCCCGGACCCGCCGGCCAGATCGCTGATCGCCCGAATGCGGAGAAGATGCCGCGCGAGTTCGAGATCAACATGCTGCGCTGCATCTTCTGCGGGCTCTGTCAGGAAGTCTGCCCGGAAGAGGCGATCTTCCTGCAGAAGGATTACTCGCTCGTCGGTCTGACCCGTGGCGAGATGATATACGACAAGGAGAAACTCCTCGCGCTCGGCGGCGTGCATCCGGGCGTCCAGAAGTGGAAACACAAGCTCGACGAAGCGAAGGAGCAGGAGATGTTCAAGCCGGTTTGATTCCCAACGACAGATGAATCCCATTTGGAAACAGAGTTTCAGCGTGGAACGGCTCAAGCGGCCGGTATATCTCATGTACTCTGCAGTGGGGATTTATTTGGCATACGTTTTGAGCTTCGGCCCGGTTCTCTGGCTTTGTGGCGCGACATCGGCAACGGGATTGGCTGGTCTGCCTTCGTGGGTGCGCGCTTGCTACGCACCAGCCCGGGCGCTGGTTCCAGACAAGTTCAACAATCTCTACGACTGGTACCTAATGCACTTTACCAGGATGGAGAGTTAGAAAAGATGCAGGACATTTTCTTTTACCTTTTTGCAGCGCTGACCCTCCTGAGCGGAGCATTGGTCGTACTGAATCCGTTCAGCCGCAATCCGGTCACGAGCGCCATGTTCCTCGTCCTGACGATGGTGTTCATGTCCGGGTTGTTCGTGCTGTTGCACGCCTTCTTCCTGGCGGCGGTGCAGATCCTCGTCTACGCCGGAGCCGTCATGGTGTTGTTCTTGTTCGTGATCATGCTGCTGGATCTCAAGGCGGAGGAGCAACGGCGGATCAAGGTGTTTAGCGCCGGACTCGGCACGGCGGCGGTGGGCGGCTTGTTTGCGTTGATCCTGCTCGCGATCCACAACGGTGCCCCGGCCGACACCGGCCTCGCGCGGATTGAGGGCACAACGTTTGACCTCGGCCAGTTGCTGTTCACCAGTTACCTGCTGCCGTTCGAAATCGTGTCGGTGCTCCTGCTCGTCGCCATGGTCGGGGTCATTCTGCTCAGCAAAAAGGATCTGAAGTGAAGACCGAAAGCAGAATGTCGAACGCTGAAGCCAAACACCGGGCTGGCCTTGTTCAACTGCGAGCTCGAACGTTGAGCGTTCGGATTTCGGATTTATGATCATGGAAGTCAGCCTGAACCATTATCTGTTCGTCAGCACGACGCTCTTTGCGCTGGGGTTGTTGGGCGTTCTGCTGCGGCGCAATCTGCTCGTCATCTACATGGGCCTCGAACTGATGCTCAACGCCGCCAACCTCGCGCTGGTCGCCTTCTCGCGGTTCAATAACAGTCTCGACGGCCAGGTGATGGTCTTCTTCATCATCACCGTCGCTGCGGCGGAAGTCGCCGTCGGACTGGCCCTCATCGTGGCGTTGTACCGGAAGCGCCAGAGCGCGCACACCGAGGATCTGACGCACCTGAAATTCTGATCAATGAACGCGTTGCCCTGGATCATTCTCTTGCTGCCGCTGTTCGCCGCGGCGGGCATCACGCTCTTCACTTCGAAGAACCGTGAGCTCAGCGCCAAGCTGTCCATCGCGGCCGTCGCGATTGGGTTTTTCCTGAGCCTGGTCCTGCTGATCGCCTATCGGGGCGAAGCCGTTCCGCAGACCGCATTGCCCTGGATTCACGTTGGCAATCTCTATCTCGACCTCGGCATTCAGATCGACGCCATCAGCCAGCTCATGCTGCTCATCGTGACCGGCGTCGGTGGGTTGATTCACATTTATTCCTACGGTTACATGGCCGAGGATCGCAGTCTCAGCCGCTTCTTCGCGAGCCTGAGCCTGTTTACTTTCTCGATGCTCGGCATCGTGCTCGCGAGCAACTTCGTCCAGATGTTCATCTTCTGGGAGCTGGTCGGGCTCTCCAGCTATCTGCTCATCGGCTTCTGGTATGAG
>JANLTG010000009.1:0-16339 GCA_031362805.1 bacterium
AGCAGTTCCCACAATACGCCGGCAAGTTCCACTTCCTCCGGCGCCCGCTCAAACCGCGCTGGTTCGACCGGTTGATCACGCGGCGTTTTCGTCGGGCGGGCTTCGAAACATTATCCAAGCGCGGCTCGATGGAAGCCATCCTCAAACTGCTGGGCGAAGGCGCGATCATTGTCTTCACCTTTGACCAGCACGCGGGCCGACCGGACGGCATCCCGGTGGAATTCCTCGGGCAGCCGGCGGGCACCTTCAAGAGCCTGGCCATTCTCGCACTCAGCACGGAGACGGCCGTCATACCCGCCTGCACCTGGCGCGAACCAGATGGTCGCCATGTCCTGCGGTTCGAGGATCCGGTGCCGCTGATTCAGAATGACAACGTGGGCGAAGCAATCCGCCAGAACACCCGCGCTTACAACGCCGCTCTGGAGGGCATGCTCCTCCGGCATCCCGAGCAATGGATCTGGATGCACCGCCGCTGGAAACTTCCGCCGCGCCAAGCAACGATGCAGTTAAAATGAACGGGGACCACAGCCGGCTCGGCTGCAATTCGGCCCGCCCTCGCGCCGAATACGAGCGCATCCACTACCTCCAAATGGTGACCCAATTCCGACGCTTCCATCGGGCCGCGAGGGTGCGGCCCCCAACTCAACCGAAGGGATTCGGCTATGGCTGCCTCCCCACACCAGACATCCTGCCTCCGGTGGAACTCAGCGAGCATCAAGCGCGGTTTGAAAGCAGGATTCCCTCAAGAAGCACCTTGACTCCGCGGGAGCAAAATCAAAATCTGACGGCAATGAATCCCCGCCCGACTTCCTTTTCGAGCTCTTCCTCATGTCGCACCAACAGTTTCCGGCTATTGCCATGGACGCTGGCGATTGCAGCCGGTTTGGCAATCCCTGCGCAGGCCCAAACCCCGTCGCCGCCCCGAACTGCGCCGCCCTGGGCCGCCGGCATTTCGCTCGACGAGAAGGTGCAAAAGCGTTTCGACCAAGATGGCAACGGCTGGCTCAACGCTGCGGAACGCAAGACGGCGCGTGAAACTCTGGCGGCCGAGGCCGCCGCCAAACCTCCTTCGGGTCGGCCCGCTCCCCGCGCCGGCGCTGAACCGACCAGGCCGGGACCGCGAATCGCCCCGGCGGATGTCAAAAGCTTCCCGGACAAAGCGGCCTTTGATGCCGACACCGTGCGCACCTTCTTCCTCGAATTTGAAGATGCTGATTGGGAAAAAGCGCTCACGGAGTTCCGCTTCACCGACATCGACGTGCCCGCGAAATTGACGGTGGACGGCGAATCCTTCGAGAATGTCGGCGTGCATTGCCGGGGTGCGTCCTCCTTCCTGTTCGTTGCCGAGGGACGGAAGCGATCGCTCAATCTCAAACTCGATTTTGTTAACAAGGATCAGAAGCTTGGCGGCTATCGGACCTTCAATCTCCTCAACTCCAACGGCGATGCGACGATGCTGAAGGCCGTCTTGTACTACCAGGTTTGCCGGGAATACACCGCCGCTCCGAAGGCGAACTTCGTCAAGCTCGTCATCAACGGCGAGTATTGGGGGGTCTATGTGAACACCCAGCAGGAGGACAAGGATTTCGTGAAGGATTGGTGGGCCACCAAGGGCGGCACGCGTTGGAAGGCGCCCGGCAGCCCGTGGGCCAAGGCCGGGCTGAACTACATCGGCGATAACGTGGAGGATTACCGGAAGCTCTACGAGCTGCACAGCAAAGAAGATCCCAAAGCTTGGGCGGCCCTGATCCAGTTGTGCAAAGTGCTGACCGAAACGCCGCTCGACCAATTGGAGAAAGAACTCACGCCCATCTTCGATATCGACGCGGCCCTGAAGTTCCTGGCGCTGGAGAGCACGTTCGTCAACGACGACGGCTATTGGATTCGTTCCAGCGATTACAATTTGTATTGGGACGAGAAAGGGCGCTTCGTCATCTACCCGCATGATGGCAACGAAGCGTTCTACGACGCGCCGCCCAACATCCGTGGCAAGGCAGCCCGCGGAACGGATCTGGACCCGTTCATCGGTGCCGAGGATCCCAACAAGGTGCTGTTGAGCCGGATGGTGGCGGTTCCCGCCTTGCGCGCCCGCTACCTTGGCTACGTGAAAGACATGGCCACCAAGTGGCTCGACTGGAATCGCCTCGGTCCGATCGCCTTGAAGTATCAGGCGCTCATCGATGCGGATGTGAAAGCCGACACGCGCAAGCTGGACTCGTACGAAGCCTTTCAAGCCTTGGTCGCCAAGGACCTGGTCCGGGGGACGAACACCATCATGGGCATCAAGACATTCTCGGACCAACGTCGCGAGTTCCTGCTGAATTATCCGGACATCAAGAAGCTGCCGTAGCCCTTGGTGGGGACAAAGTTCACAGGGAGCGGAGATCCGCACTTAGCCGGCCGGGTGCAGCCGCGAAGGCAAAGGTGGAAAAACTCTTTGGCTTCCGCTAGCTTTCGCCGTCGTCGTATGAGCGCTCCAAGATCAACCGGCTCCGGCCTCAACCGTGAAGCAATCCTTCAGGCCTTGGGTTCGCTCTCGGAGCAGCTCGGGAAGCTGGGCGTAACCGGCGAGCTTTGCCTGTTCGGCGGTACGGTCATGGTTCTCGCCTTCACCGCCCGGCTCTCGACGAAAGATGTGGACGCGTTGTTTCAACCCACGACGTTGATCCGCGACTGCGCCCGCCGGATCGCCGAGGAGCAGCAACTCCCAACGGACTGGCTCAATGATGGCGTGAAGGGCTTTGTATCGGCCCGGCACGAAACCACCGCAGGAAATCTCCCGCAGTTCCCGCACCTTCGCCTCACCATGCCCGTGCCAGAATACCTGCTGGCCATGAAGTGCATGGCCGCACGCTTGGGTGCCACCACGGGCGAAACGTCCGACCTGCCCGACATCCTTTTCCTGATCCGACACCTCCGATTGCCGTCCGCCGGTGCCGTGCTTGAAATCGTGATGCAGTATTATCCAACCAACCGCATCCCGGTGAAGACGCAGTATCTCGTCGAAGGATTGTTCGAGGAGGGCATAGTATGAGGCCGAAGACATTGGCTGAAGTCGCCGCGCTTGCCGTCCAAGGCGATTCGTTTGACCGCTGCCTGGCGAACTTCCTCGACGAATTCTACGCCGCGCCAAACGCCGTTGCGCTCAGCACCGCGCCCGTGCTGCTCGCGCCGCAATTCGGCGAACTCGGCGCGGTGCAGGATGCCTACCTTGCCGCCACCGCTGAGGAACTGGCCCGGCGTTTCAATCTGCAGCTGCCCGACTGGACCGTCGGAGAGGACCGGCAACTCCATCGGCCGTGGTTTGCCACACCGCTGGCCGCCGTGCGTGCCGTGCTGCTGCTGGAAAGCCCGCCCGCCTTTCGCGCTCGCAATCTATTCGTGAGCGAGAACGCTCTGTCCCGTGCCTGAGGATGAAGTGGTGTGCCTGATTATCGACTTCCACATCGAGCGATGAGCTTGATGTCGTCGTCATCCAGAGGCTAACGACCCCGTCCGGTTTGCCAAGCGCCATCCTGTTGAGCTTCGGAACTCTCCCAGCAGAGGGACCGGAATTGTCATCGCCCCGCTGGCTTCCGGGCCTCGAACAGGTTGTTCGTCCCGTCGTACTCCAGGTTCCGGTCGTTGGGGGTGGGGTTGAGGTAGTATTTGAAGCGAAGGCCTGAGCCACGTTTCCCCGCGCCAAAGTAGGTTATGTCGCCTTCAATCTTACCGTACAGCGCGCCAATACTCCCATCCGATCCGTTTGTTTGCGTTCGGACTCTGAAGAAATAGGCAATGTCCTCTCGGACGTCAGAAACCACAATCCGTACAGGATAGTCTGGCGGATTCTTGAACTCGTCCCTCCAACGCCGGGAATCGATGTAACCGTCTGCCGGCGCCTTGTGCGCAAGTCGCAGTTCGCTGCCCATGTCGAAGGAATAGGATTGCTCGACAAGGCCGTCCCCGGCGTTACTGAAGGACAGCGCCAGTTCACCTTCCCTGTGGTTGACTCCTTTCGACTCGCCCGCCCAATCAAAGTTGAAATCAGGATTTACTCCTTTGCCCAGTGGGGGAAGCCAGTCGCCCGCTACTACATCGAACGACGTCTTGCCGACGTTTGGCACATCCTGTAGTTCAATAGATTTTGTGAGCAAAGGAACAGGACTAAGAATCGGGCGCATCACCAAGTTGATGGTTGGATTCCAGGGAACCCAACGACCACCTTCCGGTCCGCCGGTCATCTGCCATGAGCCTCGGGAGTGATAGAAACGATCCTTGTCTGCTGCATAAACAACATAACCAGAGGTGCGAGAGGTTGACCTGAACGAACCTTGAGCATCGCTCCTTCCAACTATAGTTGTTCGTCTGTTTGGGTTGTTTGAGTGCTCATAGTGAACTCTAATCTCAGCATCCACCACCGGCATTCCGGCATCGTCTAATGTGCGGATGGTCAACTGTGCTTTGGGCTCACAGCCAGTTGCCAAAACACCTGCGATTACTATTACCAGTGCAGAACAGGTGTTTCGCATAGATTCCTAACGATTGAGAGCGGCGTTATCCACGAATGATTTGAATAGAGGCCAAACGTGCAGATATGAAACGTCCGTGATGTCGCTGTGACGCCAGGCTTCGTCGTCGCCTCGGCTTTGCGGCCAACCAAGCTTAAACATACGATTCATATCCAGGTTGAAGCCAACTCTTAAGGCCTTTGTCGGATTCGCCCCTGCCGGCAATGATCTGGCAGGAATCATTTCTCCGAGCAACCGGTCGCGATGGATTCGGGCGTACTCGCTGCCGTCGCTACCGTAAAGCTCCAATTCGCGACCCATTCTGAAAAATGGCTTTGTCCGCAACCTCATCGGATCGATGGCGTTGGCTTCGGCCGGCCTCATGCGTCGGATGTCGTGATCGTCGATCTGGACGAAATAGTCCGCGTCATTGAACTCCCAGCCACCAATATCGCTGCTGCCCAGCCGAATCGGGTCGGCCTGTCCGAGCAGGGTGACACCGCGTCCTTTGTTCTTTTCCTGCAAGACCCAGGCAAATCGCGCCGTCTCCACTTCGACTTCCTCAGAGGTGACGATCCCGAAGTACAAGCTTTTTGATTGATTCCATATTACGGAGCTTGAACTGCGCTGCGGATGCATCGCGAGGACCTCCTCGCCGGACGAATAATAGTTCCAGACATTCGCCAGCGGAACGCGGTCGAAACGGCCGCGCCACGTCAACGAGCGCCGGTGATCGCCGTCGGGAAAGAGCGTGTACCATTCACTCGCTCGGAGGGATTCCTTGTAGGCACCCGCGGGAGTATCCCATTCCCATTGGACCATGTTGTGGTTGGGCGAACTCCGGCTGCGGGTTTCACCCGCGTCGTAGGCCTCCAAGGCAACGGCCGCATCGAGCATGAAATAGTTTTCGATAGGCGGGTTCCAGTCCTGAAGTGCGGCGCTGACCACCATGTTGCCAAGGCTGTGGGCCGCCACGGTGGTGCCTCCGGTCGCACTCACCTGCGCCAGGAAGGCGGCCAGGTCACCGCTGGTTTGAAAGGCATTCTCGACGTTCACATGGTAGTCAGGCGTGAAGGAGTCGAACAGCTTGGTCTGGTACCCATACCAACTTACCCCGTGGAACCGGGCTCGCGATCCGGACCAGAAAAGTCGCTTGAACATCTCCGACTGCCAGCCTCTCGACTCATCCATTGTGACGTTGTAACCGTGCAGGAAGACGAAGTTCTTGTCCGAGCCCAAGTCATCCGGATAGTTCGACGGTTCGGCCAGACGGTCGCCCGGCAGGGACGGCCCACCCGCCGACGCCAGCAAGTTCTTAAACCGGAACATCTCCACCACGGGGGAGACGCTGAGACCGAAGAACAGCTTGAGGACCGGCTTCCCCGCGCGGTGCAACTCCAACCGGATTGGGTGCGGACTGTTCTTTCGTCCTTCGATCAACAACACGCCCGCGCCACTGCTGGCAATCTGGGCCAGGAACGCTGGAGAAAGCCTGCCATCGCTGGTAGAGCCGGGGCTGAACTGGCTCCGCGGTGCCCTGAGCAAACCCGGCACCAGCGATTTGGCGACCGCGACATCCCGCAGATACGCATCCGAATCAGCCGGGGACAACGTGGTCTCGGCAAAGCGAATGGCGGCATCCTGCTGTTCGACGATGTATTCGAATTCCGCCGGTGGAAAGAGAGTCAGCAGCCGGCCGATGTCCAAGCACAGTGGAAAATAGTCCACCAAGTCTCGGACCCCGCTGATGCTGCCAAGGTTTCCGCCAAAGGGCGGAGCAACGATCAGCAACGACCCGGGAACGTCAGTCTTGCTGGTCCGGCCCGCGTCCCCGGTATCCTTGTCGTTATTGATCCAAAACCGCCACGGATTGAGCCGCGAAACACGGTTGCGGTCTTCGCTCTCCGAGCCCGGCCGGGTGTCGATCACTCCATCCCGATTGGCGTCAGTCAGAAGGGAGCCCGGCACCAGCAGAAAGGCGCGCAGCTCCCATTGACCCTGCTCGGGGTGCTGTGGATTCGGAATCCACTTGATTCCCTGGCCGACGATCAAGCCGCTGGAATTGATGTCCCGGGCGTTGGTCAGCAGCCAGACGTCGTCGTCGGCTAGCACATTGAGGTCCTCGGCCTCCCAGATGCCGGGGTCGCCCGACTCTTCGGGTTCGGCGATCCGCTGCCACAGGGTTGCTGCCATGGCGCCGTCCTTCCTGACTGACTCGCCCACTATCAGGTTCGCATCATTCACGGCCGTGGCGTAGCCGTAGCCGTCGGGATACTGAAGGTCGGTGCCGCCCAGATTGGGCAGCTGAACCGGCTGCGTTGATGCGGGCAACCACAAGGCTGCCTGTGAAAGGCCAATCGGATCTTCCGGGTGAAGCGTGCTGTAGCCGACCGCCAGTCCGCTGTTGTTCACATCCAAGGCGGCGCTATGGCTTCCCCCCAACGTGCCCAGATCGACCATTCCGCCGCTGGCACTCCAGTGGCGGCCATCGCTGCGGGCCGCGTGGGTCTGTGTGCTCAGCGGTTGACCGTCCGATCCCACCCCGGTAATCGCACCCCAACCCACGATCAAACCCGCGTCATTGATGGCCGCAGCCCGGCTGAACCCGTTCAATACCGTAACGCCACCGAGATTGACCGAGCCGTTTCCCAGCCAGAGAGTGGCGTGATTCGCGATGAAATTTGGATCGGCGTCGTTGTTTAGGATGCTGTTCAAGAAATAAACATACGAAGCCTGGCCCACAAACTGGCCCTGGGCATTGACGTCGGTCAGCAAATGAAATGCGTCATAAGGTTGCGACAGGGGCGCGTGCGCGGCCGGTTCCCGATTCAGCTTGGGATCGCCGCCGACCGACCTCACGCCATTGACCCGATCCCATCGGGCCGCCCGCCGCTCGGGCCGGGTCGTGCCGTCAGCCGCCGTTACATCAACGATGACCGATCCCACCACGACTCCGCTTCGGGTTACTCGAACCGGCTGAAAACCTGGGATCGTGAGGTCGTCGGCGCCACCAGGAAACCACAACGTAAATTTCCCGTCGTCGTGGGCGAACAGAATTTCGTTGGCGTCGCTGATTCCGAGCACCCTGAAAGGACCGCGATCAACTGGGGAGAAGGAATCGAGGCTCGTGAACTGTCCTGACCCGTTTCGGGCCGACCGGCCGGGCTTGGTCGATCGATTTGGTTTTTGGGAGCCGTTGACCAGGGCGCTGGGGCCGGTGCCAGCTCCGATTACTAATTCCGTCAGATCAAGTACGCCGTACTCCGGCATCACCGCCCGGGTGCGAACGGTGACTTCGCTCGCCGGACCGGATTGATGGTCGTTTCCGATGAGGGCTTTGACCTGATAAGTATAGACGGTGCGTGCCGAAAGGATGGCCTGCTCAAGGAAGTGTTTGCCCGGCTCCGTCCGGCCGACCTGCCGCCATTCCCCATCCGGTTCGGTTCGGCGCAGAACGGCGTATCCGGAAAGGCCCGGCACGACGACTGGATCCCACCAGAGCAAGGTGTGTCCGGGGCGGCGGGAAACCGCGCGCAAGTTTCCGGGCGCGGCCACACCGGGAAGCTCTTCGTGTTCGACCCAGATGCGGACCGGATCGGTTCGCGCGAACTGGGCCGTGTCGTCCCGGGCGGTGGCAACAAGCTCGTGCCAGCCCGGTGTCGCGTCCAACCAGGCGAAGGCAAACGACGCCTGATTGGTTGTGAGGATGGCTTTGCCATTGGAGCGAATCTCCACCTCGATCACGGCGCCGTCGGAATCACTCGACGCCACGGCGAGTGATACCGGTTGATTCGCAACCCATGACGTACCGCCCGCAGGCGTCAGCAGTTGAATCGTCGGCCGGATCAGCAGCGCCACGGTGACGGGGATGACTACGGACGGATGGCTGCCGCCCTGCCAATCCCAGGCCACGACTTGAAGGGTGTGCGGTCCGGCGGTGGCGGGTGTCCATCGGAGATGGATATGGTCCGCTTCATCGACCTTGACGTTGTCCGCCAGCAGTTCGAGGCGTTGCATCATGTTGCCGGAATCGCTCACGTTGGCCGTGACTTCGAGCTCCTCACCGAGTGGCAGGAGGTCTCCCTCCTGCGGCTGGCTTATGCCAACGTAGATTTCCGGAGCCGTGGTGACCGCAATTGCCGGACTAGTGGCCTGTCTTCCGAGGCGGTCTTGGACCATCAATTCCAACCGGTAGTTCGCCGAGGCTTCCGGTTTCCAAGTGAACGCCGCCGACCTGCCTGATTGCATGGCCACCCCGTTGACGAGGAGCGTTAGGTTGGTCACGACACCCGCCGGATCCGTCACTTCACCGAAGACAAACGTCAGTCTCCCGGCAGGCAAGGTTGCTCCATCCGCAGGTTCAACGATCTGTGCCTCCGGCACCGGCGGGTCGACCACCTGGACGGTTGCGGTTTCCGCGGCATCGTAAGTATATCCCCTGTGGTCGTGGACTCGCGCACCAATGATATGGTTCCCGACCGCCGTCGGCGTCCAGTCCAGGCGCGGCTCGGGTCGCGAAATTGCCTGACCGCCGTTGATCGAGAACTCGGCGCTCGCGAAGACACCGGTTGGATCATCAACATTCAGTTCGATCGGATAGGTCCTGCCGGTGTAAACCACCGCGCCATTGGCTGGCGACGCAATGGCTACTCCGATGGTTGGGAGCACGTTGATCGTGATCGGGGCGGACACACCGATCCCGTCAAACGTCGCGACGGCGCGGGCGCGATACTGGTAGCTGCCCGGGTAAAGCGGATAGTTGAAGTTGAATGGGTCGAGGGTCGCGGTGTAAGGCGGCTCCGACGCGGCGACTCCGTAGTGCCAGTAGGGAAACCATTCCCACGGAAGCGGGCCCCACCACTCGAAGATTACCACGCTGACTGCCGCCGGGGCACCGACCACGGCGTCTGCCGCGAACACGATGGGCATTCCCAGACGGACGCTTTGCGCCGGATCAGGCGCGGTCAGCGCGACGTCGACGACCGGGGGCGTGATCGTGATTTGAACGGTGGCCAGTTCGAATGCCAGTCCGAGATTGTCGATCGCCACGAAGCGCAGCGACTGCGTTCCCCAACCAGGCAGCAGTCCGGCGAAGTCGAGCTCGCCACCCGACGCCTCGACGATCAGCCAGGGGCCGAAATAGACCGCCAGACTGGCGACCGTTCCATCGGGGTCGCTGGCCGTGGCCCGAATGTTCAACGCCTCGTCGAATCTCACCACGCGATCCTGCAGCGGGGCAAGCGGCACGATTTGCGGCGATGCGGTGAGATGCACTAGCAGCGGCGTGCTTCGAATCGACAAACCGTGAGGCCCGCTTGCGCGGACCGACAGCGAATGGCCGCCCGGTGCCAGGCCGGCGAGTTCTACGATTTGATTCTCTCCTCCCAATTGCAGATCAGCCCCGTCGAGGAATTGAAAGGTCCATTCCTCGCCCTCGGGAATGCCCACCAGCGCCGCCGAGAGCTGGATGCTGCGTCCCAGGGGTACCGCCTGCCCGGCTTCCAGCGGTTCCCAGTACTCGAACTCTTCGTTCCATTGCGAGCCGGCAAGTGACAGCGTCACCGGATCGAGGACCGTCACTCGGACAGCTTCAGTAGTCTCGAACTCGGAATCGTGGACGGACAGTGCGAGTTCGTAACGGCCCGGCATGTCGAAGGTGACCGCGGTGGACACCGCCTGCGCATCGCTGAATCGGGCGGCGGCCGGGCCGTTCCGGGTGTGCCAGCGCACATTGATACCTGCGCCCTCCGGCAATCCGTCATCCGCAACCGTGGCCGCCAGGGCGAACGTATCCGTGACGAACCCCGCCCGATCGTCACCTGCTAACACGTGCGGCGGCAGATTTGGCGAGGCGGCGATCCAGGTGTTCGTGACCGATTGCTCAAGCGCAGCCAGGCGCGCCATGATCACGTCTTCGCCCGCCGTTGTTCCGGTGTATTCGAACACGGCGAGGCCCAAGGGATTCGAGGTCACTGGTGCCTCGTGTGGATTGGCTCCGGACACGATGAATTCCACCTGATGATCCGCCATTGGCCGCCCCACTTCATCGGTGACTTGCGCGGTAACGGTCTTGCCGGTACCAACCAAGGCAGCCGAGGTCGACTGGCTTAGCGCGAGGTGAACCCCCTGCCCGATTGTATCGGAGAACATTCCCCCAAGGAATCCGTAGGCGTCGAAATTAGCCCAGCCATACACCCAAATCCCGACCGGCACGCTGGCGGTGATTTGATGCTGCCCGGGGTCGATCGGAACTCTTGCCCCTATATACCCGCTGCTGCCAATGGGCATCAAGTCAACGTCGGATATTGGAGAGCCGTCCAACCGAAGGCTGCCCAATCCGGTTCCGGGCAGGACCAGGTTCACGTAATTTGTGAAGACCTCACTGCTAGCTCCAAGAATGTTGTGCCAGACAGGCGGTGGAGTCGCAAAAGTGTGGCTGCCCCCAAACTGCTCGATCGGTGGCACCAAGGTCATTGAAGGATCGCCGGCAGTAGAATCGAACATGCCTCCATTCGAGAATTGGGCGACTAAAATGGGCCGACTGGAAAGGATTTCGGCCGGTTCCACCAGGATGCGTTCTACGAAATGGCCCCGATCCAGCCGCAGCGTTTCATCCGCGATGCGTAGCATCGTATTATCCGCCGAGGCCAGCACTCGAAATGTATCGCCGCCACTTCGTCCTATGAGTGGAAGGGTCAGAAATCTCCGGCCCCACGTCTCGACCGGCGGCAATTGCTCGACGAGAAAATTACAGGCCGCCACTCCGGATGGGACGTTGGCGCATGTGTGACCGCCGAAGACTGAAACGGGTTTATTGGCCCGAATGACCGTGCCAGTCAAATCGCCGACAACATCTTCCTGATCGATCAATCGATATGTTTCGCCCGGCTGCAGCAAGACCTCGTACGGCACTCCCGCAATCCGGGAACCGACGGTTTTCGCTGGGCTGATGGTCACCACAGTATCAGTTTCAGTAGCCGCGAGGGCAAACTGGCTCCCCTCCACGATCTCGCCGGGCTGATTCACGCTGGGTGAATTCCCGTAAGTCATGACCTGATACTCTTTTCCCAGCAGCACGGTCGGCAACAGCAGCGTACCTTCCGACGAATCATCCCGATAGTGGAACAGCCAAAGGGACACCGGGTCGACGGACTTCACCCGTATGGCGTTGCGCACGACCGCGTCGGTTAGGCCCAGTTCGGAACTGGTTTGATCCACTGGCAGTTCAATTGGCGTCGCCTTTCCTCCTTCGACTCTAAGCCGCTTCTCGAATGGAGGTAGTTCGGGAAAGGGCTGGTGGATGGTGATCGTCACATCGGTATCCACTTCGGATTGGATGACTAAAAAAGCCTCCAGATAGTCGGGCTCCTGAAGCACCGGGTGATTGTTCAGCATGGTAAACCAAAACTCCCTGCCTTGATGCGTGCGCGCGGCGGCAAGCCGCTCAGACGACGGCGGTAAAACTACGATCTGCACCGTGTCGGTTCGGTAGCCGTCTTCCTCTCGAACGGCAAGCCTCAGGTCATATTCGCCAGGTGTGGTGAAGGTGGCGGTAGTCTGTAGAGAATTACTATTTTCAAAGCCAGCCGTGGCGCCACTAGCGACCGCCGACCAAGAAACCATCGGGCTCACCGAACCGCCGTCGCTGATCCGCTCGACGTTGCCGGTCAACGAAACGATGCCGGGCGAGACGATGATTTGATCCGGTCCGGCGTCGACCGCAAAATCTCCGTGCTCGACGGCACCGACCCGCACTTCCACCGGGCTGGAATTTGCGGTCACACCTTCGTTGTCCACAGCAACTGCGGAAAGCAACTGTGTTCCTGTGGGTGGATTGATCCAGTTGAACTCGAACGAAGGCGGCAGGAGTTCCGTCAGCAAGTTGCCATTCGCAAACAAGGTGATTCGCGCAACCGCGTCGTCATCCGCAGCGCGCATCCGAACCAGCACCGCGGTGCCCTCGTTGAAAGTTGCCCCGGCGAACGGTGAAACGATCGTGATAGTGGGGGGATCGTTCACCGGTTGAATCTGGATGGACACTGTTGCCTCGACGGAATCCAGCGCTCCGTCCCGGGCGCGAAATGTCAACCGGTCCACTCCATGATAATCAGCGGCGGGGCTGTAGGTGAGGTTCGGAATTGAACCGGACAATACGCCGTGGCTCGGCGGTTGAAGGATGAAAAATGAAAGTTCATCGCCCTCGACGTCCACACCGGAAAGCGTTACGGCAACTGGCTGGTCTTCGTTGGTTACGAACTCCGGTACCGTCGCAACCGGGGGATCGTTGACGGGTATCAGGGAGATGAAGCAGGTGGCTGCCGCGGACTTGCTGGCTTGATCCAATACGCGGTAAGTCACTTGATCGGAACCGGCGAAATTTGCTGTCGGCGCATAAATCAGGTGGGGCGGCGTGCCGCTCAATCGACCATGGTTCGGACCCACGAGGATCTCATATTCAAGTGAATCACCATCCGCGTCGGAAGCAGAAAAATGAACCGGCAACTCTCTGTCCTCGAGCCCTTCAGCAAACGTGTTTACAGCTACGGGCGTGTCGTTTTCGGGCCGCACCGTGATGCTCACTGAAGCCGGCTCGGAACTCGCCGCGCCGTCCGCCACCCGAAAGGTCAACTCGTCGCCACCTGCAAAGTTCGCCGATGGCGTGAATACCAGATTCGGTGGAGCGCCGGACAAAATACCGTGGGCAGGTAATCCAACGATCTCGTAGTTCAAAGGATCACCGTCGACATCGATGCCGCCGAGTACCACTTCGACGGCCGTATCTTCCCCAGTTTCCACCGAGCCGTTGCGGGCAAGTGGCCCATCATTCACCGGCGTGATCTCGAACGTCACGGTCGCGGCTTCGGACTCGAGGACACCATCATCGACCCGGAACGTAAACAAATCTTCACCCTGATGGTTAAGTGCTGGCACGTAGGTGAGATGGGGCGGCGTTCCGGTGATCGCCCCATGGGTCGGTGGATTGACGACAGTAAACGCCAGCGAGCTGCCTTCGACATCCCAACCCTTCAAAGTGACCGGCAAGGGCGAATCCTCGGCCAACGAACGCCTTTGAGCCAATGCCACGGGCGGATCGTTGATTTCACCCACCAGCACGACGACCGACGCTTCCAGTGAATTGAGCGCGCCATCGCTTACTCGAAACCTGAAACTCTCCGAACCAAAGAAATTGGCCGACGGAGTATAGGTAAGAAACGGCGGAACACCCGTAAGAGAACCCGCTACCGGGCTGTCCAACACCTCGAAACTCAACGCCTCACCTTCAACATCGGAACCGCTCAACCTGATGGGAAGGGCCAGATCTTCCGCGGTCGACAACGTCTGCGTGTCAGCCAAGGGAGCGTCGTTCAGCGCCGAAATCTTGATGACCTGTTCCGTTTCGCCTGACCCAAGTCTTCCATCCGTCACTTCATACATGAATCGATCCGACCCGAAATAGTCCGCAATGGGAGCGTAACGAAGGTGAGGCGGATCCCCGGTGAGAAGTCCGTGGGCAGGCTGAACCAGGATGCGGAAAGTCAGGGGATCCTCGTCGGGATCAACCGCCGCCAGGCTGAAATCCACCGCCCTATCTTCCTGGGTGACGACCGGAGTCCGGTCGGGCACCGGCGGCCGGTTCGGCTGGTTCACGGCGATGAGACAGGAGTCGCCACTCAAAATCTCCGAGTCGCTGGCAGTCAACCGCAGTTCGTAGATACCGGGCAGATCGAAACTGACAGTCGTGGCGGCCGAGGACGGATCCGCGAAAGCCGCCATTCCCGGACCACCAACCTGGACCCAGCGCACACTGAGAACACTTCCGTCCGGCAGTTCGTCGTCAGCAGCCATCCCATCCAATGCCACCGACTCCCTCACCCAAGCTGACCGGTCCGGACCGGCATTCACCACCGGCGGTTGATTAAACACGCCGCAGTGGACTTCACCGAGGAAGCGAGCCCGGAGCCAGCTTTGCCCCGGCAGTTGATAACTCAACAAACGCAGGCGGGCGAATCCAGATACGCGATACTCAGCGTTGTTGCCCGAGCCACGTGCCTGATCCCAGACGGGCACGATTATATCTCGCGACTTGAGCGCGTCCAATGCATCGCGAACATTCTTGCCGTTGGACACTCCCGGCTTGCCGCGCACCCAATCGCCTACCGAAAGCACCGGGTCGTTCGGATCAACCGGATTCACGTAACGGGCGCTATCTCCCGGTGCCGTAAGACTGGTCACAAGTGCGGGGACACTGGGACTGCCCGCCCAAGTCAGCCATCCGAAATTGCCCGGCGATGTTCCGTTGAAGGCATCTGGCAATTCGTCGCCGGGCAGCCTGCCGACGAGCGTTTCGCGCGACAACGCGATTGGAAAGGTGTCGCACGAGTCCGCTGCCGCGGTCAACGCGCTCGCCAATAAGATCAACCCGATTGCGAGGCTAAATTCGAATTTCCATCTTGTTCGCCCCTCCGTGATGGCGGCTTTATTTGCGATTGATTTCCAGCCGCAGTTGCCGCTGCCCCGTTTGGGTTCTCCTTTGTTTAAGTGCATGACTTTCCCTTACCCATTCTCCTTGGGTTTACTAATGGTTGAGCAGGCTGACCTTTTTGAGCCCCAACCTGAACCGCCGGCGCACGCTTCGCTTCACAAAGCTGGTTCCGACTTCGGCTCAGTTACCTCTCAGGGATCGCGTAAGGTATACCGCTCGCAAGAAAACGAGTCAACTTTCACCCGTGGCGAACACCCAATTGTCTGGATGCAAATGACATCCGAGGCATCCACCCGGACGGAATTCAGACACCAGGTAACAGTGGCCCGAAGACCGGATCGACGCTATGGGAGGCTTCGGGTTGAAGTTCCCATGGGAAGCGGCGCAACCCGCCGAGCGTTTCCAGTTCGAGCGCCTCGGCTACTTCTGCATCTCTATCCCGACATCCGCTCCCCCGACGCGCGGCTCGAGTGGGCCGACCGCAGCGGTGCGCCGCGAGGTGTGGTGGATCTCCCGGTCGGAGATTGGAAACTCTCGAACCTCTCTCCCGACCAGACCAAAGCGCTCGCGACTTCGGGTGGCGACCTCTGGCAGGTGGACCTGGGGCGGGGCGTTCCCACTCGCTTGATGAAGGACATCGATGTATTCCAGTTGGCGCAATGGTCGCCAGATGGTCGCCGCATCGCCGCCACCGCTCATGATGGCGGTCGCGAGGTGTTGCGCCTGATCCACTCAGGCGGGAGCGGCCCGCGGGATTCCGTGCGTGGGGTTCCGGGACTCTTCCTCGAAGCACAGGGTTGGTCTGCGGATGGAAGATCGCTGCTGGTCGCCACGCTGGGATCCAGCACTGCTGGCGCGGAGAATGCCAACAGCTGGGATCTGTTCGTGGCGCCTCTGGATGGGGGGCAAGCGCAGCCCTATCTGGCGACCACGGCGTTCGAGCGCAGGGCGAAGATCTCACCCGACGGAAGATGGGTCGCATATGTCGCGATCAATGATGGCGAATCGGAACTGGTCATCGACTCCTACCCAGTGGCCAGCCATCGGACGCAGATCCTCTCGGGATCCAAGAACCGATACATCACCTGCATGTGGGGGCGTCAGGGCCGAGAACTGATCTACAACGAAAATCGCACGCTCGTGAGTCTGCCGCTTGAGATCTCGGGTGATGTCATTCGCCCGGGCAAGCCGAGTAAGTTATTCGAGCTCGACCCCGCCATTGATAACATCACCACGGTGGATGGCGAGCGCTTCCTGATGAGTCGAACAGATGAAGCCGCGCCAGGGCCCGCGATGCGGTTGGTGCTGAACTGGACAGGACTCCTCAAGAAATGACGCTCACTCCCGGAACCAAGCTCGGCCCCTA
>JANLTG010000034.1:0-76040 GCA_031362805.1 bacterium
AGGGCGAGTTCGAACCGGGGCTTGCCGTCGTCGAATTGAAAACCGGAGCCCGCGAACAACTCGTTGCCGCCGTCATCAGTCAACGTCCAGCGGCCCGTTTCGAGTTGCAGCCTGAACTGCCCGGCGGCCGTGGTGGCGGAAAATGATTGGCGATGAAAGCGAAAGCGCACGCCGGGATCAGGCCACTTATGCGGCAGCACCGCCCACGATGGTTGGCGATTGAGATCGCGCCCGGGAGTGGCCCGCAGGCGGAAGACATCGCGATCGAGCAACTCCAACCTTACCGTGCCGGCTTTCGTGGTCAGCAGCGTCTCGTAAGGGAGCACGGCCTGGGGGGTCAATGGCGTGAGGCTGACGAGTGTTTTGCGGGGCGACGGGCGCATGGCGAGAGTGAATCAGCCACCGCGCCGCAAGGCGAGCCCTGTGGCAGCAGCGACGTTGCAAGGTGGGGCGCGATCCTCCGGTCGCGCCTCGAACGGAGAGGAGATTTCGACTAACCAGTGGGGCGCGGTCACAACGAAGCTCTTGACCGGAACCATGCAGAAGGAAACCACGAATGAACACCAATAGACACGAATCGGCGCTGATCGAAGCAATGTGGGGCCTCAGAATTCTCGCGCACTGTTTGGTGAACCCTGGCGCGGCCGCCGAGGGGCCAAGGAATCCCCGCCTATATTCGTGTGGATTCGTGTCCATTCGCGGTTGAACTGAATTGTTCCGGCTTGAATCGGTTAGCCTGCTTGTATTTCGAGTGAATCCGTATCCTGCGCATGCCGCAAACTCGATCGAGGCGCGACCGGAGGATCGCGCCCCACCAGTCAGCGGATTCGAGGACGACGACGAGAACGATGACGATTCCCCTTATCCCACCTTCTCGAACACAAAACCCTTCAGGTATTCCGTCTCGGGGACCATCGGGATGATCGGGTGATCCGGCGACTGCGTCAGGATCGCCGTCTGGCGCAACACCGTGCGGGTGTCGTACGCGGCCGACAGGATCACGTCGCGGAAAGTCGCGGTGTCGACATGGTGTGAGCAGCAGAACGTCGCGAGCACGCCGCCGGGCCGGAGCAGCTTGAACGCGCGCACATGGATTTCCTTGTAGCCCCGCAACGCATTGGGCACGGCGTCGCGCGTGCGCGTGAACGACGGCGGATCAAGGATGATCATGTCGTACGGCGGGATCAGCTTGTCGTGCGGGCCCGTGTGTGAGCGTTCCTTCAACCAGTCGAAGACATTTGCCTGGGCAAATTTGCAGCGGTCGCTGAAGCCGTTGGCCGTGGCGTTCGTCTCGGCCGCCTTGATGGCGTCCTCGCTTTGATCCAAGCCGAAGACGTGGGCGGCGCCGGCGCGGGCGCAATGCAGTCCAAACCCGCCAAGGAACGAAAAGCAATCAAGCACGTTCCGGCCCTTGGCCAGCTGGCCGACGAGTTCGTAGTTCAACTGCTGATCGAGATAGAGCCCCGTCTTGTGGCCGCCGAGCACGTCCACCTCGAACGTGATGCCATTGAGTTTGATGGGAAACTTGCCGGGCAGCTCGCCGAAGAGCGGGCCGTTCGCGTCCGTGAGGCCTTCGAATTTGCGGGAGGCGAGCTCGTTCCGTTCGATGATCGCACGCGGGGCGAGGGCGTTCTTCAAGACCTCGACGATCTGCGCCTTGCGCTGGTCCATGCCCAGCGATGAGGTCTGGACGACGAGCACGTCCTCATACTTGTCCACGATCAGACCGCTGAGGAAATCGCTCTCGGCATTCACCACGCGGAAGGACGTGGCGGTGGGCATTCGACGACGGCGCAGTTCGAGGGCGGTGAGGATGCGGCGTTCGAAGAAGGCCTGGTTGATCTCGACCGGCTCCGGCGAGAGCACGCGCACGCTGATGCGGGATTTGGAATTGTAGAAGCCCACGCCAAGCGCCTTGCCGCGAAAGTCTTTGACCAGCACGACTTCGCCATCGGCGGCCGGTGACTCGAGTTTGTCGATCGAGCTTTGGTAGATCCAGGGGTGACCGGCCACGATGCGTTCGTGTTCGCCGCGACGAAGAGTGATTTCGGGAAGTTTGGACATGGTTTGTAAACAGTGGGGTTAACCAACAGAACGGGCGGACGGTAGGAGCACGGCCAGCCATCCGCAAGGCTCAACCCAGACCCAGCAACTTCCCGCCTTGCCACGTAAGGAAGGCCAGCACCCAGGCCAGTGCGAACATGTAGGCGAACTGGAAGAGCGGCCATTTCCAGCCGTTCGTCTCGCGGCGCACGACGGCGATCGTGCTCACGCACTGGAGCGCGAACACATAGAACACCATCAACGTGACGCCCAGCCGCGTGGTGTAGAGCGGCGAGCCGTCAGCGCGGGTTTGCTGCTGGAGCACCTCGGAGAGCTTCAGAATGGCCGCGTCATCATCGCCGCCGCCCTGGCTGTAAACGGTGGACATGGTGCTGACAAAGACCTCGCGGGCCGCGAACGACGCCACGATGCCGATGCCGATCTTCCAGTCGAAGCCGAGTGGCGCGAACACGGGTTCGATTAAGTGACCGATGCGGCCCGCAAAGCTGTAGGCCAGGAGTTCACCGGCTTCTTGTTTGTCCAGATCGGCGAGCTTCTCGACGGTGACGGCGTCCAGTTCACCTTCGGGTGTGACTTCGCCGTTGGCCTCGACTTGCGCGCGCTGATCGGTGAACTGCTGGCTGATCGCCGAGCTTTTCGGGTACGTCTGCAGGAACCACAAGATGATGCTGATGCCGAGGATCACCGTGCCGGCGCGGCGGAGGAAGAGCTTCGAGCGTTCCCACATGTGGCGGAGCACCTGACGGAGCATCGGCCGTTTGTAGGGCGGCAGCTCGAGGATGAGCATCGGCGTCTCGCCCTTGAGCAGCGTCTTCTTGAACAGCCACGCCATGAGCAAAGCCACCACGGTCCCGAGCAGGTACATGCCGAACAACGTCAAGGCGGGCAGCCCGATGAAGCCCAAGACGGTCTGGTTGGGGATGCAGGCTGCGATCAGCAACGTGTAGACTGGCAGCCGCGCGGAGCAGCTCATCAGCGGCGAGATCAGGATCGTGACGAGCCGGTCCTTCGGGCTCTCGATCGTGCGCGTGGCCATGATGCCGGGAATCGCACACGCGTACGAGCTGAGCATCGGGATGAAGCTCTTGCCGTGCAGCCCGACCTTGCTCATCAGCCGGTCCATGAGGAACGCCGCGCGCGCCATGTAGCCGGTGTCCTCGAGCAGGCCGATGAAAAAGAACAGCAGCAAAATTTGCGGCAGGAACACAATCACGGAGCCGACACCCGCGATCACGCCATCGACCAGCAGACTTCGCAAATCACCTGGCGCCATGAAGCTGCGCACCAGCTCACCAACTTGCGCCACGGCGCCTTCCATCAAATCCATCGGCCACTCGGCGACGCTGAAGATGCTTTGGAAAATCAGCACCATGATCGCGCAGAAAATGAGCGTGCCCCAGAGCTTGTGTGTCACGACGCGATCGACGCGGTCGCTGAAGGACTCGCCGGGCGCATGGGCCTGGTGGACGACCCGCTCGCAAATGCCCGACAGCCGCGCGTAACGGACTTCGATGGCGATCGTGCGCCACGAAATGTCCAGCGCCTCCAACCGCTGCCGGGCCGCCATCACGGCGTCCCGAATGATGTTCGGATAGTGGGCGTCCTGATTGGCCATCACCTTCTCGTCGGTCAGGATCAGCAAGGCCTCCGCGTGCGCCGAGGTCTTGCGCTGGCGAAACTCCTGCGACAGGAGGTCAACGATCGGCTTGAGCTCGGCCTCGGCCTTGTCCGGCAACCGAACGAAAAGCTCGGTCACGGCCACGCATGATAGATGCGCGAAATGGTGGAGAATGCCTGCGCGCAATTCCTGCAAGCCGCGGCCACCATTGGCGACCACGGGAATCACCGGCACAGCCAGTTCGCGGCTGAGCGCCGGGGCGTCGATGACGTTGCCGTTCTGCTCGGCCACATCGACCATGTTCAACGCGAGCAGCGTGGGATAGCCGAGCTCGATGACCTGCGTGGCGTAGTAGAGATTGCGTTCGAGATTCGAGGCGTCCACGACGACCACGACGAGCGCGGGGGCGGGCACTTCGTGCAGGCGATGGAAGAGGATGTCGCGGGAGATTTGTTCATCCAGCGACTTGGGGCTCAGGCTATACGTGCCGGGCAGGTCGAGGATGGTGATCGGGGACTCGGGCGGGCCACCTTTGAGCCGGCCTTCCTTGCGCTCGACCGTGACGCCGGCGTAGTTGCCGACCTTGGCGCGCATGCCGGTCAGCGCATTGAAGATCGTCGTCTTGCCAGAGTTTGGATTTCCGGTCAGCGCGACGTAGCGCGAGCTCTCTAGTGACTTGGTGGAGGCGTCGGCCATGGCGGAGCGGTCGCGAAGCGCGGGCTAGGTTCGGGGAGCAACCAGGATTTGCTCGGCCTCGTGCCGGCGCAGGCTGAGGTGATAGCCGCGCACCTTGATCTCGACCGGATCGCCCAGCGGCGCAAAGCGAACCAGTTCGACCGGGGTGCCCACGAGCAGGCCCATTTCCATCAGGCGCGGGCGATCGCCTGCAGGAAGTTCAAGGGCGACAATGCGGGCGGAGGTGCCGGCCGTGAGACTGGTCAGGGGCTGGCCGAGCGGCGACATGCTCAGGCAATCTTGCGGGAGGAGGGGGCGGAGCCAAGCGGCTCAACCATGATCGCCTGCGCGATTTTGGGGTTGATGCCGAGTCGGGCATTGCAGACCTGGCAAAGCAGGCTGGCACTCTGGCTGATCAGGCGGATTTCGCGTTCCTCACAGAAGCCCATTTCGCGGAGCCGGTCATTGATGTCAGGCGTGGAGGCAAGCTGCTTGATGCGCACAAAGGTGCCGGCCGGGACGCTGTTCAGCGGGCAAATTTCACTCGCCGGACAGGAGTCCTCACACTGGGCGGCATGTTCCGCGTCGTTCACGGGGTCAAACTAGGTAGGCTGAGACTGAGTTGCAAGAGGGATCTCTTGCCCGGAATTGCGGTCTCTTGACGGTTGGTTGCTCTTCGTTCCGCGAGGCTCTGAAAGGGAAGGGGGATGGTGCGCGGTGTAGGGATTGAACCTACGACCCCCACCGTGTCAAGGTGATGCTCTACCACTGAGCTAACCGCGCATCCCGCTGTCGGGCCGCAGAGATTCGCAAAATGCAGTCTCTTGGCAAGAGCGTTTTCCCGACCGGTCGTGGGAAATGCAAAGGCGAACCATGAGCGTGCGGGCGAGGGCGGACAGACTTATCGGGCCCGGAATTGCAGGGGGAGCGCGGGGGGTTCGCCCGCCACAGGCTGGCCGGCCCGACGAGCGCTCCGACCGTCAGAACAAATTCACCGGATCGATGTCCACCGTCACCGCGATGCCTTCCGGCAGCTTGAGGAGCTTGACTGTCTCGCTCAGCCGACGGCTCAGCGAGGCCATGTGCCGGGTGCGCAGCATGAGCTGGAAGCGGTAGAACGTTTCGGCGCGGGCCAGCGGCGCGGGCGCCGGGCCGGCGATCACCAGGTCGTCCAGCTCCTGCAGCATCGGTTCCAGTTCTTTCCGCACGTGATCGGCGAGAAAGGCCACCTTGTCCTCGTTGCGCCCCTTGATCGTGATCAATGCGATGCGCGAGAGCGGCGGGTACTTGAGCTGTTCACGGAACTCGAGCTCCTGTTCGTAGAAACCGACGAAGTCATGCTTGCGCGCGTATTGGATCGCCGGATGAAACGGCGTGAACGCCTGCACGAACACCTCGCCCTCGATGTCACCGCGCCCGGCCCGGCCTGCCACTTGGGTGAGCAATTGAAACGTCCGCTCGCCCGCGCGAAAGTCGGGCAGGTGCAGGCTGAGGTCGGCGTAAATGATCCCGACGAGGGTTACGTTCGGGAAGTGCAGGCCTTTGGCGATCATCTGCGTGCCGACGAGGATGTCGATCTTGCCCAGGCGAAACTCGGTCAGGATGCGCCGAAAGTCGTCCTTCTTCTTGAGCGTGTCGGAATCCATCCGGGCCAGCTTCGCGTGCGGGAAACCCTGGATCAGTGCGTCCTCGAGCTTCTCCGTGCCCAGGCCGGCGTAGCGAATCTCGCGGCTGCCACATTTCGCTTCCGGGCATTTGGTCGGCGCCGGCGAATCAAAGCTGCAGATGTGGCACTTCAGCTTCTGTTCCTTGCGGTGATAGGTGAGCGCGACGCTGCAATTCGGGCATTGCGCCACAAACCCGCACGCCGGGCATTGCAATGAGGTCGCGTAGCCGCGGCGGTTGAGAAACAAGATCGTCTGCTCCTTGCGTTCGAGTCGCTGTAGGATGGCTTCGCGTAACTGCACCGAAAAGATGGGCGAGCCCTTTTGCCGGCGCATCTCCTGGCGCATGTCCACGACGCGGACGATCGGCATCTTCGCGTTGTCGGCGCGATGGGGAAGTTCCAGCAAGCCATATTTGCCCTTCTTCGCGTTGAAGTAACTTTCCATGGAGGGCGTGGCCGAGCCGAGCACGACCACCGCGCCTTCGCGTTGACCGCGCAAGACCGCCACATCCCGCGCATGATAGCGGGGCGCTTCCTCCTGCTTGTAGGAATGCTCGTGTTCCTCATCGACGATGATCAAGCCGAGCGGTTCGATCGGGGCGAAGATCGCCGAGCGCGCGCCGATGACGATCTTCGCGCGGCCCTGGCGAATCTTGTGCCACTCATCGTGCTTCTCCCCGGCGGACAAATGACTGTGCAAAACGGCGACCAGCGTCCGCAGTGGGCCGCAACTGAATCGCGCCTTGAACCGCTCGACCGTTTGCGGCGTCAGCGAAATCTCCGGCACGAGCACGATGGCGCCCTTGCCTTGCGCCAGCGTGTGCGCGATGGCCTGAAGGTAAACCTCGGTCTTGCCGCTGCCGGTCACGCCGTGGAGAAGAAAAGTCGAGCGCGGGCGGGTGGGCGGGTGGGCCGGTGAGTTGGGTGATGCTGGCCCCGTCTCGCCCACTTTCGAACCTTGGTCGTCCAGGCTCGCGACGATGACCTTGAGTGCCGCGGCCTGTTCCGCGTTCAATGCCAGGGTTTGCGTCGGCAGGATGGTCTCGTCGGCGTAGGGATCACGTTCAATGGTTTGTGAACTGATCAGCAGCAGGCCCTTGTCTTCCAATCTTCGGATCGTGTCCGCCGTCGTTTCGCCGAGGCGCAGCAGTTCCTGCAACGGTAGCTCGCGCCACTCCTCGAGGATGTTCCAGACTTGGGTCTGCTTCTTGGTGAGCTTGGGCAACTCGGCCGGCGGCGGCAGCGCACGGGCAAACAGCCGCTTCTTCCAGCCGTCCTTTTCCTGGCGCACGGATTCAGGCAGGACGCTCTTCAGCGCCGTCTCCAGCGGGCAGCAATAGTAGTCGGCAATCCAGCGGGCAAGCTCGAGCACCCGCGGGGTGACAAGGCTCTTGCCGCCGACCACTTTGATGATTGATTTCAGGTTGGTGTGCGGCGAGTCGGCACGCACTTCGGTGACGATGCCCAAGACCTGGCGATGACCGAACGGCACTTTCACGCGCGAGCCATTGTCCACCAGTGCGCGCAAATCCTCCGGCACGAGGTAATCAAACTCGCGACGCAGCGCAATCTCGAGGGCAACGCGGGCAATCATGAACGGCGGCCAGCCTTGAAACTCACGCTGCCCAAGTCAAGCGACGGCCGCGCAAAGAACCAGCCACCGGCGATCATGGTCCAAGGAATCACTTGCCCCGCTCTGGCCGGCACGCTACGAGAGCGCCATGCAATCCCAACTTGTGCTGACGCTCATCGGCAAAGACCGGCCCGGGCTCGTGGAAGCCCTGGCCTCGACCGTGGCCGGCCACGGCGGCAACTGGCTGGAAAGCCGGATGTGCCATCTCGGCGGCGAGTTCGCCGGCATCTTGCGTGTTGAACTTCCGGCTGACCGCGAAGCCGGCCTGACCGCCGGCCTGGCGCAACTCGACGCGCAAGGGTTGCAAGTGGTGGTGCGCCCCGATCGTCAACCTGTGGCGGTCCCCACCGCTGGCGCGACGATCGAGATCGTGGGCCAGGATCGTCCGGGTATTGTGAAGCAAATTGCCAAGGCGCTCGCCGAGCATCGGGTCAATGTCGAGGATCTCCACACCGAACGCACCTGCGCGCCGATGTCGGGGGAGATGCTCTTCCAGGCAACGATCGGGGTCACGGCTCCGGCCGGTTGCGATCTGGCGGCCGTCCGGCAGACCCTGGAGAAAATCGCCGCCGATTTGATGGTCGAGATCCACTTCAAGGAACCGGCTTGAAGTGGCGCCCGCCGCCGCGCCGCCGGCTTATGGCTCGCGCGACCAGGTGATGGTCGTGGTCTTCGTGGTCTGGCTGATCACCTTGCCGTCGGCGTCCAGCAGCTCCACCTCGATGGTATCCACATGGAGCGGACCCGTCGGTGTTTTGTCCGCGGCGACCGTGACCGGGATCAATTCGAGGCCTTGGCCCGCTTTGACGGGCACCGCTTCGGTCAGGAACCAATCGCTGCTGTACGGCTGCGTCGAGTTTTTCAAGCGCACGCGCAACTGGCCGCCGCCTGCCGGCAGATTATACGTGACGCTGGCGTAACCGCTCGTCGGGGTGCGTTGACGGAAGTCGGTGATCTCGACCGAGCTGGCTGACGCGGGCGTCGGTTCGGCGGCGACGGGCGCGGCGCCACTTCCGGGAGCCCGCCACACCAGCAGCATGGTCGCGGTGTGCAACGGGATGGACTCGGCAGCCGTCGCGGTTTCACTGCCGTAAATGAGCAGCCGGTCGGTCACCACGGTGCTGGCGGCCGCGGTGGGCTTGGCAAAGGCAACCTGCACCAGCGCGAATTTTTGCCGGCCGACTTCCTTGGGCTCGCATTGGAAGTAGTTTTTCACCGCGGGGTTGGCGGAGTGCTCCACATTCACGCCCATGAAACTGAACTTGTCCTTGCTGTCGAACTCGATGCCGATGGTCATCTGGCTGCGGTCGAGGCTGCGATTCACGACATCGACATTGGTGATGCGCGTGCGCGACTTCTTGCCGGAATCCGGTTCTGGGTCCGCCGCCGCCGCGGACGCAATGGCCTGCGCTTCCTGTTCTGCTTGCAAGCGGGTGGCTCCGGCGGCTTCCTGCTCCCCTTTGATGCGCGCAGCCTCGGCTGCTTGTGCCTCGGCCTGCTCCCGGGCTTTGGCCTCGGTGGTGGCGCGCTCCGACGCCACTCGTTTCGCCTCCTCTTCGGTGCGCACGCGCGCTTCAGCCGCAGTCTGCTGCTCGCCCAGGCGACGGGCTTCGGCTTGATCTTTCTTCTCAGCTTCGTCGCGGGCCTTCGCTTCGGCCGCAGCCTTGGCTTCGGCCTTCCGCTGCTCCTCAGCAAGCCGGACGGTTTCGGCCTCCGCCTGCTTCTGCTCCTGCTGGCGTTTTCGCGCCTCGCCTTCAAGTCGGGCTTTCTCCTGCGCCTCGGCCTGCGCCTTCGCACTGGCTTCCGCTTTCTTGCGTTCACCATCAAGCCGGCGGGTCTCAGCTTCGGCTTTGGCGCGGGCTTCGTCGCGTGCTTTTGCCTCGGCGGCCGCCTGGGCTTCGGCTTTCCTTTTTTCATCAGCCCGGACTTTCGCTTCGGCGTCGGCCTTGGTGCGCGCCTCGGTGGCAGCTCGGGCTTCCGCCGCCGCCTTGGCGCGGGCGGTTTCACGTTCGGCGGTGTCGCGGCGTGCCTGCGCTTCCGCTTCGGCGGCGCGTTGGGCTTTCTCGCGCGCCCGGACTTCGGCCTCGCCGGCAAGCTGCGCCAGCTTGCGATCCGTTGCGGGAGCGGCCACGCCGCCGGACTTGGTTGGTTGCAGGCCTTCCTTGCCCCAGTTGATGGTCTTGAGTTCCGTGCTTCCGCCCACTCGGGCGGTGCCGGTCGAATTCAAAAACAGAATCCGGATCGAGTCGGTGGTGATCGTCGCGGGCGCGCCCGGTTCGTCGTTGAAGAATTTCACCTTGATCGAGATCAGCCCTTTCCCGCGGGGCACCGAGACGCGATCCGCTCCGAACCAGCCGGACACGCCGCGTTGTTTCCGGCTCTCGATCACCGGCACGATGAGCGCCGTCGGGCCGTTGTTCCCGTTGTAGGTGTACTCCATGATGAGCAACGTCTCAGTGCCATCGTCCGACATGGCGCCGACGCGCAGATTGGCCACGCCCGAGGACGTGAGCCGCGAGTTCAATTCCGGCACCTCGATCGGTCGGGCCTGGCTCCAGAGCGAAGTGGGGATCATTGCGCTGAACAAAGCGCAGAGAATGGGAAAAGTGATGGTCTGGTGAAATCGATTCATAAGTGCTGCCTTCCGAACGATAGGCGTCGAGCCAGTGAACATAAACTCCAAAATGACCCGCCGCGACCGCCTTTTGATCGCCGGAACGCACCAGGATGACAAATCGCTGGCAGGCTTGGGCTTCGGTTTTGTCGACATTTCCCATCCCAACTAGCAGCCGCAATGCCGGGGGGACGCCGATATTGGCCCCGTCCGCCCGCGCTCGTCGGCCGCTGCCCGTGCTTGAGAGTGTCACCAAATTTTCACCTGCCTTTCGCGCCGAACGCGGGCAAGCTCTTTGCCCATGCCGTTGCCGAATTTGAAACGCCGTGAATTCGTTCAGTTCCTCGGGGCTTCCGCCGTCGTTGCGGCCGGTCATCGGTTGATGCCGAACTGGCTCGTCGCGCGGGCGGATGATTCCCAGCCGACCGCCACGCCGTTGCTCGACAACCTGGACTTCAAACCTGCGCCGATCGCTCGCGGCGGAGACCTCACGCTCTCCGAGGGTTTCGATTATGAGGTGCTGCTCAAGCAGGGCGACGTGATCAATCCGCTGGGCGAGCAATACGGCGATCACAACGATTACCTCGCCATCCTGCAGCGCGACGCGACGACCGGTTGGCTGTGGAGCAATCACGAGAACGCCACCATGAAGTTTCTCCTCCCCGGCGAGCAGGACGACACGTTGAAGTATGCCGAGACGCGCCTGCGCAACATCGGCGGCTCCTGCCTGCGCATCGAGAAACAGCCGGGCGGATCGTGGCGGCCCGTCCTGCCGCACGCGGATAACTTCCGCGTGGACGGCCTGACCAGCCGGCTTCAGTTGACCGGTCCCGCCGCCGGTTCCAAATGGGTGGGTGACGCGCGCGAGGCGATCGGCAGCGTGGGGAATTGCGGCGGCGGCATCACGCCGTGGGGCACGTTCTGCACCGCCGAGGAAAATTTCAAAGACACCTGGGGCGATCCCGAGATGAAGGACAAAGCGCCCAACTCCATCAAGCATGTCCGCCGTCCCCCCGAGCATTACGGCTACATTTGCGAGATCGATCCGGACACGTGCGAGTTGTGCAAGCACACCGCGCTCGGCCGCTTCGCCCACGAAAACGTGGCCTTCACGCTCGCCCGCGACGGCCGGTTGGTGGCCTACACGGCGGATGACCGCGTCGCTCAATGCCTCTACAAGTTCATCTCGCGCGACAAATATGATCCCGCCGCGGGCAAGGCGAACCGGCGGTTGCTCGAGCACGGCACCCTGTACGTCGCTAACACCCGCAAGGGCCACTGGCTGGCGTTGGACCCCGCTACGAACCGCCAACTGCGCGACCAGGGATTCGACGCCGCGCGCGTGTGCGTCCACACCCGCACGGCGGCGAAGCTCGTGGGCGGCACGCCGCTCGCGCGGCCCGAGGACGTCGAGGTGCATCCGGTGACCGGTGAGGTTTATGTGGCGCTGACTTCCTGGGAGCCTCCCGGCATCGACAAGAGCAAGGCGGATTACTTTGCGGGCATTGCCGGGGCGCTCGGGCGGTTGCGGGAAGCGGATGGCGACGCCGGCGCGCTCGCGTTCAAGTTTGATATTCTGGTGCGCGGCTCGAAGAAGTCCGGGCTTACGTGGCCGGACAACCTGGCGTTCACCGAATCGAATCACCTGATCGTCGCCACCGATTACGAGTGCAAGCCCAAGCCTGCCAAGAACAGCTCGCAGGAACATTTCGGAAACAACTTCCTGGTGGTGGTGCCGACCTCCGGGCCGAAGAAACACCAGGTGCTGCGTTTTGCCGTGGCCCCGCACGGCGCCGAGTTTTGCGCGCCCACGCTGTCGCTCGATCGACAGGAACTCTGGCTGAACGTCCAGCATCCCGGCGACAGTAGTCCCGATTTGAAGAAGCTGACGAGCCACTGGCCGGGCGGCGGCGACGTGTTGCCGAAGTCGGCGATGGTGGCGATCCGAAGGAAGGGTTGAGCTGACCGCAATCGGGGTCAGAACTCGGCGAAAATACTTCGAGGCAAATTCGCGCCCGCTACCTGCGCCTACAAAGCGTATTTCATTCCGCCCACGTGAATCGCTGTCAACCGAGGCGAAGGATCTGCGCCCTCAGTGAGCACACAAAAATCAGCCGGCTGCCCGACCTTCAGTTCACTCGTCCAGCCCATGAACTCCGCGGGACGCAGCGATGACGCGAGCCACATTTCCTGCCAGGGCTTGCCGGTCATCTGCGTCGCGCGGAGCACACCCTCGAACGGCCGGAGCGCGGAGCCGGCGAAGTTGGCCTTGCCCGGTTGGCGCACGATGCCGTCGTCGCCGACCTCGAGCCGATGCGTTCCCAACGGATAGACGCCGGGTCCCGAACCCGCCGCGGCCATCGCATCCGTGGTGTGCATGATTTGATACGGCTTCAGCAGACGGTGGATCAGCCGGAATAGCGCGGGCGAAACGTGGTGCGTGTCAGGGATCAAACTCACCGCCAGCCCCGGTGTGTCGAGGACGCGCCAGAGAATGTTGTCGTGACGATCGAGCAGTTGCGGACAGGCATTGCCGAGGTGAGTGAAGCCCGTCGCGCCCGCCGCCACCGCCTGATGCAGTTGTTCCGAGGTCGCGTTCGTGTGTCCGAGGCAGACCTTCATCCCCAGTTCAACTGCCCGGCGAATGCTGTCATTTGCACCCGCTCGTTCGGGCGCCAGCGTGAGCAGTACGGGATCGTTGCCCGCCGCTGCGCGCAGTTCTTCAAGGTGCGCTAGCGTCGGGTCGATCATCTTCGCCGGATCATGCGCACCGCAGTAGCCCGGCTCCGGCGAAAGGAAAGGTCCCTCCAAATGCCAGCCGACGATCGCGGAGCGCAACTCTGGATTGTCGACCACCAGCGACCGGGCGCGTGTGAGCCGCGTCAGCATCACCGGCCAATGATCCGTGATCAGTGTGAGTAGAAAGCGCGTGCAACCATTGCGCCGCAGCGCCCGAACTGCGGTGAACAATTGTTCGCCGGTCAATGAGTCCTGCTGAAAATCGACGCCCGCATAGCCGTTGATCTGGAGATCAACCAGGGGTGGCGCGAGCCAGAGGTGTTCGCTCGCGGGTGATTCCTCGGCGGGCTGCACGCTCGTGATGACGCCGTTGGCCCACTCGATTTTCACCGGCATGCCGGTTCGCAGGAAGCGCGCGGTGACGGTGCCCGAGTTCATGCGATGGGCGCTGGCTCGCCAGTTTGACCAACCGTAATGGCTTTATCAGCGCGAGCCCCGGCGGTGCTGCGCTTGCGGAACAGCGAGTCCACCACATTGCGGACATACTGTTCGTCGGCGATGCCGTCGCTCGTTTCAGCCGGAAAGGTGACCACCGCTCGAAAGTGCGTGGCCAGCTCGCTGAAAAGTTTGACCCGCTCGGCGGGATCGAAATCGTCGCGGCGCATCAAGGTACGCAACGCGAGGTCGGCCTCGGCGGGTGCCACGCGTTGGCGGAGGCGCGCCTCCAGATGGGGATGATTGCGGAGCGAGTTGAACTTGCCCGCCAGCAATTGCGCGACGTCCGGCGTCTCAAGCCGGGGCATGCGAATAACGACCGTGTTGGCCGCGATGTCGCCCAACCGTTGCGCGTGGCGGCTGAACAAACAGGCGAGCCCGCCCACCACGTAGAACACGGGCAGCGAATCGACGAACCGCAGGAGGTTGCGCACGACCACCTGGCTCGGTTGAAGCCGCATGCCTTCGATGTCCACAACGCGCAGGCGCAGCATTCGTTTGCCGACCGTTTGCCCGCGCCAGAACCACTCAAGCACTATGCTGTAGGAAATGGTCACCACGAACATCAACAGGACGGTGATGGCCTGCGCCATGTCGGGATTCACCAGACCGATCAGCGCGGCGATGAGGCCGATCACGTTCGTCACGACCATGATGCAGAGGAGGTCCACGCCCCACGCCAGGAAGCGGGCGACCGGCCCGGCGAGGCGGGTGGCGAACACCACTCCTTCCGGCGTGCGAACGGTCAAGGTTTGGGCGCGGGTGCTCACGGTATTTTGGCTGGCCAGCGAGTGTGGCGGCAGTCGCCCGGCGCGGACAAGTCTCAAGCGAGCCGGAACAACTTAGTTGGACGATTCGCTCTCGGGTGTGTTCCAAAAATCACCGGTTGCAAAATCCTGCTGCGCGTGGAACTGTCCGCCCACGTTTCCCGCAGAACTCTTGTTTTACCATGCACATGAATTGTGCCCTTGATCGTCGGCTCGGAATCTCATTCGTTGAGCTTCTCTGCGCCGTGGCCGTCGTCTCCATGGTGACCGTCGTAACCGTTGCGCGTCTGAATATTCAAGCGGAGTACAACCAGGTGCGCTGCACTCATCACCTCAAGGAAACCAGTCTTGCCTTCCAGCAGTTCGCCAATGACAACGCCGATCGGTATCCCATGAAAGTCTCACGAACTTTCGGCGGCGCCCGCGAGGCCGCTGCCGAAGGCCAGGTCGCCGGCGTCTTCGCGGTGTTGGCCGACTACCACGCCAAGCCGGAGCACCTCGTCTGCCCCGGGGACACGCGTTCCGGGGCGCTGACCATGCCGGCGGTGATGGCGGAAAATCTCAGCTACTTCGTCAATTTGGACGCCGACCGTTCGCGGCCCACGTCGCCGCTGCTGGGCGATCGGGACCTGACCAATCCGGGCGCAAACGGAACCGGAGCGGTGCTGCTGTCTGGGCTGCAAGTGGCAAGCGACGATTTAATGGAACCAGCCTGGAGTGGAACCTTGCATCGCGACGCCGGTCAGCTCGCGCTAGTGGACGGTTCCGTGGCGCAACTCGCCGGCAGCTCACTGCGTGATGCGTTGCGGCCAGCAGGTCAATCCCCGGTCCGGCTGCTCTTTCCGCAATAGCAGGTTCGCGGGCTGCGAGTCCGGACTCCCATTTGCCCTTCGGGCGGATTTGCATTAGGGAAATGGGGCACCTGACGATCGAGCGTGATGGATTCCATGAACCGCACCCGGGCATTCACTTTGATCGAGTTGCTGGTGGTCATCGCGATCATCGGCATCCTCGCCGCGCTGTTGTTGCCCGCCCTCAGTCGCAGCCTGCGCCAGGCGGATCGCGTTCACTGCCTGAACAACCTGCGCCAGATCGGCATTTCGTTCCAGCAATTCGCTGATGATCATCGCAATCGCTTTCCGATGCAGGTGGCCGCAGCCGAGGGCGGCGCCCGCGAAGCCACCGAGTCGGCCCGGGACCGGACCGGTTTCTTCGTAAATGCCGTGGAAAACTTCATCGCGGTCGAGCGCGAACTGGTGACGCCGAAGCTGCTGGTGTGTCGCGCGGACCGGCGTGCCGCCGGGGAGAATTTTGAAAGCCTGCACGCGGATCAAGTGAGCTACCTCGTCGCGTCGAACGCCTTGCCGGGCAGCTCCCTTTCCGTGCTGGCGGCCGATCGCAACTTCGAGGAGTTGCGACCCGCCGCCGGTGCGGGTGACACCAACGTGGCGCTGGTCTTCGGTGCGACCATGCACCAACGACGCGGCAACGTGCTGCTGGCGGACGGCCGGGTCGAATGGTTGCGCGGCTTGGGGACGCCGCAGCTCGTCGTGGATACATCAACCGGCTCATCTGGAAATCCGCCGACTGCGAATCAACCACCCCAAACAAACCCGAGGCCAGCGACCCCGGAGAATCAGCCGCCCCAAACGTCGCCACCTGCGGGCGTGACGGGAAATCAAACCCCGCGATCGGGATTGCCGCCGGCCATTGCCGCTCCCCAACCGACGGAACCAGCAACCAACGTGTCCGCGCAGCCCGTGATTCCGCCGCCGGATGCCCAATCAATGCCCGCGCCGATCGCGTTCATCCCGGTGCGTCCGACCGACGATGCCGGGCGCACCAACTGGTGGTGGCTGCTCCTGTTGCTGGCGGTCGCCGTCTGGTGGTATCTGCGAAGGCGCGGGGAAGACGAAGCAGTGCCGGCGACACGGGGCGCGCCCGGCGGCGTGGTTTTGCGAAATGCTGTGGCGGCCACGGGCACACTGGCGCAGTCTGCCGGCGTGAAACAGTTCTTCACCGGTGCGGCGATCAATGCGGACCTGCTGGTAACCATGCTCGAAAAGCACGGCATTGCCGCCCGGCAGGAATTCGCGCGCCCGGAGCTTCGTGACTACGAGGACGAGTTCAGCCGCGAGGCCAGCGTGTTCGTGCCGGAGGCGGACTACGACCGCGCCCATCAACTCTTCTACGCCGAGCGGCAGGATGAACTTTAAGCGCGCGGCAGGATCAAGAGATCGGCCGGGCGAATGTGGAGTTCCAGTTCGGCGCCCACTTCACGAATCTCCCGCGGATTCTGCTCGAACACCTTGAACTTCGTGCCGTCGTTCAGCGCGAGTTCGTACTGTTCACTCTCGCCGAGGTAGCTGACGTGGGTGATCCGTGCGGAGAAATGGCTGGCCGCGCCGCGCCCGATGATCACCGCCCCCGGTCGAAATCCCAGCCAGACACGCAGGCCTGGTTTCAAGCCCGTGCCCACCCCGGCGGCGAAATTTCCAGCGGCAGTATTGATGATCGCGTTTTCGGAGCCGGCACTCAGCACTTCGCCGGCGAGCCAGTTCGATTCGCCAATGAAGTCGGCCACGAAGCGATTCGCCGGCCGACGATAAACTTCGCGCGGGGCACCAATCTGTTCAATCACGCCATCGCGCAACACGGCCAGGCGATCGGCGAGCGACAGCGCCTCCTTCTGATCGTGCGTCACGTAGATCGTCGTGATCTTGGTCTCAGCGTGAATGCGGCGAATCTCCTCGCGCAGCTCGAGCCGCAACCGGGCGTCGAGATTCGAGAGGGGTTCGTCAAGCAGCAGCAGATCGGGCTTGATCACCAACGCGCGGGCGAGGGCGACGCGTTGTTGCTGGCCACCAGAAAGCTGGTTCGGTGAGCGCGCTGCGTAGTCCGCCATGCGCACGGTCGCCAGCGCCTCATCAATCCGAGCTTTGCGCTCGGCGGCGGGAACCTTCCGCACATCGAGGCCATAGGCGACGTTTTCGGCAACCGTCATGTGCGGCCAGAGCGCGTAATTCTGAAACACCATGCCGGTGTTGCGTTCGTGCGGCGGCACGCCGTTCATCGTGCGATCACCGAAATGAATCTGACCGCCGTCGGGCTGATAGAAACCCGCCAGTGTGCGCAGAAGCGTGGTCTTGCCGCAGCCGGAGGGCCCCAGCAGGAAATACAGCTCCTGCGATTCGACCGTGAGCGAGACCGCGCGCAAGACGGTTGTGTCGCCGAAGCGTTTGACCAGGTTGTTAACAGTGACCCGCACGCCGGAATGGAAAGCGAGATTCGGCGCGGATGGCGAGCCCCGGCTTGGGCAAAAGTTTGAGTCGTCGTTCAGGAGCGAATCTGATCCGCTTGGCGTGACCCGTTGTTGCCATGCGTCGAAAGCAGCCAAGCATCATTGCGGCAAAGTCAGCCGCACAACTCGACCGCATCCGTGTCTTGTTCCGTGAATACCAACGCAGCGTCGATGCACCGATCTGCTTTGCGACTTTCGAGCGCGAAGTGACTGGTTTGCCGGGCGAATACGCCGATCCCAAGGGCTGCCTGCTGCTCGCCGACGCGGCCGGTCGCGACATTGGCTGCGTTGGGTTGCGTCCGCTCGAGAACGATTCATCGGCGGCCGAATTGAAACGGCTATATGTCCGACCCGATGCACGCCGCTTCGGTGTCGCGCGCGCACTGGTGACGGCGGCGATCGAATTCGCGCGCAGGGCCGGCTATCAGCGCCTGCAACTCGGCACGCTCGAGACGATGCAAGCGGCTCAGCGGCTCTATTTGTCGATGGGTTTTCAGATCATCCCGCTGCCGGAGAGTCACCTGCGCGATCACCCCATGCTCATGGAATTGAAGCTGTGATTGTTTGGACCGTCCGGCTAGCCTCGTCAGCATGAACTCCCGCCAGACGAAAACCGAAAGCCGAAGTCCGATCTCCGAACCAAACCCGAATGCCGTAATCTGCTCCGGCCTCTCGCGATCGGTTTCGCCTTTCGGCTTTTGGAATTGGTTCGGTTTTCGGTTTTCGGTTCTCGGGCCTCTCGCGCTCGCATTGCTGCTTTCCCCCGTTGTCCTCACGGCGGCGGTTCACACTAACCTGGTCGCCATGCGCGATGGCGTAAAGCTCGCCACCGACGTCTATCTGCCCGACGGCGACGGCCCGTGGCCGGTGGTCTTTCTGCGGTTCCCCTACAACAAAGCGCTCGGCGCGGGTGTCGGACCGGATGCCAACAAGCGCGGTTACGCATTCGTGGCGCAGGACACGCGCGGGCGGTTTGCATCCGAGGGCGAGAACCTGCCGTTCGACGCCGACGGCCGTGCGGATGGGAAGTGGGACGGCCACGATTCAGCTGATTGGATCGCGAAGCAGCCGTGGTGCAACGGCAAGATCGGAACGTGGGGTGGCTCGGCGGGCGCGATCACGCAGTACCTGCTCGCCGGCACGGGGCAGTCAAATGTCGTGAGCCAGCATCTGACCGTCGGCACCGCGAGCTTGTTTCAGGAAAGCATGTATCGCGGCGGCATCTTCCGCAAGGCGCTCGTCGAAGACTGGCTCAAGGCCACCAAGTTTGAGAGCTACGCGCTGGATCGGTGGACGACGAATTATCCTTATGGCCAATACTGGAAGGATCGCGAGATCACGGCGAACTTTGGGAAGATCAACGCGGCGGGCGTCCACCTCGGCGGTTGGTTCGACATCTTTGCGCAGGCGACGGTTGATGCGTTCGTTGGCTACCAGACGCAGGGTGGGGCGGGGGCCAAGGGCAAACAAAAGCTGATCATGGGCCCGTGGACGCATGGCGTGCTGCAGGACAAGGCGGGCGACCTGAACTTCCCCGGTGCCAAGACGACGCCCGGCGAGGTGCATGATTCATGGAAATGGTTTGCGGCCACGCTCAAGGGCGAAACCAACGGCCTCGCCGAGGCGCCCGCTGTCACCTATTACGTCATGGGTGCGATGGGCGAAGCTGGTGCACCCGGCAACGAATGGCGCACGTCCGATCGTTGGCCGCCCGTGAAGACAGCCCCGCGCACGTTGTATCTGCACAGCGATCGGGTGGCTTCGTTTACTGGGCCCGAAAGCGCCGGCTCGGCGAGTTACGTCAGCGATCCGGCGAATCCTGTGCCCGCGGTCGGAGGTTACGAACTCACGATCCCTGCCGGCCCGAAGGATCAACAGACCATCGAATCACGGCCCGACGTGTTGGTCTTCACTTCAGCGCCGCTCGATGCGCCGCTGGAGGTCACGGGCAATGTGGTCGCCCGGATTCAGCTCGCCAGCGACGCCCCGGATACCGACTTGATCGTTCGCCTCTGCGATGTCTATCCGGACGGCCGGTCGTTCAACATCTGCGAAGGCGCTTTGCGTTTGCGCTTTCGGGAAGGTTTGGATCGCGAAGTCTGGCTGAAGGCCGCTGAATCGGTGCAAGTCGAAGTCAGCCTGTGGCCGACGAGCCTGGTGTTCAATCGCGGCCACCGGTTGCGCGTGCATGTGGCTTCCACAAGTTCGCCGGCCTTGGAACCCAATCTTCAAAACGGCCAGCGGCCGCGAACGGGCGAGCCGCGCATCGCCAACAACCGTGTCAGCTTCGGCAATTCAGGCAGTCTGCTGGTGCTGCCCGTGGCACCTGCGAAGTAAGCCGCGTCAACCGCGCGGAGATTTCTCGGCCGCTGCCAGGCACGCATCCGCCACGGCATTCAACTGGGAGAGGAACCCTTCGCGTTCCGCGGCCGGAACGGATTGCATCACGGCTTCCTGCAATTCGACCGCCACGCGCCGGGCCTCGGTGTAGCGTTTGCGGCCTGTGGCATTGATCTTCAGCCGATAGGCGCGGCGGTCCTCGGCATCGGGGGCCCGATCGATCAAGCCCGCCTTGTTCATGCGATCCACCAGCGAGGCGATGGTGTTCGGGTCGCTGCTCATCTGCGCGGTGAGCTCGCTCTGGATCAGGCCGGTCCGGCCGGCTTCGCTGAGATTGCGCAGGGCGGTGAACTGATCAGGCGTCAGTCCCGTGTGCAGTATCTGCCGGCGGAACGCCTGGTTCAGCCCGTACCAGGCGCGACGCAGCAGGGGTGGCAGGCGCCGGCGGTCGGGCGAATCGACGGGCAGTTCAACAACGGCGGTGGGGCGGCGGGGGGGCATTCTGTAGGGCGCGGCACTTATTACGTGTAAGTACTAAATCTATTTGCCACGCGGCGGAAGGTGTAGAATAGTCGGCGCACTTCGGGAAGCAAAAAGGCCAGCGGTTAGCCTGCCTGCTGCCGGAGCACACCCTGCGAGTTTATGAAACGGATTTGCCAATTGAGCCTGATCATCACCGGCCTGTCGGTCGGCGCGTTCCCGGCGGTTGCAGTCGACGGCTGGTTAAGCTGGCGCGGCCCCGAGCAGATGAGTTTCTCCCACGAAACCGCGCTGCCCACGAAGGTGGACCCCAAGACCGCGCTCTGGACGGCTGATTTTCCCGGGCAATCGGCGCCCGTCATCGCCAATGGCCGGCTCTACATCAATGGTTACCAGGGCGACGGCCCGGACTTGCAGGAGTTCATCGCCTGCTTCGACGCCGACACCGGCAAGCTGATCTGGAAACAAGGTTTCAGCGATTTCCTCAGCGACACGATTTATCTGCGCTACGCAACGTCGAGCCCGACGATTGATCCGGAGACGGGCAACGTCTATGTGCAGAGCACCCAGGGTTTGTTCACGTGCTACACGGCTGACGGCAAATTGCTCTGGCAACACTCGATGATGGAAGAGTTCGGCCGGCTGACTTTTCCGAACTCCCGCACGGCCTCACCGGTCGTGGACAAGGATCTGGTCATCACCCGCGGCATCACCTCGGCCTGGGGTGCGCACGGTGCGGCGGGTGACCGGTTTTACGCCTTCGACAAGAAGTCCGGTGAGCTCGTCTGGTCCTCGGCACCTGGTGGCCGGCCGCAGGACAACACGTTTTCGAATCCCTACCTTGATTTCTGGAATGGCAAGCGCGTGCTCTACTCCGCCGGCGGCGACAGCACGATCCTGGCGATCAACGCCCGCACGGGTGAACCGATCTGGCGCTTCTCGTTCGCCAAGGCCGGCGCGAAGGGCGGCATCAACGCGGCGCTCGTCCGCCACAAGGACAACCTGATCGCGGTTCACGAATCCGAAAACCTCGACGCCACGGAGATCGGCCGGCTCGCGGCCTTCCGGATTCCGATGACGGCGTCGCCTTCCAACTCCGTGACGCCGCAGGTGTTCGCTGCGAAGGAACTCGAAGTCTGGCGGCAGCCGGCGGTTGGCTCGCTCGCCAGTTCACCGATTGTCGTGGGGGACATCATCTATGAAGTGACCGGCACGGGCGAACTGGCGGCCGTGAACGCGAACACCGGCGAGCTCCTGTGGACGAAGAAGCTCGGCATCGAGCAACGCCAGAGCACGCCCTTTTACGCCAATGGCCTGCTTTACCTCGCGATGTACGTCTCGCCGAAGGAAGGCGCGGCCGGCGCCGATGCCGACTCCGGCAATACCAGCGAGTTCTATGTGATCAAGCCCGGCCCGACCGATGGCGAGATTGTCAGTCAGGCAACCCTGGACGGAAAGGCCTACGGCTCACCCGTCGGCTATAACGGCAAGCTCTACATGCAGACCGACCGCAAGCTGTATTGCTTCGGCAAAGCGGGTGCGAGTGCGGTCGGTCCCAAGGCCCCCGCGCTGGCAGCGTGGCCGGCGCCCGGTTCGAAAACGCAGTTGCAGATCATCCCGTACGAAGTGCTGATCAAGCCCGGGCAGCAGCAGGCTTTCCGCATTCGCGCGCTTGATGCCAATGGTTTCACCGTCGAAGAGAACGTCGATCCGAAGTCGGTGAAGTGGGAGTCCTTTATCCCGCCAACGGCGTTGGTGAAGGTGACGATGAAAGGCGCGTTCAACGCCGACGGGCAACTGGTCGCCGAAGCCGCACCGGTCCCCAGCGCTGGGCAGTTCAAGGCCACGCTCGGCAACTTGACGGGCTACATCAAGGGCCGGGTGCTGCCTGACCTGCCGATCAAGCAGGATTTCGAGACCTTCGAGTTGAGCAACACGACCACGAATGCTTTCGAGCCGCCGACCGCCTTCGCCTACCCGCCCTTGCCGTGGAATAGCGCGCGGTTCCGCTTCGAAGTGCGCGACAAGGAAGTGGCCGGGGTGAAGACCAAGGCGTTGACGAAGACGATCGACAACAAATTATTCCAGCGCGGCCAGGTGTTCTTCGGTCATCCGACGATGAAGAATTACACCATCGAGGCCGACGTGCTCAGCGAAGGCAACCGACGCAAGATGTCCGAGGTTGGCGTCATCAACCAACGCTACATCGTGATCTTGAAAGGCAATTCCCAGGAGCTCGAGGTGAACTCGAACCAGGAGCGCATCAAGACTGCGGTGCCGTTCAAGTGGGCGCCGAACGAGTGGTACCACTTGAAAGCGCGGGTCGATGTCACAGCCGACGGCTCGGGAGTGGTACGCGCCAAGGCGTGGAAGAAGGGCGACGCCGAGCCGGACGCCTGGACCATCGAAGTGCCCCACAAGAACGCCCACGCCCACGGCTCGCCCGGCTTGTTCGGCTTTTCCCCGCAGGAACAGCGTGTGAGCATCGACAACATCTCGGTGACGGCCAATTAATTCCCCCACTTCGATTCATTCCCCAGCATGAAAACACTCCCTCTCCTGACCGCTGCGCTGCTTGCCGGCGGCCTCATTACTCACGCCGAAGACTGGCCCCAGTGGGGCGGCAACGATCCCGGCCGCAACATGTATTCACCGGCGAAAGGCCTGCCGGACAAGTTCGAGGTCGGCAAATACAAGCGCGGCACCGAGGAAGTGGACATGGCCACCACCAAGAACGTGAAATGGGCCGCCAAGCTCGGTTCGCAGACCTACGGCAATCCCGTCGTCTCCCAGGGCAAGGTGCTCGTGGGCACGAACAACGAGTCGCCGCGCGATCCGCAACACGCCGGTGACCGCAGCGTGCTCTATTGCCTCGACGAGAAGACCGGCGATTTCCTCTGGCAACTCGTGGTGCCCAAGCTCGCTTCTGGCAAGGTGAACGACTGGGAAAACCTCGGCTTGATGTCCGCGCCGCGCATCGAAGGCAATCGCGCCTACCTCGTCACCACCCGTTGCGAAGTCATCTGCATCGACCTGAATGGCCAGCTCGACGGCAACCAGGGTTTTCAGGACGAGGCGCAGTACGTCGTCGGACCCGGCAATCCGCCGGCCAAGATCGGGCCGAAGGACGCCGACATTATCTGGGTCTACGACATGATGAACGAGCTGGGTGTGTTCCCGCACAATGCATCGAACAGCTCGCCGATCGTCATCGGCGACCTCGTTTATGTCTGCACCTCAAACGGCCAGGACTGGACGCACGTCAACATCCCTTCGCCGCTGTCGCCCAGCTTCATCGCTGTGCACAAGGAAACCGGCAAGCTGGCGGGCGAAGATGACGCCGGCATCTCGAAGCGAATTTTCCACGGCCAATGGTCCTCGCCCTCCGCTGGTGTGGTGAACGGCAAGCCCGTGGTCTTTTTCGGCGGCGGCGACGGCTTCGTCTATGCCTTCGATCCCAAGCCGGTGCGCGACGAGAAGGAAGACGTGGACTTCCTCAAGACGGTTTTCAAGGCGGACCTCAACCCGCCCGAGTACAAGATGAAGGACGGCAAGCCGATCAAGTATCCGGACGCCGAAGGCCCGAATGAGATCAACAGCACGCCCGTCTTCTACAAGAACCGGGTGTACGTCGCGAGCGGCCAGGACCCGGAACATGGCGAGGGCATCGGCCGCTTGATCTGCCTGGATGCGACCAAGACCGGTGACCTCACCACCGCGGGCGTGATCTGGGAGTACCGCGGTATTCACCGCACCATTTCGTCGGTGTCGATCGACCCGGCGACGGATCTGTTGTTCATCGCCGACTTCTCCGGCTTCGTGCATTGCCTCGATGCCAACACCGGAAAGGAATACTGGAAGCACGACATGAAAGCGCACATGTGGGGCTCGACGTTTCTGGCGGACGGCAAGGTTTACGTGGGCGACGAGGACGGCGACTTCGTGATTCTCGCGGCGACGAAAGAGAAGAAACTCATCAGCGAAACCAATCTCGGCTCGCCGATTTATTCCACGCCGATCGTAGCCAATGGTGTCATGTATGTCGGCACGCAGACGCACTTGTTTACGGTGCATGACTCGGCGAAAGCGTCGCTCACGGCGGATCAACCACCGACGGTCGAAGTCAAGAAGTAGACTGTGATTCGTGAAATCACTCGCCGCCAACTCACCGTTTAACTCCGTCTCCCACTAACTTTGAATCCCTATGTCCGTTGACAGCAGCGCCATCAAGAAAGCCCAGGACCAACTCGACGCGCACGTGCGCGAGATCATCGAGTGGCATTTTAATCCCGCGACCGGCTGCCCGTTCTGGCTGGGCTGGGCGAAGACTGCCGGCTGGGATCCACGCGCCGAAGTGAAGAACTTCGCCGACATCATCGCCAAGTTTGGACACTTCAAGGATGAGTCATTGCGCGACGAACAGCCCGAGGTCTGGGTGCCCGCGCAGTTCAAAGGCAAACCGTTCAACATCTTCGAGACGGGCGGCACCACCGGCATGCCCAAGCAGCGCATCGGCTGGAACGACTACAAGGTCGATTACTCGGAGTTCAGCGAGAAGATCAGCGACGAGCATTTCCCGCGCGGCGGCGCGTGGCTGATGATGGGACCGACTGGCCCGCGCCGGCTGCGGCTGGCGATCGAGCATCTCGCCAACGTGCGCGGCAGCTCGTGCTACTTCATCGATCTCGACCCGCGCTTCGTGAAGAAGGTGATCAGCGCGAAGCAATTCGACGTGGCCAAGTCCTACATGGCGCACGTCGTCGATCAGGCGGCGACGATTCTCAAGCACCGCAAGGTCACGGGCTTGTTCACGACCCCGAAGCTGCTTGAAGCCATCGCGGAGAAAGTGAATCTCTGGGACGCCGGCATCCGCGGCGTGTTCTGCGGCGGCACGTCGATGAAGCCGCAGGAAGTGCGCTTCATCGTCGAGGAGTTGCTCGAAGGCCGCATCGGATTCTATCCGACCTACGGCAACACCCTCATGGGGCTGGCCGCCAGTGTGCCGCTCCTGCCCGAGGACAACTTCAGCGTGACCTATTATGCGCCGCAACCGCGCGCCGTGTTGCGCGTCGTGAACTCGAACAAGACCGACGAACTCGTGCCCTGCGGCGAGTTTGGCCGCGTCGAACTCACGACGCTGACGAAGGAGTTCTTCATGCCGCGCTTCCTCGAGCGCGACGAGGCCATCCGCCGCGCACCGCGCGCGCCCTATGCCTGGGATGGCGTCGGCGATGTCCGCCCTTTCGGCGCGATGGAGAAGAACATCGTCGAGGGGGTGTATTGACCGCGCTTGCGTCGCCAGCTTACGGCGACAATGTTGTCAGCCAGCATGGATACGACGGATACATTGGCGCGGAGGCTGGGAACCACGACTCATGTCTCGGGGCTCCTGCGCAAGGCGCATGGGCTGGGGCTGAGTTCACCGCGTGCGCTGCAAACGCTCGCCGTCCAACGTGGCTGTCGCCACTATGCACAAGGCGATGAGCCCGGTACACCTCTGGTGTCTGAGGAACAGCTTTCCAACGAAGAACTGGCGATTGCCCTCCTGAATGTCGCTCTTCGCTACGACCCGGAAAGCGTCCGTTGCGGCGCTGCGATGTTAAGTGCGGAAGGAAATTTGCCAGAATGGTTGGCCTGGCTGGCCACGCTTGAACGCAGCGTGGTGCCCGTTCGCCACGTGGCGGATGCTGGCACACGCTACGAACCAACAAATCCATTTTGGCGCGAACTTCTCTCCAGGCTGCCGGCTACCGCCGCCCCCAAACCAGGAGTGCTACCGCACCCAACCCGGTTTGTCGCCATGACCGGCTTTACCCGCTCCGGCCCCGGACAGGTGACCCAGTGGCTGCGCCCGGCGCACAACCGGCAAGTCGCGGCATGACCAACGCCGAGCGCATCGTGCGGGAGCTGGATCGACACCTCGATCACGCGGTGCGATTGGTGTTGTACGGTCGGGCCGCCATCGCCCTGAGTTTCCCTGACGCGTCGCCGTCGGTCAGACTGTCGCTCGACGTCGACGTGATCATCCCCATCCAGGAGCTTGAGTCCTTTCAAGCGGACACCGGATTTTGGGCCGCGCAGGACGCAGTGAATCGCAAGCTGGAAGGCGAAGGTCTCTACATCACTCATCTGTTTACCGCCAACGACGTGTTCCTGCGCCCCGATTGGGAGCGGCACGTTGTCCCCATCCACCTGCCGGATCTGCGTTGGCTCAGCCTGGCGCGTCCGGCGACCATTGATCTCGTCCTGACCAAGATGATGCGCGGCGCGGACCCCATCGATGCGGCAGATCTTGAGTTCCTCATCCGACATGATCGAATCAAGCCGACGGAATTGGAGGACGCAATTGCTGTGGCTGCCATCCCTGATGTTCCCGAGCTTCACGAATTGTTTGAGCACGCGAAACCAGTTGTCCGCTCGCTCGCGCAAAGAATCTCCAACGAGTAACTTCAAACCCATGACCATCCCCCATCTCCCCGTCCTGCGCCTCGGGCGCGCCTACGAGTCCCTCGACAAGGTCGAGGTCAAGGACCACCGCACTGGCGAGGTCAAAGCTCTCGTCTCCACCGTCAACGGCGGCATCGTCAAACGCGACCTCGCCAAGATCGGCTCCGCGCGCGCCTCATTGAAGAAGTTCACGGTCGCTCAGCTCATGGAAATGAGCGCCAAGGCCGGCGAGCTGTTCCTCAACGGCACGTTGCCGTTCGGCGACCAGGGCCACACGCAGACTGCGCCGCAATACGTCGAGACGCTGTCGCAGACGTCCGGCCTGCCGCACGTGATGGTCAAGCGCAACATGACGAAGATCCACTACGCGCTCACGAACATGAAGTTCGTGCTCAACGGACTTTCGCGCGGGCTCGATCTCTCGATCCTTGATCGCGGCACAGGCGAACAGTTCGGCACCAAGCTCTCGTTCTTCCCCACGTGCTCGGCGCTCGGCCTCGTCATGCCGAGCAATTCGCCGGCGGTGAACTCGCTGTGGATTCCCGCCATCTCGCTCAAGACGCCCGTCGTCATCAAGCCGGGCAAAGAGGAACCGTGGACGCCCTACCGGTTGATCCAGGCATTCATCGCCGCCGGTGTGCCCGCCGAGGCGTTTGGTTTTTATCCGACTGATCACGACGGCGCCGCCACGATTTTGAACAACTGCGGTCGCGCGCTGATTTTCGGCGACAAGAACACGATGGCGCAGTACGCGAACAATCCGGCCATCCAGTTGCACGGACCCGGTTGGAGCAAGTTCATCATTGGCGACGACTGCATTGAGAACTGGCGTGATTATCTCGACGTCATCGTCGGTGCCATCAGCGACAACGGCGGGCGGTCCTGCATCAACGCCTCGGCGGTGGTCGTCCCGAAGTATGGCGCGGAGATCGCCGATGCGCTCGCGCAGAAGCTGGGCCCCGTGCAGCCCACGCGTCCGGACGACGAGAAGGCGCGCCTCTCCGGTTTTGCCAACGTGAAGATGGCGGACTTCATCGATGCGCAGATCGACGAAGGGCTCAAGACACCCGGTGCCGTGGATGCGACCGCGAAGTATCGCAACGGCCCGCGCAAGGCCGAATTCGAGGGCGGCACCTATATGCGGCCGACCATTGTGCAGTGCGACTCGTTTGCTCACCCCCTCGCGAACAAGGAATTCCTCTGCCCGTACGCCAGCGTTGTCACGTGCCCGCAGAAGGACATGCTGCACCAGATCGGCTACAGCCTCGCCGTGAGCGCGATCACGAAGGACGCGGCGTTCATCGACGAGCTGCAGGCCTTCGGCGAAATCGACCGCCTGAACATCGGCCCCGTCTCGACCATGGCCATCTCGTGGGATCAGCCGCACGAGGGCAATATGTTCGAGTTCCTCTGGAAACGCCGCTCCATCGAGCGCGCGTGGTGAGGCAGCGCGCCAAGCACGACCAAAGTTCAGAGAAATGCGCTTAACAAGCCGCAGTGGATTGTAAAGCCAACGCCTGCCTTACAACTTCGGCCACGGTCTTTGTTGTAATCCGGCGCCGCCTGCAGTAACCGGATTCAAGCCATGCGGACAGCAGTTTGTTGCCTTTGCTCGAGTTGCACGAGACGCAGCATCTCGCGATGTTCTCTCGTGTGACTATCCTGACATCGTTGACGATATGCTCCCAGGTGGCCATCACTTTTCTGTTTGTCTCGGTTGACCCAAATGCAACTCGGCAGTATACGCAGCGCGTGTCCCGCTTGGTAACTTCTCTTTCCAGCCAGTCAGGTATGTTCCAACGGTTCATCGTCTTCAGTTCGACCGACGCTTTGTTTGCCGTGCCCTTTTAGTGCTCCCACAGCCACAAGGCCAGCAGGTAGACGATTCCCACCAAGTACAGGCCGCCGAAAAGGTGTTGGTTGTAGCGCGCGAGCCATGGCGGCAGGTAGATGTCGAAGTTAGGTCGCCGGTCCGCCGTGAAGCGTGCGGCCAGCGGTGTTAGCGGGCACCGCATCCGGTTGACGACGAGCACGACCACTTCTCCCAGCACGACGCTGATGCAACCGAGCGCCCAAGCGAACTCGCCCCGGCCTGCGAACACGTAGATGCCCCCGATGCACGCGACCATGAACGCCCAAATCATGGTGTGCAGAACTTTGATCAAGACGAGCATGCGATGTATTCCCGACCGCGCCTCGCTTGCCTGACGCACCGCGCGAACCGCGTTCATGGGCGGAGCGTAGGTCCGGCCAAATACTTGTCCAGCGCAAGGTCGACCCCGTCTCGACCATGGCCATCTCGTGGGATCAGCCGCACGAGGGCAATATGTTCGAGTTCCTCTGGAAGCGCCGCAGCATCGAGCGCGCGTGGTAAGAAACGGCTGGATTGCCAAATGGCAGCAGTCACCGCCCACCCGCGGCCCATTCGCCGGGCGGTCAGGACGCAATTGGGCGCCCGACAACCCATTCTGCCGGATGCTTTCTCCCAGCAAATCACCGGGCTCAATGACTTGTTGAGCCTGATGGTGATCTCGTTTTCTCCAACGGTTTGCAATTTTGATCGCACTTTCTCCGCGTCTGGCTTCCATAGAGCCTCATGCACATGACGGAGCCCGGCTTGAACGCTGATGTTCTGGTAGCTCCCACTACCATTGGAAAAAGCTGTGCCTTGCTCAAAAGGACGCCATTCACCGCGTTGAGCGTCGCCGCCCTGGTTCTCCTCGCGGGCTGCGTTCACTACCAACCCCAGCCGGTTGCATTGGACCAGACCGCCCAGGCACTCGAGTCCCGATCGTTGACCAACGCCGACCTTCGCCAGTTCCTATCAACGAATGTCGGGCGCGAATTTCCTGAGTGGCCGCCGCCGGCGTGGGATTTCGAGACGTTGAACGGGGTGGCGTTCTACTATCATCCTTCGCTCGACGTGGCACGGGCGCAGTGGGCGGTCGCCACGGCGGGCCGCAAGACGGCTGCCGGCCGGCCCAATCCCACCGCGGGCGTCGCGCCCGGCTACAACTTCAATGCGGCCAGCGGGGTCTCGCCCTGGATCCCCGGCCTGTCCTTCGACTGGCCCGTCGAGACCGCAGGCAAGCGAGGCAAACGCATGACGCGCGCGGATTTTCTCGCACAGTCGGCGCGGCTCAACCTCACCACGACCGCCTGGCAGGTTCGCAGTTCGTTGCGGATGGCCGTGATCGAGTCCGCCGGGGCGACGCGGCGGCGCGAGTTGCTGCAAGCTCAGCTGAGCGCTCAACGAACGATGGTCAATTTGCTGGAGCAACGGTTGCAGGCGGGGAATGCCTCGGCAGTGGAGCTTTCCTCGGCGCGTTTACCACTGGTGAAACTTCAGGCGGAAAGTGCCGATGCCGCCCGCGTGGAGATCGAGAGCCGGTCCCGGCTCGCGGAAGCGATCGGTGTTCCGGCCCGGGCAATCGAAACGCTGCGGATTCAAGATCAGTTCCCGGCTTCCATTCCGATCCTGCCTGCACCGGATGATGCCCGCCGTGGCGCGTTGCAACATCGGGCCGACGTTCTTTCCGCGCTGTCCCTTTATGAAGCGAGCCAGTCCAATCTCCAGGTTGAGATCGCCCGGCAATATCCGGATCTGCATCTCGGCAGCGGCTATCAGTGGGATCAGGGCGAGAACAAATGGAACCTCGCGCTCACGATGGAGTTACCATTGCTCAATCACAACGAAGGCCCGATCGCCGAGGCCGAGGCGCGTCGTCGCGAGGCCGCCGCGCAATTGCTCGCGGTGCAGGCCCGCGTCATCGCCGAGAGCGACCGTGCGGCTGCGCTGGCGCGCGCCTCCGCCGGGCAACTGGTCGCCGTGGAGCGCGTGCGCCAGGAGTTGCGCGAGCGCCTAGTCCAGACGGAAGCCCGCCTGGAACTCGGTGGCGCCGACCAGCTCGAAGTCCAGTCCGCGAGAACTGAATTGAGCGCGAGTGAGCTGGCTCTGCTCGATACCAGGGTGAAAATGGCCCAGGCCGCCGGCCAGCTGGAGGACGCGTTGCAGATTCCCTTCAAGGCGCTGGCCGCCATCGAACACGACCGTCAACCGCCCACGAAGAAAGACTGATTGTGAAACGAACCCTGATCGCAATTCTCGTCGGACTGGCGTTGGGCGCGGCCGGCACCTGGATGTTCCTGAGCCGCCACACGCTGACAGACGCGCCCAGCGAGGAACACAAGGAGACGGCGAAGGAACCCGTCGCGGCCCACCCTTCGGCCGAGCTGAAACTAAGCCGGGACATGCAGGCCGCCGCGGGATTGAAAACCGAACCACCGCAAGCCGTCGAGTGGAAGCCGGAGATCAAGGGCTATGGCCGCGTCCTCGACTCTGCTCCGTTACTGACGGCCGCGCTCGACATGGATGTCGCGCTGGCCGCGCTGACTGCGTCAGCGAAGGAGCACGCACGACTGGCCGCCTTGTTTGCGCAAAACCAGAACGCTTCCCAGCAGGCCCTGGAGACGGGCGAGGCGGTACTGAAGCGTGATCAACTTCTGCTCGCTGCTGCGCGCGCCCGCCTGGTGACTGCGTGGGGCTCAAATCTTGCGACGCGCGCCGACCTGCCAGCCCTCGCCCCATCGCTGGCATCCCTGCAGAGTGCGATCATCCGCATGGATCTGCTGCCGGGCCAGGCCTGGGAACCGACGCCCACCGTACAGGTCGCGCCGCTTACGATGGCGGACAAATGGTCCCCGGCGGAGTTCCTGGGCAGGGCACCGAGCGCCGATCCGCAGGGCCAGGGGCTGGCGTTCCTGTTTCTGCTACGCACCAACGCGCCGGCGCCCGGGACCGCGCTGGTGGGATTGCTGCCTGCGTCCGGAACCGCGGAACCGGGTTGGAGACTGCCCTCCGACGCCCTGATCCGCCACGAGGGTGCGGTCTGGCTTTACGTGCAGACGGGCGATGACACGTTTGTACGCCGACCCGTCACTCTGGACCGGCGTTTGGCGGACGACTGGTTTGTCACGGAAGGGATCTCGGCTACGACTCGGCTGGTGGTCACCGGCGCGCAGCTTTTGCTTTCCGAACAACTCAAAGGCGCCGGCGGTGAGGAGTAGCCGCCTTGATCGCCCCTAACCGCCGATTCATGTCCACGAATTGATCCATGTTGCAGTCGCTTGTTTATTTTTCGCTGAAGCATCGACGCGTGGTGGTGGCGCTCGCGTGCCTGTTGCTGGCTTACGGCATCCACGTCGCGACGCACGCCAAGCTCGACGTGTTTCCGAACTTCGTCCCGCCACAGGTGACGGTACAGACCGAGGCGCCCGGCCTTGCGCCGGAGCAGGTCGAGGTGCTGGTCACGCGACCGGTTGAGACGGCCATCGCCGGCTTGGGCAATCAGGAGTCGCTGCGCTCGGAGTCGATCCAGGGGCTTTCGATCATCACGATGGTGTTCACGGAGGGCACCGACATCTTTCTCGCCCGCCAGATGCTGAGCGAAAAGCTGGGCGAACTCGGCAGTCAGCTGCCGCTCGGCGTGAAGCCGCCCAAGATGTCGCCACTCACGTCGTCCACGATGGACCTGCTCAAGGTCGGCCTAGTCTCGGAAAAACTCTCCCCGATGGAACTGCGCACGTTTGCGGACTGGACCCTTAAACCGCGTCTGCTCTCCGTGCCGGGCGTGGCCAAGTGCAGCGCGTTCGGCGGCGAAGTGCGGCAAATGCAGGTGCAGGTGGATCAGGATCGTCTGCTCGCGCACGGTCTGGCGGTGTCAGATGTTTTAAATGCCGCGCGTCTGGCCAGCGGCGTGCGCGGCGCGGGTTTCATCGAGACCGCCAACCAGCGCGTGCTGCTGCAGACCGAGGGTCAATCGCTCTCGGCTGACATGCTCGGCGAAGTGGCGCTGGTGAACTCGACAAACGGCGCTGTCGTCCGGCTCAAAGATGTCGCTCGCGTGGTCGAGGCGGCGGAACCAAAGTTCGGCGATTGCCTCGTACAGGGCCGGCCCGGCGTGCTGCTCACCATGTCGAGCCAGTACGGAGCGAACACGCTGGAAGTCACCCAGGCGCTCGAAGCCGCGTTGGCTGAGCTGGACCCGGTCTTTGAACAGGCGGGCATCAAGATCTATCCGCGTTTGCACCGACCGGCGTCCTTCATCGAGACGGCGCTGGCCAACATCCGCCACTCATTGTGGCTCGGCAGCATCCTCGTCGCAGTGGTTTTGTTTCTCTTTCTCGGCCACTTCCGCACCGCGTTCATTTCCATCACGGCCATTCCGCTGTCGTTGCTCACGGCTGTCATCGTGCTGGATAAACTGGGAGTGACGCTGAACACCGTGACCCTCGGCGGCCTGGCCATCGCCATTGGCGAAGTCGTGGATGACGCCATCATCGACGTGGAAAACATCTTCCGCCGGCTAAAGGAGAACCAGCTGCTCGCCTCTCCGCGGCCAGTCTTTACCGTCGTGCTCGACGCTTCACTCGAAGTCCGCAGCCCCGTGGTCTTCGCCACCTTCATCGTTGCACTGGTGTTCGTGCCGGTGCTGACGTTGACCGGCCTCCAGGGCAGTTTCTTCGCGCCGCTCGCCCTCAGTTATCTGCTGGCGATCTTCGCATCGCTCGGTGTGGCGCTGACGCTGACGCCCGCGCTTTCACTGCTGTTCTTCGGCCGGGGCGTGCGCGAGAGCCGGGAGCCGCGGCTGCAACGCTGGTTGAAGGAATGCTACCGACGCGTGCTGGGGCTGGTCATGGCCTGGCCGAAGTTGCTGGTCGGACTGGTGGCTGCACTGTGCCTGGGCGCGGCGACGCGGTTGTCGCATCTGGGCGGCGAATTCCTGCCGGAGTTTCGCGAAGGGCATTTCGTGCTGCAAATCAACACCACGCCGGGAACGTCCCTGCCCGAAATGCTGCGACTGGGTGCAAGGATTTCCGAGGCGTTACTGGCGGATACCCGCATAGCCACCGTCGAGCAACAGATTGGCCGCGCCGAACAGGGCGAAGATCCTTGGGGACCGCACCGTTGCGAGTTCCATGTTGATTTGAAGCCGCTCTCCGGCGAGGAGGAAGCGAAGATGGCCGGAGCCATTCGCGAGATCCTCGGCAAGTTCCCCGGCATCCAGTCCGAGGTCATGACGTTCCTCGGCGACCGGATTGGTGAAACCATTTCGGGTGAAACCTCGCCCGTGGTCGTGAACATTTTCGGCGACGACCTCGACGTGCTCGACGCAAAGGCACAGTTGGTGGCGTCCGTGTTGCGCGGCGTGGATGGCGCGGAGGATGTCCAGGTCAAGTCACCGCCGGGTTCACCCCGCATCGCCGTGCGCCTGCGGCCCGAGCGGTTGTTGCCGCTGGGCTTTCGGCCGGTGGAAGTGCTCGAAGCTGTGCAGACGTCCTACCAAGGCACCGTCGTGGCCCAGACCTATCGTGAAAACCAAGTGACTGACGTCGTGGTGACGATAAGCGAAGCTGACCGTAACGAACCGGAGAATGTTGGCCGACTGCTGCTGCGAAACGTGGCCGGCCTGCGCGTGCCGCTGAGTGAAGTCGCCGACGTATTCACGACCTCCGGGCGTCATTCCATTCTCCACGACGGCGGGCGTCGCCGGCAGACCGTGACCTGCAACGTCGCCGGCCGGGACATCGCCACCTTCGTCAGCGACGCGCGGCGGGAAATGAACGCCAGAGTGAGTCTGCCGCAGGGAACCTATTTGAGTTTCGCCGGCGCGGCGGAGGCGGCGAGTGCCGCCCGGCAACAATTGTTCACGCACTCTGCGATTGCCGCCGTCGGTATCATTCTCCTGCTTGCGGTCGTGTTGCGCCGCACCTCGAACGTGTTGCTCGTGCTGGCAAACGTCCCGTTCGCACTGGTGGGCGGCGTGCTGGCCGTATGGCTGGCGTCGTCGCTGGGAGAGCCGGGCGAAAGCGGGTTGAACCTCGGCTCGTTGGTGGGTTTCGTGACGTTATTCGGAATCACCATGCGCAATTCCATCATGCTCATCTCACACTATGAACATCTCGTGCAAAGCGAAGGCGCGGCGTGGAATTTCAGCACCGCCCTGCGTGGCGCCGCCGAACGTCTCGTCCCGATTCTCATGACGGCGCTGGTCACCGGCCTGGGTCTGCTTCCCCTGGCGCTCGGGTCGGGCGAAGCTGGGCGCGAAATTGAGGGTCCGATGGCCATCGTTATCCTCGGCGGCCTGCTGACTTCCACGCTCTTGAACCTTCTGGTGCTGCCCACCCTGGCGCTGCGTTTTGGCAAGTTCACGGCGACGCGGTGACCCATCCCAACCCTACCAGCCTGGCGCCTGCTTGCCGGCACGTCACCCGTCGAACCCGGATGAAGCCATGCGAGTGCATTCGACCTGCTCGCAAATCCGGCTTGGCACTTGGTTCTTTCCCGCCAGCCGGCCGGAATAGGGCGCACCGGGGAGACTCGAACGAGGAGACCGACATGCTTCTGCTTTGAACAATCTCAAACCCGTGGCAGTCTGTTCGCACATGCAAGCGGCGCAACTTCTGAATCGTGGTGCAGTGAAAGGCAACGGTCGGCTGCCGGCGGACTGGCATCTCGCCGGATTCGATCTCCAGCCGCGCACGCGGCTGGTCTTTGGCAATGACGCCATCGAGAAGGTCGGCGTGCTGGCCCGTGAGTTGGGCGCCCAGCGCGTGCTGCTGGTCACGGACAAAGGCATCGTCGCCGCCGGGCACGCGAACCGGGCCATCGGCTTTCTGGAGGCAGCCGGCTTGCACGTTGCGGTGTTTGATTCCGTGCGTGAAAATCCCACCACCAAAGACGTGGCGCGCTGTCTGGCGCTGGCGCGCGAGCATCAGGCGGATCTCTTCGTCGGCCTCGGCGGTGGCAGTTCGATGGACACTGCGAAGGGCACGAACTTCCTGCTGACGAACGGCGGCGAAATGAAGGACTACTGGGGTGTGGGCAAGGCGAAGCTGCCGATGCTGCCGTTGATCGCCATCCCGACCACGGCCGGCACGGGCAGCGAATGCCAGTGCGCGGCGTTGATCGCCGAGGAGGAATCGCATCTCAAGATGGCCTGCCTCGACCCCAAGGCCGCCGCGCGCGTGGCAATCCTTGATCCGCTGCTCACCGTTTCGCAGCCGGCGCGGGTGACGGCGTGCACCGGCATCGACGCGATCACGCACGCGGTCGAGACGGCGGTCACCACGAAGCGCAACGGCTGGTCGCTGATGTTTTCAAACGAAGCGTTCAAGATGCTCGTGCCCAGCCTGCCGCGCGTGTTATCCAATCCAAACGATCTCGAAGCGCGTGGACGCATGTTGCTCGGCGCCGCCCTCGCCGGAACCGCCGTCGAGAACTCAATGCTGGGCGCCGCGCACGCCATGGCCAACCCGCTGACGGCCCATTTCAACATGGTGCATGGGCAGGCCGTGGGCTTGATGCTGCCGCACGTGATCCGTTTCAACGCGCAGGAGGAATCGATCAAGCGCGCCTACGCGGAGTTGGCCAACGGCCCGGAGATCGCGTGCGTGAGCGAAGGCCTGGACGCCGCGGTGGAAGCGCTCATCGCCCGGGTGGAGGCGCTGCTCAACGTGGCCGGCATGCCGCGTTCGCTGGCGGAAGCCGGTGTGGATCGCGCTGCCATCTCAATCTTGGCCGGTGAGGCCGGGAAGCAGTGGACGGCAAACTTCAATCCACGGCACATCGAGCACGGAGATTTTGCGCGGCTCTACGCCGCCGCCTTTGAGTCGCGAGGCGAGGGGGACCGGTTGGGGGCCTGATGGGCGCCGATCAGTCGGCGATATCGAGGCGGTACTCGGGGGAAAGGATGCTGTCCGAGCGGTGGGCAGGCATGCCCTTGAACTCGTAATCGAACTTGAACTGGTAGTAGACGTGACTCTTGCCGGCCGGAATGGGCACCAGCGTCTCCCAGCGGTTGTTGAGCAGCGGCGTCGGCCGCATGGGATAGGCTTCGAGGCCCACCACCACGAACGGCTTGATCGAGTCTTTGACCACGCTCTTCTGGCTGCTCTTCCACATGGCTTCGACCGGGTACAAGCCGTTCTGGTTGCGGCTCTGTTGTCCGGGCGTGAGGTTGGTGATCGAGTTTGAGGCGCAACCTACGAGCAGCAACGGAAAGGCGAACAGGATGAAATGACGGATGAACTTGGTCATGCTGGTGCGAGCGAAACACAACGAGCTTGCTGATGTAAAGTGGCTTTTGACCCAAAGCCCAGTCGGGGCGCGGTTCACGCCGGCGGTTTCACCGTAAACCTCACGCGGCCTGGCGCGGTGTGGCCGTCGCGCGAGAGGACGCGGTATTCGACGACGTAGTCACCGGGCGGCAACTCTTTGAGCTTCACGGTCAGGTGGGTGCGACCGGCCTTATCCACGTCCGGCTTGCCGGCCGCGAGGTTGGTGCGGTCCTTCGCCTTCAGCTTCACCTCCGAGGCGGGGAACACGACGACGTGGTTGAAGCCTTCATCGAGCAGTTCATTGAACCAGAGCTCAATCAGCGTTGGTGCGAGCGCCAGTTCCGCCTTCTCCTTGGGCGACGACTTGGTCAATCGCGCATGGGCCAGCGCCGGGGAACTGGTTAACAGTAAACCTGAGACGAGGAGCAGCGCGGCGATTCGGAAGGCGCACCGGCTGGTTCGAGGAGATCGCGTCATGGCGCGAGCGTGATAACAAATGTTCATTGTCCGGGTCAATGGGGCGGCAAATGGTCGCGAGCTCAATTGGCAAAAAAGCCCGAAGCCTCGTAGGGGCTGGGGCACGCGCGGAGCTACGGTCCTTACCCAGCGTTCAGCCGCAAATCGGCCACGCACTCGACGTGCTGGGTCTGCGGGAACATGTCGAGCGGGACCACCTGTTCCAAGCGGTAGAGATCTCCTTCGCACAGCCGCTTGAGATCGCGCGCGAGCGTGGCGGGATGACACGACACGTAAATGATCTGCCCGGGACGTTCGGCGCGGAGCTGATCCATTGCCTCCGGGGCACAGCCCACGCGCGGCGGATCGAGGATCACCGTCGTCTGACTGCGCGTGAAGCGCTTGAGCAGGTCCGGCAACCAGTCTTCGGTCGGCGCGGTAATGAAATCACCGTTCGTGATCTTGCGATTCCGGGCGTTCTCCCGCGCGGCGCGAATCGCCATCTGATCGATCTCGACGCCGGCGAACTTCTCGACCAGGTCGGCCAGCTCAAGCGCGAAGAAGCCCACGCCGCAATAGGTGTCGATCAGATAGCGGGAGCCGGCGAGTTTCAAACGCTCGCGCACCGTCTCGACGAGCTTGGGCAGCAGGAAGAAGTTGTTCTGAAAAAAGGAATCGCGCGGCAACACCCAGTTCTCAGGCATGACGCGCAACGTCACCTTGATGCCCCCCTTGGGCGGCGGCTTCTGATGCACCTGCTTTAACTGCGCGTTCAACGCGGGCTCGGCGATGGCACATTCATCGATCTCCTCGACGAGTCGGCCGTCGTGGCGCAGGAAACCGACGCTCAAGCGTTGCTCCGGCTTGTTCCACTGGCTGCGCACCATGATCCGGTTGCGGTAGTAATAAGGCTGCGGACACGGCACGACCTCGGCCACCGCCGGCTCCGCAAAGCCGCCGATGCGGATGAAATGCTCGCGCACCTGGCGGCGCTTGATCTGGAGCTGGAGCGCGTAGTCGAGGTGTTGATACTGGCAGCCACCGCACTGGCCAAAGTGACGGCACTTCGGCTCCACGCGGTGCGGTCCCGGCCGAAGCACCTCCAACAATTTCGCGCGACCAAACTGTTTCTTGACCTCGATCACCTCCGCCCTCACACGATCACCGGGCGCGACGAACGGGATGAACAGCACGAAGTCGTTCACCCGCGCCACGCCCTCACCACCGAACGCGATGTCCGTGATGTCGAGTTCGAGCTGCTGGCCAGGCTGGAGCCCGGCCGCTTGGGCCACATTTCTGCCGGCCGTTGGTACGTCAGCCTGCGATGAATCTTCAGGTGTCACTGAGGCCGAAGAGAAGACCGACTTGGGTGGCAACTTGGCAAGGGGTTTCGCCGGGATACTGACTCTCTACCTTTCTCCACAAAGGCAACGCGGTCTCACCGCTGGCGATGACCGCCTTCAACCCACGGGTGAAAAGCCAACGACTCCGCGATGAGCCTTTACCTGGGTTGCATGTTTGCGGCAGGTCATCATGCTTCGACGCGAACCAGCTTATGTGGACGACTCTCATCTTCAGCGGAACGGCGGGGTTGTTCCTGGTTTGGACGCTTTCCGCGCTGTGGCACCTGCGCTGGGTGCGGCGACTGCCGGCGCTGGAGTCGCTCCCGCCAGAAAAAGGGGCACGTCTCCGCTGCTCGATTGTCATCGCCGCACGGGATGAAGCGGCGCGCATTGAACAGACGATTTGCCACTTACTCGCGCAACGCGGGGTCGAGCTGGAAATCATCGTCGTGAACGATCGTTCGGCAGATCGCACGGGCGACATTCTCCAACGATTGGCCCAGGAGAATTCGCGCCTTCAAGTAAAGCAGGTGGACGTCCTGCCCGAGGGCTGGCTCGGCAAGTGTCACGCCTGCCATGTCGGAGCAAGCGCAGCCACCGGCGAATGGATTCTTTTCACTGACGCGGATTGCTGGCTGAAGCCCGACGTGATCGCGCGCGCCTTACGAGTGGCTGAACGTGATGGCGCTGATCACCTCACGCTGGTTTCCGGCCTGGCGACGGGCAGTGCGGGCCTGAAAGCGTCGCACCTGATGTTTTTTATCAGCCTCGCCAACTGGTTCTCCGGTGTGAATCGGGACCGGCCCAGATCATTCATGGGCATCGGCGCGTTCAATCTGGTGCGCGCCACGGCCTATCGGCAATGCGGCGGTTATGAAGCGTTACGTCTCACCGTGGTGGATGACATGAAGCTCGGCTTGCTCCTGCGTCGCGCGGGCAAGCGAACGCGTGGGTTCATCGGCGGCGACGACGTGGAGTGCCACTGGGGCACCACGGCCTGGGGTATGGTCAAGATCATGGAGAAGAATTATTTCGCCGCGTTGGATTACCGGACGGGGTTGGTGCTGGCTGGCAGCGTGTTTGTGATTCTCGTCTCCACCATACTCATTCTTGGATTGCTCTCGGGGACCGGGGCCGGACTCGCCGCCGCTGTTTCCCCGCTGTCATTGGTCCTGCCGGCGGCGATCCTCGCGCGGCGCTTGGACTGGTCGTGGCTTGGCGCGGTTTACGTGCCGTTCATGTTCCCGCTGTTCCTCTATGCGCTCCTCAACTCAGCCTTCGTGACGCTGCGCCAGGGCGGCATCCGCTGGCGCGACACGTTTTATCCACTGGCAACTTTGCGGGCCGGAAATGTGAGGTGAAGAGTTCCCCTCAATCCACGAAGGCGAACTCGTTCGCGAGCAGGAGCACTTGCGCGTATTGCTCCCACGGTTCGAGGTAGTCGGGTGCCGGCATCGGGCCCGTGAATTCGGGCTTGGCTTCCCAGCGCCTTTCGGCCGTCACGATCGAAGGCTCCCAAAGGAACTGGTCGCTGTTCAGATTGTCGCCGATGTCCACGATGAAGTCGAGCGTGTCGCCCGCCTCGACGGCGATGTTCTCCACGTTCATCTCGACATTCGTTTTGTGAACGGTGGCCGCCTTCAACTCGCCACTGCGACTCGCCACTACGAACGCGCGGATGCCATCGCCCTGCTCGGGTTCGTGCTTGAGCAGGCCGGTGATGTTCACCGTCGCCGTGCGCGGTGCGGTCCAACGGCGCACGCAGGCGCGGGCGCGGGTGTTGCCGGGATGTCCGCCGACGGCGGTGAGTTGCGCCCAGCCGGTTTCGCCACCGGGCCAGGCTTCGGCCCCTTGCCAGGCAGTGCCATTGTAGTGGGGCAGGGCCGTGAATGATTTCAATTGCTTGGCCACGCCATCGTATTCGCCCGTGCCGTAGCTCCATTGGGTTTCGGGTGGCTTGGGCGGGGGCGGCGGCTGTTCGGCTTTGGCCGCCGCCACAAACCGCATCGCACCCGCCACCTCCGTGTGACTGGCCGCGCGCTGGTAGAGCGCCTGATGAATTCGTTGCACTCGATCCGCCGGCGATGAATCAGCGAAGCGTCCCGCCAGCGCCCGGGCGCGACTCGCGGCAAAGCTGCCGTTCAGGAAGAAGAGCGCCTGCTGGGGCACGGTCGTTTCATGCCGCACCGCGACGTGGATGTCGGGATTCGCGAAGTCAAAGGTGCGGAACGTGCCCGGGAGAAACTGGCGATCCACGTAAGCATAAACCGTCCGCCGTTTGTTGCCGGCTTCGAGTAATTGAAGTGGCTTGCCGCCGGTCGCGAGATCGAGTTCGCCGCTGACCGACTGCATCGCGTCGCGGACCGCCTCGAACTCAAGCCGACGAATCGGGTAGTGCGCGAGCAACCGGTTGTCGGGATCGCTGGCCGCCAGCGACCGGCCGATCGCGGTATCACTCGTCGCCGATGCCTGTTGATAAACGGCACTTGAAAGAATGAGCCGGTGCATCGCCTTCACGCTCCAGCCGTCCGCCAAGAAGCGACGTGCGAGCCAGTCGAGCAGTTCGGGATGGCTGGGCTTCTCCGCGCGTAGGCCGAAGTCACTCGGCGTCTTCACCAGCCCGGCGCCGAAATGATGCTGCCAGATGCGGTTCACCATGACGCGCGCGGTCAACGGGTTGTCGTTGCACGCGATGGCGCGGGCCAGTTCCAGCCGGCCGCTGCCTTCCTGAAATGGTTTCCGATCGGCACCGCTGATCAGGCCCACGAATTGCCGGGGCACTTCTTCACCCAGCCGCGAAGCGCTGCCGCGGATGAAGATGCGCGGGCTCGGCTCGGGCGGGCGATCGGCGAGCACCAATGCGGCAGGGGCGTTCAACTCGATCAAGCGCCGCTCCACTTCGCCCTGCATTTTCCACAAGGCATCGCCAATTGGGGCGGGAAAGAACTGGTCGTTGCCGACAATGCCGGTCTCCGGAACGACCATGGGCGAGTTAGGATCGCGCAGGAAAGCGCGCAGTCCGGCCGCGCCCGGATCGTCCGGCTGTTTCTCGGCGCGTGCGAAAAGTTCACCATAGCGTTGCGCCGTTTCCGTCATCGACTCGGGCGCCGATGAGAAAGCCGCGACGACCAGCGGATTGAACTTTCCGCTCGCCAGCGCGCGCTCAAGCGCAGCTTGGGCACCGGTCTTGAACTCTGCCGCGGGCAATTTCGCCAGCACCTGCCACGGGCCAAAGATCGGATGCGCCGCGTCCACGGAGGTGTAGAGATAGTCGCGCCACCGCCGAACGGAGGCGGGGATGATGTCCTCGGACCCAAGTATCTGATCGAAACCTTCTTCAGGATATTTCTGCATCTCGAACTGCGCAGCGAGGTAGTCGCCCACCCGCGCGCGCAATCGCTCGCCCGCTTCGTCACGGCGCTTCGCCATTTCCTCCGCGAGCTTCTGCCGGCGTTTCGCAAGTTCCTCGTCCTGCTCTGCGCCCAGCGGAATCAACCGGTCGTCCGCTCCGTGGAAAACCCCGTAGAGCGAGTAGTAATCCGCCGTCGGGATCGGGTCATACTTGTGATCGTGACAGCGCGCGCACGCGACGGTGAGCGCCATCGTGCCCCGCGTCACGACGTCGATTCGATCATCGATGATGTCGTGCGTGACGCCGATGAACCGTCGTCCGCCGGTGATGAAGCCCATCGCTGCTAGGTCGGGCGACCCCACGGGCAGCAACTGGTCGCCGGCAATCTGCAACTGAAGAAACCGGTCGTAGGGCAGGTCCTCGTTGAACGCGCGGATGACCCAGTCACGATACGTTGAGGAATGGACGAAGCGCCGTTCCTCGCGATCATAAACATAGCCCTTGGTGTCTGAATACCGGGCGACGTCCAGCCAGTGCCGCCCCCAGCGCTCGCCGTAACGAGTGCTGGCAAGCAACCGCTCGATCAGCGCCTGGATAGCTTCATCGCGATCATCCGCCGCCGCTTTCTCGAATTGCCCGACCTCTGCGAAAGTTGGCGGCAGGCCGGTCAGATCGAAGCTCATGCGCCGGATCAGCGTCCGCAGATCCGCCGCCGGTGCGGGCGCAACGCCAGCGTCTTTGAGTCGGGAGAGAATGAACCGATCGATGTCCGTCTTCACCCAGCGCTGATTTTTCACGGCCGGCGGTGTCACGGCGCGCGGCGGATGAAACGCCCAGTGATCCAGCGCGTTCGCCGGCGGTTTGGTTTCGGCCTGACCATGAGCCACCAGGCACAGCAGCAACAACAGCGCGCGGAGGAACGGGCCGATTGCCAACGGTCCCGACGCGGCTGGAGCGGTTGAGCTTTGATTGCCGGACTTCATTTCGCTGTGGTTGACCAAGGCTGGTCTTGCCCAATTGGAACGTCAAGTCGCCGGGAGGGGACTGAATCGTTCCGTCGCAGCCCAACGCGCGGGAGGAACGCACGCTAGCGCCTTCATTTCTGACGGGGCCTTGTTCGGCGACCGCCAGATTTCCGTTCGTCGTTCGGCTATGGCGCGACGGCTATCCAATTCACGGCCGAGTTGGGTGGCGCGTTGTTACTGCGGATATAGCGAACGGCGCTGTCGGATACGAAAGCAATTGCAGGCTGGCCCTGGACGACGGCTAGGCTGGCGCGTCCCTCGCAGGCCTCCACATCGTAGGGAGTGGTGAAGACGTAAGTTCCACCGGCGTCAAACGATCCACCGTAGCGCAGGCGCGAGGCAGCCGAGATGGTCAGTCCTGGGCTTGCGCCAATCGCCGCGAAACTTGTCTTGAGCGACAATACTGGCTCGAACGCAGTAATGGCTTGCGAACTTCCCCACGCGGCCCCATTGGAATCAATGGCCCTCGCGAACATGACGCGCTTGTCGGGGTAGTTGATGCCCTGCGTCGCGACATAGCCAATCGCCGGCCAGCCACCGACTTCAATGAAACTCAGTTCACCGTGCGGGCCATCCCACGGACTGCCGGGATTGGGGTTCGAGACGGCAGTGGTTGGTGCCGGCCAACCCGTTCCGACCGCATCATTGGCGCGTGCGTAAAGGACCGTTCGCGTACCGCTGTCGAGCACCGCCACGGCCGGTCGGCCCGTTACTTCGCGCAGGGCCAGCGAACTCAGCGCGGAAAGGCCGGTAAAAGCCTTCTCCGCTGCAGTCCATAATGTCCCCTGCGGATCACTTGCCCGCTGAAACCGCACGGTGAGATCGCTTTGGCCGATCGCCAATGCGGGCGCTCCGTTCACCAACGCCAGCGCCAGAGGGTTTATGAAGGCGCCGGCGTCGGGCGCGTAGATTTGTACCGGCGTTGGCCACGAGTCACCTGCCGCGTCATTTGCCCGCACAAAGGAAACGCCGCCGCTCGCGTTGGCGAAAACTACCGCCGGTCGGCCGTCGACCTCGGTTAGGTCATGGATTCCGAGGTAGCCTGTCGCGAGAATCACAGGTGCCGCCCACGAGTTCCCGGTCACATCCAAGGCATGACTGTAGGCAAGTCCGATGGTTGAATTCACAATGGCCACCGCAGTCATGGCCGGTTGCCCGCCGATTACCCGCAGAATCGGGTCAAATGTTCCGGCGCTGCGCATGATCTCGACACCCACTGGGCCGACCGGAAGGGACGCGGTGAAGCCCGTGGTGGATTTAGATTTCACCAACAGCGGTCCCTTGGAGGCCAGTGCCAGATGCGGGGTATCGAGGGTCAACGTCACCGATGGCGTGGTCGCAAACGGCACCGGGAAGGTGACGGACCGGTCCAGTCGCCGGGCGTTAAACTGTTGGAACAGGGAGCCGAAACTGGAATACGAAATTGACCCGGCCTGGTACGGTTTCGCCAGTTCCGTCGGGCCTACGGTACCGGGTGCCAGTTGCGCCGCGCCCACTGCGCCGGCAGCGATCATTGCACCTGTGATACTGCCGGGCGCAATCTGCCCCGGCGCAATGGGCCCGGTGAAATTTGCGGCGTGAATCGCGTAGGGCGCCGCGGTGACAGGTTGCCGCGGACTCAACGAAGTGAAAACGGAACCGCCGGCCGGACGCACCCGCACCTCCAGCCAGCGATTGCCGCCGGTGAAGACGCCGCCTCCCATGTCCACCTGCGCAGAAAACAATCCGTTGCTCACTACCACATCCGGCAAAATCGTCGTCGTCCCGACCAATAGCCCGCCCGATGGTGCATTATACGCCACGAAAACAAAATCATGCGGGCCATTTGCCGGCGCTCCGTTTTCATGGAGCACGCCCTGATAGGTAAACGATGACGATTGGGCGGGCGCACTCGCCGCAACCAGCATCGAAGCGGCAGCGGCCAGGACGTGTAGGGAAAAGAAGTTCGTTTTCATCGAAGGTTGGTTCCAGCGGCAGCGACAGTGCCCGCAAGCAGTAGCGCGGGAAAGTCTCGATTTGAAGTGAAGCCGGGGTGAATTGCTCTGCTTCAATCCCATTGGCGACGTCACCGCTCACGAATTCCGGGCAGGGGCAAAGTTTTTCAAAGAAAGTTTATACAAAATCCCCGCCCTCGGGTGTCCTTTGGTCAGAGTTTGGATGCTGCTGAACAGTTGAACGGCCCGGAATGCCGGACCTTGTATGAGCGCAAAGCCGCGGAGTTGATCCTCTACGGCCGCGCGCTCGGGCTCACGCATGGCGAAGCCGAGGACGTTTTGCAGGAGACCTTCGTGGCGCTGCTGCGGCTGAGCGACTGGCCGGATCAGCCGGAGCACTATTGCGTGCGGGCTTATCGCAATCGCGCCCTGAACGCCCGGCGCAGTCTTTGGAATCGCCTGCGCCACGAGCTGGAATCCCGGCGCTGGTTCGAACGCGGCCCGGCCGAGTCGCCCTGGGAACGCGCGGCCATGCGTTGCCTGGCGACGCTGCCCGTCGAACAGCGCGAAGTCATCGTCCTCAAGATCTGGCACCAACATACGTTTGAGGAGATTGGCGCGTTGCTGGCCATCTCCCCAAACACCGCCGCCGGTCGCTGCCGTTACGGCGTTCAGAAACTCCGAACCTGTCTCAAGCCCCATGAAATCGAACGACCTGAATCCCCTGGAATCACAGATGCGCTCCTGGACCCCGCGCCGCCCTTCGCCCGCGCTTGAGGAGCGGCTCTTCGGCGCTTCCCGCACGGCAAGCCGGGCGCGCGAGGCCCAAAGCCGTCGTCTGCCCGGATGGGGCTGGCTGGCACCCGTGGCCTGCGTCTTCATCGTGGTTCTGCAACTGGTCGCGCCGGAGGACGGCGCGCGGTTGGCGGGTGGGAACCGTGCGACGCCCGTTTTCGCCACCTTGAGCCTGAGCAACCGCACGCTGGTTACCCTCGCGCCCGGGTGGACGCACAGTGCCCGGAACAACGTCCACGGGGAGACTTTTGAATCGACAAACTGGACGACGGCCCCTTCTTCTATGCGGTCTTTGCCAGTCTTCCTGACATTGACCAACGGCTTGATCCAGTGACCCCATGAGTAAGGAACCAACGAAACCCGCTGTCGGCGGCAAGGGCAGTCCCGCGCCAGTCGAACGCGCCCGACCAAACCCCGTGTCCCCGTCGCCAGCCGAGGCGGCCATTAATTCTCCGGCCGCGAAGAAGCCGCCTTTCTTCCGGGGTTGCGACTGGGTCAGCTTCGCGCTCACCACGCTCCTGACGTTCGCCGGTTATTATCTCACCCTGGCGCCGGACCTGACGCTGGAGGATTCCGGCGAACTCGCAGTGGGCTCCTTTTACGCAGGAGTACCGCACCCGCCGGGCTACCCGGTGTGGACGCTTTACACGTGGCTCTTCACGGTGCTGGTGCCGGTTTCGAACATCGCCTGGCGCGTGGCGTTGTCCTCGGCCGTGGCCGCGGCGCTGGCGAGCGGGTTCCTGGCGCTGATCACATCCCGGGGCAGCAGCATGATTTTGGAGAGCATCGATGCCTTCAAGAACATCGATCGCAAGGCCGAAAATCTCCTGTGCATCGTCTCCGGATGGGTGGCCGGCATGCTCATCGCCTTCAACGGCTACATGTGGAGCCAGGCCGTGATCGCCGAGGTGTACACACTCAGCGTGCTGTCATTGGTGCTGACATTCGTATTCCTGATGCGCTGGTTGTATGAGCCGGAAAAATCCCGCTGGCTGGCTTGGACCGGCTTTATGTTCGGCATCTGCTTCACCAATCACCAAACGCTGATCTGCGCCGCGATGGGCATCGAAGTGATGGTCGCCTTCGCGCGCCCTAAACTGGGTCGGTTGATCTTCCTGGTGAATGCGCTGTTCTACATGGGCGGCCTAATCCTCAAAGCCACGGGGACGATCAATTTGTTCGAGGGCAACAAGCCCATCTTCATCATCTTCAACATCGTTGGCATCGCCTCGCTGCACGCCTTTCTGTGGATGTGCTCCCGCTTGAAGCTGCCGACGCGCGCCTGGCTGACGGGGGTGCATGTGTTCATCAACCTGGTCCTTATCTGGGCGGCGCTGCGCCAGGGCTCGAATATTGGCGAAGTCACGCTCGCCCGCTGGATGCTCATGGTGAATCCCATTTTCATCTTCGCCACCTATGCCGTGCTGAAGATGTCCGACCTAGCGGAATGGGTCGTCACGGAATGGAAGCCGGTGATCACCGTCGTGCTTAGCGGTCTGGCGTGGATCGCGGGCGTCAGCTTCTACCTCTACATGCCGCTGGCCTCGATGACGAATCCGCCCATGAACTGGGGCTACCCCCGCACCGTGGAAGGGTTCATCCACGCGTTTACCCGCGGCCAGTACGAGAAGACCAACCCGACCGAAAGCGTCGGCAAATTCTTGGAGCAATGCTGGATGCTGCTCGAAGGCGCGATCGAGGAGTTCAGTCCGGTGTACCTGCTGATTGCGATCATCCCGTTCTTCTTCCTGATGCGGATGCGCCAGCGGGAACGGGCCTGGCTGATCGGTCAGGTGGCGATCTACGCCTGTCTTTCGCTGCTGCTGATCATTCTGTTGAATCCCAACTCGGACAAACAAAGCCGCGACCTGACCAAAGTGTTCTTCACCGCCTCGCACGTCTCGATTGCCATGTTCGTCGGCTACGGCTTCGCCTTGATTGCGGGCATGATGCAGACCGCCTATCGCCAGTATCGGGACTGGCTGCTCTACGGCGGTGCCGTGGTGTCGGCCATCGCATTGTATGGCGTGGCCTGGGTGCTGATGAACACCGCCTATTCGTTGAACCAGTTCAATGCCTACTTCGGCTTCGGCATGATGGTCGCCTTGACCGCCGTCGTGCTGATCTTCCGCGAGCGAGCGCCGCTGGGCCTGTTCCTTGGTTTGGTGGCCATTACTCCCGCCTACATTGCCGCGGACCACTGGTCGGACAACGAGCAGCGCGGTCATCTGTTCGGCTGGTACTTCGGTCACGACATGTTCACGCCGCCCTTTACCGGCGCGGACAAGAAGCTGAGTTACGATCCGGCTGAACGCTTGAAGCTGCTCGCGGATCCCGAGCAGTCGAAGCTGGTTTATCCCGAGATGACGACGAATGCCGTGCTGTTCGGTGGCACCGACCCCGGCCGCTTCGCGCCGACCTACATGATCTTTTGCGAAAGTTTCATCAAGCCGGAGCAACGTCGGAACCCCAACTTCGATCGCCGCGACGTTTATATCATCACGCAGAACGCGCTCGCGGATCACACCTACCTCAGCTACATCCGCGCGCATTACAATCGCAGCACGCAGAAGGACCCGCCGTTCTTCCAGGGGCTGCTCCTCTCGGCCCCGAATCGTGCTCTGCCGCCCGAGCAGCAATGGGCCATCGCTGACCGGCAGCTCCTGCCCAAGATGCTGCTGTTTAGAACGGCCGACCGGATTTTCACCGACCTTGGCGCCAGGATCGAAGATAAGCGGCGCGCGGAAGGAGTCTACCCCCGGGTCGAGATCCGGACACCGACGCCGGCGGACAGCGCCCGCAGTTTCGAGGAATACCTGCAGGATGCCGGACGCCGCAAACAGTTGGGCCAACTGCGCCCCGGCGAAGTCGTGGACATCATCCCGATGCCCGGTGGCAATGACCGCATCCAGGTCGCGGGCCAGGTTTCGGTCATGGCCATCAACGGCATTCTCGCCAAGACCATCTTTGACCAGAACCCGACCAACGAATTCTTCGTCGAGGAAAGCTTCCCGCTCGACTGGATGTTCCCGCATTTGACGCCGTTCGGGATTATCATGAAGATCAACCGCGAGCCGCTGTTGGAATACACCGAGGAAATCTTCCAGCGCGACCGCCACTTCTGGCAGGAATACTCCGACCGGCTGATCGGCAACTGGATCACGGAGGAAACCACGGTGGCGGAGATCTGCGAATTCGTGAAGCGAGTATACAAACGCCGCGACTATACCGGCTTCACCGGCGATCCAAAATTTGTCCGCGATGACCAGGCGCAGAAATCGTTTTCCAAGTTGCGCGGCGCTATCGCCGGCACGTACCTCTGGCGCCTGGGTTCGTTGAACGGCATCCCCACGCCGCCGCGGTACCAGCCCAAGGACGAAGCCGCCCGGCAGCGCTTGATTCGCGAGGCGGAGTTTGCGTGGAAGCAATCCTTCGCCTTCTGCCCGTATTCGCCCGAGGCGGTGTTCAAGTACGCCGGCCTGCTCCTCAACCTGCCCGGCCGCATGGGCGACGCCCGGCTCGTTGCCCAGACTGCGCTCGATTACGATCCCAACAACGAGCAGTTCCAGTATCTCGCGGCCGAGATCGAGAAGTATCAAAGCAGCGAGCGCTCGGTCGGCGAACTGCAGCAGCAACTTGCCCAGCTCACGGCGAGCTTCCAGCAAAACCCCGCCAGCCTCACCAGCGCCTTTGCGCTCGCCTCCGCTTATGCCCAACTCCAGCAGAGCAACGCGGCCGTCGGCGTTCTGGATGTGTTGCTGGCCCAGAGCAATGTCACCGCCGATGCCGTCGTGCAGACCGCCCTGTTCGCCCGCGAACTTCGCAATGTCCAGCTCATGGAACGCGCGCTCGTGCGGCTCACGGAAGTGAATCCGCAAAGCCCCGAGGCCTGGTACGATCTTTCGGCCATGCAGGCTTCACTCGGAAAGCCCGACGAAGCGATCAAGAATCTCCAGCGCTCGCTGCGCCTGAGCGATCAACGTCTCAAGGCCAGTCCTCCGGGCAAAGACCTGCGGGCCGAGGTCGTGAAGGAAGAGCGCTTCGCACCCCTGCGCACGCGGCCGGACTGGCAGGGCGCGCTGCTGCCGCAGCAGCCTTGAATGGATTCGGGGATTTCCGCGGGAAGCTGGTGCGCCGGGCAGGACTCGAACCTGCAACCTTCTGATCCGAAGTCAGAAGCTCTATCCAATTGAGCTACCGGCGCGACCGGGCGAATGCTTAAGCCATCCACCGCCGCGACGCACCAACAAAATCTCCACCGGCGGTCGCGGACCAAAACGTTGTTGCCAGTCGCCCGGTTTCTCCGTTGACTCGCGCGCGTCATGGAACCCGTGTTTCAGGCTTCAAATCGTATCGCCGATGTCGTGCGCGCCATTCCGCGCTCGGGCATCCGTGATTTCTTCGACCTCGTACAGGGCGTGCCCGGCGTCATCTCGCTGGGCGTGGGCGAGCCCGATTTCGTCACCCCGTGGCATATTCGCGAAGCCGCCATCTACGCACTCGAAAAAGGTCGGACGAGCTACACCTCCAATCTCGGCCTGTTGAAACTGCGCGAGGCGCTCGCCAAACATCTCGAGGCGAAGTTTCAGGTCAGCTACGACCCAAAGACCCAGATCCTGATCGCGGTCGGCGTCAGCGAGGCGATGGACCTGGCGTTTCGCGCGATCATCAATCCTGGCGACGAGATCATTTATCACGAGCCGTGTTACGTGAGTTACGCCCCCGGCATTGCCCTGGCGCACGGCGTGCCCGTCGCCGTTTCCTGCACGGCCGAGAACGGCTTCGCGGTCACGGCCGAGGCGATTGAAAAGGTCATCACGCCAAAATCGAAGGCACTGGTGTTGAACTTCCCGACCAACCCGACCGGCGGCACGATGACGCGCGCGGAGCTGGAGAAGATCGCAGCGCTGGTCCGCCGTCACGATCTGCTGCTGATCACCGACGAGATCTACTCGGAGCTGACGTTCGAGGGCGAACACGTCTCGATCGCCGCCTTGCCGGGTATGGTCGAGCGGACGATTTTTCTGCATGGCTTTTCCAAGGCCTACGCGATGACCGGTTTCCGCATCGGCTATGCCTGCGGCCCCGTCGAGCTGATCGAAGCGATGATGAAGATTCATCAATACTCGATGCTCTGCGCCAGCATCATCAGCCAGGAGGCGGCGTTGGAGGCGATCAAGAACGGCGAATCCGCCACGATCGAGATGCGGGAGCAATACAAGCTGCGCCGCAACCTGATCGTGAACTCATTCAACGAGCTGGGTCTGACGTGTCATCTGCCGCGCGGTTCCTTCTACGCGTTTCCGTGCATCCGCTCGACCGGGCTGACGTCGAAGGAATTTGCCACCAAGCTGGTGGAGCAGGAGAAGGTCGCGTGCGTGCCAGGCAGCGCCTTTGGCCCGAGTGGTGAAGGGTATTTGCGCGCGTGCTTCGCAGCTTCGATGGAGCAGATTCAGGAAGCCATGGTGCGGATGGGGCGCTTCGTGAAGCGGCTGAAGTAGGCGGCTGCGGTCCCGATAACGAGGTTTGGTGACCAATGCTGGCAAGCGTGGTTACTCGCTCTTCGGGTCGAGCGCGTCGCGCAGGCCGTCACCAAAGAAGTTCAGCGCCAGCAAAGTGAGTCCCAGGAAGCCGGCGGGGAAGACGATCATCCACCAGTAGATGCGGATCGGATTGATCTGGCCCGCGCCGGCGGCGATGAGCGACCCGAGACTGGCCTGCGGCGGCTGAATGCCGAGACCGAGGTAGCTGAGGAAACTTTCGTAAAGGATGATGCTAGGAATCGTCAGCGCGAGGTAAACGATCACGACGCCGGTAACATTGGGCAAGATGTGGCGCAGCAGAATGCGCGTGTTGCTGATGCCCAGCGCGTGGCCCGCTTCGATGAACGCCTTCTTGCGCAGGCTCAACACCTGTCCGCGGACGATGCGCGCCATGGTCAGCCACGAAACGGCGCCAAGTCCGACGAACAAGAGCAGAAGCCGGCTGGCCGATGCCAGCGCGGTCGAACCCATGCCCGCCAGCCAGTTCTTGAACAATGCTTCCAGGGTCGTGATAAGCACGATCACAAACACGATCGACGGTAGCGAATAGAGGACATCCACAGTCCGCATCATGGCGTTGTCCACGCGGCCGCCCGCGTAGCCAGCCACCGCCCCCCAAAGCACCCCGATGATCAAGCTCACGCCCGCGCCAACGAGCCCGACAAGCAACGAGATGCGGGCGCCGTACAGGACCCGGACCAACAGATCGCGCCCGTGGTCGTCGGTGCCCAACCAGTGGGCGGCCGACGGCGCCGCAAATTGATTCTCGGAAAGCGCGTTCGGCTCGTAGGCAATCAGCGCCGGGCCGATCAAGATGAGGAGCACCAGCGCCAGCAGCGTCCAGCCACTGACCAGCGCCAGGCGGTTCTTGCAAAAGCGCAGCCACGCGAGCTGTCCCGGGGACTGCGAGCGAGCGTCTGCGTCCAATGCCAGCGCGTGGTTCATTCGTATTTCACCTGCGGATCAAGCCGGCTGTATAGAAAGTCCACCGCCAGGTTCAGCACGAGCAAGAGCAGCGCGTAGAGCAACACCAGGCCGACGACCATCGGGTAGTCCTTGTTCTGCGAACTGGTGACCATGAACACGCCGATGCCGGGGATCTGAAACAAATTTTCGATCACGAACGAGCCGGTCAACAGATCCGCGAGCATCGGCCCGGCATACGAAATCACGGGCAGGATCGCCGGGCGCAGCGCGTGCTTGAAAAGCACAACCCGTTCGGTCAGCCCCTTGGCCCGCGCGGTCATGATGTACGGCTCGCCCAGCACGCCGAGCATGCCTTCACGCATCAAGCGCGCGATGCGCCCGCTGTAAAAGAGCCCGAGCGCCAGGGTCGGCAGGACGGCGTTCAGCGGCGAACCCCAGAGCGCCACGGGAAACCACTTCAGCTTGATCGCAAAACTCATCACCAGCAGCGGACCGATGACAAACGCCGGAACGCAGATGCCAACCAAGGCCAGCAAGCTGCCGCCATAATCCACCCATTGCCCCTTGCGCGCAGCTGTCGCGAATCCCAGTGGAATACCGACACCGAGCGCGAAGCCAAACGACAAACATCCCAGCATCAGTGTGGCGGGCAACGCCTGCTTGATGATGTCACCCACGGAGTGGTGCCGGTATTTCATCGACGGTCCAAGGTCGCCGCGGGCGAGATCACCGAGGTAGAGCACGTATTGTTTCCAGAGCGGTTGATCGAGCCGGTACTTCGCCTTGAGCGCGCGCTCAACTTCCGGGGAGGCGGGCGCGCGTTCCTTATCGAAGGGCCCGCCCGGAGCGACGCGCACCAGCACGAAAGCCAGCAGGCTGATCACCAGGAGCAGCGGCACCAGCGCGAGGATGCGTTTGAAGTAATACATGCGTCGTCAGCGGCGCAGCCGTTTGATGGCGTTGATCGGGTGTTGATCGATCGGGTTCGCGTGGATGCCGGCGATTTTCTCCGGATCGAAGTAGTTGAAACCCGCGTAGGAATAGATCGGGCCGATGGGCGCGGCGTCCCGCAGCAAATAGGTCTCGGCCTCGCGGAAAATCTCCGCGCGCTTCCGCAAGTCAACCGTGGCGTTGGCCTGGCGGATCAAGTCGTCATAGCGCTGGTCCTTCCAGCCGGTGCGGTTGTTGCCGTTGTTGCTGAGAAAAATATCGAGGAACGTGTTCGGGTCATTGTAGTCCGCGATCCAACTGCTGCGGGCCAGTTCGTAGTCGAGCGCCGTCAACGTCGCAAGGTAGGTCTTCCATTCCATCGGGCGCAGGCTGACCTCGACGCCGAGGACATCGCGCCACATGGCTTGCAACTCCACGGCGATCTTCTCATCGACGCTGGCCGAGGTGCCGGCGTTGAGCAGGTAGTTGACGGTTGGAAAACCCTGGCCGCCGGGGAAACCCGCGCTGGCCAGCAACCGGCGCGCTTCGGACGGATCATGTCTCAGTCCGTCGGCGGGCAGGTAGTTCGCCGTGCTCAATGGCACCAACGTCTCGGCGGCCTTCTCGCCGCCGCGGGTGATGCGTTCGACGATCCGATGGCGATCGATTGAAAGCGCGAACGCCTTGCGCACGCGCGGATCGTCGAATGGTTTCTTGGTCACGTTGAACCGCACAAAATAGGCGCCCAGGTAATCAAACGTGTGGAAGTCCGGCCGCAGCCGCAGCACGTCCGTCAGGTGAACGGGCACCAGGCTCTTGTCCCACACGACATCCGCCTGGCCGTTGAGATAGAGATTCAACGCGGTCGTCGCCGAGGTGATGGGCAACAGATCGACGATCTGGTTCTGCGTGTTCGCGTCATCCCAGTAGTGCGGGTTGCGGCGGAGTCGGATGCGGTCGTTGATGCGCCAGAAGTCGAGCGTGTAAGCGCCGCTGGTCTTGAGCGGTTGCGTGCGCACCCAGAGGTCGCCGTGTGCGTCGATGACGTCGGGTGGCACGACGGCGAGCGTGGGAAACGCGCACAAGCTGAGGAAGAACGCGGTGGGTGATTCCAGTTCGACGCGCAGCGTCCGGTCATCGAGCGCCTGGACGCCGATCGCGTCGGGGTCCTTGAGCTGGCCCAGAAAATACGACTCGGCGTTCTTGAGGTAGAACATGATGCCGACGTAGTCCGACGCGGTGGCCGGAGTCAACACACGGCGCCATGACCAGACAAAGTCCCTGGCAGTGATCGCCGTGCCGGTGGACCACGTTAGATTGGTCCGCAAATGAAACGTGTAAACGCGGCCATCATTGGAGAGCTCCCAGTGACTGGCGAGCGCCGGCTCGGGATCGCCAGTCGTTGCGTTGAATCGCGTGAGCCCCTCAAACAAGGCCCCCACCACCCGGATCTCCGGCTGGCCGGAGACGATCTGCGGATCGAGCGACTCCGGCTCCGCGCCATTGACGATGACAATGTCTGCCGGTTCCTCCCGCGCACCACAGCCCGTCAGCACCAGCGCCAGCCCGGCGAGCAGGCTGGCAGTGGATCGGGTGAAGTTCAGGCGCATGAGCGGAAGGTTGGGAAATGGAAGCGCCAGTCACAAGCAGGATCGCAAGGTGCCACTGGCAAAGCGGCCTTTGACCCGGGCATGGGTTCAGGGTAAATCTGTCCGCAACAAACGCGATCCATGAACTACGCCTTCACCCGTCGAAAATTTCTTGAGCTGACGGCGCTCGCCGGCGCAACCCTCACGTCGGGAGCCCTGGCCGGCGCCGAAGCGTCCACTGGTCCGCGCGTGATGACCGTGCGCGGCCCGGTGCCGGCCGATCAACTGGGTGTCACCCTGCCGCACGAGCACATCACGACGGATTTCCTCGGTGCCGAGAAGCTGCCGCAGCCGCGTTACGATCGAGACACAGCCTTTGAAACAATTCTGCCCCAGCTCAAGGCGTTGAAAGAGCGCGGTGCTTCCTCCTTGTTTGAATGCACGCCAAACTACATCGGCCGGGATGTCGCGCTGTTGAAACGGTTGTCCGAAGCGAGCGGACTAAACATCGTCACGAACACCGGCTACTACGGCGCGGTCGGGAACAAGTTTCTGCCGAAGCACGCGCACGAGGAATCAGCGGAACAACTCGCGGTACGCTGGTTGAAGGAATGGCATGAAGGCATCGACGGCACGGGTGTGAGGCCGGGCTTCATCAAGCTCGGCACGGAGCGCGGCAAACTGTCGCCGTTGCACGAGAAACTGGTGCGCGCGGCGGCGCGGGTGCATCGCGAGAGCGGGTTGACCATCTGCATCCACACCGGCGACGGCGAGGCGGCGTTGGATGAGTTGCGCATCCTTGGCGAAGCAAAGGTTTCACCCGAGGCGTTGGTTTGGGTTCATGCGCAGAACGACGCCGGCCCGATCCAGATCGAGGTGGCGAAACGCGGCGGCTGGGTGAGCCTCGATGGCTACAGCCTGGCGACGCGCAACCCCGAGCGCTACCGGAATATGCTCCTCGCGCTCAAGGTCGCGGGCTGCTTGAGCCGCGTGTTGATCTCGCACGACGACGGGTGGGCCGTCGAAGGTGAGCAAGCGCAAAGCACGGGCTTGAAGCTCTTCGGCAACGGCAATCCGGAGCCTTACAGCAGCATCTTCACCCGGCTCTTGCCAGACTTGCGCGCGGCCGGATTCACCGACTCTGATGTCAATCAATTGACCCGGCTCAATCCCGCGCAGGCATTTGCAGTGCGCACCCGGACGGCTTGATCGCTGCCTCGATAACTTTTGAACTGCTGGATCGGAATGCCGGTCAGGTATTGGCAATCACCGGGCAGTGGGCGAGTATCGCGCCCGGGAAGGAACGAATCTGTGATGAAAAAAAAGCCAACAGAGAATCAGAGCGCCGGCTTCCGGGTCGGCACGAGCGCCAAGAACTTGAGGAACACGCCGGGTCGGAGACCGGCGCTCCGACCGCGCGGACTGCTCGTCGCGATCGTCGCTGCGTCTCTGCTCGGGGCGCTGCCCGCCGCGTTGCTCGCCGCCGAGGCGCCGGCTGGTGTTCGTCGTGACGCCGTGGTGACGGCCGTCGAGAAGGTGCTGCCCTCCGTTGTGAACGTGGCCACCGAAACCATCGTGCGGCGGAATGATCCGACGGATGACTTCTTCAGCGAATTCTTCGGTTACCGCCGGATGCCGCGCGGCTACAAGAGCTACAGCGTCGGGTCAGGCGTAATCATCGATGAGTCGGGTTATATCCTGACCAACTTCCATGTGATCGAGCGAGCCAGCCGCGTGCAGGTGAAGCTCCATGACGGGCGCGAGTTCGAGGCGGAGAAGATCAACTACGCCAGCAGCCGTTCGGACGTCGCGCTGTTGAAGATCATCGCGCCCGCCGGCACCAAGTTTGAGGCTATTCATTTTGCGGCCGACGATGACCTGTTGCTTGGCGAAACGGTGCTCGCGCTCGGCAATCCCTTTCAACTCGGCGGGTCGGTCAGCCGCGGCATTCTCAGCTCCAAAGTGCGGCGGCCCGTCAACGACGACGAACGGCTCGACTACGAGGACTGGCTGCAAACGGATGCCGCCATCAACCCCGGCAACAGCGGCGGGCCGTTGATCAACCTCAGTGGTGATTTGATCGGTATGAATGTCGCCGTGTTTCGCGGCGGAGGTTATGACGCGCCGGCGCAGGGGATCGGCTTCGCGATCCCGATCAAGCGCGTCCGCGAGGCGATCTCTTACTTCTTCGTGCCCGAGACCACGCAGGGACTTTGGTTTGGCGCCCGGATCCACCCCGGTGTGTTTCCGCTGGCCATTGCCGACGTTCAGAAAGGCAGCCCGGCGGACTCCGGCGGTCTCCAGGTGGGTGACCAGATCGCGGAGGTGAACGGCAAAATTCCCGCCAGTTTCATCGAGTTCAACGAACTGGTGGGTGCCAGCGAAAATCAGACGGCGAAGCTGGAAGTGAATCGGGCCGGTCGCCGGATCAAGGCCACCGTGACCATGATGAAGAATTCCGATCTGTTGCGGGCCCGCCTGGGCGGCTCGTTGCAGGAACTGACACCCGAGCTGGCGCGAGCGTTTGGCGTGGGGTTGACCGACGGTCTGCTGGTCGCCGGGGTCGAAGAAGGTGGTCCGCTGGAAAAGGCCGGCATCACCAAGGGCGATTTGATTGCCGGCTTTCAAGGTCAACAACTGCACGATCTGGCCCGCGTCACCCTCTCCATTTCGGAGGTGGCCGCCGGCGAAGAAGTGGTGCTGACGGTCATCGGCCGACGGCAGCGCGGAAACTTGATCCGGCTGCAACAGGCCGATTTGAAGGTGAAGCTGCGGTGAGCGGCTAGAACAGGCTGCCCACCGCGAGGCCGATCACGCTGAGCGGGCCCTGGTCTTCGAGGCTGTCGGTGGCTTTCTCGACTTTCTGAAGCGTGAGCTTGAGCGTGCTAAGAAAGTTTTCCTCGTTCACCAGCTTGCCGATCGAGCCCTGGCCACCGTTGATCTTCTGCATGATCTCTTTCAGATTGGACATCGCGGTGGTGGACTCGCGATAGAGCCCTTCATCTTTCATCAGCAAACCGAGCGTGCCTTTGCCGGCGTTGAGATCGGCAATAGTCGACTTGGCACTGGTCATCACTTCGTTGGCATCCGCCAGCAACGTGTCGATCTTTTCGGTGGACTTTCCCAGCGTCTCGACCGTCTCAACGGTCTCGCGGTAGAGGGTCTCGTCCATGACGAGCAGGCCCAGCGTTCCTTTGCCCTCGGCGATCTGGCCGGAGATGGTCTGCGCGTTGCTGAAAATCGTGCTGAGCTTGCCGGTGTTGTCGCGCATGAAGTCAGCCACCGGGCCGAGGATGTCCTGCAGGCCCGCCGGGTTGATGGATTTGGTGACATCCTCGATGCCCTTGGCCACGTTCTCCATGCGAGCCATGAGCGCGCTCAGGTCAGGCTGTTCGACCGTCTCAAGCGTGCCGCCCACGCTTTGATCAATCGGCAAGCCGTCCGGGGAACCGAAATCAAGCTCCACGAAGTTCTGACCCATCAGCCCGGCGAACTTGACGCGGGCCTTGCTCGTGGTGCGGATGGGCTGGTTGCGTTCGATCTTCATGGCGACCAGCACCAGGTCATTGGTGAGCGTGACCTCGCTCACGCTGCCGATGCGCACGCCGGCCAGCTTGACGGGATCGCCGGGCTTCAGATCCTGCACCGACTTGAACGCCGCCGTGATGGGATAGCCTTTGCGGAAAAATCCGGTGCCGCCGATCGTTTCGACGAGCAGCACGGCCGCGCACATGGCCAGCGCAAAGAAAATGCCCAGCCGGGTTTCGAGTGTGTTCTTCATGATAGGTGACGATTGGAGGTGGTGAGTCGAAAGTCAACGCCGAGAAATTTCTTGATCAGGGGATGCGACGATTGCCGGATCTGGTCCGGCGTGCCGACCTGGAGCAGCTCGCCGTCGAAGAGGATGCCGAGCCGGTTGGCAATGCCCAGGCCGAGATCCCGATCGTGGGTCACGACCACGGAGGTCGCTCCGGTGCGCCGGTTCAGCTCGACGATCTCTTCGGCGATGGTGAAGGCGCTCAAGGGATCCAGCTCGCTGGTCGGTTCATCATAGAGAATCAAATGTGGCTCCATGACCAACGCCCGCGCGATGGCAACCCGTTTGCGCATGCCGCCGGAAAGCTCGCTGACTGGCCGCCCTTCCTGTCCCTGCAGGCCGACCAACCGGAGCTTCTGGACGACGACCTGCTCGATCTCGTCCGGCGGGAGCAGCCGGTGCTCCGCAAGGTAGAGGCCCACGTTTTGGCCGACGGTCAAGGAGTTGAGCAGCGCGCCCGACTGGAAGACCATGGCGAGCCGGCATTCCGCGCGCAGCGTCTCGTCGTGGACCGATTTGCCGTTTACAAGCACCTCGCCGGCATCGGGCATCTCGAGCCCGATCAACTGGCGGAGCAGGACGCTCTTGCCGCTGCCCGACGGGCCCATCAATACGAAGATCTCGCCCGGAGTGATGCTGAGATCGATCCCCTTCAAGACGGGCACGCCGGCATAGGTTTTGTGCAGCTCCAGGATGCGGAGCTCGACATTGCTGCGCGTGGGCACCGGCGGGCTCATGGCTGGGAATCCATAAACAGGAGAAGCCGCGTCAGGAAGTAATCCAAAATCAGGATCATCACGATTGAATTGACGACGGATTTGGTGACCGAGCGCCCGATTCCGCGCGGGCCACCAATCGTTTCAAAACCTTGCTGGCAGGAAACCAGGCCGATGATCACGGCGAACACGAAACTCTTGATCAGGCCGTTCAAGACATCCTCGACGCCGACCATTTCACTGAGATTGCTAAAATACGCCTCGAACGTGATGGCGATGGAGTTGTTGTAAACCGAGACCAACGCGCCGCCCATCCAGCCCACCAGGACCGCAAAAACAACGAGGGTCGGGAGCGCGATGCTGATGGCAATCATGCGCGGCATCACCAGGTATTGAACCGGATTGATGTTCATGGTGCGCAGCGCATCAATTTCCTGGTAAACGCGCATCGAGCCGATCTCCGCCGTCATGGCCGAGCCGACCCGGCCCGCGATCAAGACGGACATCATCACCGGCGCCAGCTCCTTGCACATCGACAGGCCCACCAGGCCGCCGATGGCCGACGCCAACCCGCGTTCGACTAGCACGGGGCCGGTCTGGAGGGCGATGACACCGCCGATAAACACCGACAGGATGCAGGCCATGAGCAGGCTGGCGTTCCCGATCTCAAAGAGCTGCTCGTAGACCTTCTGTCGTTCACGCCAAGCGCGCGGGAGCGTCCGGAAGAACTCCAGCAACAGCAGCATCATTTCGCCAATCGTATTAAACATCGTATCGCGGGCGCCAATTATGGGGCCGAAGGTTGGATTTGCTCAAGAGCGACGTTCGGCTTCGCGCCGCCGGCCAGCTGCATCTTCGGCAGATAAAACAGCTGGAGAGTGCGCTCACCCTCGTGATTACCCCAGCGAAACAGCCCAAAGAGCAATGAGTTCCTGGTTGCGCCGGGCTTCACTTCCCGCCGGTAAAGATTCCAAAGCAGGGACTGGCTCGACTTGCCCTGGGTGGGGTTTTTCTCTGAACGCCAGAGCGACCACAGCGGTGAAAGCGAGCGCCGGAGCGTGTCGCTGTGGGGCAAAATGGTTTCAAGGGGCGCCAGGATTTGCAGCGATTCATTGCCGTTCCAGTCTTTGACGTAGGTGTAGAAGGGCGTAAATCCGCGCCGCTGGTAATTCTTCCCGGTCTCCGTGTTTTCCTCATCGACCGAGTCGTAGATGAAATAGCAGGAGTTCCAGCGCAACCGGTGCAGGTTCTCCGAGTTGACCTCCTTGCTGCGAAAGAGCGGCCCCAGCACGAACCGGGTTTGAATCGTGTCGTTGTGCGCTTCACCGTAGAACGGCCAGAAGCGGCCACCGGTCTTGCCGGGCCCTTTAGACACGACGATGAAAGGATACGGCAACCCCCATTCCCGGTAGTCTCGTCCGCGATCATCGATCCGGGAGAACAATGGCCAGATGACCGTGGTGACATCGCGCGTCTGCGCCCGCTCGGAGTAATAGAACGGCAGGATCATCTGCTGTCGCTGCTCCTCCGGCTTGCCGATCCCTGTGTGTGAATTCATCACGACGGGCCACAGAAAGAAGCTTTTTTCGTGCGGGCCCACCTCTTCAAGATCGCCGACGATGTTGGTGCGCAAGGTCAGGCCCTTGTGCTCGTGCCCCATCAGCGGCCAGAGCTGCCAGCCTTTCAAATTATCACCATGGCGCAGGTGAAACAGCGGCAGCACGAAGTTGTCCGTGACGACGTCCCTTTTCCGCGATTGGACGTAAAGCGGAAACATCACCCAGTTCACTTCATCGCGAAACAGTCGGCGCTGCAGCGTGCCATAGAACGGCATGACGGCGGTGTAGTTGCGTTCGGGATTGTCGGAGCGATTCTGGAAGTAGATCGGGAACAGCGTAAACCTCCGGTCGCCTTCCTCATCCAGCGAACGAGCGGTGCTTACATTGATAAACTGGAGAAAGGTGAACTTCGACTCCGGTCCCATGCGGTCATAGCTCGCAACCTTCCAGAGGTAGTCGATCGAGAGTTTGTCGGTCTTCTCTTCGTATCGCCGGGTGTAAAGCGGTGGGATGCCCCACTCCTCGTAGTCCTTGCCGGACTCCCGGTAGTAGAATGGCCCGACGGCCTCGCGTCGCTCCCCTTGATCAAAGGTGAGTCCGAACTGATGAACCAAGGGGCCAAATTCCAGCGGTTCGGCCGCGTTCAGTAATGCCGGCAGCAGCGCACTCACTCCTGTTAACACCCACAGGGGCAAGCGTTTCTTGAATGGCAGGCAAACTTTGATAGCGGGCGCCGATAGTAGGTTTCGGCCAATCGGGGTCAAGGCAAGGAGCGGCCAAAAGCGCGTCTTGGCTGAATCATGAGCAGGCGGTTCGCTACCGTTAACGGGATTTGCCAAGCACTCAAATTCATCGCCCGACATCCAGGTTGACAAACTTCCGGTGCTTTTTATCCTGCGACCGCATTAGAGGTTTTTACCTCGGTTCCTCCCAGCCCAGTGTCGGCGTCGGGTCGTCACTGGGTTTTTCTTTTGCTTTTGAGACCCCGAGCATGAGGTAAAGCAACGCCGGCAAAATAGCCAGAGCCGCCACCATGCACGCGGCCACGCCGATGGACATCACCAGCCCGAGGCTCTGGATACCCTGATGTTTGCCCAAACTCAGGCTGGCGAACCCGGCGATCGTGGTCAGGCCGGAAATGATCACTGCTTTCCCGGTGCTGACCGTCAGCATCGTGGGCGCTCCCGTTTCGGAAAACCGGTTGAGAATTTGAATGCCATTGGTCACGCCGATGCCGACGACCAGCGGCAGGGTCATCACGTTCGCCGGATTCAACGGCAGCCCCGTAAAGCCCATGTAGCCGGCGGTCCAGATCGCTCCCACCAACACGGGCAGGAGCGAGAGCAGTACCCAGGTCAACCGCCGGAAGTGAATCGCGACGAGGACGAAGATGCCCACCAGTGCGTACAGCGCCGCTTCGACGTAGCTGTTGACGAGCAACGACGTGTATTCCCACTGCTCTATGGGCGAACCGGTCACCTTGGGGGCAATGGTTCGCAATTCGTTCACGAACCGTCCCTGATGGGCGCGGTCCCAGATGTCTTCCTTGGGATAAATCTGTAGCAGGTACTTGCCGGTGACCCCATAAAAGCGGTCACGCAACGACTTCGGCAGATCCACCACGCGCAACGGCGCCGAAGTGTCCTGGGCTTGAAAGGTCTCGAAGGTCTGGCGGATGTCGTCAAAAAGCCGCACTTGAAACGCCGCGAGCTTTTCCCCGGGGCGCGCGGCGCCCGGATCGTACATCCGCCGCGTGAGCTGCAAGACGGCCGCCTTGATCGCGAGCAACTGGGCCGCGATGGCGGCGTCCTCCTTGCCGGCCTCCTCGGCCGCGAGCCCCATGTAACCGCCGAGCGAGTAGAGCACGGCACCCAGTTGATCAATCGACACCTCGGTTGGGTCTGCAGGCACGAATTGTAAGCCGCGGATCGCCGTTTGAATCTTTTTCGCCTGCGCAAGTTTGGCGGACTGGTCCTCGGTGAGGTATTTGCCGAGATCGTCGATGCCTCCGAAGTTGACCGAGCTGACCGTGGGCAGTTCCCGCATTCGTCGCTCCAAGGCCAAAGCCTCGGCCATGGAGTCAACCAGCACGGTGGCGAACAAGACGGAACGTGAATCCGAATCGATCAGCTTGCGCGACAACGCCACCGCTGGCAGATCCTTGCTCTGCATGTTCAACAGATTGTAATCGAAGAAAACATGTCGCGCCTGCCAGCCCGCCGCGACCGTGATCGCGACACACAGCCCCACCATCCAAGCGGGACGCCTCAGGCTGAAGGCCTCGAAGCGCCCGAGCAGGCTGGGCCGGTTCTCCACAAAATGATCCAAGCGATTCTGCCGGCCCCGCAAGAGCAGCGCCGGGAGCATGGTCATCATCGGCACCAGGCAGACCAGCATGCCTCCGCCACAGATGATGCCCATCTCGCGAATGCCTTTGAAGTCCGTGACCGCCATCGCGAAGAAGGCCCCCGCCGTGGTGACCGCTCCTGAAAAAATGCCCTGGCCTGTGTAGACAATGGCCGTGTGGATGGCTTCAGGCTCCGTGGCACCATTGCGCAGTTCCTCTTCGTAGCGGGTGATGAGGTGGACGCCAAAGTCGATTGCCAGGCCGATCAAGATCGGCACGAAAGTGATCGTGAGGATGTTCAAGTGCCCGACCGTGAGCGTGGTGAAACCCATGGTGAACCCGATGCCGATGACGAGGCAGAACACCGCCTTGACGGGGCGGCCCGTTTCCCGGTAGCCAAACACAAAGATCAGCGCGCACAGCACGAACGCGACGATCGAGGCCACGGTGGAATCGCGCTGCGACTGCCGCATCTCGTCGATTTCCAGAATGGCTTCACCCGTTGCGCCGACGGTCATGCCCGGCACCTCCAGCTTGATCTCGGAGATCAAACCCCGCAGCCGGTCCACCGCCTCTTCGATCACCTTGTTGGACTTGGGGCGCGCGGTCACCAGGTAGAGGCTGCCTTTGGCGAAGGTGATGTACATCTGGCTCTCGGCTTCCTCGCCCCCGCCGAACAGCGCTGCCAATCCCGGCGAGGGCGGCACTCCCGGCCGGCCCAGGCTATCCGTCGCCTGATCTAAGATCTTCTGAATGGCCGGCAGTGCTTCCAGCAGGTTCTTGTTTTCGTCATCACTCCGTTTGGGAGAGGTACGAATCTGCCGGTTCACCAGATTGAAGAAGGAGATGAGATTCGAGGCCTGGGTGAAATTCTGGATGAAGGGCTCGTAGTCGCGCAGGCGGTCGCCCAGATCCCGCAAGTCCTGCTCGGGCAAAAACAGCAGCGCCTTGTTCCCCAGCATCTTCAGATCGCCCTTGTAAATTACATCCGTGAACAAGTTTGTCTCCATCTCGAGCCGGGCGCCGAGGCGTTCCACAAACTGGCGGTTGCGCTCGCGGTTCTCACTTTCGACCACCACCACCAGCTCGTTCTCCAGCGGGAACTCCTTGATGTACTCTAAATAATTTCGGTGGCTCTCATCCTCCGCGCTCACCAGATCATTGCGATCCATCGAGAAACCGAGGTGGTTCACGGTGTAAACCACGCAGACGACAAACAGCACCAACTGCGGCCACACCCAGCGCCGGGGGCTGCGGGCCACCGACGCCGCGAGCCACGACAACAGCCGCACCGACACACCTGCGGGTGGGATGCTCATGCGTTGGATCGGAGTGGGGGCATCAATCGTGTTGGACGGCTGGCCAGCGAACCGGGCCCGTTTGGTGGCGGCACATAAACCCGCTGCCCAGTGGCCGGTGACTCGGCTGATACCAGCACATCGCCCTGCGCGGGGGCAACCCTTTCGCGCAACCCGGAAGCGGAGATTTGCGTTGTCCCGGCGCGCGCGGAGTCGTATCACGTGCCCGCTGTTCCGTTCCATGAGCCTGCCCGAAAAGCGCGAGAAGCTGATTGCCGACCTGCAGTTCTTCGACGACCCGCAGGATCGACTGGCGTTCGTCATCGACGCCGCGAAGCAGCACCCGCCGTTGTCCGCCGAGCTGAAGATCGACGCCTACAAGATCGAGGGGTGCCTTTCAAATCTATGGCTGGTGCCCGAGTATCGCGAAGGTCGCTGCTGGTTTCGGACCGATGGCGATTCCATGATCGTCAAGGGCATCGCCGGACTGCTTGCCGGTTTCTACAACGGCGAACTGCCGGAAGAAATCCTCAAGCTGGACCCGTCGTTCCTGGCGCAGGCTGGAATTACCCAGCACCTCTCCCAGAATCGCAAGAACGGCCTCGGTCGCGTCTGGCAAAAGATTCAGCGCTTCGCCGCCGAGCAGGTTGCGGTCGAAAAGTTTCCGCAACCCAGCACCCAGGCCTGAAGACGTGAAGCCGCCGGCAAGCTCCCGATTGGGCGGTGGCAGTTGAAGGTTGAGCGTTGGAAGCTCCGCTTGTTCGAACATGGCTCTTTACGATGCCCACAACCACTTGCAGGACGAGCGGTTGGTCGCCCGGCTCGACGAGGTGCTGGCCGCGTGCGGGCGCGAAGGCGTCGCGCGCATGGTGGTCAATGGCTCGTGCGAGGAGGACTGGCCCCACGTGTGGGCGCTCGCGAAGCAGCATCCGATCGTGTTGCCCAGCTTCGGCTATCATCCCTGGTATGTCCGTGAACAGACGGCTGGCTGGCTGGACGAATTGAAGCGTTGCCTCGACGCCGTGCCCTCAGCGGTCGGTGAGATCGGTCTCGATCGCTGGATGGAGAATCCCGACGTGCCGATCCAGGAGGAAACGTTCCGCACCCAGCTCCGGCTGGCGGCGGAGCGTAACTTGCCTGTCAGCATTCATTGCCTCAAAGCGTGGGGCCGGCTTGACGAAATTCTGCGCGAGGAGCCGCGTCCCAGGTGCGGCTTCCTGCTTCACTCCTATGGCGGCCCGGCGGAGATGGTCGACGGCTTCGTCAAACTCGGCGCCTACTTCAGTTTATCCGGCTACTTCGCCCATGAACGAAAAGCAAAGCAACGCGAGGGCTTCAGACGCGTGCCCCTTGACCGGCTCCTGTTGGAAACGGACGCCCCTGATATGTGGCCGCCGGACGAATGGAATGATCACCCGTTGAGCGATCCCGCGTCAGGCAAACCGATGAATCATCCCGCGAATTTGGGAGCGGTGTATCGGTTTGCAGCGAGCTTCCTGGGACTCGATCTGGAGCCATTGAAAGTTCAACTGGAGTGTAACTTTCGCCGACTGTTCGGAACCGCGGCGGGGTGACGGACGCAAGCAGGGGGCCGCCGCGCCCGAGTGCTTTAGTTCTTTGAGCCCGCCGGGCCCTTGTCTTTCCGCCGGATATCCCAGGCCGTCTGCCACTCTTCGCCCACTGGCTTGAACCCCTGTTCGAGCAGGCGCTTCTCGAAGTCGGGCATGTGGCCGGCGCCGTAAAAGATCGCCAGCTTCTTCCGTCCCTTCTCAATTTGTTCGGCGAGCACTTTCATGGCGTGCTCGTTGCGCCCGCTCAAGATCGCCGACCCCTTGCCGTCGGCAGTCTGGTTGATGCCGGCCAGCATGTCTTCCATCTGCCCCATCTGCTGACCGAGCAGAAACTTGAGCTGATGCCCGCGATCATCGGAGGCGAGCGCAAACAATACGGAGAACGGATTGAGCCCGGCATTGGGATCGGTGGCCTGCTTGCGCTGCTCCTCTAGCGAAGCTTTGAAAAGCAGGCCAAAAATGGATTCACCACGCTCGGCCTGCAGGCTGGCGAAGGTGGCCGGATCCAGGTCCGCATGCACGAAGTTCGTCTTGCCGTAGTCAATGCGGTCTAGTTGAAACTCAAGTTCCAGCAAAGTCTTCATCCCGATTTGCAACTGGCTCACCGGATGATCCGTTCCCACTTCGGCCGTCGGTTCAGTTTCGCGATCGCGGATCATTTCGTAGAGCACGGCATCGTAGCCCGCGAACATTTTTTGCAAGCCGTCGAAGTAGGCGCCGTCACCGACGTGGACCACGGCGACCAGCGAGACCTGCACCTGATCGCTGACGCGCGAATAGGACTTTGTCGCGGTATCGACGTGGCCCTCGACCCGGCCGGTCTTGACGAAGCGGATGAACTCCTTGGTCAACGCGGCGGGCTTGGCAACATCGTCGCCGGCGGTCGCCGCGAACGAGGGCATCGCCAAAGCCAAGAATGCAAGCGCCAGGCAGATCAAGCGCCTGCGGTGGCCGGAGCGCGGGGAACTCTTCAAGGCAGTCATTTAGAATTCAATCAAGGCGTTGGTTCTTGAATGCGGTAAAGGTGCTGTTCGGTCCGGATGATCAACGACGGACCACTCGCGGCCAGGGAAGCCAGCGTGCGTTCGCCGAGGTCGTTCTCCGCCAGCTTTTCAAATTGCTTCGAGGCTTTGACCACGAAAGTGCGACCCCGTTCGCTCGTGAAATAGATGCGTCCCTTGGCAAACAGCGGCGAGGCCGAGAAATCACCGCCCAGCCGCTCGTTCCAATGCAACTCGCCGGAACGCGCATCGACACAACTGGCCACGCCGTTGTCGGCAACAAAGTAGAGCTCGTCGCCCACCAACAGCATCGATGGCGTGTTGGGCGCGCTGCGCACGGCTTTCCAGGCGACGTGGGAATCCGTGACGTCGCCCCGGCCATCGACCCTGATGGCGTAAGTCCACGGCCGGTCGTATCCCGTTCCGATGAAAACCATGCCGTGCCCAAAGACCGGCCGGGGCACGACGGAGTAACCTTCACCGTAAAGCACCCGCCAGATCTCCTGACCGTTGGTTGGATTCAGCGCACTCACCAGCCCGCTGCCGGGAGTGATCAACTGCGCCTGACCGTTCACCTGAATGAGCAAAGGCGTGCAGAACGAGAAAGTTTTCTTCGCGATGGTGTCACGTTTCACCCGCCAGACGACAGCGCCAGTTTGCGTGTCGAGGGCGGCCACGAATGGATCACTGCCGCCATCGCAGGTGAAGATCAGCTTGTCATCGACGATGACGGGCGAGCCGCCATTCCCATGCACCGGCGAATAACTCAGACCGGTTTGTCGCCAAAGAACCTGGCCGCCAAGATCCAAGGCGGCCGTGCCCAGATGGCCGAAATGTACAAAGACCTGGTCGCCTGCCACGATCGGCGTCGGGCTCGCATCGCTGTTTTTTGAGTGCTTACCGGGGGCGGCTGCCACTGGGAAAATTTCCTGGTTCCAAAGCAATCGTCCCGAAGCGAGATCGTGGGCAAGCGTGCGCAGCGAGGTGGGATTGCCGGCGTCGTCGCGCAGCGCGGTCGTCAAATAGATCACTCCGCGATGCACCACCGGAGACGACCAACCGACGCCCGGCACGGGCTGCTTCCAGACAATGTTCTCGGACGGACTCCAGCGCAGCGGCAGCTTGCCGGAGTTGGCATGGCCCTGCCCGGTTGTTCCGCGGAACTCCGGCCAGTCGTCTTGCGCGGCGAGGGGCAGAGCCGTAATCAAAAAGGCGCCCACGAGTACGTCGAGACAGAGCGGTCGCATGTCGGCAAAGGTAGCCGAGCTCGTTGTTCTGTCGAGCGTGCGAGCCCGGGATTTGCAATCGGCTTCAGGATCGTTAGCCTCGCTCACGTATGAACCAACCCAACGTTCCTCAGAAGAGTCCCCTCGTTCAAAAAACTGCGCCCGGCACTTATTGGTGGTGTGCCTGCGGCAAGTCAGCCCGCCAGCCTTTTTGTGATGGTGCCCACAAGGGCAGCGCTTTTTCGCCCAAGAAAGTGGAGATCACAGAAGAAAAAACGGTGGCTTGGTGCGGCTGCAAGCACTCGAAGAACGCGCCGTTCTGCGATGGCTCGCACTCGGGGCTGTAAGCGGTCAGGAATTTTTTTGAAACAGGACGCTGGTGTCCGCGAGGTTCAGCACGGACAGGTCGAGACCGCTTTCAGGATCGCGTTCGTAGGCGAGCTTCATCTGGAGGGCCACCTTCCTGAGGCTCACCGGGGCGTAGTATTTGACCGCGCCGACGCTGATCGAAGCCGGGAAGATCACTACCAGCAGGCTGTATTCGTCGACATTGATCACCAGGATGCTGCTCTTTTCACCCTGCTGGTAAACGCTGCTGAAATCCAGTTCGCCAATCAGGCCGGCAATGGTCTGCGTGGCCGCAAACGACGCCGCGGACAGGGCCGCCAGCGTGGTGGTGTCAAGCTCCTCGAAATCGCCCTGCTGTGTGATGAGGAAGCCGCCGCGGTCAATGATCAACGCGGTGTTTGCCTCCGTCTTGCGAAGCAGGTCGCGCAAGGACACATCCAGCGCCGCGATGTCTTCCTCCAGCAACTGGGGCAGGGTGGACATATCAGGCAGTCTTGCGGGAGGACTCGTTGATGAATTTGTGCAGCAACATGCGGGTGATCATGTTCAACGTCTCAAAGACACCCTCGCACTTGTGGGCGCAGGCCTCGAACGAGGGCACCTGCACCTCGCGGTTGTTGAGCAGATACTCCATGTAATCAACGGGCGCGACGTTGGGCAGGTCGCGCTTGTTGTACTGCAGCACGTGCGGGATGTCGTCGATGTTCAGCTTCAGCGCCTTCAAGTTGTCCTGGAGGTTCGTGAAGCTCTCCACGTTCTCTTCCATCTTGTCGTATTGCGAGTCGGCCACGAACACGATGCCGTCCACCCCGCGGAGGACGAGCTGGCGGGTGGTGTTGTAAACCACCTGGCCCGGAACCGTGTAGAGCTGGAACTTGGTCTTGAAGCCCTTGATCGTCATGGCCTCGATGGGGAGGAAGTCGAAAAACAAAGTGCGATCCGAGCTGGTGGCCAGCGAGACCAGCTTGCCCTTGTTGCCTTGGGCGGTTTGCACGTGGGAGTGGACTTGCACGAGGTTGGTGGTCTTGCCGCATAACGCGGGCCCGTAAAAGACCACTTTGACCTGCAATTCTTTGGTGGCTTGGTTGATGATCGCCATAAGCGGGAAACCTTATAAATTCTGCCGTTTGATATCGGCAACAATGGCCATTAGTTGAGGCAAGGGGAGCGCCTCACCGGGGTTGCCGACCACCGCAAAGTAGACTTTGCCGGTGCGGAAGATAATCCACGGAGAATTATCCATGATGAGCATCACGCTGCTCAGATCGCCGAGCTTCAGCTCGGTCGCGAAATGGGTCAGGCGCCCAAAAATCTGCGGCAGGAACGCCGCCACCGTCTCGCCTTGCAGCGGTTTCGGCAACTGACTGGCCACCACCAAGCCGTCGTTCATCGCGAGCAACGCACCCGTGACGCCGGCGAGCTGCGCGGTCTTGGCGACGAGCTCATTCGGATTGGCGGCGCTGATCGTTACGGCCGGCTTGCGGGCAGGCGCCTTTGGCGGGGCGGCGATCGGTGCCGGCGCGGGGGCGTGGGCGGCAGGTTCGGGTGCAACCAGGGGATTGGCGATCGGAGCCTTGGCCGCCGGCACTGGTGCCGCTGTGGGGGGCGCGACGGGCGCAGGCGCAGGCCCGCCCGAGAAAAGGTCAGGAATGCTTTCCTCGATGTGAGTCTTCCGTTGCTTCCCCTTGGGCTGGCGCAAAGCCAGAAATTTCGGCGCCACCACTTTGAGCGGCAGCAGCAATTCCAGATCGTCATTCGGACTGGTGGCCGAAGCGGCGGCATTTCCCATCCAGGTCCGGATCGTCTTCCATTTGAAAACGATCTTGCCCTTGCGCATAGCGAGGTCGATTTCGCCAACTGGCAAGGACAACTGCTCGTCCGCGAGGCCAAACTGCTGCACCTCGCCGATTACCGCCTCGGGCCAGCCTTCCGCAACCTCGCTGAGTGTCACGATCAGGTAGTTTTCGTCTTTCACCTCCTGCAACTTTGCCGGTGGCAAGGGCGCGGGTGATGCCACGATCGGCCGGGCTGGCGGTGCAACGGGAGCCGTCGGTTGCGGGGCGGACTTGGCCTTGCCGAATGCAACCCCGGGATCAAACTTGATCTTCGGTATCTCTTCCTGCGCGATTTCTGGCGCGGGCTGAAAAGCAACGGGCTGCGAAGCGTCGGCGATCGCCGGTTCCTCGACGGGTGGCTGGGGCGCGGCTGCCGCAGCTTGGAAAGCAAAGGGTGACGGAATATTCTCCAGTCCAGCTGGGACGGAAGACCTCCGCTTCGGCGTCGCTGCCGGCGGGATCGGCGGCGCAACCGGCTCGGGGATCGGATCCGCCGCGGGCTGCGGTGCGGATTTTGGAAAGGTGAAGGGCGAAGGAATGTTTTCGAGATCCTCCGGGACCGAGGAGCGACGTTTGGCCGCAGTTGCCGGCGGTTGTGGCCGGGCGGGCGGTGTGGCGGGCGTCTGGGCGGCGGCCATTGGCGCCGGCGACGCGACCGATTCCCCAATGCTGCCAAAGAGCCCGGTGACATCCTTCGGCACGTCCATTATTTGCCGCTGGGTTTTACGAGGCAAGAGTGCGGGATTGATGCGTGAGAGGATGTTCGCCAGCGGCAGTTCAATCAGCTTTGCGTCGTGGTCCGGACCGGCCTTGCAGGACCCGTTCGGGCAGGCTTGACGTAATTGGCCGAAGGCCACGCGCACGCGGCCGGAGCTCAACTGCGGGAGAATTCCTTGCAACGCAAACTGCACCTCGAGATTTGGCGGAAGATTGGGAATGAACAGATTTTGAAACTCTGGGGACAGCCCGGCGACGACCGTGCCCAACGGCAGACTTAGCACATCCGGCAGGTTTCCCTGAGCGGGTGCCGCCGGGGTTCGCACCGTGGCGGCAGCGTTCATCGCAGGTACCGCCGGTGGCAGGCTGTTCGAAAATGGATTGCCCGCAGGCCGGCCCGGTTGGCTGGGGGTCGCTGTCCGGGCATAGGTCGGAGCAACGGGGGGCGGCACGGCGGGAGATGACTCGCCCGCGTCCTTTTTGAATATCTTCTTTAACAGGCCAAACATGATAATCCTTTGGCTGAACGGCCAGGGCATTCGTAAACCATCGCACGCGTACGACCAAAACCGGAACTAACAAACGTGACGCAGCGCACGAATCAGGCCAATACAAACAGGTTACTGATTCCCTTTAGGCGCTACCGTTCACCAACTGAACTAACTCGACCGAGGCGTGGGAACGATGGCCCGCAGGTAACTTCTTGTCCAGACAACAGAATCCATGCCTCTGCCTTCAATGCTCAACAAATGAATCGTTAATTGCCGGAACACACCAAGAGACTTCGGCGATCTGCCGCCAGCACTTTAGCGCCGTATGAAATTAAGTGAGCGGGGTTTTCACCTGCGCGAGCCCGACCGCGTACTGTCCTGCGACGGTTGCCCAGTGTCTAAAGAATGAACAAAGCTACCGCCGCCGCTTGGCTAGGCAGCATCTTCGGCAGGCGGCTCGGGCAGCCAGCGAGTGAGGACTGCTCCGACCAGTCCATAAACTCCCGCCACGCACGCGGCCACCAGCGCGATTTTCGCGGGACTGGGGGGTGTCGAAGCCGCGAAGGTGAGCGTCAGCCAGGCGGCGGCCGTACCGATCACGCGACCGCCGATGTTGGCCGCGAAGCTTTCGCCCGTTCCACGAAGATGAACTGGGAAGACGCGCGGAATGTAGTTCCCCCAGAAACTGAACTGGGAGACGACCACCACGCCGGCGACAAAGGCACCGAGCTTGACCAAGCCCATACTGTCCGCGTCGTTGAGCGCGGTGGACACCCACCAGAAGTAGAGCGGCACCAGAAGCAAAGCCGGCAATTGGAAGATCTGCATCAGGGTCCTGCGACTTGCGATGCGCACCGCCAACACTGCGAGCAGGAACCGGCCGATCAGGCCGCCCACTTCCTGCCAGATGGTTACTTTCGCCACGGAACTGTCTGTCACGTTGGCTCCGATTATTCGCAGTTGCCGGGCGTCCGGCGCGGGGGAACCGGCGGCCAGGGCAGCCGCCACCGCCTTGTCCTGGGCTTCTTTCGCCGATGCCACGATCGCCGAATGGCCCTTCGGACCGCCTAGGATCTGGGGCAATTGCTGGATCGCGCCGAACGCAAATCCATAGCTGGAAGCGAAAATGAGAGTCGTCAGGATCGTGGTGCGGCGCAACTCCGGGCTGAACAACTCCAGCAGACTCGGCCGCTTCAGCTTCCCCGCGGCTTTCTTCTCCGCCCACACCGGCGATTCCGGCAGGAAAGGTCGGATGATGATGAGCGGCAGGGCCGGGATCACGCCCGACATCAACATGTAGCGCCAGGCTTCGTGGCCTCCGTAGATCATCGGGAGCGAGGCTGCCAGCGAACCCGCGATCAGGACATAGACGGCCCCCACCATCAGCCCCCCGACCGAGGAGAATGCCTGGGTATAGCCCAGTACTGACTCGCGTTGTTTCGGATCCCGGAACAATTCGGCCAGCCAGGCGACCGCCGCCACGAACTCAACGCAAACGCCGATGAACACGAGACAGCGCAAGACAAGTAGCTGTTGAAGCGAGACGGCGAAACCGGCACCGAACGCCGCGAAGGCGTAGAGCAGGATGCTGAAGGTCAAGACCCGGCGACGGCCGAAGACATCCGTGAGATACCCGCCCAGCAAACCAAACACGCCGCCGACAAATGCCGGCACAAAGAACAGCGTTCGGGCCCAATTCACATACTGGGCCCCCCCCGGTGCCCACACGGCGGCGGCGGCATCCGGCGCCGTGCCGCTCGCCATGGCCGCTTGAATGAGCGGCTGACTCAGCGCGGCGATGGCCGGCTTGATGATCAGGGGCAGCATCAAAAGTTCGTAGATATCAAAGGCGAATCCGATGGCGGCAATGATACAGACCAGCCATTGAGTTGAGCTTAAACCGCGGGCGGCGGCGGGCGAGGAAGTCATAGTTTCAGGGAGTATGGTAACGGTCCGGGTGGGTGCAAGTTTTTAGTACGCACCCGTATCAATTGGTAATGACCACTCGTCACGGGCGCTGAGCGCTCCATTCACTGGACATCGGATTGCCGTCCATTTCGGTCTTGGTGGTGCCTTGGATCTTTCCGTCCACCAGCTTGCCGGTCATTTGATAAACCATCGTGCCGCCGTCGGGCCGGTCGCGCTTCACCGTGAAGGACATTTCATTTCCAGCGAGCTTGCCGTTCTCGATGGCCAGCCATCGGCTCGCATCGCGGGCGAACCGCCCGGTCAACTGGTTGCCCTCGGCCTTGAGTTCCAGCGCGTTCGCCACCTCGCCTTGCGGGCTCATGATCTTCCAGATCCATTTGCCGCTGACCGCATCGCCAGCCTGCGCGATTTGGCGGGGCGCCTCACCCAAAAGCTGGGTCAAGATCGGCTCGATCGCTTCCGCCCAAATCTGGTAACCTGCGGGCGAGAGATGGAGGTAATCAGGCATGATCGCCGCCGGCAGCATGCCGTCGCTGGCAAGGAACCGGTGGCCGATGTCGAGAAAGCGAACGTGATCACCGTCGTCCAGCTTCTGGAGCACCTGGTTGATTTGCGTGAGCTTGCCGCGCTGCGGATTGAAATTCTCGCCGCGCGGGAAAATGGCCAGCAGCAGGATCTTGGTCTCCGGCAAGGCGGCGCGGAGTTTGTTGACGATGGCCGCCACGCCGTCGGCAATCTGCCCCGCCGTGTTGTCCTCGCCATTCGAATTGTTGGTGCCGATCATCACGACGGCCGCCTTGGGTTTCACGCCTTCCAGATTTCCGTTCTCCAACCTATACAGCACGTGCTGGGTGCGGTCGCCGCCGATGCCGATGTTCACGGCCTTTCGATCCCCGTAAAACTTGTCCCAGATTTCCTTGCCCGCGCCTTCCCAGCCTTGCGTGATGGAATCGCCGATGAAGAGCACGCGCGCATCGGTGTTGTCCTTGATCCGCTGATTGAGCAAGGCTGCCCGGTCCTTCCAACTCTGGTCGGTGCGCGGCGACGGCACGACCGCCGAATGTTGCGCCCAACCGACCTGGGCCAGGAATGCGCCGGCGACGATTCCGGCCAGCCAGCCGGACCGAAGGAGTGTAGAGCGGGGATTGATCATGGGCGGAGGAGAACACGGACGGGACCGGCGGAGCAAGCGGGCATTGTCGCAACCCGACAAACCGGTTGCGTGACGCTGGAACATCCGCCAAGTTCGCGCCATGAAATTGCTCGCCTCTACGTTGATCTTCGCGCTCTCACTGGCCGCTGCTCCGGCGCAAAAGAAAGAGGTTGAATACGTCACGTTCGAGAAGGCGGACATCGCCGGCGACCTCACTGCGGGTTCACGCGTGACCGCCACCCTGCAGTTCAAGATCGAGCAGGGCTTCCATGCCCAGTCGAACAAGCCTTCCGAAGACTACTTCATCCCCACGGTGCTCAAATTCGACAACATCGCCGGGGTTAAGGTGGGTGAGATCAAGTATCCCGACGGCAAGGAGGAAAAGGTCACCGGCCTCGACAAGCCACTCTCGGTTTACGACGAGAAGTTCACCATCACCGTCCCCCTCGCCATCAGCGCGCAGGCCAAACTGCCCGCCACGCTCACCGGTACGCTGACCTATCAGGCTTGCAAGGGCGCGACCTGTTTCCCGCCCAAGAAGCTCAAGGTCGAAGTGAAGCTGGAGAAATAAGCGGCGCCTCGATCAGCGCGCGATCTCCGGGTTCTCCATGAACGCGTAGCAAAGCATGTGGCAGATCCCCATCTGCGCGTCTTCAGCCCGGCCGTAGTGCGTATCGTTCACCACGATCGTGTGCTCGGCGATCTCGGCCATCCGGCCCTTCTTTGCGCCGACGAGCGCAATCGTCCGCAGGCCGTTGTCCTTCGCCCACTGCAACGCCTTCACGCAATTGGGTGAGTTGCCGCTGACGCTGAGGCTCAGCGCGATGTCGCCGGGCCGGCCGTAATTTTCCAATTGCCGGACGAACACATCGTCGTAGGAGTAATCGTTTCCCAGCGCAGTCATCCAGCTCACATTGTCATTTAAGGAAAGCACGCGGAAACGCCGGCCCACCTTGTCGGAGGAACCCTTGCCCAGATCGGTGGCGAAGTGCGAGGCGTTGGCCGCGCTGCCGCCGTTGCCAAAACAAAAGACCTGTTTGTCTTCCTTGAGCGCGTTTGCCAGCACGTCGACAAGTTCGGCGACTTGCTTGGCGGGAATGGAATCGAGCACCGCTTTCTGCGCGGCGATGTATTGGTTTACCCAGTTCGTCATGCCCGGAAGATAATCGCGCGCTGTTCG
>JANLTG010000050.1:0-54128 GCA_031362805.1 bacterium
TCGCGGAGTTGTTTCGGCTCGACGGTGCTGGGCGAGTCGGTCATCAGGCATGTGCCTTTCGCGGTTTTCGGGAACGCGATGACGTCGCGGATGCTCGGCGTGTTGCACAGGATCGCAATGAGACGGTCAAACCCAAGCGCGATGCCGCCGTGCGGAGGCGCGCCGTATTTGAACGCTTCAAGCATGTAACCGAACCGCGCCTGCACCAGGTCCGGCGGAATCTGGAGCAGTTCTTCGAAGATGGTCTTCTGCACGGCGGGTTGATGAATACGGATCGAGCCGCCACCGAGTTCCACGCCGTTGACGACGATGTCGTAGTGTTGGCCGCGGACCGCCTTCGGATCGCTGGTGAGCTTCGGGATGTCCTCCGCGACCGGCGCGGTGAAGGGATGATGGCTCGAGTACCAGCGGTTCTGTTCCTTGTCGAAGCTGAGCAACGGGAAGTCAACAACCCACAGGAAGTCAAAGCGCTTCGGGTCGATGGTCAGCTTGCCAGTCTTCTGCAACACCTCGGCGACGTAGAGCCGGATCTTGCCGAGGATCTCGCACGCGGTCAGCCATTGGTCGGCGGCGAACAGGATCAAGTCGCCTTCCTCGATGGCAAGCTTCGTTGTGAGCGCGGCCTTCTCGGCGTCGGAGAAGAACTTCACGATGGGCGACTTCCACTCAACGGAAGCTCCGTCTGCCCCTTTCTCGACCTTGATGAAAGCCAGGCCCTTCGCACCGAAGCTCTTGGCGTACTCGGTCATCGTCTCGATCTGCCCCTGCGTGGCGCAGGCCAGCCCTTTCGCGTTCATCGCCTTCACGACGCCGCCATTGGCGACCGCGCCGCTGAACACCTTGAACGTGCTGGCCTTGAAATCCTCGGTGAAGTCCACGAGTTCCATGCCGAAACGCGTGTCCGGCTTGTCGATGCCGAAGCGATTCAACGCCTCGTGAAAGCTCAGGCGCTTGAACGGCGCGGGGATGTCCATGCCGAGCGCGGTCTTCCACACGCGCTTCAGCAGACCCTCGATCAAGGCGTAGATGTCCTCGCGTTCGATGAATGACATTTCAATGTCCACCTGGGTGAACTCCGGCTGGCGATCGGCACGCAGATCTTCGTCGCGATAGCAACGGGCGAGCTGGAAGTAACGCTCTACGCCGGCGCACATGAGAATCTGCTTAAACTGCTGGGGTGATTGCGGCAGCGCATAAAACGTCCCCGGCTCGCGGCGGTTCGGCACGAGAAACTCGCGGGCCCCCTCGGGTGTGCTCTTGAACAACGTCGGCGTCTCGACTTCGAGGAAGCCCTGCTCGTCCATGTAGCTGCGGGTGGCGATCGCGACCTTCGACCGGATGCGGAGGTTGCGCGCCATCTCGGGCCGGCGCAGGTCAAGATAGCGATACTTGAGACGTATCTCCTCGTTCACTTTCGAGGCGACCTCGGGATCGTCGATGACGAACGGCAACACTTCAGCGCGGTTGAGCACCGTCAGGCTATTGACCTGCACTTCGATCTGGCCGGTGGGAATCTTGTCGTTGTTCGTGCCGCCCGGGCGTTGGCGGACGTGGCCGGTCACCTCGATGACCGACTCGCTATGGAGCGTCGAGGCGAGATCGCACACGTCCTTCACCACATCCTGCGGATCGAACACCGTCTGGGTGCGGCCTTCGCGGTCGCGGATGTCGATGAAGTTCACGCCGCCGAGGTCGCGCTTGGAATGGACCCAGCCGGTGAGGGTGACGGTTTGGCCGATGTGCTCGGCGCGCAGTTCGTTGCAATGATGCGTGCGTTTCATGTCGCGGTAGCGGCGCTCTATGAGCGCCGGATAAACAATTCAGCGACGGTCACAGACCGCCGCTACAGACCCCAAAGGGAGGCGGATATTGGTGATCTGGCCGGGGATTTCAAAGGGAATTTTGGGCGGTCGAGTGGCCGCTCAAAATCGCTTTGGCAGGCGGATTGACGAACGGCCCAAGTCGGGGCTATCACGAACCCCGCCCATCGACGACAACTCGGAATCCACAATCGCCATGACCCGCAAACACTTTCTCCAATCGCTCGTGCTCGCCGCCCTTTGCCCCGTCTCCGACGCGACGGCCGACGAAAAGACCGGCACGCTCGATGTCTACTGGGTGGATGTCGAGGGCGGCGCCGCCACGTTGATCGTGACGCCGGCCGGGGAAACGGTGCTGATCGACTCGGGAAATCCCGGCGTGCGGGATTCCGGGCGCATCCACAAGGTGGCCACCGAGGTTGCCGGCCGCAAACAGATCGATCACCTCATCACGACCCACTTTCATATCGATCACTTCGGCGGCGCAGCGGAGCTTGGCCAGCAAATGCCGCTCGCGCATATCTGGGACAACGGGGCGCCGGACCAGAACCCGGACGGAAATCAGAACGACACGCGGTTCCCCATCATGATCAAGCCGTACAAGGAGATCGCCGCCAAGGAACGGCATGTGATCGCACCGGACACGGAGCTGCCCTTGAAGCAAACGGGCGGAACGCCATTTTCAATCCGTTGCCTGGCGGCGAAGGAGAAGTACACGGCGAAAGTTGTCCACGAAAAGAGCCCGGTAGATTGTGCCAGCGTCGCCGCGAAAGCGCCGGACACTTCGGACAACCGCAACAGCGTCGTGCTGTTGATCAGCTTCGGCGACTTCCGCTTCTTTGTCGGTGGCGACGTGACCTGGAACACCGAAGCCGGCCTCGCCTGTCCGGCTGATCGCGTGGGGAAGGTCGATGTCTATCAAGTCACGCATCACGGTCTCGACGTCAGCAACCATCCGGCGCTCGTGAGAACGCTGGCCCCCACCGTTACGGTGATGAGCAACGGCACCACCAAAGGCTGCGGCGCCGAAACCATAGCCACGCTCAAGGCGACCCCCTCGATCCAGGCCATGTATCAAGTTCACAAAAATCTGCGTGAAGATTCGCACAACAACACCGCCGACGAGCTGATCGCCAATCATGTCAAGGAATGCGCGGGCAATCATATCGAGATGAAGGTGGCGGCGGACGGCAAGTCCTACACGTTGGGCATTCCGGCGTCCGGCCATTCACGGAAATTCGAGACGAAGGCGAAGTGATCCGCTTCGATTCCATACGCTGATGGCCCGTCGCTAAACGCCGCGCATGTTGCACGTCCATTATCTCGAAGACTTCGACCGTCCGGAGTTGGAGCCTTACAAGACCCTGCGTCGCCGCAAAGACATGGCGCGGCTTGATCGGTTCGTGGTGGAGGGCGACAAAGTCGTTCGCCGACTGCTCGACAGCCGGGTGCCGTACGAGATCGAGTCGCTGTTGCTCACGCCCGAGTGGTTGCTGAAGCTGCGCTGCGAATTGGAAGTGCGCCCCGAGGACATCCACGCCTACGTTTCCGAGCACCAGGCGATCGAGGAGTTCACGGGCTACACGGTGTATCAGGACATCAAGGTCACGGCACGTGTTCTGACCAGACACACTTTCGAAAGTGTGTCTGCGCAGTCACCCCGCCCCTGGCTGTTCGTCGCGTGCGATGGCCTGGCCAATGCCGAGAACATGGGCACGGTGATCCGCAACACCGCCGCCTTCGGCGGCCACGCGATTTTCGTGGGTGAGACCTCGATCAGTCCGCTCATCACGCGCACGATCCGCGCGAGCATGGGCACCGTCTTCGAACTGCCCTTCGTCCACGAAGAGAACCTTGTGAACGCGCTCAAGGATCTCAAGTGGCAGGGCGTGCGGGTCATTGGTGCCCACGCGCACACGGAGCAGAAGCGGATTGCCGACGCGGATTTCCGCGGCGATGTTTGCCTCGTGTTCGGCAGCGAAGGCCACGGGTTGTCACCGCAAGTGCAGGCGGTCTGTGATGACCTGGTGTTGATCCCGATGGCCGGCCGGGTGGACTCGCTCAACGTCGGCAGCTCAGTGGCCGTCTTTCTCTATGAAGCCGTGCGGCAACGTGGGAAAACGCACTGAAGGCCCAAGTGAATCGCGAGGTGCGGACCAACACACATGCCGGCGACCGATTTGAGTGTCTACAGACTTACTGACTAAATCCCCGTGGAACCCACCGCCTCAACCCTGCCACCGTTGACCGCCGCGACGCTTTACCTCGTCGCCACGCCGATCGGCAATCTGGAGGACATCACGCTGCGGGCGATCCGCGTGTTGCGCGAGTGCGACGTGCTCGCTGCCGAGGACACGCGGCACACCGGCGGGTTGCTCAAGCATCTGGGCCTGCACAAGCCGATGATCAGCTACCACGCGCACAACGAAGCGCGGCGCACGCAGGAGATTGTGGAGCGGCTCGGGCGCGGTGAAAAGGTGGCGCTGGTCACGGACGCCGGCAGTCCGGGCATCAGTGATCCGGGCGAGCGGGTCGTCCGGGCGGCGCTGGCGGCCGGCTTCAAGGTCGAGGCGGTTCCAGGTGCCTGCGCACTCATCGCCGCGCTTACGGCCAGCGGCTTGCCGACGGACGAGTTTCATTTCATCGGCTTCCTGCCCCACAAGTCCGGGCAACGCCGCAACGAGCTGGAGCGGCTCAAAGCGATCACCGGCACGCTCGTGCTTTATGAATCGCCGTTCCGCGTCGAGAAGCTGCTCGGCGAGCTGATCGAAGTGATGCCCGAGCGAAACGTGGTGCTGGCGCGTGAGTTGACCAAGAAGTTCGAGGAATTCCTGCGTGGCAAACCGGCGGAGCTTTTGGAACAGGCAAAATCGCGGAGTTTGAAGGGCGAGTTCGTGGTGATGATTGCCGGAGAGTAAAGCTCAGGCGACCTATACAAACTTCCCCGGATTCAAAATCCGCTTCGGATCCAGCGCGTCCTTGATCGCGCGATGGAGGTCGCGCACTTCGGGCGTGATCGCCAGCGTCCACCACGGTTTCTTGGCTAGGCCGATGCCGTGTTCGCCGGTGATGACGCCACCCCATTTCACGATCTGCTGGAAAAGCTCATCAAGGCATTTCGCGCTGCGGCGTTTCGCACCCGCTGCTTCGTAATCCACCATGACGTTGACGTGGATGTTGCCGTCGCCGGCGTGGCCGAAGCACGCGACCTGCAAGCCGTGCTTCCGCTGGAGCTTCTCCGCAAACACAAACAAATCCTCCAGCCGGCTGCGGGGCACGACGATGTCTTCGTTGAGCTTGGTCAGCCCGGTGTCGCGCAACGAGTAGGAGAATTCGCGGCGCAGACCCCAAAGCTTTTCCACTTCGGCCGGTCCAAAGGCGCGGTTGACGAAGCGCGGCTTGAACCGCCGGACGATCTTCTCCACTTGCGCGAGCTCACCGCGCACCGACGCTTCCTGGCCGTCGAGTTCGACGAACAGGATGGCGTTGCAACCGGCGAGCTGCGGGCTGCCGGTGCGCTTGCGGGCGGCGGCCAGCGTAAATTGATCGGCAATCTCCAGCGCGCAAGGCAGGAAGCCGGCGGCGAAGATCGCCGTCAGCGTTTTCGCGGCGGCACTGGCGCTGGCAAAACCAATGCCCAGGCACACGCGAAAAGGCGGCAAGGGAAGCAGCTTCAACGTCGCTTCCGTGACGATGCCCAACATCCCTTCGCTACCCACGAACAGCCGGTGCAGGTCAAAGCCGGTCTTGTTCTTGTGACACCGGCTGCCGAGGCGAACGACCGTTCCATCAGCGAGGACCACTTCAAGACCCAGCACGTAATCGCGGGTGACGCCGTACTTGAGGCAGCGCGGGCCACCGGCATTGGTGGCGATGTTGCCGCCCAGACTGCAATCGGCGCGGCTCGCCGGATCGGGCGGATAGTAAAGCCCGCAGCGCTCGACCTCGTCCTGGAGCTGCTTCGTCAGCACGGCGGGTTGCACCACGGCCACAAAGTCGCCGGCATGAATCTCCTTGATCCGGCGCATCCGCTCCAGCGAAAGCACAATGCCGCCGCGAACCGGAACGCAGCCGCCGACATATCCGTGGCCGGCGCCACGCGGCGTGACCGGGAGCCGAAGCCGGTTTGCATAGCGAAGGAGCCGGCTAACGTCCGTCGTCGATCGCGGCCGCACAACCAGATCGGGCTGGTGCGTCGCAAACCACTTGTCACCGGCGTACGCGGCCAGCGCGGTCGGCTTGGAAATCACCTGGCGGGCACCCAGAAGTTTGCGCAACCGCCGCGCGTGCAGCGACCAGTCAGACTTCATCGGAAGGAGGTTCAGGATCGCTGAGCAGGGCGCGTGCAGATTCCACCTGATCCTCGGGCACCTGAACTTGAATACCCCCGGCGGCCATCGTGTAACCATCAAGCGTCATCGCCGAGAGTTCGTTCTTCACGATGGCGATCAGTCCGGCGGCCTCCAGCCGGGAACGCTGCATGTGTGCGTCCGTTAGATTGAATGTCGTGAGAATCGTAACCAGTTTCATAAGCTGGGAACCCGATCAGGAACCCGCCGCCGGGGGTTTCTTGACCTTGGCGAAGAACAGCGTGCCGGCGTTGGTCTGCAATTGATTGACGATCTCCACGGCAACCGTCTGACCCACCAACCTGTCGCCCTCATTGACCACGATCATTGTGCCATCAGGCAGGTAGCCGGCACCCTGCCCCTTTTCGCGGCCTTCACGAACGATCTTCAATTCAAAATGATCGCCTGTCAGCACGGTGGGTTTCAAGGCCCGGGCAAGCGCGTTGATGCTGACCAGGCGGACGGACTGCAACTCCGCCACGCGCGACAGGTTGAAGTCGTTCGTGAAAAGCCGGGCGTTCAGCGTGCGGGCAAGCTGCACCAGTTTGGCGTCGGTCTCACCCTCCTCCGGCACCTCAGCTTCGTGGATCTTGACCGGCGTGCGCGCCGACCGCTGCAACCGGTTCAACAATTCAAGCCCGCGCCGACCCCGCTCACGTTTGGTCGGGTCCGCCGAATCGGCCAGTTGCTGGAGCTCCTTGAGCACGAAGCGCGGCACGACCACGATGCCCTCGAACAGATTCATCTCCAGCAGGTCGATGATGCGGCCATCTATGATCACGCTGGTGTCCAGCAGCAATAGATCCTCGGGCTGGTTCTGCCGCGCGAACCGGACGTAGGGGATGATCAGCGAGAAATCCTCCTTGTTGCTGCGCAGCGCGAGCAGGATGCCGATGTAGCCAAAACCGAGAAACATCGCGAGCCGGATCAACCACATTTCACGTTCTTCCGCCCACATGAAAAGCCCCGAATGATCCAGCAGCATCGCGATGATGCTGCCCAGCACCAGGCCAAAGGTGACCGACGAAAACGTGCGCAGCGAAAACCCTTTGAGCATCTCATCCAGCGCCACCAAAAGCCCGCCGAAACCGAACCCCACCACAACGCCAAGAAACGGATTTTGAATCATCTCCGGCCGCACCTGGCTTACGGCAAAGCCCCCGAGCGCGCACAGCAGCAGAAAGAATATTCGAATCGCCCAGATTGACATGATTTGGAAAATAGCGCCAACGAGCCTGCGGCGCACAAGCCCAGTCATACTGAGGGCTCCCGGTGATTGCAATCCATCCCTACAAAACCAAAACGCCGCCCCAAAAGGGACGGCGTCTGGCAAGAGGTAACAATCGGGATCAGCTCGAGACCGCTTCCGGTCCGGCCGCCGGCGTGTTCTGGACGAACTTGAGCTTGTCGTTTTCCGCCGTCACCTGGATCGCCTCGTTGGGAAGCAGGGTGCCCCGGAGGATTTCCTCGGCCAGCGGATCTTCCAGATGCTGCTCGACCGCGCGGCGCATGGGCCGGGCGCCGTACTCGGGGTCAAAGCCCTTGCCGATAAGGAAGTCCTTCGCCGATTCATTCAGCACCAAGTTAATGCCACGAGCCTTGAGGCGAACCTCCAGCTTGGCAATCTCGAGGTCGAGAATCTGCACCAATTCAGGCTTGTTCAGCGAACGGAACACAATGATGTCGTCCAGGCGGTTCATGAACTCCGGCCGGAAGGCACGCTTGGCTTCCTCCATGATCCGATCGCGCATCTTTTCGTAGGTGGCCTCGTTGTTGACCGGGCCAAAACCGAGCGCGGCCTTCTTCATGGTCTCCGCGCCCACGTTGGAGGTCAGGAGAATGATCGTGTTCCGGAAGTTGACGACCCGCCCGACGTTGTCGGTGAGTTTGCCCTCCTCCAAAATCTGCAGGAGCATGTTCATCACGTCCGGATGCGCCTTCTCGATCTCGTCAAACAGCACCACGCTGTAGGGCTTGCGCCGCACCTGTTCCGTCAACTGGCCACCATCTTCGTAGCCGACGTAGCCCGGAGGTGACCCGACGAGGCGCGACACGGTGAACTTCTCCATGTACTCGCTCATGTCGAGCTGGATGATGGATTTGGAGTCGCCAAACAGCGTCTCCGCGATGGTCTTGGCGAGCAGGGTCTTGCCGACCCCGGTCGGTCCCAGCAGCGCAAACGTGCCGATCGGGCGCTTGGGATCCTTCAGGTCCGCGCGGGACCGGCGCAAGGCCTTGCTGATGGCCACCACGGCTTCGCGCTGGCCGACGACGGTGCGCGTAAGCTCTTCTTCCATCTTCAGCAACCGCTGGGCTTCGCCCTGCTCCATGCGTTGGAGCGGGATACCGGTCCATTTGGAAACAACTTGTAAGATCTCATCTTCATCGACCGTGACCCGTTTTTCTTCGCGGTCGTTCTTCCAGGCTTCAAGCACGCTCTCGAGCTTTTCCTTGGCCTGCTTCTCGTGATCGCGCATCGACGCGGCCCCTTCGAAATCCTGTTCCTTGATCGCCTTCTCCTTCTTGGTGCGGAGTGTCTCGATCTCGGCCTCGAGGTCTTTAACTTCCGGCGGCCGGGTCATCGCGCCGATGCGCGCCCGGGAGCCGGCCTCGTCCATGACGTCGATGGCCTTGTCGGGCAGAAAGCGATCCGTGATGTAGCGATCGGACAGCTTCACCGAAGATTCGATGGCGGCATCCGTGATGTTCGCCTTGTGATGATCCTCGTACTTGACGCGCAAGCCCTTCAAGATGGCGATGGCGTCCTCGATCGAGGGCGGCTCAACCTTGACGCTCTGAAAACGGCGTTCAAGAGCAGCGTCCTTCTCGATGTACTTCCGATACTCATTCAGCGTCGTCGCACCGATGCATTGCATCTCACCCCGGCTCAGCGCCGGCTTGATGATGTTCGAGGCGTCCATGGTGCCTTCGGCCGAGCCAGCGCCAACGATCGTGTGCAGCTCGTCGATGAAGAGCAGGATGTTCTTCGCGCGCCGGATTTCGTCCATCACGGCTTTGATGCGTTCCTCGAACTGCCCACGGTACTTGGTCCCCGCGACCATCAGCGCCAGATCGAGCGTGATGACGCGTTTTTCGCGCAACAATTCCGGCACGTTGCCGCGGGATATCTCCTGTGCGAGCCCCTCCACGATGGCAGTCTTGCCCACCCCCGCTTCGCCCAGCAAGACGGGATTGTTCTTCGTGCGCCGGCAAAGGATCTGGATGACCCGCTCAATCTCGTTCTTCCGGCCGATTACCGGGTCCATGTCGCCCTTGCGAGCGATCTCCGTAAGATCGCGACCGAACGCTTTCAGCGCCGGGGTCTTCACCTCACCTTTCTTTTCAGCCTTGGGCTCGGCCGGCTCGCTGCCCGCCGGGGCCATTTCGTCCTGGTTGGCAAAATTGGGGTCCAGCTCCTTCAAAATCTCCTGGCGGGTCTGCTCGATATCGACGTCCAGATTGCGCAGGACGCGGGCGGCCACACCGTCACCTTCACGCAGGAGACCGAGCAAAATGTGCTCGGTGCCGACGTAAGTATGGTTGAGGTTCTTCGCCTCCTTGGACGCAAGGGCGAGCACCTTTTTCACGCGTGGCGTGTAGGGAATATTGCCGAGCTGCTTGGCGTCGGGTCCGCTCTCGACCTGCTTCTCGACCTCCAACCGGACGGTCTCGAGATCCAGGCCCATCTTCTGAAGGACGTTGACGGCAACACCCTGGCCCAGCTTGAGCAGCCCGAGCAGCAGGTGCTCAGTGCCCACAAAGTTATGGTTGAAGCGATCGGCTTCCTTCCGCGCCAGGGCGAGCACCTGCTGGGCACGCGGCGTGAAGTTGTTCATGGATTCTTCAGGCATAATAACATCTTGCTGAAATTTCAGTCACCGTGACCGGCCACAGAGCGGGCTTCCTGCCAGCTCATGACAACTTGTGAAAAACGCCCGCAGGCATCCCGATACCCGCATAAGTTCTATCGGACGCTACCTCGGTAAGCTTAGCCGCCATCGATGTTTTAGCCACCGAAAAGTGCCAAGTCTGCCCAACGGGAGCAAAACCTGCCCACTACGGCGCTTCAGCGCTCGGCGGCGGCGCACCCGGCACCGCATCCAACGGGCGCGGGATTCCCGCCAACCGCTCGCGCAACATGTCCGCCCGACGCAGATCCCTTTCGTCGGCCCCGAGTTTGCCGGTAAATTGTTTCTGCAAATGCGCCGGCTGGGTAATGAGGAACAACTCGTCCACAATCGCGCGCTCATAGCCCGGAAACAGCTGCAAGTCCATGCCCAGCTTGAGCAGCGACAGCAGGTTCATGGTCTCCTTGGACGAGATGATATGCGAATTCGCCAGGGTGCCAAACGCCCGGCCGATATGGTTCAGCAACACCTTTGGCTTCTTCTCGAGCAACCGCAGGCGTGAGTTCTCTTCGTGCTCGATGATCTGCGCGAGGACTTTGTTCAAACGCTCGACGATCGTCTCTTCCGCTTCGCCCAAGGTCATCTGGTTCGATACCTGAAAGACGTTGCCCAGGGCTTCGGTGCCTTCGCCGTAGAGACCCCGCACAGCCAGCCCCAGCTTGTTCACCGATTGAATGATCTGGTTGATCTGCTCCGCCAGCACGAGACCGGGAAGATGCAGCATCGCACTCACGCGAATGCCCGTGCCGAGATTCGTCGGGCACGCGGTCAGGAAACCCCACTCGTGGGTGAACGCATAATCCAGCTTCTTCTCCAGCCGCGAGTCGACTTTGTTGATGGTCTCCCACACTTCACGCAACTGCAAGCCGGGTCGCAACGCCTGCATCCGGATGTGATCTTCTTCATTGATCATGAAGCAGAGGGTCTCCTCGCGATTCATGGCCATCGCGCTGCCCGCCCCCTTGGCGGCGTGCTCGCGGCTGATCAAATGACGCTCCACCAGCAACTGCTTGTCGAGCGACGGCAGGTTATCCATCGATTCGGAGAAGCAACCCGCCAGCTCCGGCAAGGCTTCCACCGCCGGCCGGATCGCTTGCGCCGCCTTGACGCGATCCGGCTTCTTGCCCCAGCCGGGAAAGGGAATGCCTCGGAGGTTCCGCGCCAGCCGAATCCGGCTCGAGATGACAATTTTGTCGTTCGGCCCCTGCCGGTGGGCGGTTTCACTCGGACTGATTAGAAATTCGTTCAGGTCCATGCTTCAACCTTTGAGGCAATCGTCCAGATCCCGGCGTGCCTGTTTGATATCATCGCGCAACACCGCCGCCTGCTCGAAATCCTCTGACTGGACCGCCTTGTCCAGCGCCCCCTGCAAGTCGCCCAGCCGTTTCTGCAAATCCTGCGAGCGCTGCATTCCCGCGGGCACTTTGCCGGCGTGTCGGGTGCCCTTGTGCATGGTCTTCAACAACGCTTCCAAGCCATCGGAAAATGTCTTGTAGCACTCCGAACAACCCAGCCGGCCGGTCTTCTTGAAGTCAGCCTGGGTAAAGCCGCAACTGGAACAGGCGACGTCCGGATTGCCGGAGGCCGCTTCCATCTCCTGCGAGGCACCGAGCCCCAAGAGCATGTCGGCGAGCGAAAATCCGGCGGGATCGTTCACGCCCTTCTCCTTGGCGCATTCCTCGCAGAGATCGACCTTCTGCATCTTCTCGCCCGCAATCTGCGTCAGATGGACGGTCGCGTTCTTTTGTTTGCACAAGCCACAAAGCATAATTCACTTGTATATCGGCTCACCCGTCGCCTGCGTCAAGTCGCGGTAGGCCCGCACCATCGCCTTCGTGGATTTGCCAGGTTTGCCGTCGCCAATCACGCGACCATCGACCTTGACGACGGGGATCAGTTCGGCACCCGTGCCGGTGAGGAAACATTCGTCGGCGATGAACACGTCGTAACGGGTCAAGTCCGTCTCCCGCACGCGCAACCCGGCGGCGCGGCCCAACTCCATGACCACGCCGCGGGTGATGCCGTAAAGCGCGCCCGCCGACAGCGGCGGCGTCAGCAACTCATCGCCCCTGATGATGAAAATGTTGTCGCCCGTGCATTCCGCGACGAAGCCCTGCGTGTTGAGCATGATGGCTTCCTCCACGCCGGCGTTGTTGGCTTCGATCTTGGCCAGGATGTTGTTGAGATAATTGAGCGACTTGATCGCCGGGTTGACGGCGTTCACTAGGTTGCGCGTCGTGGCCACGGTCACGATGTCCATCCCCCTTTCGTACATGGCGGGCGGATACAACTGGATCTTGTCGGCGATGATGATGATCTGCGGATCGGAGCAACGCTTTGGGTTCAAGCCCAGCGTGCCGGGTCCCCGGGTCACGACGAGGCGGATGTAGCAATCGCGCAATTTATTCTTCCGACAGGTATCCACCACCGCCTTCATCATTTCGGCGTGCGTCATCGGGATCTCAAGCAGAATGCCCTTGGCCGAGTGATACAGCCGGTCGATATGCTCCTTCAGTTTGAAAACCCGGCCGTTGTAGGCCCGGATGCCCTCAAAGATCCCGTCGCCATAAAGCAACCCGTGATCGAACACCGACACCTTGGCGGTCTGCTCGGTGAAATACTTGCCGTTGATGAAAATTTTCATGCCGTTCGACGGCGGGAAAGTAAGCAAGCCCCCTGACCGACGCAACAGAATTGGCGCCCCGTCCGCCCGCATTTGCGCGCCAGCGCCACTACCGGCTGGCCGCGTGAATCTTCACCAACCGTGCGAGCAACTCCGGCATCGCACTCAGCGGAATCATGTTCGGCCCATCACTCATCGCCCGGTCCGGTTCCGGGTGGGTCTCGATGAACAAACCATCCGCGCCAGCCGCCACCGCGCTCGCCGCCAGCACCGGCGCAAACTCGCGCTGGCCCGATGATTTGTCGCCACCACCGCCCGGCAACTGCACCGAGTGCGTCGCATCGAACACCACCGGGCAGCCGGTCTGTTTCATGATCGGGATCGACCGCATGTCGGCGACCAGATTGTTGTAGCCAAAGGTCGTGCCTCGTTCCGTGAGGAGGATTCTTTCGCCACCGGCTTCGCGTGCCTTGGCGACCACGGGCCCCATTTCCTTCGGCGAAAGGAACTGACCCTTCTTGATGTTCACGATCTTGCCGGTCGCAACCGCCGCCTCGATCAAGTCCGTCTGCCGGCAGAGAAACGCGGGAATCTGCAGGATGTCCGCCACCTCACCGGCGAGCACGGCCTGCGCTTCGGAGTGGATGTCCGTGACGACCGGAATGCCCAGGCGGACGCGGATCTTTTGAAGCACGGCCAAACCCGCCTCGACGCCGGGACCACGAAAGGCCTGGCCCGACGTGCGATTGGCTTTGTCGAAACTGGCCTTGAAGACGTACGGGATGCCCAATCTCAGGCAGGCCCGCTTAAGGTAGCGAGCAACCTCAAAGCAGAGTTCCTCGTTTTCAATCACGCACGGGCCGGCCAGCAAAAACAGATCCCGGCGACGGGCGAGCGTTTTCCAAAGGTTCGAATGAGCGGAGCGCACGCCCGGTTTTTAGCAGCGCCGCGCCGAAGGTGTCGAACAGGAATCCGTCAAATCACCGTGTTGTGCGGGACGACGCCGGCCTTGGGGATGATCACGATGCCGTCGCGGATGAAGTACAGCGGGTGATCCGAGTTCTCGGGTTTGCCTTCCGGGCTGATGACGACGTTGTCGCCAATGCGCGCATTCTTGTCGATGATTGCGTTCTCGATCCGGGCATTCAGCCCGACGCCGATCTTCGGGATGCCCGCCGCCGCGAATTCTTCAATCGATTCCTTCGACTCGTAGTAATCGTTGCCCATGCACACCACGCGGTTGAGCCGGCTCCCCTCGCCGATCAACGACCGGACGCCCACTAGGCTGTGGCTGATCTGGCAGCGGTTGATGATGCACCCATCCGAGATGATCGCGTGGTCGATCGCCGCGCCATTGATCTTCGACGCCGGCAGGAAGCGCGGCCGCGTATAGATCGGCGCGCTCATGTCGAAGAAGTTGAACCGCGGCAGCTCGGCGGTCACGTCCAAGTTGGCCTCGAAGAACGAGCGGATGGTTCCGATGTCCTCCCAGTATCCCTGGAAAATGTGCGCATACACTTCGTTCGTGTGAATCGCGCTCGGGATGATGTGTTTGCCGAAGTCGGTGTGCGTGTTGTCGAGCAATCGGATCAAGACATCGCGGTTGAACACATAGATGCCCATCGACGCGAGATACAGATCGACGTCGCCGGCCAGCCCCAGGTTCTGGCAGGTCGCGGCGTCGAGCTTGAGGGTATCCAGCACGGCCGGGTCTTTCGGCTTCTCCTCGAACTGAATGATTTTCCTCCGCCCGTCGATGCGGAGGATGCCCAACGAAGAGGCGACAGACCGATCCACCGGGATGGTGGCGATCGTCAGCTCCGCCTTGTTCTCGATGTGCTCGCCCACCAACTTCTGCAGGTCCATCCGGTACAATTGGTCGCCGCTCAGGATCACCAGATATTCAAAATCGCGGTTCAGGAGGTGCACCAGATTCTTGCGCACGGCATCGGCCGTGCCCTGGTACCACGAGGTGTCGGTAAACGTCTGCTCCGCCGCGAGAATTTCAACGAAGCCGCCGGAGAAATGATCGAACTTGTAGGACTGGGAAATGTGCCGGTGCAGCGAAGCGGAATTGAACTGCGTGAGCAAATAGACCTGCTTCATCCCCGAGTTGATGCAGTTGGAAATCGGGATGTCGACCAACCGGTACTTGCCCGCCAGCGGCACCGCCGGCTTGGAGCGCTCGCGGGTGAGCGGAAACAGGCGCGTGCCCTGCCCGCCACCCATGATGACGGCCAGCACGCTGCTTGGATTGACGGTCATGAGTTGGGGATTTGGCATAAGAAGAAACAGTTTGCTTGCGATTTGCCCTCGCCTTTATACCTAGCCCGCGCTCCGGAGCGCAAGGAATCAGACGCAACTTCTAATAAATAATCACATGTGCGGCATTGTTGGCTATATCGGGAAGAAACAAGCGGCGCCCATCATCTTGGATGGCCTGCGGCACCTCGAGTACCGCGGGTATGACAGCGCCGGCATCACCGTGCTTGAGGGCGGCCAGCTCGATACCCGCAAGCAGAAGGGCAAGATCGTCGACGGCCTGGCGAAGCTGCTCGAAAGGCACAGCCCCCACGGCTCGCTCGGCATCGGCCACACCCGTTGGGCCACCCACGGCGAACCTTCCGATCGCAATTCCCATCCCCACCTGGATCGCTCGGGCAAAATCTCGATCGTCCACAACGGGGTCATCGAGAACTTTGACGCGCTGCGGGACAAGCTGAAGGCCAAGGGCCACGAGTTCAAATCCGAGACCGACACCGAGGTGCTCGCACATCTGATCGGCGAATACTACGCCAAGAAGGACGGCACTCCCGAGGGTGTTCACCCCTTGACCAATGCCGTCATGAACGCCCTGCGCGAAGTGATCGGCACTTACGGCATCGCGGTGATCTGCTCGGATTTCCCCGGCGTCATGGTCGGTGCGCGCCGTGGCTCGCCACTCATCGTGGGCGTGGGCAAGGACGAACACTTCCTTGCCAGCGACGCGAGCGCGATCGTCGCCCACACCCGGCAGGTCGCCTACCTGAATGACTACGACGTCGCCACGATCGAGGCCGACCGCTTCGATGTGAAGAGCCTCGGCTCGGACACGGCGCGCGTGCAGATCAGCCAGATCGAATACAGCGCCGAGGCCGCCGAGAAAGGCCGGTTCGCGCACTTCATGCTCAAGGAGATTTTCGAGCAGCCACAGACCGTTCGCAACGCCATGCGCGGCCGCGTGGACTTTGAAGAATCCACCGCCAAGTTCGGCGGCTTGAACATGACCACGGCGGAGCTGCGCGCGATTGATCGGGTCGTAATTCCCGCCTGCGGCACGAGCTGGCACGCCGCGTTGATCGGCGAGTACCTGATCGAGGAATTCGCCCATCTGCCCACCGAGATCGAATACGCCAGCGAGTTCCGCTACCGCAACGCGCCCATCGAGAAGAACACCCTGGTGCTGGTCATCACGCAGTCCGGCGAAACGGCCGACACGCTTGCCGGTATGCGCGAATCACGCCGTCGCGGCCACAAGGTCCTCGCCATCTGCAACGTCGTCGGCAGCACGATTGCCCGCGAAGCCGACGGCGGCATCTACCTCCACGCCGGACCGGAGATCGGTGTCGCCTCGACCAAGGCGTTCACCTCACAGGTCACCGTACTGACGTTGCTGGCCATCTTGCTTGGGCGCATCCGCATGCTCTCGGGGAGTCGCGGCATGGAGATCATTCGCGCGCTGGAAGCCATTCCCGCGCAGATGGAGGCCATCCTTGCGCAGGACGAGCAGATCAAGAAGGTCGCGCTCAAGTACGCCGCGTGTGAGGACTTCTTCTTCCTCGGCCGCCAGTACAATTTCCCCGTCGCGCTCGAAGGCGCGCTCAAGCTCAAGGAGATCTCCTACATCCATTCGGAAGGCTATCCCGCCGCCGAGATGAAGCACGGCCCCATCGCGATGATCGACGAGAAGACGCCGACCGTCTTCGTGATCCCGAGCGATTCGCTTTACGAGAAAACGTTCAGCAACCTTGAGGAGATCAAGGCGCGCAAGGGACCGATCATCGCCATCGCCACGCAAGGCAATGAACGCATCCGCACCAAGGCGGACGACGTGATCTACCTCCCGCCGACGATCGAGCCATTGAACCCGCTGCTCGCCGCGCTGCCCCTGCAACTGCTTGCCTACCACATCGCCGTCGCCCGCGGCTGCGATGTGGACAAACCGCGCAACCTTGCCAAGTCAGTCACCGTGGAGTGACGGCGGGTCACGAGAATGCGGTGCAGCAGCACACGCAGTCCAAGACGCTGTCGCGCAGTTCGGATAGCCCCGAGACTCCGCTTGCATCTCGGCATTGCAGTTGGTTGGCACCGATCACTGGGAGCGTCGGCCGCATTATTGTCCAAGCGTCGGCCCGGTTGGCTTTGCCGCGATCTCCTTCACCAACTCGGGGACGACACTCTTGGCCGCTTCCCGCAGTTCATCATCGGGCTCCACTTGGGCGCGTTTGCGCAGCGCATCCAACAACTCCGGCGGGCACTTCTCCCGCAGCAGCCGCACGATCGTCAAGGCGTTGGCGCGAATCGGCCGATCGGGATGTTCCAAATAGGCCTCAAGCCGGGGAATCAACTCCGGTGAACGCGTAAACCCAAAAGCCAGCGTGCCGATGAACGAACCAAGCTCGTTGGTCGTGGCCCGGCTCTCAAGCCGGTCGAAGGCTTGCTGGCCGGCAGGTCCGGAAACCACAAGCGCCTTGAGGTAGAATTCAAAGTCCGCGTCCTTCCTCGCCGCCCCCGCCTCCAGCCAAGGCACCGCTGGTGCCGCGAGTTCACCGAGCGCGAGGAAGCCGCGCATGGCCCGAAAGTTCGCCTCGATACTGGGGTGATAGCCGATGCCCACGTAATCCAGTTTCGTGTCGATCTGCCGGATCGTTCGCTCCAACAGGGAGGGCCTTTGGACCAGCCAGGATTGCAACTGTGGAATGGCGTTGGTGCCGATCGCTCGCACGCCGCGCTCGATCTCCGCCTCCGCCAAGGCTGGATCGTCCAGCCACGCGCTCAGCTTGCGGCCTTCGAAACGCGGCTCGGTATCAGCCAGCCGCGCGGCGATGAGGACGGTCGCGGCGAGCACCAGTCCGACCGCGAGCCACCGATACTGTTTGCCGGGTTGCTTCATCGATGGCGGGCAATCAAGGCTGCAACTTTGCCAACCGCCGCGATGCGGAAGGCGGGTCAAAAGTGTTGGTTTGCGGCAGGGTCGGCGTTAGCTTGGCCCGCGATGTCATGAATGTCTGGCGCTTCATTCTTCCGGTCTGGCTGTTGGGTGGGACGTTGCCGCTCGGTGGGGCGGACGCCAAGACGGAATTCACCGACTTGAATGGTCAAGTGCATCAACCGCTGGCCACGACCGGGCACAAGGCCACGGTGTTCATCTTCACCTGGCAGACGTGTCCCGTCGCGAATGCTTACGCGCCGGAGATCGAACGCATTTACCAGGACTACAAGGAACGTGGGGTCGCCCTGTTTGTGGTGCAAGTGGACCCGGAGTTGAAGGCCGACAAGGCACGCGAGCACGCCAAGGAATACGGCTATACCATGCCGCTGCTCCACGATCCCAAGGGTGTCCTCGCAAAGCATACGGGCGCCACGATGACACCGGAGGCGGTCGTGTTGCTGTCCGGTGGAAAACGCATTTACAACGGGCGCATCGACAATCGCCAGGCCGCGCTCGGCAAACGCCGACCCAAGGCGACCGTCTTCGATCTGCGCGACACGCTCGACGCCATCCTCGCCGGCAAGGAGCTGAAGCCGCGCAAGACCGAAGTCATCGGCTGCTACATTCCTGAAGAGTAGGACCGCGCTTCCAGCCTGCCTGGGTGGAGGGGAAAGGACCCGCGCCAGCGGTCGGGCGTGTTTGAACCACCGCGAGGGATTGGAGTGCGGTAGTGCTCTGCCGCTTGGTAGCGCTCGCGCGCAGCCGGGGGCCCTCACAAAGCGCCAGAGGGCTGGCGCAGTCCAAGACGCTGGCGCGCTGTTCGAGGGGGCCGGAACTTGGAAGCTCGTGCGGCGGCAGTGCGCTCGCAACGGGGGCTAGCTGACGCTCGCGAGACAAGCTGGCAGGGCTGTCCGGCTAAGCCGTTCGCTTGTGGTAAAACCACCACTCGAACATCAGCATCGCAAGTCCGGCGAGGGCGATCCAACGCCACAGCTCGAGGTTGGCCTGCTGCACTGTGGTGGCCACGGTCTGGCCGGATTTGCCGAAGGGCAGTTCGTTCCGTGGTGAGATGTCGGTCTCGCCGCTGTCGAGCAGGTTGACGGTGAACGCCACCTCGCTCGTCGCGGTTTTCAAACGATAGAGGCCGCGCCGCGCGGTATTGTCAAAGAGGATCTCCGTCGTGTTGGTGTTGATCAACAGCTCGGACTCGGAGCCGTCAGGCAGGACGACTTTCGCTTCGTTGACAGCGTTATCGAGACGGAAACGAAACGGCGTGCCGGCCTGCACCGACAGCAACTCGGCGCGCGAGGTGGCCGGGTTTAGCCAGTCGATCGCGTTGGCGACGAAGATCGGGAACGACACGCGCAGCGGCCAGGTGCTTTGCAGCGCATCGAAGCCCACCCACACGATGCGCTGGTTGTTCAACTCGCCCGCCAGCACGAGCGGCGTCTGCGGCGATTCGACCAGCGGCAAGGCCCACGGCGGCGTCTTGACCGCCAGGCTTTCGTTGACGAAGACGTTTTGAAAATTCACGAAGCGCAGCAGTGGATGCGTGTTCTTCCAGTCGACGATCGGCGGCTGTTCGAGCCGGCCCACCTGGTCGAACCAGTTCGTCTGCCAGGTGTTCAGGGCCAGCACATTGGCGGCGGGCCATTCGAGGGGCGCGATGTTGTCCACCACGACGACATCGAACCCGGAGCCCCCGAGACGCACGTCCGACGTGGTGCTGAGTTCGACGTTGGGCACCGCCCGGATCGCCTTCTCGAGAAAGCGATTGCCGCTGCTGGCGAGCAGCACCTTGATCGGCTGCGGCAACAGGCTGATCACCGACGCCTCGTTGTCCACGGCCAGCGCGTCGTCCACCACGAGCTTCAAGGTGAAGAAGCCATTCACACTTTGATCGACGACGAACACTTGGGGGGAACTTTCGCGAGGCGGCAAGGTCACCGCCTTGAGGTCCACCGGCTGGCCGTTGAAAGTGAGGTCCAGACGGGCGCTGATCGCATTGCTCGAGACGTTGGCGATGTTGGCGAAGATGGCCCGCTGCGCCGGGTTGTCCGGGTTGGCCCGCACATCCATCGCCGTGATGCCCGCGTTCTCCGCGCCGGTGCCGATACGATGATAGACCAGTGGCAGCGACTTGGTTTCAAAGCCTTCGGGAAACGGAAAAGCACCATCACTGAACAGGTGAATCTCGGCGTCGTTCTGATCCTTCACCAAGGTCTCGGCGAGGCGCAGCGCTTCGTCGAGGCGGGTAATGGAATCCGTTGGCGCCGCCCCTTCGATCGCGCGACGCAGGGCGGCCTTCTCGCTGGTGGCGGACTGTTTGACCTGCGTGATGGCCCCGGCCTGCAGCACAATCATCTGGTCGTTCTCGCGCAAGCCGTCGACGAATTTCATCGCCTCGGCGCGGGCGGACTCGAACCGGTTCGGCTTCACGTCGGTGGCCTGCATCGAAGCCGAGGCATCGAGCACGAGCACGCGGAGCCGGCTTTGTTTGGCATCGCCGGCGAAATACGGGCGAGCCAACGCGAGGATGACGAGGATCAGCATCAACAACTGGAGCAAGAGGAGCCAGTTCTTGCGCAGCTTCTGAAAGGGCGCGTTGGCCTGGTTTTCGGCGAGGAATTTCTGCCAGAGCAACGTGCTTGAGATGAGCTTCACCACCCGCTTGCGTTTGAGGAGGTAAAACACCACCACCACCGGCAGCGCCAGCGCGAACCAAAAGGCCATGGGTTCCAGGAAATTCATTTCATCCCCAGATTTCAGCTTCCCTGAGTTGTTTCAGAAGCAACTGCTCCAGCGATGCATTGGACGGCGACATGAAATAGCTGATGCCGCGGGCGGTGCAGTACTCGCGCAGGCGCTGGCAGAAGTTGTCCACAGTCTGCCGATAGGCCTTCAGCCGGAACTTGCCAAAGGTCACCTCCTGTTCACCGCCGGACTCGGAATCGATCAGCCGCAGATCGCCGTACGTCGCCGGGTTGATTTCCTCGGGTGAGAGAATCTGCACGACGCTGATTTGAAAGCCGCGACCGATCAGAGCGCCCAGGCCTTCCTCGTAGCCGTCGGGATCCAGCATGTCGCTGAGCACAATCGCCACACCGGCCTGCTGGGCAGCCAGCGCGCCGCGGCGCAATGATTCGTTAAACTGCGCGCTGCCACCTGCCGTCAGGTGGCCAAGGTTTTGAAAGTATGGCAGCGCCGACTTGCGGCCACGCACGGTGCGCAGCGCCCCCAGGTAGGCGGCGTCCGCGGCGTGCTCGGGAAAGGTCCGTATCCGCACGCGATCAAAGCCACACAACGCAACGTAGCCAACCGCCGCCGCGATCTGCCGCGCGAAGTCGAACTTGCGCGGCTCCCCGAAGGTCATCGATTCACTGGCGTCGAGGAAGAGGGTCACCGGCAGCTCGCGTTCTTCCTCGTAAAGTTTCAGGAACAGGCGATCAAGCCGGCCGTAGAGGTTCCAGTCGAGATAACGGAGGTCGTCGCCGAGGACGTAGTTGCGGTGATCCGCGAACTCAACCGATTGACCGCGTGCGCGACTGCGTCGTTCGCCGCGGGACGAGCTCTTCGCCCGGCGTGCCGCCAACAGTTGGAATTGCTCCAGCCGGCGGAGCAATTCGGCAGTTAGCAGCGGGGCGGACATCCGGGTCATACGGTAGAGACAGCGGTGCCGGTTGAAAAGCACGAAGAAAGTTGCCCGAACCTGCATCCCACCTTTCAATCCCGCCTTTGAACAACTCCAACAACATCCGCCCCTGGCACTGGCTGACGATAATCAGCCTCGACGCGCCCGTGGTGGCGCTGGTGTGGCAGGATTTTCTGGCGCGGATTTTCGGGATCGGAATCAATCCGGCACAGCGGGTCGTCCTGGGCCTCGCCGTCTGGCTGGGTTACGTGGCTGATCGCTGGCTGGATGGCCGCCAAATGAAAGGAACCGGGCTCGCCACCTTGCGCCACACCTTCGCGCGAAAATTTTCCAAACCAATCGCCGTCGCGTGGCTGCTGATCTTTCTCGGCACCGTTTTGGTCGCGGTAGTCGGACTCACCCGCCGGGAGTTTCTCGCCGGTCTGTTGCTGGCGGCAACGGTCTTTGCCTACCTGGGCGCGTGCCATCAACACGCAACGCTCAGGAAGTTTGGCTGGCTGAAGGAGCCCGCCGTGGCGACCCTGATCGCCGGTGGTTCAGCCGTCTTCGTCTTCGCCCGCTGTGCCGCCGTCGCTAACACCCATTGGCTCGCCGTCTCCAGCTTCGCTCTCCTCTGCCTCTTGAATTGCGGGGTCGTCTCAGCCTGGGAGGAATCAATCGATCGGCAACGCGGACAGCCGTCGCTGGCCATCCGGTTTGGGCTGCGGGCAACTCATTTGAAGCAATTTGCCCTGGGCCTGCTCGCGCTGCTCGTGGTCGTTGCCTTGGTCTCGCGCGCTCCGGCCCTTGCGTTGGTTGGCACGGCGGGCGCCATCACCATTGCCTGCGTGTGGCTGCTGCTCGTCCGCGGTTCAGGCATCGCGCTCGATACGCGACGGTTACTCGTGGACGCCACGCTGCTCAGCCCGTTGTTGCTGATTCCTTTCTTGTGAAGCCGGCGTCCTTCGATTCGGTGGCCCCCTACTATGCCGCGCTGGAAGCGCTGGCCTTCGGCGACGCCCTCCAACGAGCCCGCATCGCGCTACTGAGTGAAGCGGTCAGCGCGCAACGAATTCTGATCGCCGGCGAAGGCAACGGCCGTTTCCTCGCCGCGTTGCTCGCCGCAAACGTCCACGCACAGATTACGGTGATCGATGCCAGTTCGCGGATGCTCGCACTGGCCAGCGCGCGCGTGGCGGCCCCGGCCCGCGTTCACTTTGTCCACGGCGACCTACTCTCCGAACGCCTGCCGTTGCCGCCGACCGACCTGGTGGTCACACACTTCTTCCTCGATTGCTTCACTGAACCGGAACAACGGCGGGTGATCCAGCGCCTCGCTGACTCTCTGCAACCCGGCGGACGCTGGCTCTGGTCTGATTTTGCAATCCCCGCCCACGGGCCGGCCAGGATCTGGTCGCGCCTGGTGGTGGGAGGACTTTACGCCTTCTTCCGGATGTCCACCCGCATCTCGGCGCGCAGGTTGATCGATCCGCGCCCGTGCTTACTGGAAGCCGGCCTGAAGTGCCAGCGATCCAGCTCGCTAACCGGTGGTTTGTTGACCAGCGCGCTGTTCGTCGCGGCGAGCCGATCGCCGGACCTGGCTTGCAATCCGCACGGTCAATGCGGACGCTCCGGCCAATGAATTTGCCATTGAACAATGCATTGGCCACCGGGGTTGCGGCGGCCCAGAAGGCGGGCGCGTTGATGCGCCGGAACTTTCACTCGCCCAAGAAAATCAACGAGGAGATCCAGCACGACATCAAGCTCGAGCTTGATGTGCGGTGCCAGAAATTGATCGAGCGGATCGTGCTCAAGGCGTTTCCCGCCACGGCTGTGTTGGGCGAAGAAGGCACGGTCGGCGATCTGGGCGCGGCCTTTCGCTGGGTCGTGGACCCGATCGACGGCACGGTGAACTTCGCCTACGGCATTCCCCACGCCTGCGTGTCCATCGCGCTGCAACGACGCATCGCGCCGACTGCTGGTGGGACCATCGACCCGACCGGCGCTGATTTCACCACGGTGCTGGGAGTGGTTTATGATCCCTTTTGCGATGAGCTGTGGACCGCCACGATCAACGGCCCGGCCCGGTTAAACGGCCGCAAGATTTCCGTCAGCGCGCGCACTCGCCTCCGCGAAGCCATCGTGGCGATCGGCTTTGCGAAATACAAATGGAGCATGAGCGCGACGTTGCCGATCTTCGACACGTTGATCCGTCGCGTGCGCAAAGTCCGGATCATGGGCTCGGCGGCGCTGGCGCTTACCTATGTCGCCAGTGGTCGGATGGATGCCTATCTCGAAGGGGGCATTCGCCTATGGGACATCGCCGCCGGCGGTCTGATCCTGAAGCGGGCGGGCGGAGATTTCTGGCACCGGCCACTGCCCGGCCGGGAATTCACCTATGAGCTCAACGCCAGCAATGGCCCGATGCGAAAGCTGATCCAGCGACTGGCTCGCAGACCTGCCAGTTCCAAGTAGCGAAACCGATTGGCGGTCAGGGCAAGACCGAGCGGATCATGAAGAATTGGTTCCACGCCGTAGCGGTCGGAGTGAACCATTCCCCGGAATCAAAGCTGCCCGGCAGGTTCGTGATCACCATGAACGGCGCCGTCACGTTGGTGGCCCCAAGCACCTGATAATTCCGGTTCCGATTCGCGGGCCAGCCAAGCCGCAGAAAGTCCGGGCTCCACTGGGTGACACTGGCGAGGAACGGCCCGGGCGCCGTCAGCGGATTGGTTCCCTGGAGGAACTCCGCAATATTCGACTCCCCATCGTCGTCGGCATCTTCACTCGGACCCGCCGCCAGGTTTTGGAAATTCGCCAGCTCCCAGGCATCATCCAGTCCATCGCGGTCTGCGTCCGTGATCGGCACCCCTTCTAGGATCAACTCGGCATACAGACAGTTGCCAAACGTATTCCGGTTCTCATCGCTAACCTGGATGGACCACACGCCCTGGCTGCTCTCGTAAAAGTGGTGCGTTGACCAGTATGTCCAGTCAAACGGCCCGCCGGAAAAATCTTCATTCACCGGCTGGAGCAAGCTGCGCGTGCCCGCCGGCGAGGTCACCGTGATGCGGAGATCGCCGCGGTACGGATGGTCCGTATTGATCCGCACGCCCACGTGCTCGAGCGACAGCGCCGTATTCACATGGTTTGTGTACGTCGTCGCGAACAGGATCGACCGCACCTGGGTCAAGGCGTTGGTGGCCACATATGCCCGGAGCGCCACACCATCATCGCCCTTGATGAACAAGGCGGGAATGGCGGCCCGGTAGGTGCCGCTGTTGACGACGTAATTGTTGTCACCGGGAAGATTGGCGATGATCGCCAGCCGGGCTCCCGCCGCCGCCGCGTGGTTGATCTTTTCGGTGAACGTGTTGGTGCCGCGCCGGATCAGGGCGGCTTTGCCCGTGAGATCTTCAGCGATCGGCGCCGTCGCTCCCCCGACATCGACCACCGGAAAAAAGGGCGTCAAATCCTCGGGATGCAGGCCGACGCCCGGCACGGCGATGATCGACGCGAGTTGCAATGGCACGCCGCTGCCAAAGGTCTCAATCCGCAAACCCTGGTTGGGGATCTGATGGATCTCGTCATTGACGAAGGACAGGTTGGTCAACGCCGGCCGCAACGGCCAACTCAGCGCCAGACGAACGGCCCGCCCGGCATCCGGCACGCCAAAGCCCACGTTGGGACTTATCCGGTAGCCCGCCTGATTGGTCTTGATCAGCGGATCGGCGGGATCGGTTTGCCGGGCGGCGTTGATCAGGATGTGTTGGACATCCCGGTAAGTTAACGCCGGATTGGCCTCCAACATCAGGGCCACGATGCCCGCCACCAACGGCGAGGAGGCCGAAGTGCCGCTGAAAAACCGGTAATCATTCGCGTCGGTCACGGACGGGGCTTGGTTCGCGCCGGCGGTGCCCTGAAGGTCGGTGGTCCAGGCGTCGCCGAAGCCTTGCGAGGTGTCCCCGCTTGGCGCCGCCAGCAACAGGCAGGCACCGGGATTACTATAGCTGGTCACCTGCCCGTCTTTCCGCACCGCGCCCACCGCGATGACCTGCGGATTCTTGGTGTAGCCATCGTCGTTGGCGTTGGCCATCAATTGCCGGTCATTGCCGGCCGAGCGCACCATGATGACCCCTTTGCCATCGCGGCCCAAGTGGATCGCATTCGAGATTCCCACTTCCTGGAGGACGCCGGGAGCAAGCTGCTGAAAGCTTGAAAAACTCCAGCTGTGATTCTGAATCGGCACGGTGTTCGATCGATATTGAAACATGTCCCGCAACGGACCTTCCCCGGCCACGTCGTTGGCGGCCGTCTCGAAGATCACCCAACTGGCAATGCTCGCCCGCGGAGCGACGCCGCTGATGCCCAGGCCGTTGTTACCACGCGCCGCCACCAAGCCGGCGACGGCGGTGCCGTGGGCTCCCGCAGAGTCCAATGATGACGGGCCGGCGTTCGTGATGGCGTAATAGAAATTGTAATGCGGCATCGCATTGACCGCCGCCAGCAAGTCCGGATGCGTCAACTCCACACCCGAGTCCACAACCGCCACCGGCACCCCCGTGCCCAGCCGAAGCGGCCAGCCGGCGCGGGCATTCACATCGGGGCCGAGGCGGGTGCCATTCGTTGCCCGATTCTCCAGGTACCATTGCCGGTCGAAATATGAATCATTCGGTCGGGTGGCATACTCGTGATGCAGCTTGATCGGTCGTTTCATCTCGGGATGGCTCGTCACCACCTCGGGCCTCGCAGCCAGGCGTTGGGCTTCGGCCGCGGCCGCGAACGCATCCCTGGCCTGGAGAATGTACAAGCCGGGCGCCGCTTCTTCGACGACGCTCAACGACGATTTGCCCAGCACCGCTCGCAGGTCTGCTCCCGGTTTGATTTGCAGCACCACTCGCGAACCAATCTTAAACGGGATCGCCGCGCGATCGTCCGTCACCACCGCCAGCCAGGCATCGTCGCGGGGCACGGAAAGCAGTCGCGGGCCGGGATCAGCCAGGCGATAGGCCCGCATGGTTGTTTCCTTGAACGCGAAGCGCTCAGCGCCACCGGCGGGCGCGGCAGCCGCAACCACACTTGCTCCCAAAAGCAAGCCGCTGCAAATTGACATCGTCCGGATCATGGCTGCGGGCAAGATAGCAGAGAACTTGTGTTGCGCGAGCGCCCGAAAATGTTTGTTCCCCGACCTCATGTTGCCGCGAAGTATCGAGAGTGTGCCCGCAAAGTCAGCTTGAAAATGCGACTCTCTCGAACCATGACGAGTGACAACGCTGGCGCGAAGTTGCCCGTGCCGGTTTGCCGGTTGCCCGTTTGGTATGGTCGGCGTCGGTATCGCGTGGCGGTCGTTGTGCAGCGCCACTTCGTTCTTCCCCCGCTGCAATTGTTGCCGCCATGCTCGCCCGCGTGACGGGCGAATCGATTCATTTCATCGGCATTTGTGGGACGGCGATGGCTGCCGTGGCGGCGGCCCTCAAGGAGCGCGGGCTGCGGGTCACCGGCTCCGACCTGAATGTTTATCCGCCGATGTCCACGTTTCTCACGAACCGCGGCATTGAAGTGATGAGCGGTTACGCGGAGGCGAATCTTGCTCATCGACCGGACCTGGTGGTGATAGGCAACGCGATGTCGCGTGGCAATCCCGAGGTCGAGGCGGTGCTCGAACGCAAGCTGCGCTACACGTCGCTGCCCGAGCTGCTCAAGGAACATTTCATCCGCGGCAAGCGCTCGCTCGTCGTCTGCGGCACGCACGGCAAGACGACCACGACCTCGCTGCTGGCCTGGGTTTTCGAGCACAGCGGCTTGAACCCCTCCTTTTTGATCGGCGGCCTCGCCAACAACTTCGGCCAGGGCGCGCGCTTCACCGACAGTGAATGGTTCATCCTCGAAGGCGACGAGTACGACACGGCGTTCTTCGACAAGCGGAGCAAGTTCGTTCATTACCTGCCGGAGGTCGCGATCATCAACAACGTCGAGTTCGATCACGCGGACATCTTCGAAAACCTCGGCGCGATCCAGACGTCATTCCGCCGGTTGATCAACCTCATCCCCCGCAACGGCCTGCTGCTCGCGAATGGCGATGACGCGAATCTCGCGCCGCTGCTCGAGGTGAAGCATTGCCCGGTGAAACAGTTTGGCCTGGGCGCCGGCAACCGTTATCGCGCCGAAGACTTGAAGCTCGCGGCCGAGGGTTCCGAATTTACAGTGCATGGCGCGCGGTTCAAGGTCCCGATGATGGGCGAGCTGAATGTGCGCAACGCGCTCGCCGTGGTGGGCTGCGCGCGGCATTGCGGCTTGAGCGACGCGCAGATCCAGTCGGCCTTCGCTACCTTCCAAGGCATCAAGCGCCGCCAGGAAGTTCGCGGTGAGGCGCACGGCATCACGGTCATTGACGACTTCGGACATCATCCGACGGCGATTCGGGAAACGCTGCGGGCCCTGCGCCATCGCTTCACGGACCGGCGGCTGTGGGCGGTCTTCGAGCCACGTTCGAACACGACACGGCGAAAGGTTTTTCAGAGCGAACTGGCCTCCGCGCTGGCCGAGGCGGATTGCGTGGTGGTGGCGCAGGTCGCGCGGTTGGAGCAGTTGCCTGTGGATGAGCGGCTCGATCCCGAGCAGTTGATGCGCGACATCGGCGAGGCGGGCCGGCCTGCGGCGTATCTGTCCGAAGTGGACGCCATCGTGGCTCATGTCCGTTCGCAGGCGGTGCCCGGCGATGTCGTCTGCGTGTTCAGCAACGGCGGGTTCGGCGGCATTCACGCCAAGCTCCTCGCCTGAGCTCCCCCGACCGAAACGCAAGTTTTTCGTTGTCGTGCCCCATCCGGCCAATGAACATCCCGGCTTCAACCATCAGGTAAGGATTGATGACGACAAGGTTCGTAGCGACGCAAGCGAAGTGGAAGGCAATCTCCGTCCATGTACTGACCCTGTTCGTTTGCGCAGCGGGTTTTGCCGACGAACCGTTCTCCCTGGTGCCCACTTCGATCAGGGCGGAGATCAGGACCGCACCGATCAAACAGGATCTGACCGACGAATACCGCGTCAAGGTTTGGAACAGCACGCATGGCCTGCCGCAAAATCACGTCGACACCGTGGCACGGGATCGCCAGGGCTACCTTTGGCTTTCCACGTGGGTTGGCTTGTCCCGCTTCAATGGCCGCGAATTCGTCAACTTCAACCCGGTCAACACGCCGGCCATCCGGAATGAGACCTTCAGCGGCCTGCTGACGGATCGCGCGGGCGACCTCTGGGCGACTTCCAAAGATGGGCTCTATCGGATCGACGGGACGAAGTTTGAAAGATTCGGCACCGAGCACGGGCTCACCAGTGCCGACATCCTTTCGCTCGAAGAGGATCGATCCGGAAATAAGTGGCTGGCCACGGCGAATGGCCTGGTGCGGTTCGATGGCACCAATGTCGCGACGTTCACGCCGGACGCGGAGCATCGCCTGACCCAGAACATTCACTTCCTGCCCGACGGTCAGTCCCTGGTTTTCACGGCCGGGGGCAGCAGCTCGCGCAACTACTCGTTTGATCCAACGACCGGCCGGTTCGACCCCTTGCCGCCTCAGTTTGCCCCCGCCGGCGCGGTGGTGCGGCGTGAGCTGGCCGGGCCGGACCGGGAGGGCGTGCTGTGGTTTCGGACCGAAGGCGCGATCTATCACTTGGGAGCGGACGGCGGGGTAAAGAAATGGCGCGAAGTGCCCGAGACGATGAAGAGCGAGCGGATCTTGCTGCTAGCTGATTCCCGCGGCGACGTCTGGCTGGCGGGCGAAACGCCGGGCGTGTTGGAAAGGCATTCGCGGGGCCGCCTTTCAAAATTGGATCTGGGCGCAAGCGCACAGATAACCTCGTTCAACAGTTTGATCGAGGAACCGGATGGGCTCCTCTGGTTGTGTACTGGCCAGGGCCTGGTTCAGCTCAAGGCGCGGACGGTGCAAAACATTGGACGGCGGCAGGGCTTGCTGCACGACTTCATCTTCTCGGTGGCGGGCATGGGGCGCGGCCGAGCGTTGCTTGGAACGTCTCGCTGGCCGGCTCTCGTCGATCTGGAACAAATGACCATCAGCCTGCATCTGCTACCGGGCGTGAACACCACCAGCCGCTCGTTGCTCCCCAACGCCGACGGTTCCTATTGGCTGACCGACGGCGAGCATGGCCCGACCCACGTGGCACTCGATGGTACCGTCAGCCGCACCACGTTGACCACCAACTGGCCCTACCGTTCCGAGCAATACGTTTACTATCGCGATTCGCAGGAGCGGCTCTGGATCGGGGGCGAGACCAACTTGTACATCGTTCAAAGCAATCGCACGGTGCGGATCATCAACCAGTCGCCCCACTCCATCCCCGCCGACGGCGTGCGCGTCATTCGCGAGATGAGCGACCATTCCATCTGGCTGGGGGGCAAAGGCACCGGCATCACGGTGCTCGCGCCCGACGCGAACACCGTCCTCGACCGGATCACCACCACCAACGGACTCAGCCACGATGATGTCTGGGCGCTCGAGACCGACGAAAGGGGCGATGTCTGGGCCGGCACCGCCAACGGCTTGAACCGCATCCGCCAACGCCGCTGCCAGAAGCTCCTGCGCGAAGACGGACTTTCGGAAGGCGTGATCAACCAGATCCTGCGCGACCACTACGGCTACTTCTGGCTGACCGGTCTGAAGGGCGTTTATCGGGTCGACCCCCGGCAGATGTCCGAGCACCTTGACGGCAAGACCGAGGAGATTCAGGTGCTATCGATCACGGATGACGACGGTCTGGCCAATGCTGAAACCAACGGCGAACAGCAGCCGGCCGGCTTCGTCGACGAGCGCGGCCAACTCTGGATCCCCACCATCGCCGGCGTCGCGGTGATCGACCCGAGCCGCTTCCGCCTCTCCCAGAAACCCGAGCGGCCGTTCGTGGAGAAGATCGAGTTTGATGGCGAAGTCCTCTTCGACAACGGGCCTGGCAGCGAGGGTAAGATCTCGCTGGACCAGGTGTTCTCATTGCCGGCGGGCGGCGGTCAATTGTTGGAAATCCATTTTGCGGCGCCGCACGTCGAACTGGCTGGCGCGGCGACTTACGAAGTCCGGCTCAACGGACATGACGAAAGCTGGCGCGACGTCGAACGGCAGACCTCCATCATCTATCCCACGTTGCGACCGGGTGACTACTCGTTCGACGTCCGGGTCGCAAATCACCATCGGCAGACGAGCAATCGCTCGACGGAATTTCGCTTTCACATCGCCGCCTATCCTTATCAGTTGTGGTCGTTCTGGGCGTTGGTCGCCGGCCTGGCGGCGGCGGCGGGCTACTTTCTGCATCGGCGCCGGCTGGCCATTGTTTCCCATGTTCAGGAGCTCGAACAACGCGAGGCGCTGGTCGCCGACCGCGAACGCATCGCGCGGGACATGCACGACGACCTGGGCAGCCGGCTGACTCATATCTCACTGCTCGCCGACCTCAGCAAACGGGCGAACGAGCGCCCCGACGCCTTGAAGTTGGACGAGTTGAATCTCGCCGCCCGCGACGCCGCCCGGGCGGTCGAAGAAATCGTGTGGTCGGCCAATCCCGGCAACGACACCATTGCCAGCCTCGTCGCGTACATGATCCAGCACGCGGAGAATGTGTTCAGCGCGGCGGCGATCGCCTGCCGCGTGGACGCGGCACTCGACTGGCCAGAGCTTTATCTCGCGCCGGAAGCCCGGCACAGTACGTTCATGGCATTCAAGGAATCCATTCACAACATCGTCAAGCATGCCGGCGCCCCCGAAGTGCGCCTCGCCATCCAGCCACAGGGCACCGATGTCCATGTGCGCATCGCGGATAACGGCCGCGGCTTCGACCTTGAACGAAAACGGATCAGCGAAGAAGACGGCCTGCGTAACATGGCCGCCCGCATGGCCAAAATCGGCGGGCAATTCTCGATCCGCAGCTCGCCGGGAAACGGCACCGTCGTGGAGCTCTTTTTTCCCATGCCCGGTCCCACCCCGAAAGGCGCGCGCCCGGCGCGTTGAACCCTCCACAATTCCCACCAGCCATGCCCATACGAGTCTCCATCGTGGACGATGACGAAGGGATCCGCACCGATCTCGCGCAACTCATCGCCAGCCAGCCGGACTTTGAATGTGTGAGCACCCATCGCCATGGGCGCAGCGCCTGCGCGGAGATTCCCAAGCTCCAGCCCGACGTGGTGCTGATGGACATCAACCTCGGGGCGATGGACGGGATCGAGTGCGTGGCCCGGCTCAAGACGGCCTGCCCGGCGATTCAAATCATCATGGTCACCGTTTACGAGGACACCGAAAAAATTTACCCGGCGTTGGAAGCCGGCGCCGCCGGCTATCTGTTGAAGCGCACGGGCGCGGAGGAACTGTTTGAAGCGATCCGGCAGGTGCAGCGCGGCGAGTCGCCGATGAGCGGCCCGATCGCGCGCAAGGTCGTTCAATTTTTCCAGCGCAAAGGCAGGACAACGGAGCTGCTCGATCAACTAAGCCCCAAGGAGCACAAGGTGCTGGAGAAAGTGGCGCAAGGATTTCTCTACAAGGAAATCGCCCTGGAGATGCAGGTGACGCTGGAGACCGTGCGCACCCATATCCGGAGCATCTACCAAAAGCTGCAAGTGAACACGAAAACGGACGCCGTGCTGAAGTACCTCGGCAAGCGATAGCCGCCGTCGCCGACCGACCGCCAGATCCCGGGTTGACAAGCAGCATCATTTGCGCGACTTGAAAAGCGCGGCGCAAACAAGAATCCCATACGCCACACTGACCGAGAATTTTTCCGCCACTGACACCTCCCATTCCCATGAATTTACTCCGCACGCCGCTCCGGACCCTCGCCGTTGCTATGCTGCTAGCCGGCTCGATCACGCTGGCGTTTGCCGCGGACGAAGTCCCTCCAGTGGACGCCGCTTGGAAGGAGCTGCGCAAGGCCGCCACCCCGCCGAGCCCGCCCCGGGAATGGTCAACGGAACGCCCAAGCGACGAGGCGCTGACCAAGTTCAATCAAAGCCGCGCCACCAAGGCGCTCGCCGCGGCCGACAAGGCGAAGGCGTTTTACGGCGAGTATCCCGCCGATAAACGGGCCGCCGAGGCGCGGCTCATGGAATACAATCTCCTCACCGCCGTGGTGCAGCTTGGCGATTCTTCCGTGACCGACCGGATGATCACGTTGCAGGCGGCATTGGCGGATGATCCGGCCCTCGATGAAGAGGAGCGGCTGGGCATGGTGCTCATGGCGGCCAAGAGCGCCTTGCAAGGGGCCCCGAGCGATGACCCGGTTCCCGGCATGCTGAAAGCCAAAGGAGTTTTCCTGAAAGCCTTCACGCTGTTTCCCAAACGAGCAGAGCCTGCGGCCTACCTGCTGCAACTCGCGGAGATGCTGCTGGCGTATGATCAACCGGAAGCTGCCCGAGATATCTACCAGCAACTGGACAAGGAAGGTACCGATGAGGAGATCCGCACGGCGATCAAGGCGCAGCGGGAAAAGTACGACCGCCTCGGCAAGCCAGTGGAGATCGCTTTCACGGCGATTGACGGGCGCAAAGTGGACGTCGCGGCCCTCAAAGGGAAGGTCGTCATGATCGACTTCTGGGCGACCTGGTGTGGTCCGTGCATCGCCGGCCTGCCCGAACTCAAGGAGACGTATTCCAAGTGGCATCCCAAGGGGTTCGAGATCGTCGGCATCAGCCTCGATGAAGACGAAGCCGCGCTGGCGAAGATGGTGAAGGAGCGCGAAATGACCTGGCCCCAGTTCTTCGACAAGGAGAACAAGGCGAATCGTTACGCGGAGAAATACGGGATCACCGGCATCCCGACTTTGTGGCTGATCGACAAGAAGGGAAATCTCCGCCACTTGAACGCCCGGCAGGACATGGCGGGCAAGATTGCCAAATTGATCGCCGAGGAATAGTCCCGCGCCTGACCAGACGCTACTTCAGCTCCTCGTCAGCCAGCAGTTTTTGGGGCGGGTAGAGGCCGCGATTGCTTTGGTTGTACTCCACTTTCAGCCGCACCACGAGCTCGTGCAGGGAGATAAGTTTGAAACGAACCGGCACCCAGATCGTGCGGTCACCGGCCTTCTGCTGCTCCATCTCGAAGGCTAGCAACAGGTGCAGCGCGGGCCGAGTGACTTTGGTTTCCTCCGCCGGCGAATAATAGAACGTACGCTGCGTCGAGTCTGCCGTTCGCGCGTTGTAAGTCTTCAGCTCAAGGTAACAGGGCGGATCAGATTCCAGTTCCACGTCCGGATACCCCGCCGCCTGCGCCCGACCGGCAGTGGTGCGCGGGCGATGGGCTTTCAGTCCGCCGTCGTTCAACGCTTTCAAGACGTGCGTTTCCATCGCGTTGCCGACTTCGTTGGCGCGGGCACTTTCGATCTTCGCCGAACTGGCGCTCCGGGCAGCCGCGGCCGCGGCCGCCTTCAACTTTTTCAACAAGGCGGCGTGCCGGGCGTTGGCGCCATCGAAGGGAATAATCTCGTGACCCGTCGTGCGCTTGATGACTTCCGCAAATGGAAAATCGCCCTCCACCTCGGCTCCGGGCGGAGTCCGGCTGGAATCCGCAGCCACCGCGACCAAGGTGATCGCCAGCAGGGTCAAACCCGGAAGAGTGAATCGCCTCCTCATGGTCTCCGCAGCAGCACAATACGGTTGGTGTTGGTGCCGCGCGCGTTGTTGTCCACGCCCCAACAGTTCGCGGTTTTGGTAAATTCCTGGTCGTTGATCAGGATCAACTCCGGGATCAGGCCGGCGGCGAGGCCGCACGGCAACACGGTTTCCTCGAGCTTGATGGTGCCTCCTCGAACTTCACCCACTTCAAAGGCGACGTGCCCGCCGGGCTTCAACACGCGCTGCAATTCGCGAAACACCTCCGTCATCGCGGCGGCCCAATCCTCCAGCTTGCGGGGCACGGTCAACCGGATCGACGCGACGTCGATATCGAGGAACCAGCAGCGGAGCCAGTTGTCGGTGGCGTAATCGACGATGTCGAGAAACGGGGGCGACGTCACCACCAGCGAAACGCTGTTGGCGGGAATGCCCGGAGTTTGACTTGCCGACCCGGTGACGAGCCGCGCTCGGGGACCAACTTTGTCGAGCACGGCGGTGACCTCCGCAGTCACGTCTCCCAAAAGTTGGCGCGACTTCTTCAGAATGATCTTGATGACGTCGCGCGCCGGCGGCGTTTGGTTAAGACGTTCGTTGATTTTTCGCTGAGACTTCACGGACACCGCCTGGTTGGGCGGCATCGTGCGCCCGGAGAAGAATCCCGGCGAGTGACCGGTCAGGCGATTCAGGCAGACCATTTCCAGCCAGAGATCGATGCGGTCGAGCGCACCTCGTTGCCGGCGGGTTTGAAAATAGCGCTTTAACGAGGACAACTGCCGCAGCGTGGCCGGGTGGTAGAACACGAGCAGGTCTTCCGGTTCATCGGCCGGGTCATCCAACGGGAGGCCCGCGAGCCGCTGGGTGATGGTGGCGAGATTCGGAGGTTGCAAGCGCCCGCCTCCAAAGACCTGGCTCAAGGGATTGATGTCGCATCCAAAAGGGACCCTTCCCAACAACGCCGCCTCCACCAGCGTGGTGCCCCGGCCCATGAACGGATCGTAAACGATGTCACCGGGCACCGTCAGGCGCTCAATAAAAAAGCGGGGCAACTGCGGCTTGAAACAGGCACGATACGAAATCTCGTGCAACGAATTGGCCTGGCGCTGGCGGGCGGTCCAGAATTCGTTGACGAACGACGGCACCGAAGCTACCCGCCCTGCCCCAGTGATGCATGGCACATCAATTTGCCGCGTTGCAGCGCCAAACTCGCAAAAGCCGGCCAGCTCGTTGGCCAACGGCGGCCGAGCCAGAGCGCCCGGCGCCCGGTCGATCATCGGTTCCAAGTCGAATTCGAGGTTGGCGGTGACTGTCACTGCCCGATTCTGACCAGCAACGGAAGTTTCAGCAATGAGTCGTTGCGAACGGGTTCCGGAAGGCGCGGCTCTGTAAGCCAGCCGGTTAGGAAGCGGAAACCGACTTAAGGCAAACCGTCCCCGTGCCGATGATAACCCAGACATTACGGACCAATGCCAACCACCGACCAACGCAGCGTCTTGTTCGTTGATGACGAACCGGAGATCCTGACAGCGCTTGAGGAAAGCCTCGAACCCTATCGCAATGTCTGGCAGATGCACTTTGCCGCCGACGGTGAAGCTGCCCTCAAGGTTTTGGGGCAAAAGCGCGTTCACCTGCTGGTGACGGACCTCCAGATGCCCGGCATGGACGGGGCAAATCTGCTGGCGGAATCCCGCCGACGGCATCCCGAGACTGCACGAGTTGTCATGAGTGGCTTCTACGACAAAGAAACCGCCTTGCGCCTGGTGTGTGCCACGCACCAATACCTTCCAAAACCGTGCGAGCCGGAACGGTTGACCAACACGATTTCCCGGATCTTTCGCCTCCGCGACTTGCTCAGCTCGGAGACGCTTCAGCGCCTGGTCGCCCGCATCAAGTCGCTGCCCAGCCCACCGATGATCTACACGCAGTTGATGGCGGAACTCGAACGCGACGAGCCCGAACTGGAAAAGATCGGGCAGGTCATTTCGCGTGACCCCGGCATGAGCGCCAAGATTCTCCAACTGGTGAACTCGGCCTACTTCGGCCTGCCCCGGGAAATCTCGCATCCCTCTGAAGCGACGATGTTCCTGGGGGTGGATCTCATCCGCGGCCTGGTGCTGATGGCCCACGTATTTTCGCAGTTCGACAACGCCAAGATGGCGGTGTTCTCGATCGATCGCCTCATGGAACACTGCTGGCTGTCGGGCGTCGTGGCGCGTGGGCTGGCGGGAGCCGAGGACCTCGATTCCCGGACCTGCGACCATGCCTTTCTGGCGGGCCTGTTACATGACATCGGCAAGCTGATTCTGATGGCGAATCTGCCTCAGCTTTATCAGGACGTACTCAAGAAGTCTGAAGCCGGGCACCTCCCGCTTTCGGACGTCGAAACGGATGTCATTGGCTGCAATCATGCCGAACTCGGCGCCTATCTCCTCGGGCTCTGGGGGCTTCCCGATCCGGTGGTCGAAGCCGTCGCCTTCCACAATCGGCCGACCGAATGCGAAAGCGGCCATTGCTGCGTTTCGACGCTGGTCTTCGCGGCAAGCGAACTGGAGAAGATCAAGGATTCCATGGTTGGCGCCAAAGCCCTGCCACCCCGGGCCCTTCAGGAGTTTACCAAGGCGGAGGCGGTCCTGCACCTCGACCGTTGGTGCGAGCTTTCCCGGCGGTTGATGAAGCGGGGTTAAGGCCCAGTTTTTGGCCCCTTCCGGGCCGTCGCAGCCCTTCAAAAACAGGGCGAAAGAACCCGTCTTCGGGCTGCCAAATCAGTTCTTGCGTTGCCCAAACCCCATGTCTAAGGTCTGCCCTCCTTTTTGGGAAACGAGCCTCGATTCGCGCGGTGAGAGGCTGGCATCTTGATCGTCCCGCGCCAAAATACAGCAGACTATGTCAGTAAAAATTCGGATGAAGCGCGTCGGTTCCAAGAACCACCCGATCTTTCGCGTCGTGGTTGCGGATTCCCGCAGCCCGCGCGACGGCAAGTGCATCGAGGAAGTAGGCACCTACCACCCCGAGCAGAAGGCCATCAATTACAAGCTGGACCTCGAACGGGTCGAATACTGGCTGAAGCAGGGCGCAAAGCCTTCCGACACCGTCGCCAGCTTTATCAAGGAACTGCGCAAGCAGCCCGTCTCGGCTTGAGCGAACCATGCAGGCGTTCCTCGAATTCGCGGTCAGCGGTCTCGTGAATCATCCCGAGTCCGTCACCGTCACCCCGGTTGATCAGGGTGGCACCACGCTGTTTGAGCTGCGCCTGAACCCGGACGACGTCGGCAAGGTCATTGGCCGGAACGGCATGACCATCAGCGCGCTCCGGACGCTGGCCCAGATCGGGGCGGCAAAAAAAGGCCGCAAGTGCGCCGTGGAGATCATTGAGGATCGCCCGCGACGCAGTGACCGCTAACCCATTTATCATCCGTGCTCCCCTGCCATGAAGATCGACGTAGTGACGTTGTTTCCGGGGATGTTCACGGGACCGTTGGACGAAAGCATTGTCCGGCGGGCACGTGACACCGGCCGGCTGGACTTGAAGATTCACGACCTCCGGGCATACACCCATGACCGTCACCGTACCGTCGATGACAAGCCCTTTGGCGGCGGTCCGGGAATGTTGCTCAAACCGGAGCCGGTGTTTGAAGCGGTGGAAGCCCTGCGGGGCGAGCGGACGCGGACGATTTTGCTCGCTCCCGCCGGTCGGAAGTTGACGCAGGCCGTGGTGCGCGAACTGGCCGCTGAAGAAAGCCTGCTGCTCGTCTGCGGCGCCTATGAAGGATTCGATGAGCGAATCCGCGAGCATCTGGCGGACGACGAGATCTCGATCGGAGATTACGTCCTGACCAACGGCGCGTTGCCGGCCATGATTCTGATCGACGCGGTGAGCCGGCTGCTACCGGGCGTGTTGGGTGACGATCAAAGCGCGGTGGACGAGTCGTTCAGCCACGGGTTGATCGAGTATCCGCACTACACGCGGCCGGCTGAGTTCCGGAGCTGGAAAGTTCCAGCAGTGCTGGTATCCGGCAACCATGCCGCCATCGAAAAATGGCGGCGCGAACAGGCCCTGACCCGTACCCGGGAACGCCGACCGGACTTGTTGAATAATTTAACCGGTGCCGCTTAGGCACTACGAACTGATACGCCTATGAACCAAGCATTGCTTGACAAGATTGAAGCGGATAACTACCGCAAAAACTCCGAGACCTTCGCCGTGGGCGATTCCGTCCGGGTCCACACCAAGGTCGTCGAAGGCGACAAGGAACGCATTCAGGTGTACGCCGGCGTCGTGATCGGCCGCAAAGGGCACGGGCTGAACGCCACTTTCACCGTCCGCCGCATCAGCTACGGCGAGGGTGTCGAGCGCGTGTTCCCGCTGCATTCCCCGCGGATCGACAAGGTGGAAGTTGAGCGCAAGGGCAAGGTCCGCCGCGCCAAGCTCACCTACCTGCGCAAACGCATCGGCAAGCGCGCCACGCTCGTGAAACAGAAAAAGCACGTCGCCAGCGTCTAGTCACCGCCACTGTTATTTCCCCGGGGCAGCAGGAAACTTTCTTGCTGCCCCGTTCCTTTTTTCCCCCGCGTCCACCGCCGGGCGACTATGAGTTTAACTCAACGGAAGCTTGTCTTTTGCGTCGGTTTGGAAAGACTCGACGCCGTTCACCTGATGAAAACCGTCCTGCTGATCGACGACGAGCCAGTGTTTCGCGAAGTGCTTGGCCAGTTGCTCGAACCCCACGGCTGGAAAATCCTGGAGGCGGGTGACGGCGAGGAAGGCTTGACGATGGCCGCCCGCCACAAGCCTGACTTGGTGCTCTGCGACCTCATGATGCCCCGCTGCAATGGCTTCGCGGTCACGCGCGCCATTCGCAACGATCCCGCCATTCGGCACACCCGGATCATCATCACCACCGGGAGCACATACGCAACGGATCGAATCCACGCCTTCGAAAGCGGTGCCGACGAATTTCTCCTCAAGCCAATCCCTTTGAAGGATTTGCTCGCCGCCATTGAGCGGGTCACTGCCGGACGGATCAGCCCGACCACGTCGCAAGCCGATGGTGAATCGGTGAGCGCCATTCAAGCCACGTTGCCACCCGCCCGCGTCACGAGCGCCGCCGGTGGCGATGGTAACAACTTCCTGCGCTTTTGGGGTGTCCGAGGCTCGATTCCCACACCCGGCGCGGGAACCATCTTCTACGGCGGCAACACCTCCTGCGTGGAAGTTCGCGCGGACGGCGAGATCATCATCCTCGATGCCGGCTCGGGCATCCGACCGCTGGGATTGCACCTCGCCACCGAGTTCAAAGGCGCCCCCCTTCATCTCACCCTGCTGATCTCGCACACGCACTGGGATCACATCCAAGGATTCCCGTTTTTCCTGCCGGCTTACAATCCCGTCAACAAGGTGCATGTGCTCGGCTACGAGGGCTCGCGCCAGGGATTGGAATCGATTCTCTCCGCGCAGATGGAGAGCCCGTATTTCCCGATCGGCCTGAAGCAGATGCCTGGCAACATCAAGGTCACCGAACTGAAGGAGTTCGAATTCGCGGTGGGCCGGGTAAAAGTGAAGGCGACATTTACCAACCATCCCGGCATTTGCATTGGCTACCGTTTGGAAACCAGCTCGGGCAGTATCGCCTATCTGCCCGACAATGAACCCTTCCAGCGGCTGCGCTCGCTCCCCAGCCACGCCACCGGCGATGCCGAACAAAGCGCCGCTTACGCCCGTCGCCAAGATCAACGATTGATCGATTTCGCGAAAGACGTTGATGTCCTCGTCATCGACGCCCAATACAATGATCGCGAATATCAGAAGCACGTCGGTTGGGGCCATGGCTGCCTTGATGATGTGGTTGCGCTGGCGATCCTGGCGAATGTGAAGCGCCTGTTCCTGTTTCACCACGATCCCGGCCACGACGACGCCGAAGTCTCCCGCATGGTCGCGTGGGCGCGGCAGATCGTTAGTGAAAAGAAATCGCCCCTGCGCGTAGAAGCCGCCCGCGAAGGCATGGAAGTCTTCCTCAAGCCGGAACGGAAATCCAAGTCCGCGTAAGCCGCTTCCACAAGGGCGCATCGGCGCACTTCCCCATGGCTTGAGCCGCAGCCGCAACGCGCTGATCTGGAGATCAGCACTCCGCCCATGGCACAATTGTCCCCGGCTTTCGGATTGCCTTTTGTGTCGAGTCCCCCACCATCTCGCTCCATGAAACACCTTCCTGCTTGCCTGCTCGGCCTGGCCCTCGCCCTCACCAACCTTTCCGCCGCTGACGTTGAACCCGGCTTCAAAGCGCTCTTCGACGGCAAAACCCTCGACGGCTGGAAAAAGGCCAAAGAGAACGAAACGTCCTTCAAAGTGGCGGATGGCGCCATCGTGGCCAACGGCGAACGCTGCCACCTCTATTATGTCGGCGATGAAAAGCCGTTTAAGAACTTCGAGCTGCGTGTCGACGTGATGACCGAGCCGAAAGCGAACGGCGGCATCTATATTCACACCAAGTATCAGGAGACCAGTTGGCCGAAGGGCGGCTTCGAATGCCAGGTCAACGTCACCCATGGCGACTGGAAAAAGACCGGCAGCCTGTATGACGTCGCGAACCTCGGCTACACCCCGGCGAAGGATAACAAATGGTGGACGCAGACGATCATCGTGCAGGGCAACAAGGTGACCGTGAAGATCGACGACATCGTCGTGCTGGAATACACCGAGCGCCCCGGCGCGACGGCCGGCTCAGACTTCGAGCGCAAACTCGGCTCCGGCACGTTCGCCCTCCAGGCCCACGACCCCGGCAGCAAGGTTCACTTCAAGAACATCCGCGTGAAACGGCTGGAAGACTGAGCCGGCCTTAGGTAGCAGCCGACGTGAGGAGGCTCCATTCTCCGCCCGGCTGGCCAAGGGAGACAATCGAATGCAGGGCGAATTCAGCTACGAATACACACCAGCGGTGGTTAAGTTAGCGTGCAAGCGATTCATGTCGCGCCGCCTGGGCGGTTTCATGATTCTCTTCGGGCTCATTGCAGTTCTTGGCGTGTTGTTTCTAATTCTTGGGATTGGCACTCCAAGGTCGGCTGCCATACTGATCGGAGTACTGATCGGAGTACCTGCTTCCATCGGATTCGCGTGGTGGCGTTTTTTACAGCGGTCCGTCGCGGTTTGTGAATCGATGCCGGACAGGAGTGTTGTTGTGCGCATCGAGCCTGACTCCATCAGTTTCCAAACCAGTGAACATGCCACCACCATCAAATGGAGCCGAATCATAAGGGTTTGGCAATTCCCGGACGTGTTGCTCTTGTTCACGTATGACAAGAACTCAGCCTACACGTTGCTTCCGACTGCCTCAATTGGTGAGGATCTCAGCCGATTCCTCCTGGACAAACTGCGAGAGCATGGCTGCGAAGTGAGTTGAGTCGACGTTTCAAGGACGGATTCACCCCGGTTGGAATTGCTTTCCAAACACCGCTCTGATCCGAGCCTCCTCGCGCCGGCTCCTACCAGTTCGAGGTGCTCACACCAGCGGCAGATCCCAGCCCTTCCGGTACTTCTTGGTGAGAAACTTGTTCGCGTCCTTGTCGTTCCGGATGCGCATCTGGATCGGGTCCCATTTGATCTTCTTGCCGACGCGCTGGGCGACGTTGCCGAGCAGCACCGCCTCAGTCATCGGCCCGGCGTAGGCAAAGTTCGACAGCGCCTCGCCGTTACCCTTGACCGCCTGCACCCATTCCTGGTGATGCGCGTGGTCGTTGTCCTTGTCCGCGCCGGGAAAACGCGGCAACGACTGCGGCACTTCGGTAAAATCTCCCATCTTGCGGCCGGACAGGAATTCGCCCGGGCCCCAATACATCGGCACGTAGAGCGTGTCCGTCGACCCGATCAGGATGCAGCCGTTCGCCGGCAGCTTGTCCTGTTTCGCCAGTTTCGCGTCCGGCTTGCGGCCGCCGTCGTACCACGTCAACGCCACTTCGGCGCGCGTCTGTTTCTTCAGCGTCTTCGGATCAGTCCACTTCAACTTCGGGAACACCCACTTGGTCACCGAAGCCTTGGCCGGCGATTCATCGGTCTTGCCCTCCTGGTCGAGCAACTCGACGCTCTCGGGATCGCGCAGGCGCAGCGACCAGAACGCGAGGTCCATGTTGTGGCAGCCCATGTCACCGATCGAACCGGTGCCGAAATCCCACCAGCCGCGCCAGTTGAACGGCGCGTATGATTTGTGATAAGGCCGCTGCGGCGCGGGTCCGAGCCAGAGATCCCAATCGAGCGTCTCGGGCACGGGCTGCTGTTCAGTGGGCCGCTTGACGCCCTGCGGCCATATCGGCCGATCGGTCCAGACATGCGCTTCCTTCACGTCGCCGAGCGCGCCGGATTGGACAATCTCAACCAGCCGCCGCGAGTCGGGATCGCAATGTCCCTGGTTGCCCATCTGCGTGATGACCCGCTTCGCCTTGGCCAGCTGGGTGAGCAAGCGCGCCTCGTAGACCGTGTGCGTGAGTGGCTTCTGGCAATAGACATGTTTGCCGAGCTGCATCGCCTTGAGCGCCGGCCAGGCATGATGATGGTCGGGGGTCGAGATGATGACGGCGTCGAACTTGTCTGCGAACTGCTCGAACATCACGCGGTAATCCTTGAAGCGTTTCGCGTCGGGATACTTGCCGAACATCGCCGCCGTGTACGCGCCGGTGTCGGGATCGCACAGCGCGGTGAAGTTCTCCGTGGCGCAACCCGAGATGTCCGCCGCGCCTTTGCCACCCACGCCGATGGCCGCGAGGTTGAGTCGCCCGTTCGCGCCGTAGACATTGCGACGGGCAACGAATGGGAACGCGACCACCGCCGAGGCCAGCGCGCTGCGGCGGAGGAAAGCACGACGGGAGAGATCGAATGGGTTCATAGGTTTCGGCGGGTTCGGGGAAATAGTGACACCGGAGCCGAAGCACGGTCAAGCGGCGGAGCAATCCGAGTGGAGCGCCAATCTCCGATCCGGTGCGTCTTGTCGACCCCAAGTCCACCACCCCATCAGGCGAGCCATTTACACACCGGCAGCTCGACCTTGACCGGCGTTTCCGTGTCGAAGCCGAGAAAGCGCGCGGCGAAATCCCCAAATTTTTCGGGCTCATCCGTCACAAACGGCCGGATGATGCCCTTCCGCCGCCGCCCTTCCGCCAGCAGTTTCAAGAACGCCAATCGCTCGCGCACGAACAGGGCGCACGTTTCCGCCGAATCGACAAGTGTCACCTTCCGGCCAACCACTTTGCGGAGCGCAGTTTTCAACAGTGGATAATGCGTGCAACCAAGCACGAGCGTATCGATCTGCCGCTTCAACAGCGGCCGCAGATATTCCTTAAGCACGGCGATGGTGACCGCGTGATTCGTCCAGCCTTCCTCGACGAGCGGCACGAGCAGCGGTGTCGGTCGGGCAAAAATTCGCGCCGTGTCGCAGCGTGCGAGGATGTTGGTGTGATACGCCTGGCTGCGAATGGTGGCGTTGGTGCCGATCACGCCGATGCGTTGGTTGCGGGTCGCCGCAAGGGCCGCCTCCGCGCCGGGCACGATCACGCCCATCACCGGCAACTTGAAGTGTCGCTCCAAGGTGGCCAAGCCCCAGGCCGTCGCTGAATTGCACGCCACCACGACCGCTTTGATCTTCTGATCGACGAGAAATTGCGTGTCCTCGCAAGCGAAGCGTTTCACTGTCGCCGGTGACTTCGTGCCATACGGCACTCGCGCGGTGTCGCCGAGATAGACGAGATCCTCATGGGGCATCAGGCGATGGATTTCACGGGCGACCGTCAAGCCGCCAAGGCCGGAGTCAAAGATGCCGATGGGCGCCTCGCGCCAGTTGAACTTTGATTTGCGGGTGGAAGCCATGCGCAGTTTGGAGCCGCGCCATTGAGGACCACCTGCCGCCCGTGGTTCAAGGGAAATGGGGATTCACCACATCGCTCGGCCTGGGATTTTTCTGCGATTCCTTGTCGGAGGCGGGGACGGGATGGCGATTCACTCATTGAATGACGCTGCGTCCTCATCAGCTACGGCTGGAGTTTCACTGGCCCTGGGCGGGAGCGGGCTTTGAAGTTGAACCGCCGCCGTTGGCCCATAGGATCAGGCCCATCCCGCAGGCCGTCGTTCCCAAGGCCCGCGAGCCCGACGCAACCGATGGCCAACAACCAATCCGTTACCTGGTGGATTCAAAGCCTCAAGGAGGGCGATGAGCAGGCCGCGCACGAACTCTGGCAGCGGTACTTCCAGCGCATGGCGGCGCTCGCCCGGCAACGTCTCGGCGAAAACAGCCGCCGGGTGCAGGACGAACACGACATCGCCATCAGCGTTTCCAAGAGCCTGTGCGAAGGCGCCGGCCGGGGTGATCTCGCCGGTCTCGGCGGTCGCGACGATCTCTGGCGGTTGCTGGCCACCATCACCGTGCGCAAGGTCACGCAACATTTCCGACATGAAGGCCGGCAGAAACGCGGCGGTGGCCAGGTGCGCGGCGACTCCATCTTTGATTCCGCTGCCACTGGCGGCTTTGATGAATTTGCCAGCGCCGAGCCGACGCCGGAGTTCCTCCACGAACTGGCCGAGGAGCACCATCGCCTCCTCGCCGCGCTTGAGGACGACACCTTGCGCCACATCGCGGTCTGGAAACTGGAAGGCTGGACCGGCCAGGAGATCGCCGAAAAACTTGGCCTCACCCGCCGCAGCGTTGAACGCAAACTCGAACGCATCCGCGAACTCTGGAAGGGAGAATTGAATTCATGAGCCTCGCCAACGAATCATCCGACGCCGCCCGCAAACAGATCGACGCGCTCTGTGACGCCTTCGAAGTCGCGTGCCGCGCGGGGCAGAAACCCCGGATCGAAACGGAGTTGGCAAAGGTGGAGCCGGCGGTGAAGACCAAGCTGCTCGAGGAACTGCTGCTCGTGGAATGGGAGCTTTTGGAGGCGGACAAGACGCTGATCAAGGGCGAGGATTACGTCGCGCGGTTTCCGGAGCATGAAGCGCTCGTTCGCAAGCTGCTGGGCAATCGCGCCCCATCGGAACAAACGCCCGAGGTGATCGCGCATTACCGGATCGTCAAGCCGCTTGGCGCCGGTGGCATGGGCGAGGTCTTTCTGGCGGAGGATCGGCGGCTCGGCCGCAAGGTCGCGCTCAAACTGTTGCCGGTCGCGTGGGCGAAGGACGCCAAACGCCGCCATCGTTTCCTCACCGAGGCCCGCGCCGCGTCGGCTCTCAATCATCCCAACGTCTGCATCATCCACGAAGTCGGCGAGACCGACGACGGCCGCCCGTATTTGACGATGGAGTTCTTGGAGGGCACCACGCTGGACCGTCGCGCGCGCGTGAAGCCGTTCTCGATTGCCGACATTGTGGACGTGGCGATGCAGATCGCCGACGCGCTGGATGCCGCGGCGTCGCGCGGTGTCGTGCATCGTGATCTCAAGCCGGCGAACATCAGCATCAATGATCGCGGCCTGGTGAAGGTCCTGGATTTTGGCCTCGCGAAATTGCTCTCGGAGCAGGCCACCGAAGACAGCGAAGCGACGACCGCGCACGGTACCCAGGCCGGCCAGATTCTCGGCACGCCGAATTACATGAGCCCGGAACAGGCGCGCGGTCGGGACGTGGATCATCGCAGCGACTTGTTCAGCCTGGGCATCGTGCTCTACGAACTGCTCACCGGCCGCCTGCCGTTTGCCGGCACCAGCTTCGGCGAGACCCTCCAGCGCATCATCAACGACCAGCCGGAGGCGATCGCGCGCTTCAACTACGATGTGCCCGCCGAGTTCGAGCGCATCGTGCGCAAGCTGCTCGAGAAGGATGCGAGCCGGCGCTTCCAGACGCCCGCTGATCTGCTCGTGGACTTGCGCAACCTGCGCCGCGATCTTGAGTCGCCCGGAGTGCCGCGCGGCCCGGCGGCGAATCAAAGCCTCGCCGCTAACATGGTGAGCGGAACTTTCGCCGTCCCGCCGGCCACACCGGCAAAATCCGTGATGGCGGAACTCGTGCCCGATGGCGAAGTGCTCCTCAACTTCGCGCCCGTGGATGATCAGCCGCTTTACGACGGCCGCCAGGGCTGGGTCTCGCAGTTGTATCGCCATCTCTCCGTCCGCATGGAGCAACTCTCCGGCGAACGCGTCAAGCTGGCCCGCCATCCCGGCTTCACCGGCGATCACGACACCGACCTGGAATTGCAACGCCACCTGACCAAGGTGAAGGCCATGGTGTCGATCGTTTCACCGCCCTTCATCAAGAGCGACGGCTGCGTGCGCGAGCTCCAGGAATTCTGCACCAACGCCGAACAATCGGGCGGTCTCTGGGTGGATAACAAGCCGCGCATCTTCAAGGTGATGAAAACACCGGTCGCGTCCGGTGAAATGCCGGGCGACCTGACAAATCTCTTTTCCCGCCTCTTCGGCTTTGAGTTTTTCGAGCAGGACCCGGCGACCGGGCGCATCCGCGAATTCGACGAGGCGTTTGGCGAGGTGCTCAAGCAACGTTACCACGAGCGCCTCTACGATCTGGCCCACGAAGTCTGCCAGGTGTTGCGGATTCTCAAGCAGCTCCAGTCCGATGTCATTGATCCCGCCAAGGCGGCCGGCCATCGGCACGTCATCTATCTCGCGCTCACGACCTCGGATCTGCAGGCCGAGCGCGACCGCATCCGTCGTGAACTGCTCGAACGCGGCCACATGGTTCTGCCCGAGACTCCCCTGCCCTTGTCCTCCAAGGAGCTCGAACGCGTCGTGCGCGGGTATCTCGAAAAGTGTTCGATCGCCATCCATCTCCTCGGGGCCAACTACGGCGTCACGCCCGAGGACTCCGCGGAATCACTGCCGTGCCTGCAGGTCAAGCTCAGCGCCCAGCACGCGCGGCAGAAAAATCTCAAACGCTATCTGTGGATGCCCGGCGTGGCGCAGGTGGCGGACGCCCGTCAGCAACAGTTTCTCCGGCAGGTCCAGGAAGATCCCACGCTGCACGACAACGCCGAGATCATGGAGGGCGACCTCAGCCTGTTGAAACGCGAGGTCATCCGCTGGCTCGAACCACCCAAACCCAAGCCGGCCGCTTTGGCCGCACCCGCCGCGGTAAAATCCGCCGACGCCCCGCCCAAGGTCTATCTCATCTGCGAACCTCGCGATGAACAATCCATCGAGCCGCTCGAGGATTACCTGTTCGCCCAAGGCCTCGATGTTTGCCTGCCCGCCTTCGACGGCTCGGATGCGGACGCGGAGGCCTTGCATCGCGAGAACCTTTTGACCTGCGACGCGGCCATCGTCTTCTTCGGCGCGGCCCCGCGAGCGTGGGTGGACATCAAGCTCCGCGAACTGCTCAAGGCCGCCGGCTCCGGCCGCTCCGGGCCGATTGAAACGCAGGCGGTGTTCATCGCGCCGCCGGACGATCATCGCAAGGAACGCTTCCGTTCCCTGCAAGCCCGCGTCATCCGGCAAGGTGCCGAGTTCAAGCCCGATGCCGAACTCGCGGCCTTCGTGACCGAGTTGAAAGGGGTGACCGCATGAACGCGCCAGCGTCTTGGACTGGCCTATGGCGCACTCCAAGACCTGGCGGACGTTCCAGCGGCCTCGTGCCTCGCGAAGCGTCTTGGCTTTCGGCAGCTCCCGATTTCCATGCTTTACAGTTCCCGGCTGTTGGTCCGCGAATCCCAAGGGGATTCCATCACTCAGCCCAGGGTTGCGAGTCTGCGAGCTACCCTGGGTCGGGGAGAAGAATCCGGACAACCCTGAAGGGGTTGCGTCACGGTGCGCGACCACGATGGGAAACGGATGCAACCCCGTTGGGGTTGAGGATCATTTTGCCACTTACACCCAGGGTAGGCGCCGAGCGCACCAACCCTGGGCTGGATGATGCAATCCCCTTGGGATTGTCCGGAATACACACCGCCGATGATCATCGCGAAGCGGCTTGGACTGCGGTAGCCCGCTACCGCTTTTTCCCAACGAGCGTGATCAACCCGAAGATGAAATATCACGCCTGGTTCTTCCATCCCCACGGACAAAGCGCCAGAGGACTGGCGCACTCCAAGCCCTGGCGGACGGTCCATGCGCCCCTGCCTTATCTACTTAACCTGAAGTTCGCATGATCCACGCCCATCGCCCCGACAATCCCTTCCCCGGTCTGCGTTCGTTCACGCCGGAGGAGGACCACCTGTTCTTCGGCCGCGAGGAGCAGACGATGGATCTGCTCCAGAAGCTCGGCGCGCACCGTTTCGTCGCGGTGGTCGGCACGTCCGGCAGCGGCAAGTCGTCGCTCGTGCGCTGCGGGCTGCTCTCCCAGTTGCTCGGCGGCAAAATGCTTGCGGCCGGCACGAGCTGGGAAGTCGCCGTCACGCATCCCGGCGCCGCGCCGATGAACCATCTCGCCGCATCCCTGCTCGCCACCGATCTCTACGACGCGACGGAAGAAGACGCCAAGGCGCGCCTGCTGGCCACGCTCTCCCGCAGTCATCTCGGCCTCATCGAAGCGATCCGTCAGGCACAACTCCCTGCGGGCACGAACTTCCTGCTCGTCGTCGATCAGTTCGAGGAGATCTTCCGCTTCAACCAGGGCGGCGCGGCCCAGCGCGACACGGCCAACGAGTTCGTCAGCATGTTGCTCCAGGCCGCCACGCAGAAGGACGTGCCGATCTACATCGTGCTCACGATGCGCTCGGATTTCATCGGCGACTGCGCGCAGTTCGAGAACCTCGCCGAAGCCGTGAACCGCGGCGAATACCTCATCCCGCGGATGACCCGCGACCAGTTCAAGCAATCCATCGAAGGCCCGATCCGCGTCGCCGGCGGCACCCTCACGCCGCGCCTCCTGCAACGGTTGCTCAACGACCTCGGCGATCAGGCGGATCAACTGCCCTGTCTCCAGCACGCCCTCATGCGGACGTGGGACCAGTGGCGGCGGAGCAGTACGGAGGGACGCGATTCGGAGGGACGAGTTACACGAGTCCCTGACTCCAAGACGGAATCTGGGGACTCCCAGAGCTCGTCCCTCCGGGGGGTGGCCCGCTCGCTCGACCTCGAAGACTACGACGCCATCGGGCGGATGCGCGAGGCGCTGTCGCGCCATGCCGACGAGCTTTACGCCAGCCTCGGCTCCGATCGCGCGCGGCAGCTCTGCGCGGCGATGTTCAAGGCGCTCACGTTGCGCGAATCCGAGAACCGCGGCATCCGCCGGCCGCAGACGCTCGGCCGGCTCGCGCAGATCGTGGACGTTCCGGCCGCCGAGCTCGCGCCGATCATCGAGACGTTCCGCCAAGCGGGCGTGACCTTCCTCATGCCGCCGCCGGAGGTGCCGCTCGCCGACGCCACCGTCATCGACATCTCGCACGAGAGCCTGATGCGCGTGTGGGTGCGGTTGCGCGACTGGGTCGAAGAAGAGGCGTCGTCCGTCGGCATCTTCCATCGGCTCGCGGAAAGCGCAGGGCTGCACGGGAAGGGCAAGGCCGGCCTGTATCGCGATCCCGAGCTGGGCATCGCCCTGAGCTGGCGCGACGAGGCGCACGCCAACGCCGCCTGGGCGGACCAATACGGCGGCCACTTCGACCAGGCGATGGCTTACCTGGAACGCAGCCGCACCGAGTCCGAGCGCGAGGAAAAGGAACGCGAAGCCGCCCGTCAGCGCGAGTTGGCTCAGGCGAAGGCGATTGCCGAGAACCAGCGCCTGCGCGCGGAGGAGAAATCGCGATCCGCCCGCCGGATGCGCTGGCTCATGCGCGTGGCGATGGCGGTCGCGGTTCTGGCCCTGATCGCCATGGTCTTCGCGGGGATGGCCAAGCGCGAGGCCCTGAGAAGTGCGGAGCTGGCGCGGAAGAACGAGGAGAAAGCCCAGGCCGCCGAGACCAAGGTGGCCCGGGAGCTGTATGTCGCGGACATGAACCGCGCCGGACAAGCCTACGCGGAAGGCAGCATCAACGAACTCGACGAACTTCTGAGCCGGCACAAACCGACCGAGGGAACGGCGGCAGGCCCCGATCTGCGCGGTCCGGAATGGTATTTCTGGCAACACGCATCCCGTCGTGAGCTTGCCTCGGGGGGCAGGCCCATCAGTAACTTTCACGATGTGGCCGTCGCTCCGGATCAGAGGACCGTGGCCACGGTCAATTGGCCCGGCAATGTGTCGTTATACGACGTGGCCAGCCGAAACCTTGTGAAGGTGATCCAGGTGAACGGATCAACAAACAGAAACGTTTCCATCGCCTATTCCCCGGAGGGCACCACGCTGGCCGCCACGGGACCGCATCCTTATCTCCGCCGCTGGGACACCCGCACCTGGCTGCCCCTGACCCCGGACCTGACCTTCCCGGACGGATACCGCGGGGGAGCCAGCGCCGGGCAAGCCCCGTTGATGGTAACCATCGCCTATTCCCCCAATGGCAAACACTTGCTCGCGGCGGGCACGGACAACGGCTTGGTCGCGCTTTGGGATACCCGGACCTGGCAGGTCGTCAAGGTGCTGGATGTTTTCGAAGAAGCGCGGGGTGCAGCTCGCGTTCATGAACTCGCCTTTTCGCACGATGGCCGCCGTCTGGCTGCCGGGGTCGGCCCGCAGGCCGGTTCCAGTCCAAAGGAAGAAAGCGGTGCGCTCGTGATCTGGGATACCACTCACTTCGAGAAGATCTTTGATCGTCCCTCAGACAGTCCGGTTGTGACCCTCGCGTTTTCGCCGCCGGACGACCGCCTGCTCGTCTCGGGCAGCCGCAGAGGTGAGGTGAACCTGTGGGATATGACCTCGCCTTCGACCTCCCCTCTGGAGCAACTGCATAAAGCCCGGGCTCGGATTAAACAGGTCCGGTTTTCACCGCAGGGCCGTTACCTCGCGGCCTCGACGGAGGAAGGCAACGCGATTCTGGTCTGGGAGCTGCAACCTTCCCCCCGGCTGATTTCCTCTCTCAAAGGTCACTCCAAGGGGTCCCGGATTGATTTTGTGGGCGATGAATTCACGTTGTGGTCCGCCGGCGAGGATTTCGGGCTCAAAGTCTGGGACATCCGGGCGAGCGGGGTCTCGACCGAGATCCCGAATACTACGGACAGCGTGGGTTTGGGCTATCTGGCGGGCGGGCGGCTCGCCTGGCGGACTCCTCCGTCCTCACAGGATCCGGCGGCGCTGGTCACCGCGCGCAACCCTTCAGGAGTCCAACGCGCCCGCTTGCCAACCCCCATCCGATTATATGATGTGGCCGGCGCCCGCGAACTGCCTCCGTGGAAGGAAGGTGAGAAGTTCACCCTTCACGCGACATCCGCCAATGGACGCTTTCTCGCCGCCCAGGGGGAGGACCGGCGACTCCGGCTTTGGAACGTCGAGGACGGAGTGTTGCTGGGAACCACCCCCGGACCTGCCAGCGAGGGAGATCTTGTCACAGGCCTTCTCACGGTCGCCAACAATGGCAGCCGGGTCGCCTGGGCTGAAATGAGGGGAATCGGCTTTACCGTGAACTCGTTGCATCTGTGGACGCCCTCCGCTTCCCGACACGTCCGTTGGCCGAGCACGGAGATCGAGCACGCCTACGGTCTCAAGTTATCCGAGGACGGCACCCTGCTCGCCGCAACTGGCGATGCGGGCACGCTTTTCGCGGTGGTGGTCTGGGATGCCGTTCCCGACCAACCCGTCCTGCTCCAAAAAATCAGACGCGGGAATCCTGCCGTGTCTCTGGCGTTTTCCCCCGATGGCTCCCGCCTCGCCTGTGGTGCATGGGACAGCGGGATCCAACTTATCGAACCCAGGACCGGAAAAGACCTCGGCGCCCCTCTGCTGGGTCATGCCCAAGCGGTGGGCAGTGTGGCGTTTTTCCCGGATGGGAACATGCTCCTTTCCGGATCGTGGGACCAGACGATCCGCCTGTGGGACGTGAATACGGGCGTCCGGCGGGCGACGCTGCCCGCGCTGGGGGACACATTTCCCAAGGAGCTCATCCTGGAACCGCAAGGCCTGTGGATGGTCTCGGTTCTTGCCGGCCAAGAGGCCCGGCTCTGGCAATTCAATGACGTGCTCGATCCCCGGCGTAATGAAATGTTCTGGTCGGATGAAGCCCAACCGGCGGGCAATCATGGGGACTTTGCCAAAGCGCGTCGGGTGGCCCGGCAGGCTGTGGAAACCGCTCCCGACCAGGCAGGAGGGGAACCTTGGTTTGCCCTCGCCGCTCTCGCGGTTCGCGAAGGGGACCTGGAGGACTTCCGAAAGGTGCGGCGCGACATGCTGGCCCATTTCAGCGACAAACCCTACCTGATACCGGCCGCGTTGACGGCCGCCGTCTGCACGATGCTTCCCGCGACGCCGGAGGAACTCGCAGTCGGTCTGAAGTTGGCGGAGCGGCCTGCCACCGAGGATCCAGTGGGCTGGGTGGGCTCCATGGCGGCTGCTTCCTTGGCCTTTGGAGACTATCGCCTCGGCCATTACGAGGCGGCGGTGAGGAAGGCGGAGGAGTATCTGGGAGTCAACACACGTTGGCAGCTTCCCGCCTTGGACATTCCCGCGGTTCTCGCTCAGGCGATGAGTCAGCACCAGCTTCAGAAACCGGCGGAGGCCCGCGATGCTTTGACGAAGGCCAGGGAGATGATGGCCGTTTTGGATGAGCAGTTTCCTGGGACACCCGAACGCCCCAGCAACAACGGGCAGTGGCATCGATGGATGCTCATCAAGGCCCTGCTGGCCGAAGCCGAGACGCTGATCGAGGGAAAGCCGGCTGCCCCGCAGCCGCCGCGAGCGGGCGGTTCGCGACCGTAGCGCAGACAGCCCTGTCTGCCATATCGCCGACTGCCAGTCGTCCAACGCACGTGGTCCCAACCGGTCTGGGAATCAGAACGAACGGCCTCTTTCTTTCAAACCTACGCAGGCTGGCAATCTGCGATACAGCAGGCTGGGGATCCTGCGCTACGATTCCGCGCCGCGCCGCCATGATCTGGCGGGAGGACGGCGAACCGGCCGCCCGGAGAGGAAACTTCACCCAGGCCCGCGAGGCCGCGCGCCAATCGACGGAACTGGCTCCCGACGTGGGCGAGGCTTGGCTGGCCCTGGCCGCGATCGCCGTTCACGAGGGGGATCCCGAGGCCTTCCGCAAGGTCCGGCGCGATGTGTTGGCCCGTTTTAGCGACCAGCCCTATCTGGAACCGGCCACCCTCGCGGCGATTCTCTGCACCGTGCTCCCGCCGACGCCGGAGGAACTCGATGCCGGCCTGCGCCTGGCCGAACGTGTGTCCGCCGAACATCCCGGCCATCCTCGGTTCGATGTGCTAAGATATGCGTCGGTCGCGCTGATCTTGGGCGAATATCGGCGCGGCCACTACGCGCAGGCCCTTGAGCAGGCGAACCAGTATTTGACCACGACCAACGCTGGTGACCAAAGATTCACCGGCCTCTGGGCAACGCTGACGGTCGCGATGAGCGAGCACCAACTTCACCACCCGGCGGAAGCCCGCCGCGCGCTCGCCCAAGCCAGGGAAAAGATGGCTGCGGACGAAGGGAATAGAGGGCGCCGGAACCTCCGGCTGCTCGACCAAGCCCTCCTGCGCGAAGCCGAGACCCTGATCGAAGGGAAACCCACGGCGGCGCGGTGATCGCGAAGCGTCTTGGAGTGCGGTAGTCCTCTACCGCTTTTCCCCCGAACGTTACCAACCCGCGCGCGAAATTTCGCCCCTCGTCACTCCCATCCCCACGGTGAAAGCGCCAGAGGGCTGGCGCAGTCCAAGACCTGGCGGACTTCCTCGCGGCCTCGTGACTCGCGAAGCGTCTTGGACTGCGGTAGCCCTCTACAGCTTTAGCCCCGAACGTGCCGAGGCTCTCGCCGAGGATTCGCCCGTTGCTCCTCGAATGCGCATCGTCAAAGCGCCAGAGGGTCCGAGCCGGACTGGCCCATAGCGCACGCCACGCCCTGGCGGACTTCCCAAACGCCCCGTGCCTCGCGAAGCGGCTTGGACTGCGGTAGCCCTTCCGCCTCCAGCCTTGAGGCTCCAGCCGTCACCCAATTCCGCTCGCCTAAACCATTGCCAATTTCTCCCCTGCCCTCTTACGATGTCGCCTCCCGGA
>JANLTG010000068.1:0-5295 GCA_031362805.1 bacterium
CAAGGCCATCATCCAGGGCGCGAGCTACGACAACAACCTGCTCTGCATCGGCGAGAAGGAAGTCTTCGCGCTGGAAAACATCGCGGACAAGTTGATGGCGCAGATGGAGCAGAACGGCGCGGTGAAACTCACCAACGCCCAACTCGACGCGTTGACCAAGGCGGCGTTCACCATCACGCCCGGACAGGGCGGCGGCTGCGGTCACGCCTCCGTGAACAAGGATTTCATCGGCAAAGATCCCATCGTGCTCGCGAAGGCGGCGGGGATGAGCATTCCCGCCGGCACTCAGCTTCTCTTCGCGGAGACGGACGCGAATCATCCGTTCGTGGTCGAGGAGCAGATGATGCCCTTCTTGCCCATCACGCGCGTGAAGAGTTTGGAAGAAGGCGTCGCCCGCTCGCTCGAAGCCGAGCACGGCTACAAGCATACGAGCATCATTCATTCGCACGATCTGGAGGCGCTGACGGCGGTGGGCCGCGCGCTCGACACGACGCTGTTCATCAAGAACGGCCCGTCCATGGCCGGCCTGGGACTCGGTGGCGAAGGTTACCTGAGCTTCAGCATCGCCACGCCGACCGGCGAGGGCGTGAGCAACCCGAGGACGTTCACGCGCGTGAGAAGGTGCGTGATGGTGGACAACTTGCGGATCTATTAAATCCGATGTCCGAAACCCGAAATCCGAAAGAAGGCCGTCGGCCAAAATCCGAAGTGTGCGCGCGGATGGTGGTTGGCTATTCGGCTCTCGGATTTCGGGTTTCTTTCGGGCTTCGGATTTCGGATTTCGGATTTCCCTTATGCTCCTAGCTCGCGTCGTCGGCAATCTGACCGCCACCCGGAAGCATCCGAGCTTCGAGGGCTGGCGGCTGATCATTTGCCAGCCGATCACGCAGCAGGGCGAGGAAACGGGCGTGCCGATTGTGGCCATCGACGCACACGGCGCGGGCATGCACGAGCGCGTGATCATTTCGAGCGACGGCGCCGCCTCACGCAAGGCGGTGGGCGATCCGAAAAGCCCCGCGCGCTGGATGATCACCGCGATCGTCGATGAAGTGCATCCGGGAACAACCGCGTTGGAAGACTCAACGCAATGAGACTGGGAACTGTCATCGGTCGCGTGACCTTGAACCGGACGGTGGCGCCACTGGAAGGCGGCCGCTGGCTGATCGTCAGCCCGTTCACCAAAGAGCACTTTCAGCAGGGCACCGAGCAGCCGATCGGTTTGAGCAAGGATCCGAGCGTGGTGGTTTACGACAGCATCGGCGGTGGGCTGGGCGACACGATTGGATTCATCGAAGGTGCCGAAGCCACCGCCCCGTTTGACCGGCCAACCCCCATCGACGCGATCAACGCGGCGCTGGTCGACTACATCTTTTACCAACCGAAGAAATGAAAAAAGTTTACAGCCAGAAGGACATCGAAGACTTCATCCGGCAGGGCCGCAGCGCGAAGGATCTGCCCGAGGACGCCATCCTCACGCCTTCCGCACGCGACGCCTTGAACGATTTGGAGTTGAGTGGCAATGGCCGGGCGACGGGCAGCTTGACTGCAGCGCCCACCAAGCCCCTGAGCTCCAAGTCGTCGAAGGCCGAGCTGGAAGCGTACTTCAATTCCCCCGCCGCCCTCGCCCTCAAGGAACAACTTTGCGACATCGGCCGGCGGCTCTGGCAGCGCGAATACGTGGACGGCAATGGCGGCAATATTGCCATCCGCGTCGGCGAAGACATCGCGATCTGCACGCCCACGCTTGTGAGCAAGGGCTTCATGAAGCCCGCGGACATGTGCCTCGTGGATTTTGACGGCAACCAGCTCGCCGGCACCAAGCGGCGCACGAGCGAAATCCTCATGCACCTGCAAATCATGAAGCAGCAGCCCAAGGCCGTCGCGACCTGCCATTGTCATCCGCCTTACAGCACCGGCTTCGCGGTCGCGGGCGTCTTGCCGCCGACCTGTATGATTCCCGAGTTCGAAGTGTTCGCGTCCGTGGCCATCGCGCCGTATCGCACGCCCGGCACGCCGGAGATGGGGAAGCTCGTCGCCGACCTGGTGGACAAGCACAACACCATCCTGATGGCGAATCACGGCGTGGTGAGCTGGAGCCACAACAACGTCGAGGACGCCTACTTCAAGATGGAGATCCTTGAAGCCTATTGCCGCACGATTCTCGTCACCGCGCAGGTCGGCAAGCCGGCGAACACCATGACGCCCGGCCAGCTCAAAGACCTGCTCAATATCAAGCAAAGCCTCGGCATTCCCGACCCCCGCCACGGCCTGAAGGAATGCGAATTGTGCGACAACGACGAATGGCGACCGGGCGTGCAGTGCGCGGTGCCGCCGAAGCAGGAAGCCACCGTTGGCTACGACACGGAAGCGGAAGCAGCGGTGAAGGCAATCACGGATCAGATCCTGGCGCAGATGAAGTAGCCGTTGCCCGCAGGGCAACAATGTGAATAGCCCCGGGTGCAACCCGGGGTTGACGGACGAAAACAGAACCGACCCTGAAGGGGTCGAATAGCTGCGGTTAACAATGTCCACCTACACGCAAATCTATTACCACCTCGTCTTCGCGACGAAGAACCGGGACCCGGTTCTTGAGAAGGCCGGGCGTGAGGAGTTTTTCCGTTATGTGTGGGGCATCCTCCGCAACAAGGATTGTCATCTGTATCGGATCAACGGAGTTGAAGACCATGTCCACGTCCTTACCAGTTTGCATCCCACGGCGACACTGGCCGGCCTTGTCAAAGACATCAAGGTGGCCACGAACGAATGGATCAATTCGAAGTTGATCTTTCCACGGTTCGAAGCCTGGCAGGAGGGATACGGCGCGTTTACAGTGTCTCATGGCGACAAAGACCGGTTGATTGACTACATCAAAGGGCAGGAAGAACATCACCGGACGGTGTCGTTTCTCGACGAATACCGCCGGTTGTTAAACGAGGCAGGAATTGAACTCGATGAAAAACATCTGGCGTGATTGCCGTGTTGGATTCGACCCCTTCGGGGTCGAAACGTCGGGACCATCTGTTACCCCGGATTTCATCCGGGGCTATTCAAATTGGTGCCCTTCGGGCACCTGCTGTGCAGAGCGTCTTTGGATTCGCGTTCATTCGTGTCCATTAGTGGTTTTCCCATGAAATCTCTCGATGCCAAGCTGGCTGAAGTCAAAGCGAACCCCCGCTCGCGGGCGTTCATTCTCGCGGACGCCAAGGACGCAGACATGGCGTTCGGCGTGCGTGCGCCCGGTCCTCGTGGCTTTCTCGCCACGCGCGGTGCGCGACCGGCGAAGTTCTCGCCGGAAGTCTGGAACCGCGACGAGTTCGGCTACCGCAACCTGCCCGAGTTCCTCGACATCATCCGCGAAGTGACGCAGCAGGGACTCGTGGACATCATGCTGATGTCCGCCTATGTCACCGAGCAACTGGCGATCAAGGAAGGTCTGTTCAAGAACTCCCACGTCACGCCGGCTGCGCGCGCGAATGACACCACGGACGTGTGGGCTGCCCGGCATGGCGCTTACACGCGTGAGCCGAGCCAGCCGTTCCGCAGCGCGGCGATTGACCATATCCAGTGCGGCGAGATCGAATGCGACCGCGATGGCAGTGGTGAATTCCCTGGCGCGAACCTCGGGCTTTACTCCATCACCTTCGTCAACGAGCTGGACCAGGATCGCGAGGCGTTGCTTTGGTATAAAGAGTTCCGCGAAGAGGCGGAACGCAAAGGCTTCCGACACTTCCTCGAAATCTTCGACCCGAACGTCGATAGCGGCATCGCGCCGGAGAAGTTGGGCGAGTTCATCAACGACAACATCCTGCGGACGCTCGCTGGCGTTCCCGAAGCGGGCCGGCCGGATTTCCTCAAGATCGTCTATCACGGTCCGAAGGCGATGGAGGAGCTCGCGCAGTACGATCCGAATCTAGTCGTCGGTCTTCTGGGTGGCAGCGCGGGCACGACTTACGACGCCTTCCGTCTCATTCACGACGCGCAGAAGTACGGCGCACGCGTCGCGCTCTTCGGTCGCAAGATCAACAACGCCGAGCATCAGCTCGCGTTCATCGAGATGCTGCGCCTTATCACGGACGGCAAGATCTCGCCGGAGGAAGCCGTCCGCGCCTACCACGGCGTCTTGCAGGGTAAAGGCATCAAAGCGCATCGTTCGCTCGAAGAAGATCTCAAGCTCACGGACCAGGCGATGAGCTACGACGGAGGCGCGAAGAAGGGCTCAACCGTCGAAGTGCGCAACAATCCGCTTTCGGGCACCAAGCAGGTCGGCGCTCCGAAACAAGGTGAGAGCCTCGTCACCTCGACCACTACCAGTTCAGTGGATTGGCCGAAACGGTCTGACGGCGCTCCGGACTTCGATCGGATGACCTCCGAGCAACGCGTCGCCTATCACGAAGCGCGATTGAAGCGGGCGTTCGGCTGATACCACTGCTCCACGACCCGAAGTGGAGGCGGGGGTGCCCGCAGGGCGGGAGAGGCGGCGCCGCCCCCATTTAACCGATTCTCTGTTGGACTTCCCGCCTGGGATTGTGGAGGGAGCCTGCTGGTTCAAGGGTTTAGGATTCGATAGAAGCCGGCATCTGTGTTTGGGTCGATTGGCACAGGCACCATGAGCACGCCCGAAGGGGGGACGACGTTGGTTGAGATGCTTTGCCACGCGAAGAGGTTGGTCGAATACTGCAGCCAAACCGGGATGCCTGGCTGTTGGGCGGCGGCGAGCAACAGTTTGTTGCCGCCTGGTGCCGCCACGTGAAGGTAATGAAGGAAAGGGGATTCGGATACCGCGGGCGCACTCGTCGCGTAGGCCAGCAGATTTGCGCGAAGATTCTGCGCTTCGCTTCCCGGTTGGTGGAAACTGGGCGGCGTCAGGGTGCTCACCAGCACTCGCCCGCCACCGAATTGCTTTTCACCCACCACGATGCCGCCGGTATTGTCGCCGCGGAGGAGCGCGGTAAGCTGAGGGCCGTCAACGGTGGCGTTCGCCGCGTAGGTTCCCGACCAGATGGTGCCCATGGGTAAAAAGGGTCCAGTGGCCAGCGGCGTCGGGCTGTTGGCCAACGAAACCGAGGACTGATAATTCGGGAACGTCAGTTGGAGTCCGGCAAACCCGAGCGCCATGCCGTTGCCGGTGGTGGGGGCGGAACTCAGGAACAAGGAGCCGCCATTGGTGACCCAAAGCTCGATCGGTTCACGGTGCTGGAGCAGAAAAGCCTCGAAGGCATCGGCCGTGTTGGCGCCACCCTCGATCACGATCAACTGGTTGGTGGCGGAGAACACGGCGGGGATGTCGGCCGTTTC
>JANLTG010000181.1:0-2482 GCA_031362805.1 bacterium
ATCGCCGCGCCGGTAATCCCGCAGCGCCGTGAACTCTTCCGACTCGCCGATTCCCGAAGCCATCGCGACGCCGCCCTGTTGATACTTCGTGCGGCCGGGCAATGGCAGGCGCTTCAGCGGATAGCGTTTCGGCAGGATCAACACCGTTTGCGGCGAGGTCTCCCGGCGGAAGGCCCGAAACAAACCGAACGGATCGGGCCGCGCGATGGTGGCGGCGGCGAAATGCAGCGGCCCGCGCTTCAGCGGGGTCACCTCGCCCTGAAAATCGGCGCGTCCGCGAACGGGCAGCGGGGGAATTGCGATGGGCCGGGTGCGTGCCTGTCGCAAGCCCGGCAACGGCGTGCTGAGTTTGAAGTTGCGATTGTACGGGCTGGGTTTCACGCGCTCGTAGTATTCGGCGAAGCCCGGCCGGGTATCAGTGAAGTCCTCGATCAGTTCGAGTCCCTGCTGCGGCCTCGCGGAAAGGTTGGTGAGCCATACCCGGTAATGGAGCGTTTCATTGACGCAGCCAAAGCGCGGCAGCACTCGTTCGACATTGAACCGCGCGCGGAAGGTCAGCGCCATCAACATGGCCACCAGCATCAGCCCAAACACAATCGCCACCGCTTGATAGCCCAGCGCCTGATCGAAGTCCGCCCCGACTGCCAGAACCAGAACGCCGCCCAGCATCAGCACCAGGCCCGACTCGGTGAAACGCCGGCGCATCCAGTGCCGGACCGAACTGGTCAGCTGGTAGAGCCGGAAAGCAATCAGCGCAAACGGGCGCATGGTTTGGATGAGGTGGCCAGAATGGAAAATTAAGCGGGCACGGGCACCTGCTTCACGATGTCTTCCACGACCGTCCGGCCCGTTTGCCCGGCAAACGTCACCTGGGCATCCAGCACAAGCCGGTGCGCCAGGACGGGCACGGCGATTTCCTGCACATGCTCGGGCGTGATGAACTCCAGGTCGTCGAACAATGCCAGCGCCTGGCTCGCCTTCATCAACGCCAGTGACGCGCGCGGGCTGGCGCCGAGCTGCACGCCGGGACGTTTGCGGGTGGCGGCCGACAGTTCCACGATGTAGCGCTTCAACTCTTCGCTGACGCGAATGCGCTCGACCGCCTGCTTCAAGGCGAGGACTTCCGCCAGCGTGACGCACCGTTGCAGTCGGTCCAGCGGATGCCCGCTTTGCTGCGCGCCCAGCACGTGCATCTCCTGTTCGATCGACACATAGCCCAGCGTGAACTGAAGGGCGAAGCGATCCATCTGCGCCTCCGGCAGCGGATACGTGCCGCGAAACTCGACCGGGTTCTGCGTGGCGATCACGAAGAACAGCTCATGCAACTTGCGGCGCGTGCCGTCCACGCTGACCTGGCTTTCGGCCATCGCTTCGAGCAAGGCCGACTGCGTGCGCGGCGAGGCGCGATTGATCTCGTCCGCGAGCAGGATGTTGGTGAAGACCGGGCCTTCGTGAAACTCAAACTCCAGCGCCTTCTGGTTGTAGATCGAGACGCCGAGGATGTCGGACGGCAACAAGTCGGGGGTGAACTGCACGCGCTTGAAGTCGGCGTCGATCGACTGCGCGAGCGCCTTGGCCAGGGTGGTCTTGCCCGTGCCGGGAAAATCTTCCAGCAGGACATGGCCGCCGCTTGCGAAGGCGGCGAGGAGTTTGCGAAGGGCGTCTTTCTGGCCATGAATGACCAGTCCGATGTTCTCCCTGAGTTTGCGATAAACCTGTTGCGGCGTGGCTTGGTCCGGCATGCGGGGCGATGGTTGACCCATTCAATCCGACAACTCAACCGCAAAGCCGTCACGGGCTGCCAGCTGATTGCGCTTTTAGGATTTCACCACTTGGCTTGGCTTGGGGTAGAAGCATCCAATTTGACACGAGATTTCTCAGTTCATTCAACCGGCAACCCGTTTTCAATCGGATCACTGAGAAGTTCTTCAAGGCCCTACTATGGACCAATCGCGCATTGTTTCCGAGCGCCTCAGCGATCGATTCACAAACGGAGGTGCCGCCGAACATCACGGGATGAAGTGTGTCAAACTTTCGACCAAGCTCCGGATAGGCTGGCGGCCAAAGTTTTCCAAGCATTCTGATGTCGGCAGTCATCAGTACGTTTGTTTCAAGTTTCACGAAATACTCCGGCCCTCCGACATCGGCACATCCGAAAACACCTAGCTCCAAAAGGTTCTCCGGAATTTCCTTAGCTATCCAATCTGCGAACGCATCTAGGACTTGTTCCTGACCGTTCGATCTATCCAATCCAAAGACCAGTTCGAGAATTGAAGGCTTGCGGTCGATCTTGAAATAGCTCAGCGCTGTCTCTGCGGCGCTAGCGTTGAGCCTGCGAGTGCGGTTGGCTCGGTTCCCGCCCCTGGGGAACTCCTCAGATGCCAACCACAGGTGGGATGATGCCGATGGAGTGAAAAGACCTGTGATCGACTCAATGGGTATCGGTAGCCCTCGAATCATGCAGTTATGCGCTTTGTATCCG
>JANLTG010000196.1:0-10331 GCA_031362805.1 bacterium
GCGGTGAAGCACCGGCTGGTGCCGGTGGCCAATCAGTATCCGTGGTGCTCGGCCCGGTGGTTTGAGCGCGCCGCCAGCGCGGCGATGGTGAAGTCGATCTACCGGTTCAAGACGGATCGGATCAACGTCGCGGACGACTTCGAGCCGGCGGCGGAGTGGTAAGCCATTCGAGGGGAAAGCGGCGGAGCACCACCGCACTCCAAAACCTGGCGGAAGCACGGGGGGCCCTCGAACCGCGCGTCAGCGCCTTGGACTGCGTGTGCTGCTGCACCGCTTTGTGGCGTGTCCGCATCGTCTGGGCTACTCGTCGCGTTCCCGTAATCACGTCCTTGAATGCTTGCCAACAGTCGGAACCTAAAACCTGCCTACCCAAGTTGCTCTTTGAAGAACGCCAGCGTGCGGTCCCAGGCAAGCGACGCGTTCTTCTCATCGTAGCGGCCGGTCGAGTCGTTGTGGAAGCCGTGGTTGCACTGCGGATACATGTGCATCGTGAATTTCACGCCGGCAGCCTTCAGGTCGGCTTCGTAATCCGGCCAGCTCTCGTTGATCCGCGTATCCAGTTCGGCGAGCTGGATGAGCAAGGGCGCCTTGATGTTCTTGCGCAGTTCCTTTGCGGCCGGGCTGCCGTAGAACGGGACGCCCGCGTCGAGCGTCTCCGGGATCGCGGCGGCGAGCATGTTCACGATGTAACCGCCGAAGCAGAAACCGACCGCGCCCAGCTTGCCGCTGCTGAGTTCGTGCGCCTTGAGGAACTTTGCCGCGGCGATGAAGTCCTGCTCGATCTTCGCCCGGTCCAACGAGCCTTGCAGCGCGCGGCCCTCGTCGTCGTTGCCCGGATAACCGCCCTTCGGATGCAGCGCATCGGGGGCAAACGCGACGAACCCAGCCTTCGCCACCCGCCGGGCGACGTCCGCGATGTAGGGATTCAAGCCCCGGTTCTCGTGGATCACTAGCACGGCCGGCCCCTTGCCCTGAAGCGCGGTGGGGGTGACGAGATAGCCACGTCCTTCGCCGTGACCCTGCGGCGACGGAAAGGTGACATAACGCGCTTTGATCGTGGGATCATTGAACGAGACCTGTTCGGCCTGCGCGTAGTTCGGCATCAGCACCGACAGCAGTGTGTTCATGGTGAAGCCGGCCGCCGTGAGCGTGGCGAGCCGGCTCATGAACGTTCGGCGGTCGATGATGCCGTGGGCGTATTCGTCGTACCAGTCGAACGCTTCCTGGGGAATGGGTTGGTGAATGGTGGTTTCCTGATGTGGCGTGGTGGCAGGAGCGATCATGGTGTTTGGAGTGGTTGACGGTGTGACTGGTATTGGAGCTAAACAGTTCAATTCTTCAACCAGAACTTCCAGCAATCGGCGGTTAGCGCTGAGCGTGGATCGGTGGTCCAGCGATTGCGAAATCTCCGTGCAACGAGGGGCGCCACCGCGCATCGTCAGCCCGCATGACCGTTTTGGAAGTGATCCAGCACAGCGCCCGGTTCCTCGAAGGCAAGGGCGTGGAATCGCCGCGCTTGCAGGGCGAGCTGATCCTGGCCCACGTGCTCAAGCTGCCCCGGTTGCAGCTCTACTTGAAGTTCGATCAAGTGCTGGCCGAAGCGGAGGTCGCCGCCGCCCGCGAGTTGGTGCAGCGGCGCGGCCGGCGCGAACCACTCCAGCATATCGTCGGCTCCGCGAACTTCTGCGGGCTTGAGCTGTGGGTGACGCCGGACGTGCTGATTCCCCGGCCGGAGACGGAGCTGCTCGCCGAACGGGCGGTGGCGTTCTTGAAGGAACGGTTGAGCGGCGGGGCCGCCTATGTTTCGGCAGCAGCCGAGGTGACGAGGCTCAAATCAGACCGAACGCCGGACACCGAAGTCCGAACCATTTCCGAAAGCCGAATTCCGAAAGAGCTGCTTGCTAAAGCAGTTGATGAGGGCTTGGCAACCGCAGTTTCCAGCTTCGGCCCTCGGGATTCGGACTTGGCTCGGAAATCGGGATTCGGTCCTCGTAATTTCGATCAGAGCCTCGTTACGTCGGCAGCTGTTAATCTGAGCGTGCTCGATCTCGGCACCGGCAGCGGTTGCCTGCCGATCTATCTCGCGCACGAATTGCCGGCGGTGCCGGTGACGACGGTGGATGTTTCGCCGGCGGCACTCGCCGTCGCCCGGGAGAACGCCCGGCGTCACGGCGTCAGCGAGCGGGTGGCGTTTCTCGAGAGTGACGGCTTCGCCGCGCTGCCGCCCGACCGGCGGTTTGATTTGATCGTCAGCAATCCGCCTTACATCCCAAGCGCCGAGATTGAGACCCTCGAGCCCGAGGTGCGTGAGCACGACCCGCGACTGGCCCTCGACGGCGGGGCGGACGGGCTGGATTTCTACCGACGGATAGCTGCCGAGGCTCCGCCGTGGCTCAAGCCGGGCGGCAAGTTGATGCTCGAGTTGGGCCACGATCAGGCCGCCGGTGTGCGCGAAATCTGCGAGCGGCAAATGTGGATTGTCGAAGCCGTCGAGCCTGACTACAGTCGCATCCCAAGAATCCTGATCGCCCGTCGCGGTTGACGTTTGACGGGGTTCCCAGCTCGTTCCCAAGAATTTTCATGGAAAGTTTGCTCATCAAAGGCGGCGTGCCGCTGCGCGGCGAAGTTCACATCAGCGGTGCCAAGAACGCCGTGCTGCCGATCATGGCGGCGACGCTCCTGACCGCCGAGGAATGCGTCATCCGGCGCGTGCCCGATCTCACCGACGTGGCCTTCATGGGCAAGATCCTCGCCTCGCTCGGCGCGGAGGTGTCGTTGAAGGACGGCGAACTGCGCGTGAAAGCGGCGAAGATCAAGGGCGTGGGCGACTACGATCTGATCCGCAAGATGCGTGGCTCGATCTGCATCCTCGGCCCGCTGATCGCGCGGCTGCGCAAGGCCAGCGTGTCGCTGCCCGGCGGCTGCGTGATCGGCTCGCGGCCTGTCGATCTGCACTTGAAGGGCCTCGCGCGGCTCGGTGCGAAGATCACCATCGAGGCCGGCTATGTGAATGTGAAGGCGCCGAAGTGGCAGGGCACCGAGGTGTTTCTCGGCGGGCGCGTCGGGTCAACTGTCCTCGGCACGGCGAACATCATGATGGCCGCCACGCTCGCGGACGGCGTCACGGTCATCGAGAGCGCGGCGTGTGAGCCCGAGGTGGTTGACCTGGCCAACTTCCTCATCGCGATGGGTGCGAAGATCACCGGCGTCGGGAGCCCGACCATCACGATCACCGGCGTCAAGGAACTGCACGGCGCTTCGCATTACGTGATCCCGGATCGCATTGAGGCGGCGACGTTTGCCATCGCGGCGGCCGTCACCAAGGGCGAGGTCACCATTCACGGCGCGCGCCTGGACCATTTGCAGGCGGTGCTCGAGAAGTTGCGCGAAGCGGGCGTAAAGATGGAGCGCCACGGGTCCAGCCTGACGATCAAGAAAGGTGGCCGGTTGCGGCCGGTCGATGTGACGACGCTGCCGTATCCTGGTTTTCCGACCGATGTGCAGGCGCAGTTCATGGTGCTGATGGCGGTGGCGAAGGGGATCAGCATCATCACCGAGCGCATCTTCGAAGCGCGCTTCATGCACGTCAGTGAGATGGCGCGCCTCGGGGCGGACATCGCCATCGAGGGTCCGAGTGCGATCGTCAAAGGCGGCTTGCCCCTCAGTGGAGCGCCCGTGATGGCGAGCGACCTGCGGGCGTCGGCGGCGTTGGTGCTGGCCGGCATGGCCGCCAAGGGAACCACCCAGGTGAATCGCATCTACCATTTGGATCGGGGTTACGAGAAGATCGACGAGAAGCTCCGCAAGCTCGGGGCGCGAATTGAACGCATCAACGAAACATGAACAAGGTCATTACCATTCTGCTGATCGCCGCCGGCTGCTGGGGCGTCTGGTCGTTGCGCAACTTTTACCTCGCGAAACAGGCCGAGAATCCGGACATGGATTACGGCCTCAAGGATGACAAGACGCCGGACATCATCCCCCAACAGTTGCCGGGGCTGCATTACACGCTGGAAGTGCCGCTCGACAAGGCGACCAAAGGCGGCGCCGCCAGCCTCAAGAAGTTTATCGATGCCTACCGCAACTCCACCAAGGATCCCCGGCTCGCCTGGATCGAGCTGGACTACGTGTCCATGTTGGGCATGAAAGACCCGGCGCAAGCCCGGGCATTGTTTGCCGACGTCAAGAAACGCACGCCGACCAACTCGGTGATTTATCCCCGGATTGCGAAGCTCGCCAAGGTTTACGAATAGGCGGCCACGTTTTGTCTGGTCGGCGGCGGGCGCGCGCCCTTAGGTTTGAACCATACCAGCAACCTATCTCCGGCTTTATGGACGTCATATTCAATTGCCCTACTTGTGAACAGGAGCTCGCAGTCGAGGCCGCCGCGGCCGGCTCCGAAATCCAATGCCCGACGTGCAACACCAAGCTCGTCATTCCCACTCCGGAAAAAGCCAAAGGCGTGGCGGACTCGCAGCCGTTGCCGCCGCCCCCCCCACCGGTGGCCAGCGCCCCCACCTCGGAATCGAGCGTCGCCGCCGCCGGCGAGCACTCCGGCGCCATGAGCTCCAGCGCGGCCGGGAAGATGCATCTCCACTTCACGGTGCCGCAGCATGAACAGCCGGCGGAGTTGTTGATCAAGAAGGCAAACAAACCGCTCGAGGTCGCGGCCAAGGACACGGAGAAGAAAATTCGCACCAAGACGGTCCGCCACACGGACTGCATCGAGGTCGGCAAGGACCGCTACGACGAGTTCGTCTCGGAGTTCCTCCAGAAAGTCGGCAAGGACAACATCATCAGCATCAGCCCGATCAACTACACCCACATGGACCTGGGCACGCGGGCGCTGATGATGGAATACGGCGTGACGATCGTTTACAACGGCTGAGGCGCTTCGCCGGTCAGCACTGCCAGCAAGGCCTTGGCATCCCGGAAGTCAGGGATCACCACATCCGCGCCCACACCCAGCAACCGCTGGCGCTTCCATTGGTCCACGTTGCCCGAGCCGTTGTTCGCTTCATCGCTCGCCACCGCGATCGCCAGCCCGCCGACCTGTTTGGTGTTCTCGATCTCCACATAGCCGTCGCCGAACGAAAGCAGGTTCGCTCCTGAAATCTTGTTCTCCGCGAGGATGCGATCGATGGTCAGCTTCTTGGAAAACGACTTGTAGTCATCCTTCGCGCCGTAAATGTGCGGCCCAAAGTAACGACTGACGTCAAGCCTCTCCGCCTCCTGTTTCACAAAAATCTCGTCGGTGCCACTGGCCAGATAGAGTCGCAGGCCGCGCGCCTGGAGCAGGTCCAGCAGGCGCCGGGCTTCAAACACGAGGAGGTCATCGGGCGAAATCCCGCCACTGGCGAGTCCGGCCATCCGGGTCTGCACGCGCGAGTCGAGGCGGCGCAGATACTCATGCTTGTACCACAGCGGTTCCTGCGGCGAGCCGCCGCGTTCCTTGATCCGCTCCGCCAGTTGGATCATTTGATAGATCGTCTGCTTGCCGTTCAGCCGCATGATGTCGTCGGTGACGAGCTGGCAGGCGGCAGCTTCGGCTTCACCGGCCAGTCGCGGGAGATATTCAAGGAACATCGGGATCATCACTTCGGGCCAGCCCTGCCGGATCAACGACAGCGTGCCGTCGAAATCAAACAGCACATGGGTGAGGTTGGGGCGGGGCTGGAAGTGGGCGGCAAATTCGGCGTGGCCTTTGAATGTCATGGCGGAGTTCACAATGGGCGATCGTTTAACGGGAGGAAGCAACCGGGTTCAACGCCGCGAACGATGACGCGTCGCCCAGTGCTTCACAAGTGAGGAATGCTGGTCAACGCCGGGTTGATGCCGTACAAAACTCGCCGATGTCCAAGAACCAAGGAAAGCAAAAGGCCGCTGCGAAAGTAACCGCGCCCGACGGGCCGGCTGACGCGGTGCCGGCGGGTGGAGGCGCCAAGCTGGGCTTGCTGCGCCTGGCGCAGTTGCAGTTCGGGCTCGCGCTCGCGATCTCCCTCTATCTCGCTTACACGTCATTTTCGAACGGCGCAGTCGCCGGCTGTGGTGCGGGCTCGGATTGCGGTACGGTGCTGACGAGCCGCTGGGCCTACTGGTTCAACCTGCCGGTCAGCGCGCCCGCCGCGGCGTTTTACGTTGGGCTGCTGGTGACCTCCCTGTTTGCGGGCTCAACGCGCAGTCCAAAAGTTCAATCCCGCGCCTGGACCATTCTGGTGGGCGGTGCCTTTGCGGTGCTGGGGGCGGCGCTGTGGTTCATCGGATTGCAGGGCGCGATCATCGGCAGTTGGTGTCCGTATTGCGTCGCGGCACACGTGCTGGGTGGCGCCGGCGCGTTGCTGGTGCTCCTCGCTGCGCCGTTCGTGATTCGCGGCCCGGGCGCTGGCGGGCCCATCCTTTTCGGCGTGAACCGGCGGGCGATGCCGGCTGTGCTCGGCATGCTCACGTTGGTCCCGTTGGTCTTCGGGCAATACCTGAGCAAGCCACCTTCCGCCGTCGTCGCCACCATTGCGGCGGCGAAACCCGCCACCAATCCACCGGCTGCCACGCAAGTCTCCACTGCCATGCCCTCGACCGTTCCGACCGTTGCGCCGGTTTCGGTGGCGACTCCTGCCAAACCCTCGCGCAAGTACAGCCTGCACAACGACCGGTTCACCATCGAGCTGCACGAAGCGCCGATGATCGGGCGGCCGGAAGCGCCGCAGATCGCGGTCGCGTTGTTCGACTACACGTGCGCGCACTGTCGCAAGCAACACAGCCTGCTCACGCGCGTGCAGGCCAGCCTGAGCAACGACCTCGCGATCGTGCTGGTGCCGATGCCCCTCGACAAGAATTGCAATCCGTTGCTGGCGATGACCGCGCCGGACCACGCCCATGCCTGCGAATATGCGCGCCTGGGCATGGCCGTGTGGCGGGCGAAACCCGCCGCGCTGACGGCCTACGATGAATGGTTCTTTGAGCCGGAGAAACCCCGCCCGGTCGAGGAGGCGCGGGCAAAGGCGATCGCCTTGACCGGCCGCGCCGACCTCGACACCGTGCTGGCTGATCCGTGGATCGATGACTGGCTGAAGCTCGGCCGCGATCTGTTCAAGGCGAACTGGGACCGCACCGGCCGCAACTTCCTGCCCATGCTTAACGTCAGCCAGGTTCTGTCGTCGGGCGAGATCAAGACCGACGATGAGCTCTACGACATTCTGGAGAAACACGTCGGCCTGAAACGGCCGGTAGCGGCTGCGCCGGCCAGCCCGTGAAAGATGCCCCTGCTCGCCTTGCAGCGCGATACCGTGGAGTCGGTGCGCCTAAGCCGGAACTATGCGGTTGGATTGGGGAGCGCACGCGTCTCGCGTGCCGCGGAGCCGTCCCGGCGACGCTTTCTGGTGGTCGGGTGTGGGCAAACCAAACGAAGCGGGTCGGTGCGGGAGTCGAACGGTGTTCGGCGCGACGCCGAACACGGCACGCGAGACGCATGCGTTCCCCTGAACGGAATCGATTCGGCTATGGAGATCGAGCGTTCCCGCAAGCGGGATGGCAACTCCGTGGTGTTTGTCCTGAAGCTCCGGCACTGGACGCAGTTTCATTTCTCCCGCACGCTCCTCGCATGAAGATCACGCGTGTCGAAGCCTTCCTGATGTCGTATCCCATGCCGGAGCCGATCCGTTTGCCGAACTACGGCGGCGTGCGCACGATTCTCAAGCGCGACGCGATGCTGATCCGCGTCACGGCGGACAATGGCCTCAAGGGTTTCGCGCCCGGCCCGGCGCACGAGAAGGCGGCCAACAACATCCGCGGGCCGATCGCGTCCTTCCTCGTCGGCAAGGATCCCGCGCAGTTTCGTCAATTCAACTTCGACGGTGAACTGGAACTCGAGAAGACCTATCGCGCGGTTGAGATTGCCGTGATGGATCTGGCAGCGAAGTTTGAACAATGCCCGCTCTCGGAACTGATCGGCGGGCGCAAACGCGATTGCATCAAGCTGTACGGCAGCGCGGGGATGTACATGCCACCGGAGAAGTTTGCGGAAGAGGCGGCGGCCATTAAAGAAATGGGTTTTTCCGCCTACAAAATGCGACCCGCGCTCGGACCCGAGCAGGACTTGCGGACCGTGGAACTGATGCGGTCGGCGACCGGCCCGAAGTTCGGCCTGATGATCGACGCGCATTCCTGGTGGCGCATGGGCGACCGCAGTTACGACTTTGACACGATCGCCGGACTCGCCCGCGAAATGGCGACCTTCAATCCTGTCTGGCTGGAGGAGCCTTTGCCGCCCGATGATCACGCCGCGTATCGGCGCATGAACTCGCAAGGTCTCATCACGCTGGCAACCGGCGAACACGAACAGACCGAGGCCGGCTTCCTGGACCTGATCGAGACGCGCGCCGCCGAATACATCCAGATGGATGTCTGCTGCCAGGGCGGTTTCGCAATGGGCAACCGAATCTTCGCCGCGATTGAAAGGGCGGGGTTGAAGTTCGCCTTCCACAGTTGGGGCAACAACCTCGAAGTGCCCGCCGCCGCGCATCTCGGCGTCTGCTGGCCGGATAGCGTTGTCGAGTGGCTGGAGTTTCCCTGCTACGCCAATTGTGATCGCGCCGGCATGTATCCGTTCCCTCTGGCGGACGAAATCCTCTGTGATCGGTTGGAGATCGAGGATGGCCACCTGATTGTGCCCGACGCGCCGGGCCTGGGCATCGACGTCGATGAATCCGTGATCGAGCGCTATCCGTTCATCCCCGGCCCGTGGTCGTTTTTCCGCATCGATTCACCACCGGAGACGATCGCCGTCACCGGCGATCACAGCGTGAAGTGGGTGGAGGGTGAACAAGAAGGCTAACCAGGCACAAGCATGTGCAGTTTGTATATGTCGCAAATCCATCGCATTGGAAGCACCCACATTTGTAAGCGAGAGCTGTTTTCCGTTTTCTTGTTGGATTTCGCGTCGATGCCCGAACCGGTTCCATTGCCGAGCAATCACTTTGTTGCCTTTCTGGCGGCAGACGCCACCGGCGTTGAAACAGCGGTGTTGGTGGAGTTTGTTCGAAAGTTACTGAACGCGGGATGTGTTTATTTTTGTGTTTGGGGACCAGGGTGTGAGCGATTGCATGACATATTTGACGAAGTGTGCTTCGAGGTAGAGCCCGTCATTATGACTACCTGGCACTCAGATGAATCGCTGGATGAGGCGTTATGGTTCTTTGTTTGGAACGCCCATCCAGACGACGGTTATGTTGAAACCACCAAGAGCGCTCTCGCGATTTCCGTCAGCAGGATCGACTGGGAAACGCAAATCAAACGGAGACTCGCGAATCTTGATTCACTGAATCGCGACGTTGTCGAAGGGCACTGAAATCCCGTCAGTGCCTCGCTTGACTTCAAAATTCGCAAACCGCATTTTCGGGCCTCGCGCTGAAATGGCGCCCTGAAATCGACACTATGAGCAACTCGCACAATCTCTTCGGCACCTTGCAATCCTTCGACCTCGGCAACGGCAAGTCCGTCAAATTCTACTCGCTCCCCGCGCTGGAAGCGGCTGGTGTCGGCCCGATCTCGCGCCTGCCCGTGAGCGTCCGTATCGTGCTGGAATCGGTGCTGCGCAACTACGACGACAAGAAGGTCAGCGAGGCGAACGTGAAGGAACTCGCGAACTGGAAGCCGAACGAGACGCGCACGGCGGAAATTCCGTTCGTGGTCGCGCGCATCGTGTTGCAGGACTTCACCGGCGTGCCGCTGCTCGTGGACCTAGCGGCGATGCGCAGCGCGGTGGCGAAGCTCGGCAAGAATCCCAAGATCATCGAGCCACTCGTCCCGGTGGATCTCGTGGTGGATCACTCGGTGCAGGTGGATGCGGCGGGCTCGGCGGATTCGTTCGCTAAGAATCTGGAGATCGAATTCCAGCGCAACCGCGAGCGCTACCAGTTTTTGAAATGGGGCATGCAGGCGTTCGATACCTTCAAGGTCGTCCCGCCCGGCATCGGCATCGTGCATCAGGTGAATCTCGAATACCTCGCCAAGGGCGTGCTCTCCGCTGGCGGCGTTTATTATCCCGACACGCTTGTCGGCACCGACTCGCACACCACGATGATCAACGGTCTCGGCATCGTCGGCTGGGGCGTGGGCGGCATCGAGGCGGAGGCGGGCATGCTCGGCCAGCCGGTCTATTTCCTCACACCGGATGTCGTCGGCGTTCATCTGACCGGCGCGATTCGTGAAGGTGTCACCGCCACCGATGTCGCGCTCACCGTCACGCAACTGCTCCGCAAGGCGAAGGTCGTCGGCAAGTTCGTCGAGTTCTTCGGACCCGGCGCTGCCGCGCTCCCGCTCGTGGACCGCGCGAC
>JANLTG010000212.1:0-42123 GCA_031362805.1 bacterium
GCCGGGTGCTGACCGCGATTCCGACGAGCAGCACCACCGCCACCGCTGCTGCCGCAGTGAATACCAACTTGTTCCTCCGCCATGCTTTCTGGAACCGGTACGCCGCACTCGGCGGTCGGGCGACGACCGGCTCGTTGTTCAGATGCCGCTTCAGGTCCGCGGCGAGGCCGTTGGCCGTCTCGTAACGGCGCTGCCGATCCTTCTCCAGGCACTTCATCACGATCCAATCGAGGTCGCCCTGTATCTCGTGTAGCAGCCGACGTGAGGAGGCTCTGACTTCCTCCTCCGCCCTTATGGTGGGGCGCGTCACTCCGTGCGCGCCGCTCGGGGACCTGCTCTCGCCCGGACCCGGCGCGCGCGGAGCGACGCGCCCTACCTCAGTGGCCGCCAAAGTCTGGCTGAGCCGCGTGCTCGGCCGCACCGGCTCTTGTTCGCGGATGATCTTCCGCATGGCGTCGATGCCTGATTGCATCAGTTCCTTCGCGTCGAACGGCGTGCTGCCGGCCAGCAGTTCGTAGAGCAACACGCCCAGGCTGTAGATGTCGCTGCGCGTGTCGATGTCCAGGCCGCTCATCTCGGCCTGCTCGGGGCTCATGTAGGCGGGCGTCCCGATGAACTGATGGTGTTGGGTGTAGATCGTCAGCTCGGTTAGCTCCTGTTGCGTGGCCTTGGCGATGCCGAAGTCGATCACCTTGGGCACCGGCACGCCGTCGTGCAACGTGACCATGATGTTCGAGGGCTTGATGTCCCGGTGGATGATCCCCTTCTGATGCGCGTGCTGGATCGCCTGGCAGACCTTGATGAACAGATCGAGCCGCGCCTTGGTCGAGAGCTTCTCGTGATCGCAGTACTTGGTGATGGGAATGCCTTTCACCAGTTCCATCACGAAGAAAGGCCGGCCGTTGTCGGTGCTGCCGGCGTCGAGCACCTTGGCGATGTTCGGATGATCCATCATCGCCAGGGCCTGACGTTCAGCCTCGAAGCGCGCGACGACCTGCCGGGTGTCCATGCCCAGCTTGATGATCTTGAGGGCGACGCGGCGCTTGACGGGCTCGCGCTGCTCGGCGGCCCAGACGGAGCCGAACCCGCCTTCACCCAGTTTCTCCAGCAGCTTGTAGCGACCGATGACCGAGCCGATTCCTTCGGTGGGTTTTACTTCCTCGATCGCGGTTGGGGTCATCTCCGTGCTGTCCCCTGGCAGGAACTTCGACTGGCCCTCGTGTGCGGCGAGCAGTGCCTCGATCCGCTGGCGCAAGACGGGATCATTGCCACAGGCGCCTTTGAGGTAGGCCGCGCGTTCGGCGGCCGCAGTTAGTTCGAGGGCGGTCTCGAAGATTTCCTTCTCACGTCTGGGGTCCGGTTGCGTGGGCATAAGCTAAGTTTCACCTACAATGCGCCGTGGGCGGTCAAATTGGGCCAAAAATCTTTCGGCCGCCTGGGAGCGTCGATCAAACGGCGACGGAGTTACACTTGAGTTAGCCCTTGATCAAGGCTCAGACTCACCACGCAGCATGATTGGCCAATCCATTTCGCGGTATCGCATCCTGCGCCGGCTGGGCGCCGGCGGGATGGGCGAAGTGTACGAAGCCGAGGACACCGAACTGCGGCGCAAGGTCGCAGTGAAGATCCTGCCCAAGGACCTGGCCGCCAAGCCCGAGACACTTGATCGGTTCAAACGGGAAGCGCGCGCGGTGGCCGCCCTGAATCACCCCAACATCGTCACCATCCATTCGGTGGAACAATCCGGGGACACGCATTTCCTCACCATGGAACTAGTGGAAGGGCGCCCGTTGGGTGACTTGATTCCCCCGGGAGGGTTCGCCTTGGAAAAATTCTTCGCGCTGGGGATTCCGCTGACGGATGCACTGGCGGCGGCGCACGCGCGGGGCATCGGTCACCGCGATCTCAAGCCGTCCAACGTGATGGTCAACGAACAGGGCCGCGTCAAGGTGATCGACTTTGGTCTGGCCAAGTTGTTTCAGCAGGACACGGAACTCGTGGATCGCGAGGCACCCACGGTGCATCAGACCATGGCCGGCCAAATCCTGGGCACGCCGGCCTACATGTCGCCTGAGCAGATCGAAGGTCGAAAGCTGGATCATCGCACCGACATCTTTTCGCTCGGGATTCTGTTGTGCGAGATGGCGACGGCGCAACGCCCATTCAAAGGAGACTCCGCGATGTCGATCATGTCGTCGATTCTCCGGGATGCGCCGCCGTCGTTGAACGAGCTGAAGCCGGGGCTGCCGGAACACTTGGGCCGGATCATCCGCCGTTGTTTGCAGAAAGATCCAGCCGAGCGCTACCAGAGCGCCCTGGACGTGCGCAACGAGCTGAAAGGTTTGGAGGAGGAAACCAAGTCAGGCCCAAGGCCCGCCGTGGCGGCACCCGGCGATGCGCAACCCGCGCTCAAAAGCTCTCCGCCGCCTGAACGCAGCGAACAACTGTCCGCATCGAGGCCTTCCAATCGAGTGCAGTTACTGGGAGTGTTGGCCCTGGCAATCCTACTGACGGTCGGCGGCGTTTGGTTCGTGATCCACAAGAGCGCACTGAAAGCGGCGAGAGATTCCGACGGAAAGACGTCCACGCCCACGGCAGCCGTAGTGCCTGGCTCGATTGAATCGCTGGCCGTGCTTCCCTTCGACAATTTCTCCGGCGACACGAACCAGAATTACTTTGCCGACGGATTGACCGAGGAACTGATCGGGAAGCTGGCACAGATCAGCGCCCTTAAGAAAGTGGTTTCCCGGACAAGTGTGATGCCGTACCGAGGCAGCACGAAGTCCATCCCAAAAATCGGCCAGGAGTTAAAAGTGGACGCCGTGGTGCAAGGCTCTGTCGTGTTGAGCGGGACTCTTGTCAGCATCAAGGTGCGGTTGATCGAGGCAGCGAGTGAAAGGCAAATCTGGAGTGAGACGTATGACCGGGATACTGCCGACATTATCCGGATTCAGAACGACGTCGCTCTAGCCATTGCCCAAGCCATCCGCGTCGTTTTGACGCCGGAAGAGCAGACGCGTTTGACCAAGGCCCGAAAGGTCAACCCCGAGGCGTATGAGAGTTACCTGTTGGGCAAAATCTATCGACGCACCTATATCGATGCGGACAACCTGAAGGCGATCGAGTCGCTCGAACGGGCCGTGGCGCTCGACAAGGAATTCGCTTCGGCCTACGCCGCGCTCGCCGCAGCTTACGTCGATCGGTTCTACTACCACGTGCCGCAAGAATACAAGACGTGGGAGCCGAAGGCCTCGTTAAAGGTGGAGCAAGCCCTGGCAATCGAACCGGAGACGGCCGAGGCGTATCTAGCCAGGGGCATGATCCTCTGGTCGCCGGCGAGGAATTTCCGACATGAGGAAGCCGTCGCCGATTTCCAGCACGCGCTGAGACTGAATCCAAAATTGTCCGAAGCGTATTATCAGTTGGGCCTCGTTTACGGCCATACCGGTCTGCTGGATGAAGGCGTGGCGGCGCTGCGAACGGCGTCAACCCTGGATCCATCAGCCACGATTCCACTCGTGGATGAGGCGGCGGTGCATATTTGGAAAGGCGACTACGAATCGGCGTTGCCCCTCTGGTCAAAGATCCCGCGAGGGGAAGGCGGGAAGTTCTTTGTCGGATCGCACAACGTTTGGACGCTCTTCGCCATGCGAAGAACTAACGACGCCAAAGCCATCCTGAAGGAGTTTCGGAAAGCCTTCCCGGGGGATGATACTGGAGAACTGGCCGGGATGAATGCTGTGATGCTGGCCGCCGATGGGGACGTGGCCGGGGCGGAAGCGGAGATCCAAAAGGCGATGAGCAAGGAGACCGGTTATGGCGAATTCCACCACACGGCCTACTTCATCGCTTGTGCCTACGCCCGCCTCGGCAAACCGCGCGAGGCACTGGATGCACTGAAGAAGGCGGCGGCAGCCGGCTTTCCCTGCTACACCTTGTTCGATAAGGATCCGAACTTGAACAGTCTCCGGGACGATGCCGAGTTTCGCGAGTTCCTGAAGGAGCAGGAAAAGGAATGGAAGAGGCGCAAAGCCGACTGGCTGAAGGCAGATGCCTTGGTGAAGCCTTCCGCCGCCAGGCAATTATGATCGGGGAGGCTTTGAAGATCATGCATGATATTGGCTGCCTGCACTGCAGCGCGAGATACCTCGTTGACCTTGGCCTTGCTGCCAAAGTCTCCGTGGAACCGGAGCGGGTTGTGCGGCTGCTGGCCAGCGCCGATGCTCTCCGGGATCGGACCGGTATCGTGGTCCCAGCGGCCACGGCCGACAAGCAGGAGAAATCCCTCACGGAAGCGCGACGGCACTTGGGGGATGCCCGGTTTGCGACTGCATGGCGCGAAGGCCGGGCGATGTCCTTGGCCCAGGCCACTGCCTACGCACTCGGCCCGGCCGCAGCCACGGATTGATTTCAATCTGCAACGCGCCGCATCGCATCGGCCGTTGTCGGTCACAGGCTTCGCTTCAACTCTTCGTAAAGCCACGCCCGTGCGTAGGCCCAGGTACGCTTGGCGGTGCGTTCGGACAGCCCGAGCACGCGCGCGGCCTCGACGTTCGGCAGCCCGGCGAAGAACCGGAGCTTGATCAACTCGGCGCCCTCGGGATCGTGCGCGGCGAGCCGGTCCAGCGCCTCACTCACGGCGAGCAGAGTGGTGTCATCCTCGGGATTCGCCACGTCGAGGCGCTCAAAATCAACCCGCTGCAAATCGCCGCCGCGCCGCTCGCGGCTTCGTTTGCGCGCCCGGTCAATGAGGATGCGGCGCATCGCCTCGGCTGCGGCACCAAAGAAGTGCGCGCGATTCTGAAACGCGGGCGCTTCGTTGCCCACGAGTCGCAGCCAGGCCTCGTGAACCAAAGCGGTGGGTTGCAAAGTGTGGCTTTCGGCTTCGTTCACCATGCGGGCGGCGGCGAGTTTGCGGAGTTCCTCGTACACGAGCGGGAGCAATTCGTCGGCGGCATTCGCATTGCCCTGCTGAACCGCGTCGAGAATCCTTGTCACTTCACTCATGCTCCGGGGACGCTATGGCGGCCGGCTAAAAAGCCAAGGCGGCAAATGGAAAGTAACCTGGGCTTCCTGCCGGTCCGGGTGACGGGGGAGGAAGCCGCGCCAGCGGTTCTGGGAAACGAGGCGGCCCACCGAAACAGACAGCGTTCCCTGACGCTCACCAAGACAGGCGGGATGCCCGTCCTACCTTTTCGCCGTGATCTCCGTACAAGACAGCGCGCGCCTTGCCAAGGGCGCGCGCCGGTTGTTCACGGGAAGGTTATGGGGCGACGAGTTTGGGGTGGATATGGCAGAAGCAGTCCTCGAGGAACGTGCCGTCACCGGCCCGGAATTTCAGGATGTCCACCATGTGGATGTGGCCGCCCGCGAAGGGCTGGTAGATCCCGGTCGCCTCCAGGATGTCCAGTTCGAAGGTGCCGTCCAAGGTCCATGAACCGTCGGCCGATTCTTCATACGAGGTCACAACGTCGTGGATCCCCGTAAACTTCGCCACAAACGATCCGCCTGGGAGGTCATAGGCGCAATACATGCCACCGAACTGCACGTAGAAGGTGCCGATCGGCTTTTTCTGGTTGCCCGGAATCCCGGTGATGGGATGGATCTTCACTTTCGAAAACGAACCATCGCCCAGGTTTACGCTGGTCAGGCCAAGGTTATGTCGGGGGCCCTGACCCAAGGGTACGGGTTGATAGATTCCTTCCAGCAGGATGACGAACCGGTCGTCGATTCGTTGGCCATGGTTTCCCCTTTCGTTGTCGTCACCCTTTTGGCCGCGATCGTCGGCCCGCGTGGTGGGAGTTTGGAACAGCAGGGCGACCGTCACGGCCGCCAGCGCCCCGTAGGCGAGGCTCTTGATGATCTTCATAGTATACCTTTTGGTTGGTTGTTTTTGTTGGCTACGGCGAAAGGCCGGGTTGCAGACAGAATTCCAATCCCGTCATGCCGGTCGTTCCGTGGTAGAGGGGTTCATTCGCACCATGAGTCCGCGGGGTGGAGAGTCGATGTAAGAAATGTAAACCTCTGCAGTGGACGCTCCCCATGCACCGGAAACGACGCGGTTCTGGCCGCAGGCACCGAGGAGATGGCTACCCGCGGAGCGCGCGAGGGCAGGGCGATCGCCGATTCGAAGATCTCTTGTTCCGGTTTCATCATTCTGAAATTCGTGGTTCACTCAGGTTTCGAGGCGTAACCCTTTCGCGCGTCCCAGATTCTGAGCGTGTGGTCATGACTGCCGGAGGCCAGGCGCTTCCCGTCCGGGCTCCAAGCCACGGACTGCACCATCAGCGTGTGTCCCCGCAAGGATAGGGCCTCGTGCCCGCTGACTGCATCCCAAACCTTGACCGTGCCATCCCAACTGCCGGAGGCCAGGCGCTTCCCGTCCCGATTCCACGACACCGAGGATACGGTGCCGCTGTGTCCACGGAGGGTCCGGATCACTTGCCAGTTAGCTACGTTCCAGATAGTGACCATCGCATCACCGCCGCCCGCCGCCAGATGCTTTCCGTCCGGACTCCATGCAACCATCATGCACCCGCCGTATCCGCAATTCAGCGTGAGGATATTCGTCCCACTCACTGCGTCCCAGACCCTGACCGTATTGTCCCAACTGGCTGAGGCGAGGAATTTCCCGTCTGGGCTCCATGGCACTGAACGTACCGAGCCGCTGTGCCCGCGCAGGGAGTGGATCACCTGCCAGTTCGTCGTATCATAGACGTTGATTGTATCGTGCCCGCCATTTCCCACGGCCAGGCGCTTCCCATCCGGGCTCCAGGAGACCGCAGTCAAGAGCTCGGCGTAGCTAGCCAGCGTCAGGATTGCCCCCCCATTGATCACGTCCCAAACCTTGATGCTCTTGTCCCGGCTACCTGAGGCCAGAAACTTCCCGTCCGGACTCCACGCTACTGGGCTTACTTCGTTGGTATGCCCGCGCAGGGTGCGGGATTCCTGCCCGCTCTCCGGATCCCAAATCTTGATTGTGTTGTCAGAGCTGCCGGAGGCCAGGCGTTCCCCGTCCTCGCTCCAGGCGACCGAGGAGACCTTGTTAGTATGCCCGCGGAGGGTCAGCGCCTCCTCGCTGACCGCGTCCCAGATCTTGATTGTATGGTCGTCGCCGCCGGAAGCCAAGCGCCTCCCCATCGGACTCCACGCTACTGCCCCCACATAGTTGGTGTGTCCACGATGGGTGAAGAGGTTCGTCCCGCTGGTCGCGTCCCAGACTTTAATCGTCTTATCCTCGGAGGCGGAGGCCACGAGTTCCCCGTCCGGACTCCATGAAACCGACCTCACAAGATCGGAGTGCCCGATCAGCGTGTTGATATTTGTCCCGGCTAAGGCATCCCAGATTTTCAGCATGAAATCCGCGCTCGCCGAGACGAGGCGCTTCCCGTCCGGGCTCCATGACACGGACTTCACCCAGTAGCTATGCCCAGTCAGGGTATGGATCACCTGACCGCTGTTCGCGTCCCAGATCTTGATGCTTCTGTCATCGCTGCCCGAGGCCAGGCGCTTCCCATCCGGGCTCCACGCCACCGAAGCTACCGTGCCGCTGTGCCCGGGCAGCGTGAGGATATTCGTGCCGCTGTCCGCATCCCAAAGTTTGATGGTTCTGTCATCGCTGCCTGAGGCGAGGCGCTTCCCGTCCGGGCTCCACGCCACCGATTTCACCCCCGTACTATGCCCAACCAAGTTGTGGATGATCTGGCCGCTGGCTACCTCCCAGACCTTGATCGTGCCCTCGCTGCACGAAGCCAAGCGCTTCCCGTCCGGACTCCACGAAACCGAGTTCACGCCGTTGGTGTGCCCGTGCAGTGTGCGGACCTCCTGCATGCTGGCCGCGTCCCAGATCTTGATCGTATTGTCCCCGCTGGCCGAGGCCAGGCGTTTCCCATCCGGACTCCATGCCACCGAGTTCACGCTGCCGGTGTGCCCGCTGAGGGTGAACAGATCCAAATGCAACAGTGACCGCAGGTAGTACCATTCCCAACCCCGGAGGTCGGTCGCCCCTTTTTCGGGAATCCATTTGGTCGTCAGGTCGGTGATCCGGATGATTCCACCGGGCTCCGCTGCCGCCATCCCAGCCAGATTCATCTCCGCAAAATAAAGATTGCGGGTAACCGCCACTGCCGCCGATTCGGCCTTCTGTTCGGCTTGACGGGCCTTCTCTGCATTCTTGTCGGACGCCTCGCGTTGTTCCGCTTCCTTCCGCTGGGCTTCCACAGCCTCACGCTTTGCGTGCGTTGCGCGAACCGCCAGCCAGGTACTGACGATCACCCCGATCACGAGCATCGTCGCAATCGCGGTGCCGGCGGCGAACGCCAGCTTGTTGCGGCGAACCAATTTCTGGAGCCGATAGATCACGGTCGGTGGGCGCGCGACGACCGGCTCGTTCTTCAAATGGCGCTCGATATCCGCCACGAGTTCATTGGGGGTGTCATAGCGGCGGCGGCGATCCTTCTCCAGACACCGCATCACCACCCAATCGAGATCGCCGCGGAGCAGTTTGCTCAATGAAGCCAGTTCCTCGCCGTGATTCTTCGCCACCACGGTCTTCTGCTCGTCGGCCATCGTGCTGATGCGCGTTGAGGGCCGCTCCGGTTCCTCATCGGCGATGACGCGCTGCATCTCGCCATAGCCAAGACTGCGCAGGCGTTTCTCGGGAAAGGGCGTGCTGCCGGTTAGCAACTCGTAAAGCAGCACGCCGAGCGAATAGACATCGGTGCGCGTGTCCACGTCCATGCTGCTCATCTCGGCCTGCTCCGGGCTCATGTAAGCCGGCGTGCCGATCATCGTGGCGTAATTCGTGAACAGCGTCTTCTCGGTGAGTTTCTGGTTCGTCGCCTTGGCAATGCCGAAATCAATCACCTTCGGCATCGGCTCGCCGTGGTGCAGCGTGACGAGCACGTTCGATGGCTTGATGTCGCGATGGATGATTCCCTTTTGGTGCGCGCTTTGAATCGCCTGGCAGACCTGGACGAAAAGGCCCATGCGTTCTTTGGCCGACAGCCTGTTCTTGTCGCAGAACTCGGTGATGGGCACGCCCTGGACCAGTTCCATGACGAAGTACGGGCGGCCCGCCTCGGTGGCGCCACCGTCGAGCACGCGGGCGATGTTGGGATGATCCATCATCGCGAGCGCCTGGCGCTCGGCCTCGAAGCGGGCGACGACCTGCCGCGTATCCATGCCGAGCTTGATGATCTTGAGGGCGACTCGCCGACGCACGGGCACCTCTTGCTCGGCCATGTAAACGACGCCCATGCCGCCTTCGCCGATTTGCTGGAGCAGCTTGTACCGGCCGATGGTAGTCCCGGTGCCTTCGGACAACTGCGTTGCCTCGAGTATGGTCGCCGCGTCGAGGACGGGTTCTTGCAGGAAGCTGTCCTGGATGGCGTGGTTGGCCAGCAGTTCGTCGATCCGCCGACGCAATTCAGGCTGGTTGAAACAAGCGCCGTCGAGGAAGGCCACGCGCGCTTCCCTGGTTGGCTTGGCCAAGGCCTCGAAAAACAACCCGCGTTCGGAAGGCGATGCAGAAGAGTTCGGCTCGTTCATATGTTCACTGCTTGCTCCCCAATGGCGAATTCCACGTTCGAAACCCTTCAAACTACTTTCGGGCGGCTTTCGCCGCGAACCGCCGTGCGCAGCCAGGCCCGGGCGAAGGACCAATGACGCTCGACCGTGCTGAGCGAAACTTCCAGCGCCTCGGCGATCTCCGGCAGGGTCATGCCGACGAAATACTTGAGCTTCACGATTTGCGCGGTCACCGGTTCGGCGCGCGCCAGTTGTTCGAGGGCATCGTTGACCGCCAGGATTTCATCGGCCGGAGCACGTAGTTCAATGCGGGATTCGTGCAGTTCCTCGAGGTGGATGCCTGCGCCGCGTTTTTGTGCGGCCTTGCGGCGGGCCGTTTCGATGAGAATACGGCGCATGGCTTCGGCAGCGGCGGCAAAGAAATGGGATCGTCCATGCCATTGCTGGCGATCCGACCCCGCCAGCTTGATCCACGCCTCATGCACGAGGGCCGTGGCCTGGAGCGTCTGACCGGGCCTTTCATTCGCCAACCGCACCGCCGCCAGTTTGCGCAGTTCCTCATACACGAGCGGGAGCAGTTCCTCCGCGGTCGCACCGTCGCCCTGTTCGATGGCGTGCAACAACTGGGTAACCTCGGAGGGCATGACCTGAGTCTAGGAGAACGCGGGAACGGGTGGCGATGCCGAAAGTTGTTTGAAAACCTTTGCCCTGCACCGGACTGCCGTTTAGAAAATCCCAACCAGCACCATGCGTTGTTTGATCGCCATCCTGATTCTCTGCTATGCGGCTTCACTGAGTGACGCGGCGGAGAAGTCAGTCGACGCCGCAGTGACTCACTGGTCGTTCAAGCCACCCACGCGCCCACGGTTGCCCGCCGCCACGCGACCCGGCGCAGCCGTCGCCAATCCGATCGACGCCTTCGTCCTTGCCCGGCTGGAACAGGAAGGTCTCGCGCCCTCGCCCGAGGCGGATCGTTATACGCTGATTCGCCGCGCCTCCCTGGACTTGACCGGCTTGCCGCCCACGATCGCCGAGGTGGATGCGTTTGTGAATGACGCGGCGCCGGGCGCGTACGAACGGCTCGTCGAGCGCCTGCTCAATTCCCCGCACCACGGTGAACGCTGGGCGCGCTGGTGGCTCGATGTGGCGCGTTACGCGGATTCGAACGGCTACAGCATCGACGCGCCGCGCTCGATCTGGCTGTACCGCGACTGGGTGATCAATGCGCTGAACCGAGACCTGCCCTTCGATCAGTTTGTCGTCGAGCAGATCGCCGGCGACATGCTGCCCCGAGACCCCCATGCCCAGACCCCTGACCCCACGATCGCCACCGGCTTTCATCGCAACACGCAGATCAACGAGGAAGGCGGCATCGACAAGGAGCAGTTCCGTATCGAGTCGGTCGTGGATCGCATGGCGACAACGGGCACCGCGTTTCTCGGCCTGACGACCGGCTGCGCGCAATGTCATGATCATAAGTTCGATCCCATTTCGCAGGAGGAATACTACCGGCTGTTCGCCTTCTTCAACAATCAGGACGAGCCCACGCTCGAACTGCCCAATCCCAAGTTGAACCACGGCGCGCTTGATGCCGAAAGGGCGGTGCTGAGCGACGATTTGACCCGGCAGTTGGACGGCGCGGCGGAACGAATCGCGAAGGAAGCGGGCGAGTTGTCGGCGGACGGTATCGGCCGTTTGAGCAAGCCGGTGCAGGAGGCGCTCAAGCAACCGGTGGGCGAGCGCACCTTGAAGCAACGGCGAATCGTTTACCTGGCGCTGGGCGGCAACGATCAGGAATTCAAGGCAAAGGATGCGCGCCTGAGTGAGCTGGAGAATGGTCGCGCCCGGATGATCTCGACGCTGGTCCTGGCGGAACGCGCCGAACCGCGCGAAACGCATCTCCACATCAAGGGCGACTTCACGCGGCCCGGCAAGTTGGTGACGCCCGGTGTGCCCGCCATGTTGCACCCCATTCAGTCGGTAGCAGCCGATGTCAGGAGGCACACTTCAAATGCAGTTGGCGACCAGAGCCTCCGGACGACGGCTGCTACGAACAAGGAGCTGAACCGCCTCGACTTCGCTTACTGGCTGGCGAGCACGAACAATCCGCTGCTCGCGCGCGTGACGGTGAACCGCGTCTGGCAGCAGTACTTCGGCAAAGGCATCGTCGAGACGGAGAATGACTTCGGCACGCAAGGGCTGCCGCCGAGTCATCCCGAATTGCTCGACTGGCTGGCGGTGGAGTTCATGGCCAACGGCTGGTCGCTCAAACAGCTGCACCAGTTGATCGTCACTTCGGCCACGTATCGGCAATCGTCGAAGCTGCGACCTGAGCTGGCGCAGAACGATCCAACCAACAAGCTGCTCGCGCGACAAAACCGGCTGCGCCTCGACGCTGAACTGGTGCGCGATGTCGCGTTGAGCATCAGCGGCCTGCTCACCGACGAGATTGGCGGGCCCAGCGTGCATCCGCCGCAGCCCGATGGCGTCATGTCGCTCGGCCAGGTGAAGCGCGAGTGGAAGGCGGACCAGAATGAAGACCGGTTTCGCCGCGGCATGTACACTTTCTTTTACCGTGCGACCCCGCATCCGGCACTCGCCGTGTTTGATGCGCCGGACTCGTTCAGCGCGTGCAGTCGTCGGTCGCGCTCGAACACGCCGTTGCAGGCACTGACGCTCTTGAACGACCAGGGCTACTTTGAGTTCGCCCAACACTTGGCACAGCGGATTTTCAGGGGGCCGGCGGCGAGCGACGCGGATCGTTTGGCCCACGCCTTCCGGCTCTGCCTGGGCCGGCCGCCGCAACCGGACGAACTGGCAGCGCTGGAAAAACTGCTGACCGCCGAGCGGGAGCACGTCGTCGGTGAACCCACGGAACTGTGGCTGAATGTTGCGCGGGTGCTGTTGAACCTCGACGAAACCATCACCCGCGAATGAATAGCGCCCCGGTTTAATTGCCCGATGCCAAAACGCGAACTCAAACATCCCCATCAAGTGGAAGACTGGCTTCAGGAGCTGGCCGGCAAGCTGTCGGCCCCCGCGCGCATGACGTTGATCGGCTCAGGAGCATTGCTGTGGCACGCCGGGCACCGGGGCATTGTTGAGCCGCTTCCCGAGAACAGCATGGACGTCGATCCGATCACCGATTCGGATGAAGTCGCCCGCCTCTGCTATGAATGCCTCATCGGGAGCGAGTTCGAGCTGAAACATGGCTGGCATGTGAACCTCATGCCGGAACTCGCGCTGCAGGGCTTTCCGGCCGACTGGTCGGCCCGTGCTCTGACCAAGGCCTACGGTCAACTGACGCTCACCGTGCCCGCCCCGGCCGACTTGCTGGTACCCAAACTTAAGCGCAATGAACCACGCGACCGCGCACACGGAGCTTGGGCGAACCGCGTTGGCCTGCTACTTTGAACCGCGATGCAAAACCTGACCGTACAGCCAGCATCTTGTTGGGGCGACTTTGTCAGCTATGATGACGTGGCCCGGTTTGAGTACGGCCGCCGCCTGTGGCGAATCCCGGCGATGCGGCGGCGTCTGCTGGCGCACTGGTCGGATCAACGGCATCCGTACCGGTTTCGCTTCGCCGATCAACGCACCGTGATTGAAGAGGTGCTCGCTTCCGATGAGTCGCCGGAGTCGCTGGACCAGCGGCTGCGTCGGCAGCGCCTAAGCCTGCGGGCCGTCGCACGCGAGATACCGCCGGTGTTCGGGAGCTTTTTCTGATGGACTCGCTACTTCAGGAGAATCATTTGCACGTCGCCACCCGCCGCCAGTTCTTCAGCCGCTGCGGCATGGGGCTCGGATCGATCGCGCTGGCGTCACTGCTGCGGCAGGATGGCTATGGGGCCGAGCCCGCAAACCGCGCTGCACATTCCGCATTTGAAGCCAATCCGCTCGCGCCGAAGAAGCCGCACTTCGCGCCGCGCGCCAAGAACATCATCTTCCTGTTCATGGCCGGGGGTCCATCGCAGCTCGATCTGTTCGATTACAAGCCGAAGCTCGCGGATTTGAACGGCCAGCCGATTCCGCAGAGCTATATCGAGGGCAAACGGTTCGCCTTTATGGACAGTTCGCACGGCGTCAAGCTGCTGGGCTCGCGGCGCAAATTCAAACAGCACGGCCAAAGCGGCATGTGGGTTAGCGACCTGTTTCCCCACACGGCGACGATCGTCGATGACGCCACGTTTGTGCGGACGTGCGCGACGAATCTTTTCAATCACGCGCCGGCCAAGCTGTTCATGAACACCGGCTCGGGCCTGTTCGGCCGGCCGAGCATGGGCGCCTGGGTGAACTACGGCATTGGCAGCGAGGCGAGCGATCTGCCGGGCTTCGTGGTGCTGCAATCGGGTTCGCGCGGCCCGCGGGGCGGCTCGGTGAACTGGGGCAGCGGCTTCCTGCCGACCACGTATCAAGGCGTGCCCTTCCGGGGCAAAGGCGAACCGATCCTCAATCTGACTTCGCCGCCTAACATCGATCAGGCCCGTCAGCGTCGCACGATCGATGCAGTCCGCGATCTGAATCTCCAGCGACTCGTTGAGACCGGCGACCCGGAGATCGCGACGCGTATCGCCTCGTACGAGATGGCGTTCAAGATGCAGAGCAGCGCGCCGGAGTTGATCGATCTGTCCGGCGAATCGGCTGCGACGTTGCAGCTCTACGGCGTGGAGCCCGGCAAGCCTTCCTTCGCGAACAACTGCCTGCTTGCGCGGCGGCTCGTCGAGCGCGGCGTGCGCTTCGTGCAGTTGTATCACGCCAACTGGGACAGCCACGGCGGCCCCGGTGAAACCCTCGAAGAGGATTTCCCGAAAGTCTGCCGCGAGGTCGATCAAGGTGGTGCGGCGTTGGTGAAGGATCTCAAGGCGCGCGGGTTGCTCGATGACACGCTGGTGATCTGGGGCGGCGAATTTGGGCGCACGCCGATGGGTGAGAACCGCGAGAAGACGGGGCGCAACCATCACATCGACGCCTTCACCATGTGGTTTGCGGGCGGCGGCACCCGGCCCGGCACGATCATTGGCCAGACGGACGAGCTCGGTTTTTCACCGGCCGAGGATCGCTGTCATGTTCATGACATTCACGCGACGATTCTTCACTTGCTGGGACTTGAGCACACCAAGCTGACTTTCCGCTTCCAGGGTCGCGACTTCCGCCTCACCGATGTGGAAGGCGATCTCATCCACAAGCTGATCGCCTAAAGACCTGCGCCCGCGCTCGTGGGTCAATTCGATTGGGAGGATTGAGGTTCAACTTGTTTCTGACGGTTGATTGCGGATAGGTTGCTCACAACTTAGCCGATCGACATGCACACAAACCCACCAATTTCCCCGACCGTTCAACGCCGGCGAATTGGTGCGAGCCCGGGCCCATTCGAATTCACGCTCCGATGCGTGAAGCTCCGGCCGCCGGTGCTCCGAATTGCGACTGCGCTTGGTGGCGTGGCAATCGGCATGACACTTCTGATGAGCACTTTGCAGGCGGCCGTGCAATACAATGGTGCCACTGGCGATGTCGGCGGTGGCGGCTCGGGGGTCATCGAGAGTTTCGGTGTTGAATACAGTCCGATCGGAAGCTCAGGTGGAGATAGCAAGTCGGGCAATCTCCCTTTCAGTGTTTCCGGTGGCGGCGGGATGACTTGGATTGTTCCGCCCTATTATGCGCTCGGGATGATTGGAAGCGGTGCGGGAAGCGGAACGGCATCCGTCAATTTCGACGGAAGTCAGGAAGACATCCGCTCGCTCACGCTGACGGCTGGAGCCAGCGCCTCTGCGCATCTAAATAAGCCAGGCGGGGATACGGTTGCTTATGGTTATGCCACCGCCTCGATGACCGCGAGGGTGACGATCACGCAACCGGTCTTGGTTGAAGCCAATCTCAGCGGTTTTGGGCAGCTGGAAATCACTGAGCTCGGCGTTACATTATTGGGGGCGGTGCGTTCCTGGAGGGCGCGAGTGAACGGCGGCACCAGCCTCAGCATCAACCTCCATACCGGTGCCGACGCTTCTTTTTCCTCCCTTGCCGGATATGCGCCTCCGGTTGGCGGCGGCGCGACTGCCACGGTGACATTTTCCAAATTGCCGGTGGTGAATGTACGGGCCATCGAGGTCACCCAGGTGATCCAGGATTGGAATCAAACCGTGCCCCTTATCGCCGGCAAGCGGACGGTGGCACGCGTGTTCCTCGAAAAGGAAAACTTGGGTGATGCCGCCGTCCCAGTTCGCGGCAAGCTTCGGGGCCGGCGCAACGGAGTGCCGTTCTTTCTGGTGGCTCCCCTCAATGCGGGTGGGGAGATCCTGACGGTGGGCGATGCCGAACGGGATGAGGTCCGCTCCGATGGTGCCAAGTCCCTCAACTTCCTGCTCCCGTCATTGGGCACCACGGGGAATGTTACGCTGAGCTTTGAGCCGGACGACGCCGATTTGATCTGTAATTCGACCGGTGCAACCGCCGGTTGCGCGGTGAATGTGAGCTTCATTCCCTCACCCACACTGGCCTTCAAATTTTTCAGGCTGGGAGATGTCAATTCGACGGATTTCCAACCGCCGTCGGAAGGCGAGGTTCTGCATCACATCGCTGCGGTCGCGGCACGATTTCCGATGGATCGTTTCCAGTTTGAAATCATGCATCTGCCCCTTCAATCCAACAATGTTCCCAACCTGCGCTCGCTTGCGACCCAATTGACTCAAGGCGTTGATGCGCCATACGACAAAGGCTTCGGCCTGTTCAGTCCGCGAGGTTTTCCGTCTCCGGCTGGTGAGGTCAATGGGGATGTCGACAACATCTCCGGAAAAGCAGGGGTGGGCACCATCCTCGAAACCGAAGTAACGGTGCATGAGTTTGGGCATCTGTTTGGTCAACTCCACACGTTCGACCCCGCGATACCCAGGGTGATCGAAAACGGTATCACGTATGCCCTTGGCCCTTGCGGAGAGAAAACCGAAGAGTCCTTGGATCCATCGCCGTTTCCGGAAAGCTATTTTCGACCCGACCCAAGCGGTGGCCGCCGCAAACCAGCTCTCGGTCCGATGAACCAGGGAGCAGCCTCGCTCGTTTATGGCTGGGTCTTGCTGGAAGGGCCCGCAGGCATCGGCGCGCTGAGTCCGTATACGCAATCCGACATGATGTCATACTGTCCCGATCGCTTCCCCTCGAAGTTCACCTATGAAGGGCTCCTGCAAGCGATGAACAGTTTTGCACCGGCACCAGCCGCACCAAACCGACCCAAGCTGGCGGGGGATCCGCCCGTGACCGGTCCGTTGCACGCGATCCATGGCTCAATCGATCGCGTCACCGGTCAAGTCACCTGGCTGCCGTTTCACGGGCGCGCGAGCGCTTCGGATGCTGGCTCGGTTGATCCCTTGGGTGACTATCAGCTCCGGGTGGAAGCGCTGGGTGGGTCCGTGCTGACCAATCTCATGTTTCGTCCGTCGACGGACGCGGCAACCAGTGATCCGCAAGGATTCTTCAACCTGTATCTTCCCATTTCGCTGCCAGCGAACCGGGTGGTGGTCCTGCGCCAGGGCGTCGTGTTGGGCGAGCGCGTGGCTAGCGCCAGCGCGCCCACAGTTCAGGTGCTGACTCCTAACGGTGGCGAAAGCGTTTCCACCGCGCCGGTCAATGTAACCTGGTCGGCCAGCGATGCGGATAACGATCCGCTATATTTTAACGTCGCCTTCAGTCGTGACAATGGCGTGACGTGGGAAACACTTGCGATTGATGTGACGGGCAATTCACTGAGCGTGCCCGTTGACAGCCTGCGGGGAACCTCACAAGCCCGGTTCCGCGTCTCGGTCAGCGATGGCTTCCTGTTTGCCGAAGACATCAGTGACGGCCCATTTCAGGTCGCTAACCGACCTCCAGCCATCGCCATGGTGCGGCCGCCGGATGCCAGTCTGTTTGCCGGCGCGCAGGTGATTCCCATGAGTGCCATCACCTACGATCCCGAGGAGGGCAGCTCCGCGCTGACCAGCGTGCTGTGGACGTCCGACCGGGACGGCGCCCTCGGCACTGGCCTGGAGATTTCTCGCCGGGCTGACCAGCTCAGTTTGGGAACACACATGCTGACGGCGACGGTTACCGACGCTCAAGGCAAGACCAACCAGGCGGTGCGGTGGATTGAGATTCAGTCCATAACTGGCCCGAGATTGATTGAACCCGCCCACCCCACCCCGGATGTCCTGCAGGTGCAATCAGTGGCCTCGCCCGCGACGCTGTTGGTGGTTGAACGTTCAAACGATCTGGCCCACTGGACCGAAGCGCTGCGTATCTCTCAGTCCAATTCGGTGATGGCGCTGACCCTGCCGGCATCCGTCAGCAATGTATTCTTGCGTGCCCGTTCGGAATCGTTGCCTCCGTCGGCGCCCGAGCTGATCCTGCCGTTGGCCGGGACCACCGCCGTTGTTGGTTCTCCGGCGCTACTGTCGGCGGCGGTCGGCGGCGGCGGGCCCTTGAGCATTCAGTGGTTTCTCGATGGCAACCCCGTCACGGGCGCCACCAACCTGGACCTGCTGCTCGACGCCGTGACGCTCGCCAATGCGGGCAGTTATCATGTGGTGGTCAGCAACGCCTCCGGAGTTCTGGTAAGCTCAAACGTGACGCTCGGCGTGCTCGCCTCGGCGTTTGCCCCGCTGCGAACCTTTGGTGGTGATCCCGCCGATGGTATCAATCCGTGGGGACCGTTGACCGTTGGGATTGACGGCTGGCTGTACGGCTGCACCCGAAGCGGCGGGACCGCGAACGCTGGCGTCATTTTCAAACTCAATCCGACCAACAGCCAGTTCGTGGTTCTGCGCCGCCTCAACGCGACGCTTGATGGCTCCACTCCGCTGGGCGGCATGATCCAATCCGAGACTGGCGACCTGTTCGGCACGACTTCCGCCGGCGGCAGTTTCAACGCGGGCACAATCTTCAAACTACAGCCGGACGGTTTGGGTTTTACTGTAGTGCGACACTTCCCCGCTTCGGGCGACTGCCGGAGCCCGCAGGCACCACTGCTGAAGGCCAGCAACGGCCGCATCTATGGCACCGCAAACACCGGCGGCGGCTTCGGCTTCGGCGGCGTTTTCTCGTTCAAACCCGACGGCACCGATTACGCGATCCTGACCGGATTTAATGTCGCTTCCGAGATCCCCCGCCAGCCACTCGCTGGTGTCATCGAAGGACCGGGCGGCGTCTTGTACGGCTGCACCGAATTGGGCGGCAGCGCGGACAAGGGTGCGGTGTTCCGGGTCACGACGAATGGCGTCGTCACCGTTCTTAAGAGCCTTGGCTTGGTGGCGGGCGGCGCCGAGCAACCCAACGGAAATTTGCTCCTCGCCAGCGACAATCGCCTTTACGGCACGGCCGCACTGGGCGGCAGCGCCGGGTTCGGTTGCCTGTTCCGTCTTGGGTTGGACGGCAGCAATTTTGAAATCCCCCACAGCCTCGGTGCGGTTGCCAACGATGCCCGCGAACCCACATCCGGTCTCCTGGAAGGCCCTTTTGGCTCCGTGCTCGGCACCAGTCGCATTGGTGGTTCAGCCGGTCAGGGCGCAATTTTTCAGTCGAATTTCGATGGGACTGGAAATGTGGTGCTGCACAATTTTGCAAACGTCGCCGACAACGGAGCCCGATCGCGATCGCCCTTGGTGGCGGCCGGCGGCGGCTTCTACTACGGCGCGACTTTTGGTGGCGGCCCAACCGATCAAGGGGTGGTCTTCCGCATGTTCATCCCCACTTTTGGCCGCTAACAACCGCGGGATGATCGACGATCCGCCGCGAGTTGGGCGCGACCATTTTTCCGGACACCACCTGGCATCGCCGTTCACGCCCCGGCGCGCACCGGCACCTTGCTGTCGTAGCTGATCGGCTTGAGCTTCTTGCCCTCGCCATTGCGAATAGTGCGGTCCTTCTCGTCGAACAAAAGCGTCTGTTGCGTGCGTTCGGCCATTTCGGCAAGGCAGATCACCGTATGCGACCGAATCGCCAGTTCGATGTTCGCAAAGGGCAGGCCGCCGGTGCGAATGCAGTCGAACCAGTTCTTCTCCAGGCGCGGCACGTTGTCGGTGGTGTCGCCCGTTGAGAATTCCAACGCATCGTTTTCATCCGCGAACGGGCGCTCCGGTTTCATTTCAACCCGGTTCTGGCTCGATGCCAGATGCAGCGTCCCCTTGTGGCCGCGGATGATGTCCGGCAAGCCCTGTTCGTTCACCGTTGAGCCGGCGACCAGCAGCGTGAAGCCGCTCGGAAATTCGGCCAGCAAGTGCGTGGTGTCCGTGATCTCGCGATCCTTCGACACTTCACGCGTGCCCGTGCATGTGACGCGCCGCGGGAATTCGAGTTCGCCCATCACGAGCATCAGGGGCGTCACGCGATGCGGCAGCAGGTTGCCGAGGATGCCGGAGTTGTAGGCGTAAAACTTGTGCCAGCTGAAATAGTGCTCCGGGTTGAAAGGGATCTTCTTCGCCTTCCCGAGCCACTGCTTCCAGTCGAGATTCGCTTCGGACGCATCGGCATCGATGGGGTAGGTCCACTCGCTGCGCGGGAAATTGTTCCGGCAATACGACGCCTGACCCCAGACGAGCGGGCCGAGGCGGCCTTCCTTCACCCACTTGTGAGCGGCGTGATACTTCGGATCCGCGCAACCCTGGCTGCCGAGTTGAAACACTTTGCCGGTGCGCTTGCAGGTGTCGTAAAGCTGGAAGGCCTCACCCAGATAACGCGTGAATGGCTTCTCACCGAAGACATGCTTGCCGGCGTCCATCGCGTCCATCGCGACCTGCGCGTGCCAGTTGTCCACCGTGGCGATCGTGATTGCGTCGATGTCCTTTCGTTCCAGCAACCGGCGATAGTCATCGTAGGCGTCCTTGTCTGGCAGTCCGGCTTTCTGTTGCGCTTGCTTCAAACGCTTCTGGTAGAGATCGCAGACTGCGGCCTGCACAAGGTTGTTCTCGCCGGCGAACTTCTTCTGCGAATCGATGTGCGACTGCCCCTGCGAACCGGTGCCGATGTAACCAACGGCGATCCGATCGTTCGCGCCGAGCACACCCGTCGACGGCGCCTGGCCAAAGGCGAGCGCATCCGGTAAACGGGCAACGGTGGCTGCAGTGGCAACAGTGGCGGTGGTCTTGATGAACTCGCGACGCGTTTGGGGCGAAGCCGACAGGATGGGTTCGGGTGTTTTCATGGTACGTGGGGCTGAGGTGCTCTGGTTGGTAGCAGAACTTCTGCTCATCCCGCAACCGTGACCTCTCGAATGTTGTCCGTTCGTTCGCCTTGGTTGCCGAACATTGCTTGGGCGGCCCGCGGAAAATCGTGACGCGAATCGGATTGCTGGTTCGCGGCTTCCGTGGCAGAGAAACGGCATGCAATTCCCTCGACTCCTTCCTCAGCAATTACGACGAACAATCACGGGTCTGGCTTTCCTGTTCCTCCTCGCCGCGGGCGAACTTTCCGCCGCCGATCAGACCTTGAAGATTGTTGGCGCCGCCACGGCCTTGCTCGAAACTCTCGACGACCCGCAACGCGGCCAGGTGAGTTTCCCGTTCGACGATGCGGCCCAGCGTATCCGCTGGTCCAATCTGCCGGTGAGCATGGCGGAACACCGCGGACTCCGCATGGACGACCTGAAACCGAACCAGCGTGCCGCCGTCATGACGCTCCTCGCGACCGCGCTGAGCAAGATGGGCTACGAAAAGGTCGTGGGCATTGTGGAATCCGATGAGGTCTTGAAGCAGGAGAGTGGAGCCGGGGCCCCGCCTTTCGGTCGTGACGAGTATTTCATTTCCTTCATGGGCAAGCCGTCGGCCACGGACCCCTGGATGATTCAATTTGGCGGCCACCACCTGGCCCTCAACATCACGATTGCCGGTGAGAGAGGTGTGCTGACGCCGAGCCTGATCGCCGTGCAGCCCGCCAAGTTCACCCTCGACGGCAAGACCGTGCGCCCCATGGGTCGTGAGACGGACAAGGCATTGGAGCTCGTCAAAGCATTGACGGACGAGCAGCGCAAGCAGGCTATCCTCGGTGCCCAGATGCGCGATCTCGTGCTTGGCCCCGGCCACGACGGGGAAACAATTCAACCCGAAGGCCTGAAGACGTCCACGCTCAACGACAGCCAACGCAAACTGCTGCTGGAACTCGTCGCGGAATGGTCGGGCATCATTCACGACACCGCGGCAGCGGCGAAATTGAACGAGATCACGGCGAACCTCGCGGACACCTGGTTTGCGTGGAGCGGACCTTTGGAAGCCGGCAAAGCCTACTTCCGAATCCAGGGGCCGACCGTGATCATCGAATACGCGCCGCAAAAGTTGGGCGGCGACGTCACGATGCACCTGCACTCCATGTATCGCGACCCGACCAACGATTACGGCAAGAAGTTTTCAGGCAAATGAGCCTCTTTCAAAACCGTAACAGCCGATGTGAGGAGGCCGTGTTCATCAGGATGTTTGAGCCTCGTTACCTCGGCTGTTACATGGTTTTCAATCCGCCGCGGATCAGAGCGGGCCTTCTGAGTTGTTTGTTGGTCGCGCTCGCGACCGACGCCACGGCGCATCGACTCGACGAATACTTGCAAGCGACGCGGGTCGCGGTGGCCACCAATCGCGTCGATCTTTCCATAGACCTCACGCCCGGTGTGTCGGTTGCCGACCAGCTCCTGCTCGTCATTGACCAGAATCAGGATGGACGCGTTTCGAAGGAAGAGGGTTCCGCCTACGCGCAACGGGTTCTCGAAGACATCCAGGTCGGGCTGGACGGGAAAACTTTGGCGCCGCACCTGTTGGAAACCTCCTTCCCCAAGCTGGCCGAAATCAAAAGTGGCCACGGGGTCCTTCGCATCAAAGCCACCGCATCCGTCGGCCCGCTGACGGCCGGCCCGCACGCCTTCAGTCTCACCAATGCGCATCTCCCGGCGATCAGCGTTTACCTGGTGAATGCGCTGGTGCCAAACGATCCGGCCATTAAGATCGGGCAGCAGACCCGCGATGAACTCCAGAAAGAGTATCGCCTGGAGTTTGTGGTAAGGGCCCCCGCCGCCGGAGCGCAGCCCGTCGGTCGGCCCTTCGAAGCCGGGAAGGGGCGCGCGGAGAATTGAATTGCAACGTCGTGACGGGCGGATTGACCGCGAAACAGCTGCTTGGTGAAATGCTCGTCGCACATGGCTCAACTCAGGGTAACAAAGAATCACGGGCGCCGAGCAGGCGGGCGGGCGGCCTGCGCACACCGACGACCAGCGGGGACCGGTGGAGTGATTAAAAACCGGTTACGCTGTTGGTTGCTGCTGACTGCGCTGTTAGGCCTGCTGCTCGGTGTGGGAGTTTTCACCGTGTGGGCGCACGAGACAGACAATTTCTCCCTGCCACTCGATGTCGAACTGGCCGACCTCGGGGATTATCTGGATGCCGTCCATACCCGCGCGCTCGAAATTACGGTGGCGCGAGTCAATGCGGACATTGAATCGGCCATCAAGCTCCGGAACGAGGTGACCCGGACCAACCGGCTGCGCCGCCTGCACGATCCGCTGGCCCTGGTGAAAGCGTTTCATGATCAATTCGGTTATCCGATGCTTGAAGATTCCCGGCTTGAAAGCGCGCTCAACGGCAGCTGGGCGCGCGCGAGCTTTGTCGGACGCGAGACGGCGCACAATGATCTCAGCATGAACTTCTCGGCGTATGCCACGCTGGACCCGCGACGGTGGATGATGTTGACCCAGAGCCGGACGATCAAGGCGTTCGGGTATTACTTCGGCACCGACAAGCTCGTTCATTTTCACAACATCGGGGAGGCGTACTACCGCACGTATCGTGAGTTGCGCGACACTGGGCTCAGCCGGGAGGCGGCCTATCAGCGGGTAATCCAACTTTACAAAGACGAGGGCCTTTTGAGTGAAAAAGGTATGCTGGGCACTTTGACCACGGGGGTTTTCTCCAATGGCGACCTGGCGGCAAACCATGCCGGGTTCAAGTTCTACGAGAATCTGACGGAGAAAATCGTGTTGCAGGGACAGGAGTGCGAACCGCTGGTGGTCCGGTCCGGTGTTTTCTGGCGGCTGAACCGGCACGTGCGACCCCGATCCGGCTGGCTGAAGGTGTTCATCAGCGATCATTGGAACGAGGCGTTGAACCCCAATCTTTATACGCCCTCGATGCGTGCGGGGATCCGGCAGGCCCTGGAGGAACGTGCGGAAACCATCGTTCAATTCTACACGCAGAAGGACGCCCGCCCGCACGACGCCACCTATTTTGACGAGCTAGCCCGACAGCTCTCGACGTATCACGGAGAGGACTACGGCCACTCGGGCCAGTTCCAGGATTTGATGACGATCGGCAACACGTGCTTCCCCGCCATCCAGGCTGGCCCGGCGGGCTCAACCAAATAAGGCGACGGCGCGGCGGCGGCCAATTCACTTGCCGCCTTCCGCGGGACACCAGTACTGTCGGCCACCGGCCCCAAATGCAATTCACGGGGCTGACCGTTGACATGGGTATCGATGCGCATGGCGCCGCCTGGCTGCTCGACCGCGCCCGCTCGGGCGTGAAGTTCGACCGCACGCTGATGATCGGCCGGCAGAATTTCTTCGTCGGCCGCCGCGAATGGCAGCGCGTCTTGGCGCGCGCGAATCAGCCGCCGCCCGCCGGGTGGTCAGCGCTCGATTGTTTTCACGGAGCCCACGCGGAACCCTTCTTCAAGGCGCTCGGGGCGGCGACGGTGAACAGTCTGGATGCGACCAACTACGAGGGCGCCGACCGCCTCCACGATCTCAACCAGCCGGTCCCGGCCGCGTGGCGTGAGAGCTACGAGGTGGTCTTCGACGGCGGCAGTCTCGAACATGTCTTCCAGTTCCCGACCGCGCTATTGAATTGCCTGCAACTCGTCAGACCGGGTGGTCACTTCATCGCCTACACGCCGGCGAACAACTATTTCGGCCATGGCTTTTATCAGTTCAGCCCCGAGCTCTGGTGGCGGGCGCTCAACGAACAAAGCGGCTTCAAGATCGAGCGGATGGTGGCGGTCGAGTTCGGCGGTCGGGTGCGGATGTTTGAGGTCAACGATCCGGCGCAAGTCGGCGGCCGCGTCAGCCTGCTGAACCGCGCCTATGTGCTGCTTTTTGTTTGCGCTCGCAAGATCGGGCCCACGCCGGAATTCTTTGGCCCGGTGATGCAGAGCGACTATTCGGCGACGTGGAAGCAAGGCGGGCAACAACGCCCCGCCGCCGCCCCGCAGGGCAGCTCCTGGCAGCACCGCCTACTTGAGACCGCACCCGGCCTCGCGCGGTTCTTGGAACGCGCTCACCAGCGCTGGATCAACCGGCAGGTGCGCTTCAGCAACCGCGCGGCTTTCACGCCGTGCCAACCCGACTATTGAGCGCGATGCCTGACGCCCGTTCACGACAAGCGGTTGCCACCATGGTGTTCGGTTCGCACGCCGAGCGGCTGGACGAGACGTTCACCAGCTTCGCGATCAACCCGTTCCTCGAGTTGCACGCGTTCATCCTCGGGGACGCGTTGCCGGCGAAGCGCGCGCCGGGTGTCACCTATCATCTGATCAAGCCGGAGAACACCTTCTCGCTGATTTACCGCGAGGCCAACTATCGCCGCTGGGAAGTGATCGATCAGCTGGACGTCGATCACGTGCTGGTCGTCGACGGCATTGATGTGTTGTGCCTGCAAGCCATTCCCGAGTTGCCGCAGGTGCTCCACGGTTTGCCGGTGGCCGCCGCCGTCGAACACGCGGGCGGGCGCTTCATGTTCGGTAAGCAATACACTTCGACCTACCTCAACGCCGGCGTGTCGTTCTGGGACTTGCAGGGCTCACGCGACATCCGGGCGGAAATTCTCCAGCGCGGACGCACCCGCTTTCGCAGCAAGAGCGATGACCAACACGTCTTCAACGAAGTGTTGCATCAGCACTACGACCAACTGCGATTGCTCACGTACCATTTCAACTGTCGGGGAGTGTTGCAGCGCCGCGTCCGCGGCTGGCCGACCCTCACCAATCTCGACGGCGTGTTGATCTATCACACCGATGATGTGGCGATCGCGAAGACGATGGTGCCCGTCAAACCGCGAACCCGGTTGCCGGCGCTGGAGCCCGACGCAGGACCGTTGACGCCCCGGGAACAGCTCTGGCGCAACGTTAAGAACCGGTTTCAGCCGCACGTGGTGAAGTAGCGATGATCATCCACCAGCTCATTGCCCGGCATTTGCAGCACCGCGACGACGACGGCTTCTACGTCTTGCAGGCGCAGGACGCGTTGCAATGGATCGAGCGGCAGAGTGTAGTGATGCGGCCCGGACTCCGCGTGCTCGATCTGGGCTGTGGCCACGGCATCTTCGGCCATGAGTTTCTGCCCCGCGGTTGCGACGTCACGTACGCCGACGCTGCGAACATCTTGAAGCCCGAGCTCCAGCGCCACCGCTTCGTGCAGATCAACCTCGACACGGACGACTACGCGAAGCTCGGGCAACACGATTTGGTGATCTGTTCCAACGTCCTCGAACACCTTGCCAAACCGAAGCAGTTTATTGAGCAAGCCGCGACGTTGCTGCCGTCCGGTGGTCATCTTTACCTGAGCTGGACCAACTGGCTGTCGCCGTGGGGCGGTCATGATTTTTCGCCGTTTCACTATCTGGGCGCCCGCCGTGGGGTTGCGTTTTGGAGCAAGCTGACCGGTCGGAAATCGGATCACACGGTGTTCACGAATCTCTTTCCCACGTACATCGGCGAAGTGCTGCGCTGGGTGCGGGCCAACCCGGAGCTGCAATTGATCAAAGTGGTCCCGCGCTATTATCCCGAGTTCGCTTTCTTGATGAAGCTGCCGATCATCCGCGAGTTCGTTTCGTGGAACTGCGCCCTGCTCCTGCGCCGCCGTTAGCCGCGCGTTGCCGCAACGCCAGGGAATCACGCCGGGCCAGCGCTCATTCCCGCCAGCGCCAGGTCAAACCGGCAAAGACTCCGTTCGCGGTGTAGTCATTGAAGCCGCCGGCGGTCGGCTCGTCGTAGAGCTGGAAAAGATAGAGCAGCGTTACCGAGAGCTGTTTGTTCAATTGCCGATCAAGGCTGGCGCGAAGCTGATGCCATTGATACTCGATCCCCAAGGGCAGACCGGCGGTGAAATTCTCCTGCCGGTAATCAGCGAACGACCACACGTAGGTGGTGTTGAAGCGGGTGAGGTCATCCACACTCCAGTTCATCGCGGCCAGCACGCTCCAGACTTCCCCGTCGTAGGGCACGACGCTGGGCGAGTTGTTCGCGAAGGTGGTTAACTCCGTGTCGGCAAACGAGCCCGTGAAGTCGAAACCCAGCCGTGCCGCAGGCATCCAATTCAAGCCGGCGCTGAAGATGTTGGCATCCTGCTGGCCGGCCGCACGGGTGCCCGCCGGGGTGATTACCGGATTCGCGTCGAACACGTTTGTGACTCCATAGTGCGTGGTCTCGTAGTCTGACTTGATGAATTGATACTTCAGCCGTGCCTTCAACCGCGCGTTGAGCCGGGTCGTCAGACTCGTCTCAACCTCGTCCGAATCAATTCGCCGCCCGGTGATGAAGTTGGGGTACCCAAATCCCAACGGCCCGTACGAGGCATCATCCGGTGTCGGAGAATAGTCCGTCTGGTGACCCGAAATTTCGTAATGAGCGGCGAGCATCACGGACCGCCACGGCGAGGTGTTGCCGCCGAAGCGATACTGATCAAGCCGGGCGTCGGCATCGGTGCCGCGATCCAGCGTGGGGAACTGCGGAAACGAGGCTTCGTACTGATCCTCATATTGGTCCACGGCTTCCTGCTGCCAGCGCCCTTCCGCGTAGAGCGTCGTAAAAGGGAGACCGGTAAAGCGCAGGCCGGCGCGTTCCTCGATCAATTGCCGCTCAAGGTCGGACCAGGAAAGATATTCCGCCGGGCTCGCCGTCGGGCTGCCGTAGCGTTGGGTCACGTCGGAGAATCCGCGCTGCCGTGACCAGTCGCCTTGCACGCCGCCGAACAGGACAACTTCCTGCCAGGGACCGAGCCTGACCCCCAGGCTCCCGACATTCGCCTGCTGGTCGAGCACGATGCGGTTGCTGGTTCGGAACTGATTGTAAAAATCCCCCACTGTGTCGGACAGAAACTCGCCGCTGTCAAACGAACCGGCGCCGTCCAACCACGAGTAGAGATAGCCGGCCGTGATCACCAAGTCGTCGCGCAACGATTTCTCGACCGTCAGTGAGTTGGCACCTTGCGTGTGTTCGTAGCCTTCGCGCACATCGCTGGTGGCAGTGGGCGCCGTAGGGCTCGCTCCGAAATTCTCCGCATGCAGCGCGTAGTCTTGATCATGCCACTCGACGCGGAGGCTGTCTGCCAACCGCCAGCCGGAAAAGTCTTTGGCGACGTCAACCTTGAGGATATGGGTCTGCTCGTCGACGGTCTCGGTCGAGGGAATCAGCGCCCGCGCACCCACGGCGGAGTCGGTCGCCACGCCCCAGCGGGTCGTTGCTTCCGTGCCGTCACGGAACTGCAATTCGTAGCCGAGCCGCATTGCCGGCCAGCCCGCGCGATCCAGGTACAGATCAAACCACGCGCGACCGAAGTCGAGATAGGGCTCCTCCCCGGTTGCGAACTGCGGCGGCGTAAAGGCCGGGTGATAGCCACCGCTGTCGTCGGACCACTTGCGCCGGGTCTCGACGCCACCGGCGAAGCCGCCCCATTCCTTGCGGCGCACATCAAACCGGAAACGCGTGTCGTTTTGTTCGAGCAACACGCGGCCGTCCAGCGTGAAGCTGGTCTGCTCATCGATCGGTCCTTGAGCGCTGAACTCCGACACGCCACCCGACCAACCATCATTCAACCAGGATTGTTCGCGGAACTTCGCCCGGTCGCCGCTCACCGCGATGTAGCCGGCGCCCGTCGTCATTTCAAACGACAGCCGCGCGCGTTCGGGTTGATCCACGCCGCCGTAATCGAGCTCTTGATCGATCCACGCGCGGAGCAGCGCGATTTCGTAGGGCTTGAGTGGCTCACCCTTGCCGGTCGGCGGCATGGCCAGATCGTGATCCATTCGGGCGACCGCATGAATCAGCGAGCTATCCGCGCTCTTGCCCAAAACAATGGCCGGCCCGCTTTCGCCACCGGCCAGCGCGGACGCACGGTTGTCGAGCCGGAAGCCGCTCTTCGGTTTCTCAGGTCCATGACAACGGAAGCAGGCTTTTTCAAGGATGGGGAGGATGTCCTGCCGATACTCGACCTTGCCAGCGAAGGGCGCCGGCAGTTCGTCGATGGCCAGGTCGGCGGCGTAAACTGAAAGACCACCTGCTGCAATGAAAGCCATCAACCCGATAGCACAACTGCACAAGGTAGCGGCCGACGTAACGAGGCTCTGATCCCTGAAGAATTTGAGCCTCGTTACCTCGGCTGCTACGCATGGTCGGCGCGAGCGCATCAGTATCTCAGTTTTGCATCCACGTTTGAGCCATGCACGGCGGTGTGACATCCCGCCGACCAGCAAGTGCCCCGGCTTAGCAGCGCACTGTGATCGATGCCGCCAATGCTCACCACGCCGCCGCCAGCCAGCGAGGGATTGGCAATCTGCGCGTGGCAGCGCAGGCAGAGGTTGTTGTCGCGCGCCGTCAGCAACTGGTCGTTGATCGAGCCGTGCGGCTGGTGACACGAGGTGCAGCCTTCGCGCAGGGCTTCGTGGACGAATACAAAGGGCCGGGTCTGATCGCGGTGGCATTGAGAACAGTTTTGATCAAGTCGCGCAAACGCCAGACCGCCCGCCGGTTTGTGAATGTCCATCCCATGCGGGTCGTGGCACTGCACACAATTGAGCTGCCCTTCGATCACGGGATGCCGGTGCGGCAGGCGAAACTGCGCATGAATTTCCTGGTGACAGGTGAAGCACGCCGCCGGATCGCGACCGGGATTGACGATGGCTTTCCCGCGCCCGCCTCCCAACCGAACATGCTCACTGCCCGCGCCGTGACAGGATTCGCAGCCCGCCTGACCTTTCATCGTGAGATCGGAGACGTAGAGCCGCGCGTGCGGACTGGAGAGAAAGGCGCGGTTGATGTTGGTATGGCAGTCGAAGCAAACCTGATTGCCGACGAAGCTGGCGCCCGGAATCCGGGGGACATCGCTCAGTGCGACTGGCTCGGTGCGGCAGGCAGTGAAGACGCCGCCGATCGCCAGGAGGACGGCCAGGCAAATCGCGGCCGCAAATCCAGATCGCAAGTTGCCGGTGGGGCGGTTCATGTCGGGGACGACGTGAGAGTGCAGACTCCGCGCGGAAACTCAACGCCGGAATTGGGAGCAGCGCGGGTTGCTTACGGCAGAATTTCAAACCGCAGCCGTCCGAAGCGCGTCGCGGTATTGTTCTTCGAAACCGTGTCCGTGAAGGTCCACGTCTTCAGACCGTCACCCGGCGTGGGATCGGTCAGGACGGCGTTGATCAACGTCGGGCTAGCGAGCGGCACGGCGGCGGCGGCCTCAAATTTGACCGACAGCTTCGGATCATCATCGCGGATCACTTGCGAGAACTGCAACTGACCGCTGCCATTGAAGGTGCGGTTCGACATCAACTTGATGGCGTTCGCTTGTTTTGGAAGGGTCTTGAGCGCGTATTCAACCAGGTTGGGCAGCCCATCGTTGTCGGGGTCAAGGTTCGGACTGGCAATGGCGTTCTCGGCGGGCAGGTTGAAGTTTTGGCCCTGCCAGGAGGCAAACGAAGCCGCCACGATGAGTGTGTAACTTTGGTCCGCGCTCAACGCGGGATTGCCGTTGTCGGTAACCCGAATGGTAATCGGAACACTGCCGGCTGAACCCGCAGTCGGCGTTCCCGTGACCGCGCCGCCGCTGGCCACACTGATCCAAGTTGGGCCGGAGAATTTGCTGAACGTGAGCGAGTCACCATCAAGATCAATTGCCGAGGCCTGATAGGAATACAGGATGCCCTCCGTCGCCGCGGTGCCGGGCGACGAACTGAAGCCCGGGGCGCGATTGGGCTTGCTGCTGGCGTCGCCGGGATTGGTTATGGTTGCCCCAGGCGTGGCGATGCCATCCCCATCGGGGTCGCCCAACTCCTGGCCATTGGTGAAGCCGTCACCATCGGAATCCTGCCCCGCGAGCGAAGCATCCCAGAACGCCTGCATTCCATTGGGTGTCACGCGGGCCTGAACCGCCAGGCCGAAAGGGTTGCGAGGTGTGCCACCACCACTCGTATGGCAAGTGTTGCAACTGAAAACACTGCCGTTGGGGAGCATACTAACGCGAAAGTTGCGCGCCGACGCTTCGTGCTGGCAAAGAATTGTAGTCAGCAGGAGGCCAGCGAGAAGGCTCCGGGTCCCCAACGTGCGCGGGGCGGTCAATTGAAAGTCGTGCATGGTTACAAGTATTGTTCGAGTTAAAGCAATGTGAGCGTAGGACGCGTCACGGCGGGAAAAAGTTCCCTTAAATTGCTGATCTGTAAAGATCGCCGTGTGTCCGAAGTTGCCAATCATCATGCCGACACCCTTTGCCTGCAATGCGGCCTGTGCTGCAACGGCGTCCTCTTCGCCGACGTAAAGTTGAAACCCGCCGATGATCCCGTCCGCCTGACGGCCGGCGGTTTGCCCGTTCGGGGAAAGGGCAAGAACCATTGTTTCGCGCAGCCTTGCACCGCCCTTCAGCCGGACGGGAAGTGCTGCGTCTACCTTGATCGGCCGACGATGTGCCGGCAGTTCGAATGCGGCGTGCTTAAAGAAGTGCTGAAGGGCAGCCTCGCCCAAGCCGAGGCGTTGCGCCTCATTCGCCGGGTCCAAAAGCTGGCCGCCCGGGTGACGCGGCTGCTGGAAGCTTCGGGAGATCAGGACGCGCACCGGCCGCTGACCAAGCGCTATCAATCCGTGATGCGGCAACCCATCGACCTGTCCGCGGGCGACGAAGCGGGTGATCGCCGGGGGGAATTGATGCTCGCGGTGCAGCAGTTGATGGAACTGGTGCAGCAACGATTCCTGCGGGACGACGCGGCTGGCTAATCCGGAACAATTCATTTCAACCACGAAGGGCCACGAAGTCACACGAATAAAGGCGGGCGATCCTTGGCCTCACGGCGACCGCGCTAGGGTACCCCAAACCGTTAGTGAGAATTCTGACGCCCCACACTGCTTCGATCGGCGCTGATTCGTGTCCCTTGGTGTTCATTCGTGGCTTGCTTCCGCAACGTTGGCTAATCCGGATCCAAGCAATTGAACAGGAGGCAGCGGAGAGAGCAGAGTCTTTGGATCGACTCGGAATCGCTGTTCACTCCGCCCGAAGGTTCACTGAACGGTGAGTGCCTGTCGTTCTTTTCGATCCCCGGAAAGCTCAAGCCCTGTCTCCGCTTCCTCTGCGGCCTCCTGTTCCTCACTCGGTTGTTGCGGGTGAGCCCGCGCCGGAGCGGAGATCGGCGCTCCGAGGGGCGAGCTTGCTGCGGGTTGCAAACCCGCGGTCCAATCTGCCGTGGCGCCCACCACCGCTAGTCGCACCGCAGCGGGAGCGGAGCATTGCCGGTTGAAGTTCCCGCGGTCAGGGTCGTCGGACTCACTATGCGATTTCGCAGATCATCTACCGCTCAAGCCATTTCTGCCGGCGTTACACGGCATCATCCGTGGTTGCTCCTGGCGTTGACCGCGAGCCTTGGCAGCGCTGCCGACCAACCCCAATGGGGCCAGGCCTGGACGCGCAACCAGGTCTCCGCCGAGCGCAATCTCCCCGCGACGTTCGACTTGGCTGCGGGCACCAACATCAAGTGGCGCGCCCGGCTCGGCACCGAGGCGCATTCGACGCCGGTGATCGCGGACGGCCGCGTCTACATCGGCACCAACAACAACGAGCCGCGCGATCCCAAGCATCAGGGCGATCGCGGCGTGATGATGTGCTTCGACGAAATGACCGGCGCGTTGCTCTGGCAGCTGGTCGTGCCCAAGCGCAGCGAGGATCCATACTTCGACTGGCCGAACAGCGGCATCTCGTCGCCCGCCACCGTCGAAGGCAATCGCGTTTACACCACCAGCAACCGCGGCGAAGTCGTCTGCCTCGACGCGAAAGGACTGGCCGACGGCAATGAAGGTCCGTTCAAGGACGAAGGCTGGCACATGACGCCGCCGCCGGGGGCACATCTTCCGCCGAAGGCCGTCATCGGTGCGGAGATCAAGCCGGCCAATGTGCTTTCGCCAGGAAAAGATCAGAGCCTCCTCGAGTCGGCTGCTACCCTGCAAACTGGCCCGCTCGACGCGGACATCGTCTGGCTCTTCGACTTGGTAAAAGATGCCGGCATCTGGCCGCACGACGGGGCGCACAGCTCGATTCTCATTCGCGGCGATCACCTTTACTTGAACACCGCCACGGGCGTGGACAACACCCACAAACGCATTCGCACGCCGGATGCGCCGAGCCTGATCGTCCTCGATAAGAAGACCGGCCGGCTGCTGGCCCGTGACCGCGAAGGCATGGCACCGTTCATCTTTCACAACACCTGGTCGTCGCCGTCGATGGCGAAGGTCGATGGCCGCGAGTTGATCTTCTTCTGCGGCGGCAACGGGATCGTGTATGCGTTCGAGCCGCTGGATGTGACGCTCGCGCGGGCGAAGCAAAGTGCCGTCAAGGGTTCATCGTCGGGACAAGACGAAGCCAAGGAGGCAGCCACACTTTCGAAAGTGTGGCAGTTCGACATTGATCCGACGTCGCCGAAGCAGGACGTGCATCGCTACAGTCAGAATCGCCGCGAAGGCCCGAGCAACATCCTCGGCCTGCCGGTGTTTGCGGATGGCCGGCTCTACGTCGCCGGCGGCGGCGATACTTGGTGGGGCAAGAACGAATCGTGGCTCCAGTGCATCGACCCGCGCGGGGAGGGCGACATCACGGGCAAGAATCTCCTCTGGAGCACGCCGCTCGGCTACCACGTCATGTCCTCAGCGGCCGTCGTCGGCGATCTCGTCTTCATTGCGGACACCAGCCGGTTTATCTACTGCATGGATGCGAAGACCGGTGAGATTCACTGGAAGGAGGAGGCGAAGGGCGAGTTCTGGGCATCGCCGTACGTGGCCGATGGCAAGATGTACATCGGCTCGCGGCGCGGCGACTTCTGGGTGTTTGAAGCGAACAAGGAGAAGAAAATTCTCGCGCAACTCGATCTCGGCGCGCCGATCAGCGCCACTGCCGTCGCCGCCAACGGCACGCTCTATGTGGCGACGATGTTTGATCTGTTCGCGATCTCATCCAAATGAAACGTCTCTGGCTCTGGTTCCCGCGCTGGGTGCGGATCACGTTGGTCACCATCTTCGGGATGGTCGCCCTGCTGGCGGCGGTCGTTGGCGCCGGTTGGTGGTATCTCCATCCAACCGTGCAGCGCACCGACGGCGTCGTTTACGGTCAACGTCACGGCAAACCGCTGACGCTCGATGTCATTCGACCGAAAAATCCCAATGGCCTGGCCATCGCGCTGATGGTCAGCGGTGGTTGGCGCTCGAGCAAGGCGGGCGAAACTCCCGTCTGGCTGCTTGCTCCGCTGCTGCGCCGCGGCTACACGGTCTTCGCGATCTGCCACATTTCGCAACCGGACTCGACGGTCATGGAGATCGTCGAGGACATGAATCGCGGCGTGCGGTTCGTCCGCCATCACGCGGATGAATACGGCATCGATCCCTCGCACATCGGCGTCACCGGCGGGAGCGCGGGCGGACATCTCAGCTTGATGCTCGCGACGCGCGGCGGCCCCGGCCGGCCGGATGCCATCGACACGGTTGACCGCGAGAGCAGCGCGGTGCAGGCGGCGGCGCTCTTCTTTCCGATCACTGACCTGTTGAATCTCGGCACGTCCACCGAGAACCCCGGCGACGGCGGACCGCCGAAGAGCTACGTGCAGGCGTTTGGCTTCGCGGAGAAGTTCGGGGCGGACTCGACGAACATGTCCCTCTGGAAAGTGGCCGGCCGCGAAACATCACCGATCTACTTCATCACCTCGAACCTGCCGCCGGTGCTGATCCACCACGGCGACGCGGACACATTGACGCCGCTCGAACAGTCGGAGTGGTTTCGCGAGCGCGCGGCGGAACACGGTCGCGACGTGACGATCGTCGTGCAACGCGGCGGCGCGCATGGCTGGCTCACGATGAGCTGGGACATCTACCGCTTCGCCGACTGGTTCGACGAGCATCTGCGCCAACGTTCGCCCTGAGCGTGGCCAGTTTGTAACTTGCCGACGCCCAACTCAGCTTCCACTTTCGCCCCATGAAAACTGCGCTCATCACTGGTGCCTATCGTGGGCTGGGTCTCGAAACCGCCCGGCAACTTAGCGCGCGCGGTTACCAGGTGATCATCACGGCGCGCGACCTCGGGAAAGCGCTGGCGGCCGCTGCCGGCTTGCGAAACGCGCGGGCGTTGCAGCTCGACAGCAACGACGACGCGAGCGTCGCCCGGGCGGCGAAAGAGGTGACCGAGCTTGATGTGCTGATCAACAACGCGGCGATCCTCGCAGCTGGCGACGAGGACATTCTGCGCCTGCCGCTGGAGATCGTGGAACGAACCCTGATCAACAACACCGTCGGCGCGCTGCGCGCGGCGCAGGGATTTCTGGCCCAACTCTCCCAAAGTTCGGCCGGTCGGATCGTGAACGTCTCGAGCGGTGGCGGACAGTTGGGTGATGACGAAACCAGCACCTGGGCGCCGGCGTATTGCATTTCGAAGACCGCACTCAACGGCGTCACCAGCCAACTGGCAGCGGCGCTCAAGGGTCTGGGCATCGCGGTGAATTCCGTCTGCCCTGGTTGGTGCCGCACCGACATGGGCGGAGCGGAAGCGACCCGGTCGGCGGAGGAGGGCGCGGCGGGCATCGTCTGGCTCGCCGCCGATGCGCCGCAGGAGAAGACCGGCTTGTTCTGGCGGGACCGCGAAGTGATCCCGTGGTGACCCGTACGCGTGAGCGAGCGCTTCACTGTTTCGCGACAAACCCGGCCTCGGCCCAGTCGGCGAAATCTTCGCGCGAACCATCCCCCGCATCCATCGCAACCAGGCTGATCCGGCGCGCCCCGGCCGGGATGGCGACGTCGAACCGCCAAGCAGGTGATAAGATGCGCATCACCGGGCTGGCGGCGGCCTCGCGGCCGTCAAGGAACACCTTGAACACCACGCTCGGATACTTCGCCAGGTTGGAACCGTTGCTGATCGAAACGAGGTTTTCGTCCACACCGGCCAGGCCCACGAAGCGCTGATACTCCGGCCGGAGTTCGTACGTGACTTCGCAGGGGGCATGCACGCCGAGCCCGCGCCGGTACACCTGCCGGTTGATCCGCAGTTCCTGGCCAAGGTTGGAGCGGTCCACTTGCGGCGCTCGCGTGTTCCCGGCGTAGCGCACTTCGCCCGCGTAGGTGTGACCGAAGCCCACGCTGCGTACCGGCTTCAAGTCGCCGAGATAAATGTCCGGGGCGGGTGGCACCGGTCCCATGCGTGCGAACACCCCTTCGGACTCACGGCAAATGACCCGCCCATCTTGAAAGGCACTCGCCCGGAGTCGCGTAGTGTTCGTGACGGTCAACGGACTGCGATACAGCGGCGAACCAGCCGTCGGCGCGCTGCCGTCGAGGGTAAAGCGAATCTCCGCTCCGGGTTGCAACGGCGTGGCAAACGTCACCGTGATGGGTTCCTCGAACAAGTGCGGTCGCATCGAGGTTCCCCACGGTGCGATCCGCACGGGATCGAGCACCTGCGTGGAATCCCAGCGGCCGAGCTTCTTCAGCTCGTCCGCGAAATGAATCGTCGGCGCCAGGTGCTGTTCAAAGTGTGCGACCACTTGTTCCGTGTTGAGATCCGGCGTGAAACCGCGCGCGGGATCGTACCCCGGATGGGCGTCGGTCATGTCCCGCGCGAGAATGCAGCGCAGCCCGGCGGATTTCATGGCTTTCAAACCCATTGGCTTGCCGAGCAGGCAGACCTGCGTGTGAAAGCCGACGTAGATCAAATAGGTCAAGCCGCGCTGCTGGCAGATGGCGAACACTTCGGACTGCGTGTCGGGCATCAGATCACTTTCCCCGATCCGCAGGCCCGGATGCATGGCGTCCCAGCCGTAGTTCACGGCGCACTTCTCCCGGCCACACGCGCAACCGCCCGCGTCGGGCGGCACCGGACACGTGACATCGACGAGCGCGGGCACCGGCATCTCCGGCAGGGCGAGCACCGACTGGCGTTGCGGGTAGCCCACGTAGTTGTCCACGACATCGCTCGGGCACAACATCACCGTCATGCCGAGGGTGCGCGCAGCCTCGAGCGCCTGGTTGAGACGGGGGACGATGGCATCGACGCGCATGGTCGCGGTCTTGCACCAGTGGAAGTTCCAGACATCCACGGCGATGACACCCACGCGCGCCGGATCGATTCGCTCGGTCACATGCGCGACTTTTCCTGAATCGGGATCACGGGTCTGCAGTGTCAGCTCGAGCGCCGCACTGGCTGGCAGTGGTAACAGGCTGACGAGGAGGAGCGAGGGGATGAGCCGGTGCATGAGCGGTCGTAAGGTTTGGGGAGTGTAGCCCCGCGACGACCCTGCTTGGAAGTCGCAACTCGCTGTTCCGGGAGAAAGCTCGTTACTCCCTGGTGGCCTTCGGGTGCAGATGGCGCAGCCGCGCACGTCCCGGCGGCGGCTCTGCCTGTCACGGGTCGTATCGGCAAATGCTTGGTGGATTTCAGCCATCGTCAGGCGCCATGGAATCTGGCACCTTGGCGCCTGAACCTCAATGCCTGCGCGCATCAAGTACATCGCCTTCTTCAAACTCATGGCCACCCACCAAGTGGTGCCTCACCTTGATACCGTCATTGTTTCCCAGCACGCCGTATGAGATACCATCCCTGCTCCTTGATGCTTGCCGGACTGTGGCTGTCCGCAAGTCCCGTTGCCGCCGCCCCGTCGCCGGATTGGCTCATCGACCCAGCCCCATTCCAGGCGCGGGTCACCAAGAGCCAGGACGGCCGCGAGCTGGAGTTGAACAACGGCCTGCTGCGCCGCGTGATTCGGATCGAGCCGAATGCCGCGACGGTCGCGCTGGACAACCTTTCGAGCGGCGAATCGCTCCTGCGCGGCGTGAAGCCAGAGGCGGTGATTGAGATCGACGGCCAGCGCTTCGACATCGGCGGACTGAAAGGACAACCCAACTACGCTTTCCTCCGCCCGGAGTGGATTGGTGAATTGCGCGCCGACCCGGAGGCGTTTCAATTCGTCGGCTACGAGATCGGCAAGCCGCAGGAACGCCTGGCGTGGAAACGCACCCGCCATCACGCGCCGGATGTGAAATGGCCGCCGGAAGGCATCACGCTGCGACTGGATTTTACCCTGCCGAAGCCGACGAACGGAACGGCCGCGCCGAACCTCCACGTTTCCGTCCACTACGAACTCTACGACGGCCTACCCGGCTACTCGAAATGGATCACGCTCTCCAACGGCACGGACCGGGTGGTGCGCGTGGACAAGTTTTCGAGCGAAGTGCTCGCGGTGGTGGAGCGGACGTCGGAGGTGGACGAACTCAGTGAAGGACGCCTGCCGCCGAACATTCACGTCGAGACCGACATGGCCTTTGGCGGCATGATTGCGGCCGGCGCGAATCGGCGCTCCTTCCGCTGGCTGGCCGATCCGGAGTTTCACAGCCAGGTGAACTATGAGAAAAGGACGCCGTGCCTGCTGGACGTTGGGCCGGACCTCGGCCCGGCGCAGGCGGTCGCGCCCGGCGGGGTCTTCGAATCCTTCCGCGCTTGGGTGCTGCCGCAGGACAGCACCGATCGCGAGCGGAGCGGACTGGCCATTCGCCGGATGTACCGGGTGATCGCGCCATGGACGACGGAAAATCCGCTGATGATGCACCTGGTCTCGTCGCGGGGCGAGGCGGTGACCAATGCCATCGAGCAATGCGCCGCCGCGGGCTTCGAGATGCTGATACTCAGTTTTGGCAGCGGCTTCGATATGGAGAACGAGAAACCCGCGACCCTGGAGCGCGCTCACAGCTGGGTTGCGCACGCGCGCAGCAAAGGAATCGAGATTGGCAGCTACTCGTTGCTGGCCTCGCGCGCCGTGGGCGGCGGGAACGACGTGGTGATGCCGCCTGGTGAGAAGCCGGTGTTCGGCAACTCGCCGTGTCTCCAGAGCAGTTGGGGCACGAACTATTTCCGGCGGCTCTACGAGTTCCATCGCGAGAGCGGCTTCACGCTGCTCGAGCACGACGGCTCGTATCCGGGCGATGCCTGCGCGAGCACGAATCATCCGGGGCACCATGGCCTCGCGGATTCCCGCTGGAGTCAGTGGCGGGAGATTGCGGACTTCTACCGGTGGAGTCGCGCGGAGGGTTTTTACCTCAACGTGCCGGACCACTACTTTCTGTCCGGCTCGTCGAAGACCGGCATGGGCTATCGCGAAGTGAACTGGTCGTTGCCGCGCGAGCAGCAGGTGATTCATACGCGGCAGAACATCTGGGACGGCACCTGGCAGAAACTCCCGAGCATGGGTTGGATGTTCGTCCCGCTCACGGAGTATCAAGGCGGCGGTGCGGCGGCGACCATCGAACCGCTCGACCAGCACCTTGATCACTACGAGCGCATGCTGGAGAGCAACCTCGCCCTCGGCGTGCAGGCCTGTTATCGCGGCCCGCGCCTCTTCGACACCGAGCGCACCAAGGCGATGGTGAAATCCAAGGTCGATTGGTTCAAAGCGCACCGGGACATTCTGGAAAGCGACCTCATCCACGGCCGCCGCGCCGACGCGCGCGACCTCGACTGGATGCTGCACGTGAACCCGAAGCTGAAGGCGAAGGGCATGCTCGTGGTCTTCAATCCGCTGAACGAGGCGGTGACGAAGAAGCTGCGCGTGAACCTTTACTACACCGGCCTGACGGATACTGCGCGTGTCCGCGAGCAGGGCGGCGGAGCGAAGCGCTTCAAACTGGCGCGCGATTACTCGGTCGAGATTCCCGTGACTGTGAAAGCGCAAGGGATGAACTGGTTCGTGGTCGAATGAGTTCGCATTGCCGGAACGGTTCGCCTCGGACGGCCGGGAAGTTCGGTCGGGCAGATTCTCCATTGCCGTCGATGGCTTGCGTTCGCTGGTGGCCGTGATACTGAGCTTGACCAGACCCCGGCCTGCGATCCGAATCTCCCGCATGCACCTGCCGCCCGTTTCCGAGTCGCCCCGACGCGCGCACGGTCACACCCAAGCCGTGAGAGTCGCTTTCTTGCTGGCTGCGTTTCTTGGGGCCGGAGCCGGGCCCCTGCCGGCCGCCGAGCCGGCGCACCCGCAACTCCAGATCATCAACGGCAGCCAACAAGCCGTGGACGTGTTCTGGCTCAAGAGCGACACCGAGCGCGTGCCCAACGGCACCGTGGAACCCGGCAAGAACACGATCGTCACCACGACTCTCGGGCACCGCTTCGCCGTGGTGGGCCGCGCGGACAAGACCGAAATGGCCGTCACGAATCGGGTGCCGGTGCAGGGGTTTCGCTTCGATCCGCCGGACCAGGACGGCGTGCCGGCGTTCTACACGCAGCGCGTCTTCGCGGGCGGCTATCCCATCGTCGCGTCGGCCAGGGTGAATCCCTACGCGCTCAAGGAGGCCGCCTACCTCGTGGACCTGATGCTCGCGAAGCGACCGGACGTGCGCGCAGCGATGATCCAGAGCGGCTCGCGGCTGGCCATACTCGCATGGGACGAGTTCACCACGGACCAGCCGGAGTGGACCTGGCTGGCGAACGAACCGGTTGACGAGGTGCCGGAGGTTCCCGCACGGGATTATTGGGACACCCGCGCCCGCGGGCTAGGCGGCAGCGAAACGGATCCATTCTGTTCCTGTGGTGAGGAAAACCTGCTGGCCTATGCCGGCGACCCGTACTCGGCGGAGAACATTTTGATCCACGAGTTTGCGCACAACCTGCACCTGCGCGGCCTAGTGAACGTGGATCCGACTTTCGATCCACGCCTCAAGGCGACCTACGACGCGGCGATGAAGGCCGGTTTGTGGAAAGGCAAATACGCCAGCGTGAACCATCACGAGTATTTCGCCGAAGGCGTGCAGTCGTGGTTCGACAACAACCGGGAGAACGATCACGACCACAACCACGTCAACACCCGCGCCGAGTTGATCGAGTACGATTCGAGCCTTGCCGCGCTCTGCCGCGAGGTCTTCGGCGACACGGAGCTGAAGTACACCAAGCCGCAGACCCGGCTCACCGGTCACCTCGCGGGATACGATCCGACCACCGCGCCGACGTTCGTCTGGCCCGAGCGGTTGGCGTCGACCCGCAGCCGCATCAAGGCGGCGGCCCAGGCGCGCTCCGATGCCGCCGTCCGCTTCGATCCGGTCGTGCGCGAACTCGAGGGCTGGCAGGTCCACGTCGATCCGGCGTTGCTGACGGGCGAACATGCCGACGAAGGCGCGGCGGCGCTAGCGATGCTGGCGAACCATCTGCAACGAATCAAAATCCTGGTGCCCCAGCCGCAACTCGCCGACCTGCAGAAGATCGGCATCTGGATCGAGTACGATCATCCCCGGCTCAATTCCATGCAGTATCATCCCAGCAAGGAATGGCTGGTCGCCAACCGCCACGATCCGCGGCTGACGAAGATGGTGCACATCACCCAGGCCCGCGAATTGTTGTCGCGGGAGCAGATGCTCAAGCATCCGGCGGTGATTCTCCACGAACTGGCGCACGGTTATCACGACCAGTTCCTCGACTTTGATCACCCGGAGATCGTCGCGGCGTTTGAGGAGGCGAAGGCGGCCGGCATTTACGAGCAGGTACTGCTCTACACCGGTGAACGGGTGAAGCACTACGGCTTGAGCAACCACAAGGAGTACTTCGCCGAAGGCACGGAGGCTTATTTCTATCGGAACGATTTTTATCCGTTCGTCCGCGCGGAGTTGAAGGAGTTTGATCCGAGGCTGCATGAACTGCTGGAGAAAACCTGGGGACCAGCCCGATGAAGCGCAACGATGCCGTGGAAGGGAGGGCGACAAGAGTGTCGCCCTTCCGGCGAGCGAAGACGCAGCCGTCGCGGGCCATCTAAAGAAGTGAAATGACGAACGAGTCACACCAGGAAGCTTCCGCCAGCCGCGTGCGCATCAACCGTCGTCAGGCGCTTGGCGGCCTGGCCGGGCTGGGGCTGAGCGCGGCGTTATCAGGCTGCGTCTCGCCACGCGGCTCAAGCTCCGGAAACGAAAATCCCATCGTCCGCGAGAACCAACTCCCCGGCACGCGTGACTGGCTGCTCACGAACACGCGCGTCGATCCGGCCACGCGCTATCGCTGTCCGTGGATCGAAGGCTATTGCTCGCGCACGAGTGTCCGCGCCGGCGAAACGATTCGCTTTCATGTGAGCACAAATCCGGCGTCACAGTTCACGTTGGATGTTTATCGGATGGGCTATTACGACGGGGCCGGCGGACGCTTGATGAAGCGGCTCGGACCGTTCGACGGCACGGTTCAACCCGATCCACCGGTGGGCGAGAAGCGGTTGCGGGACTGCACGTGGAGCGCCTGCACGGAACTCGCGATCCCCCGTGATTGGCTGAGCGGCGTGTATCTGGGAAAGCTGACGGCGGAACGCGAAGGCTTGCAGAGCTATGTCATCGTCATCGTAGAGCGAGAATTGACTGGGC
>JANLTG010000207.1:0-8377 GCA_031362805.1 bacterium
CTTCGCCCTCACGGCGGCCATGCTCGTGCCCTACATCATCATCGGGATGATGGGCGGCGGTCATACGCTGGAGACCTTGACCACGGTGAAGGACGCCGCCGGCAATCCCGTGATGATGGAAGTGCTGCGCAACGGGCAGACGATCCTCGAACCCAAGCACTGGATTAGTTACGAGCTGGGCAGCGCGATCGTGGCCTTGGTGGTGATGAGTTACGTCTTCTTTGGCGGGATGAGAGGCACCGCATGGGTGAATGCATTTCAAACTGTGATGTTCCTCACTTTCGGCACGCTCGCCTTCGTCCTCATCGCAAAAAACCTCGGCGGCTTCGACCACATCGTCGAACGGCTCGCGGCCAATCCGAAGACCGAGGGACTGCTCACCCGCGCCCGCATTTCGCCGCAGGAATTCTTCAGCTACACCTTCATTCCGCTCTCGGCCATCATGTTTCCGCACATCGCCATCATGTGCATGACGGCCGAGAAAGTGACCGCGTTCAAGAAGACCGTCATTTTTTACCCGCTTTGCATCGCTGCCATCTGGCTGCCGAGCGTCTTCCTCGGACTCGTGGCGGCGGATCAATTCCCCGGCCTCAAGCCCGGTGAGTCGGATGATGTCATTCTGCGCCTCCTCACCGCGAACACCGGTGTCGTGGTGGCGGGCTTCCTCGGCGCGGCGATCATGGCGTGCGTGATGGCGACCGACTCCCAGATCCTCGCGCTTGGCACCATGTTCACCAAGGACATCGTGTCCTACTATGCCGGCGCGAAACGCTTCAGCGAATCGACGGTCGTCTGGACCGGCCGCGTCTTCGTCGTGACCATCACCGTCGTCAGCTACTTCATCGCGCTGGCGCTGGAGGACAAGGCCGGCATCTTCGAGCTTGCCATCCGCTTTGCCTTCTCGGGCTTCGCGGCGCTGGCCCCCATCATGTTGGCGGCGCTCTTCTGGAAGCGCAGCACCAAGTGGGGCGCGCTGGCGTCGGCTCTTTGGGTCACCGCCACGATGGCCGGTTCGTGGTATCTCTACGAAATGTCCACCGGCATGGCGCCCAAGCCCGGCCAACCGCTCGTGCAGATCTTCCCGGTGCTGGGTGACCTCTTCCTGCGCAGCCCCGGCAACGTCCTGGTGTATGGCTATCTGCCCGTGATGCCGATGGTGCTCGGCTCCGCGTTCTGCATGGTGATCGGTTCGCTGCTGACCCGGCCGCCCAGCCGCGCCACCCTCGAAAAATACTTTTCGCCGCCCACAGACCGGGCGATCGTCACGGCCGTGCGCCCGCCACAACCAGTGACGGCCAAGACCGCCCTGAGATAAATGCACGAGACCTACGATTCCCAACTGCTCGCTTCCAAGGCCGCGCTCCCCACGCCGCCCCTCGCCCCGCGACTCGGCATCATCGGCGGCGGACAACTCGCGCGCATGACCGCCATGTCCGCGTTGCAGCTTGGCTGCGACGTGGTGGTGCTGGAGAGGAATGCCTTCAGTCCAGCCGCGACACTGGCGACGCATTCCCTGCTCGGCGACTGGAACACCGCCGAAGCGTTGCTCGACCTGGCCGGCCGGGTGGATGTCGTCACCCTGGAGAACGAGTTCGTCCCGGCCGAACTGCTGGCCATCCTCGAAAAAGACGGGCATCTGGTGCTGCCCGGCGCCCGCAGCCTCGGGCTCGTGCAGGACAAACTGACCCAGAAGCAGACCCTGAAAAGCGCGGGACTGCCGGTACCGCGAATGCGGTCCGTACCCGACTTCGCCACCTTTGCACGTGCGGTCGAAGAGCTGGGATTGCCCTGCCTATTGAAGGCCCGGCGCAACGCCTATGACGGCAAAGGCAATGTCACCGTCCGCAGCGTTTCCGACCTGGCGCCAGCTTGGGAACGTCTCGGCGGACCGGCCGGAAATCCGCTTTTCGTTGAGGAGTTCTGCAATTTTTCCCGGGAGCTGGCGACCATCATCACCCGGGGTCGCTCGGGCGAGACGGCGACGTATCCCGTCGTGGAAACGGTTCAGCGCAACCATGTCTGCCATCTGGTGCGCGCACCGGCCCCGATCGAGCCGGCGATCGCCCAGCGCGCCGCGGAGTTGGCGCGCCAGGCGGTGGAAGCGGTGGGGGCGGTGGGCAGCTACGGCGTCGAAATGTTTCTCACCGGTGACGGCCGGATCCTGGTGAACGAACTCGCCCCGCGGGTACATAACTCAGGGCATTACACCATCGAGGCGTGCATCTGCTCACAGTTCGAGAACCACGTCCGCGCCGTCCTCGGCCTGCCGCTCGGTTCGACGCGCATGATTGCGCCCGCGGCCGTGATGGTGAATCTGTTGGGCACCGTTCGTGCCCCCGGCCGACCGCTCGGATTGGCACGGGCCCTCGCCGTGCCCGCTACCCACATTCACCTTTACGGCAAGGCCGTGTGCGGCATCGGCCGCAAGATGGGCCACGTGACCGCGCTCGGAGCGACTCTCGCCGAAGCCGAACAAGCCGCCACCCGCTGCGCCGCGGAAATTCATTTCGGTCCCCCATCATGAAAATGCCAAAACCCACACCCCAAGTCGCCATCATCATGGGCAGTGACTCCGACTGGCCCACGCTCAAACCCGCCGCCGAGGCTTGCGCCGAGTTTGGCGTGACCTGCGAAGTTCGCGTCGTCTCGGCGCACCGCACCCCCCTCGACATGGTGCGCTTCGCGCGCACGGCGCACACGCGCGGCCTGCGAGTCATCATCGCCGGCGCGGGTGGCGCGGCGCATTTGCCCGGCATGGTCGCGAGTCTCACGCCCCTCCCCGTGATCGGCGTGCCGGTGGAAACCAAATCGCTCAAGGGACTCGATTCGCTGCTGTCCATCGTCCAGATGCCCGGCGGCGTTCCCGTCGCCACGGTGGCCATCGGCGGCGGCCGCAACGCGGGCCTGCTGGCGGTGAGAATTCTGGGAGCGAGTGACGAGGGATTGAGAAAGCAGATGGTGCTCTTTCAAACACGCCTGGCCACCGAATCCCGGACGAAGAATCGAAAGCTGCGCTCGGAAACCAGAATCTGAGGCTCACGCTCACCATGGAAATTCTCGACGCCCTCCGCGCCGAGAACGCAGCGTTGCGCCGGGAACTCTCAGAAATCAAACAAGTGCTTACAAAACTAACGACGAAAGGAAACTGAACCATGAAATCCTCCAGGCTCCACTCCCTCATAACCGCCACGGTCCTGTGGGCCACCACCCTCGCGAGCCTAGCTCAGTCCACCGCCTTCACCTACCAAGGCCGGCTCGCCGACAGCAACGGACCGGTGACCGGCTCGCAGGACTTCGAGTTCCGCCTGTTCAATGCCGCGTCGGGCGGTGCGCAGATCGGTTCCGTTCTCACGCTCGATGACCTGGGCGTGACGAACGGCCTGTTCACCGCCACGCTGGATTTCGGCGCGAACTTCCCCGGCGCGGATCGCTTCCTCCAAATCGCCGTGCGACCCGGCGCGAGCACGGGAGCCTACGCCACCTTGAGTCCGCGTCAGCCCATCACAGCCACGCCGTATGCCGTGAAGGCGTTGGAAGCGGCTGGACTGCCGGCGGGAGCGGTCAGCGGCGCGATGCTGGCGGATGGCGCAGTGACTTCCAGCAAGCTGGCTCCCGGCGCGGTCAGTCAGTTGGGCGCGTCGGACGGTTCGCCGGTCAATGCGGTGCAGGTCAACACGAACGGCCTGGTCGGCATCGGCACCAACGCCCCGCAGGCCGGGCTGCACATTGGCGCCGGCCGCTCGTTCATCAATTTGGAAGTCCTTCGGACCTTCGCTGATGACCCTGATGAAAGTGGTGGGTTTACAAATCTCTACGGAGCCTCGGCGATCGCGGTTGACGGAGATTTGATGGCCGTGGTGGCCATCTATGATTCCGGGGTGACGCTGTTCGATGTCAGCAATCCCTCCAACCCGCTCTTCAGGGCGCAGTTTCGCAGCGGCGACAGCGGCTTCGCGGGTCTGCAGCAGGTTCATCGCGCAGCGCTCCAGTCGAATCTTCTGGCCGTGGCCTCCTACGACGGGACGGTCTCATTGTTAAATGTGTCCAATCGCTATGCGCCGGTGATGGTGGCCCAACTCGCCGACGGCCAGGGTGGATGGAATGAACTCAGCGGAATCAACAGTCTGGCGTTTTCCGGGAGTCTTCTGGCCATCGCGGCGCGGGAAGATTCCGCCGTCACGCTGGTGGACGTTTCAAATCCCGCCAATCCGATCAAGCGGGCCGAGCTGAAGGATGGTTTCTTTGGATTCACCAACCTTCGGGGTGCCTCCGCTCTGGCCTTCAAGGGGAACACCCTTTTCATTGGAGCGGATCAAGACGAGGCTGTGACGGTGGTGGATGTAAGCAATCCGGCCAGTCCGAACAAACTCGCAGAATTGCGGTCGGGTGTCGGAGGCTACCTGCGTCTCGGCTATATTACCTCGATAGCCGTATCCGGAAACACCCTAGCCGTGGGCGGCACCGCACGGCTGACTTTGGTGGATGTGGCCAATCCGGGCGCCCCGATTCGGCTGGTCCAGTTGGATGCTTCCACGCAACCGGCCATGGCCGGGTATCTCAATTCCTTGAGATTCTCAGGAAGTATCCTGGCTGTAGCCGATGCCTACCTCGGGAAGGTCGCGCTCCTGGATGTGACTCAACCGGCGTCTCCGATCGAGATTGCCGCCACCAAGAATGGGGGCGGAGCGCTTACCACCCAAAACTCTTTTTCTGATGTAGCCCTGATTGGGACCAACCTCTTCGTCACTTACCGGGATGCCAACGCGGTTTCGATATTCCGATTGGCCCCCCGTCCGGCGGGATTGGTGACCGAGGGATGGGTAGGCATCGGTATCAGTCGGCCGACAGCCGCCTTGCATGTGGTGGGAAATCTTGTGGTGGAGAGCGCCGAGAAGGTGGCGATCAACGCCTCTGCCGTGAGTGTGGGTTTTAACGCCCTGGCTAGTGGGTCTGGTGCGACGGCGCTGGGCAACTACGCTGTGGCGAGCGGCAACTACGGGACAGCACTCGGTTCTTCCGCACAGGCGAGCGGTAATTACGCCACGGCCCTCGGCTCTGGTGTGGAAGCTCGTGGGTTTGGCTCAACCGCCCTTGGCTTCAACACTGACGCCACCGGCCCGTATGCAACGGCCATGGGTATTGGAACCGCTGCCGCAGGACGGTCTTCGACAGCGCTGGGTGAATCTTCCGCAGCCTTGGGAGACTATTCGATGGCGGCGGGCTTGCAGGCTCGCGCGACGAACACCGGGAGTTTTGTCTGGGCGGATGGACAGGGGATCGCTTTCACCTCGACCGCCGACAACCAGTTCCTCATCCGCGCCAGCGGCAACGTGGGCATCAACAAAAACAACCCGGCCACCGCGCTCGATGTCAACGGCACTGTCACCGCCGCCGGCTTCACCGGCAATGGCAGTGGCTTGACCGCCCTCAATGCGGGAACACTTACGGGTGCCGTGCCACCGGCGACGTTGACTTCGGTTCCAGCCGGCAGCCTCACGGGTTCAGTTCCGCCCGCCGCATTGACCTCCGTTCCAGGCGCAAACCTGACCGGTGCAGTGCCACCCGCGGCGCTGACCTCGGTTCCGGCGGGAAACCTGACGGGCTCCGTCGCCGACGCGCGGCTGTCGGCCAATGTCGCGTTGCTCAACGCCAGCCAGACGTTTGGCGGAGCGAACAATTTCAACGCCGGCGTGACGCTCAATCCACCTGCCAGCCTCAGCTTCGGCAGCCAGACCCGGCAGATGATCAACCTCTGGAGCACCAACTACGCCCTCGGCGTGCAGGGCAGTGCCGGCTACTTTCGAAGCGGTGGTGATTTCTTTTGGTTTCTCGGCGGCAGTCACTCGGACGCCAACGCCAACGCGGGCAGCGGCGGCGTCCCGCTGATGAGCCTCAAGAGTTCCGGCCGTCTCGGCCTCGGCACGACGGCGCCGGACTATCCGCTCGACGTCCAAAGCGGACAGGCTGTCGGCCGCTTCACCTCGACCAACAACTTGAACGGAGCCGTCCTCATTCTGAGGAACACTGCTGCTTCCCCCACCTATCTGGCCGCGATCAACTTCGAGGATGCGACGACGACACCGGGGCAGATTGGTTACCTCGCCAGTGGTCAAATGTCATTCCGCGTGGCGGGCGGGGAGCGGATGAACCTCCAGGCCGGCGGACTCACCGTGAACGGCGCGGTCGTTCTCACCAGCGACCGGAACGCGAAGGCGGACTTCGCCGCCGTGGACGCGCAGGAGGTGTTGGAGAAAGTGGCGGCGTTGCCCCTGCAAAGCTGGAGCTACACCAATCGTCCCGGCGTGAAACACGTCGGCCCGATGGCGCAGGATTTCCGCGCCGCCTTCGGCCTGGGCGAGGATGACAAACACATCGCCACCGTCGATGCCGACGGCGTGGCGCTCGCGGCGATTCAGGGGTTGAACCAGAAATTGGAGGCCAGCCAGCGCGAAAACTCAGCACTCAAGGAACGCGTCGAAAAACTCGAGCACCTGCTCCAGAAACTCGTAACCGAATGATTCAGGTTAACGAGAACACCAATATTCTGCTTGGGCAGACGGTCTGAATCAAATCGATCGCCCTGGCTCGGTTCACGTCCCTCAAAACATCCAACCACTGATCCGATTGTGGAACCACAACTCAAAGCAGAGATTCGTTTCCTCACCACGCGCCTCGGCCACATCATTCGAGAACAGGCCGGAGACGCTCTTTACTCTCGTCTCGAGCAACTTCGCGTTCTGGCCAAGGAAGTCCGGAAACAACAGAATGGAGACGTGGTTCGGGCCAAGCGCCGGGTGGTGGCCAACCTGAAACCGACCGAGGCTTACCAGGTGGCGCACGCCTTCAGCCTTTTCTTTCAACTGGTCAATCTCTGCGAGGAGCGCGCCCGGATTCGGCACCTCCAGGCGACGCCTCAACCCGCCCAATCGCTGGGCAGTCTGTTCCGGGAATTGAAGCAGGCGAAGATTCCGGCGGCCAAAATTCAGGAGTGCCTCGACCTGCTCGAAGTCCAGCCGGTCCTGACCGCGCATCCCACCGAGGCCCGTCGCCGCTCGACGCTCAGCCAGCTCTTCCGTCTGTCCGACTCCATGGAAGCTCCGGACGAAATCCTCGAGGCTCTTTGGCAGACCGAGGAAATCCGCGAGCGTCGGGTGAGCCCGCTGAACGAAGCGGAGAACACCGTCTTCTATTTCGAGCGGACCATCTTCGAGGCCACCGCCGACTTCTACGCGTCCTTCGACGCGGAGCTGCGGGCGGCCTACCCAAAGGTCCGTCGCAAGCGGGCGTTCCTTACGTTCGCCAGTTGGGTGGGTGGAGACCGCGACGGGCATCCCTTCGTCACGCCCGAGGTCAGCCTCGCGGCGGCGGCCTTGCACCGCAGCGTCGCCATCGAGTTCTTCCGTCGTGAGTGCGAGACGCTGATTGGGGAACTGAGTCACGCGACGGAGCGGCCAAGCGTCCAACGGCAGCCCGCTCCCACGGATGAACGCCATCCGTTTCAACCCAACGAAGGTTTCCGCCAAAGGCTGATGGTGATGCGCACCAAACTGCGCGGCCGATATCGTTCGTCCGAGGAATTCGTAAAGGAGCTTGTCGAAATCCAGCGGGACCTTATACGGCAGAAGGCACATCGGGCCGCTCAAGGACGCATCGCCCGGCTCATTGTCCAGGCGCGGGTCTTCGGCTTTCATCTGGCCGAGTTGGATTTCCGGGACAACAGCTTGAAGGTGACGGGTTCCCCCGACGACATCCTGTCCGAACTCGCCGCGATTCGCCATCTTCAGTCCGAGTATGGCGGCGTCGCGGCTGACCACTTCATCCTGAGTATGACCCGCAGCGCCGCAGATCTGCTGGGCGTGTTGAAGCTCGCCCGACGTGTGCGCCTGAAACGAGTGGACCTGGTGCCGTTGTTCGAAACCATTGAGGACCTCGAAAACGCGCCTGAAATCCTGCGCCAGCTCTGGAGCGATACAGAATACGGGAGCCACCTCAAGGAGCGCGGCAACATCCAGGAAGTGATGCTCGGCTACTCGGACTCGAACAAGGACGGCGGCTACCTGGCCGCCAACTGGTATCTCTACCAGGCGCAAAAGAAGCTGGCGGCGCTCGCGGACGAACGCGGCATCAAGCTGCGCTTCTTTCACGGCAAGGGAGGCAGCATCGACCGCGGCGGCGGCGCCAGCTACCGCAGCTTGCGGGCGCAACCTCACGCCGCGCACAACTGCCACATTCGCATCACGGAGCAGGGCGAAATCGTCTCGCTGAAATATTCTCACCCCCTGATTGCGCGACGGAATCTGGAGCAACTGACCACGGCAGTCATCGCGGCCAACTGCCTCCCTTTCCCGGAATCGCAAACCGCCCAGCTCCCCCGCTG
>JANLTG010000209.1:0-14005 GCA_031362805.1 bacterium
GATCAGCGCCATCAAACAATATTCGAGCCTCGGGAGCGGGTTCAAAATCGCCATGCGCGATTTGGAAATTCGCGGAGCGGGAAACCTGTTGGGACCGCAGCAGAGCGGGCATATCACGGCGGTCGGCTTCGATCTTTACTGCCAGTTGCTGTCGCAAAGTGTTTCCACTTTGAAAGGCGAGAAGCCGAAGCAACGGATTGAAGTCGCGGTGCGGCTCGACTTTCTCACGATGAATCCGGCCGGCCGGACCGTGGCTTTGCCGGACGCTGGGGAACTTCCGGAGCTGCTGGCGGACGATGGACCGTTGAACATCTCGATTCCCCGTGAAGTCTCCAGCTACGTGAGCGCGGAGGACGTGCCGGATGAGCCGGAGGAAATGGAGTATGAGATCGGCAACGCCTGCCTGCCGCTGGGCTACATTCAGGACTCTGGCCAGCGGGTTGAAGTTTACCGGCGCCTGGCCTCGATCATGGACAAGGCGGATCTGGAGGCGCTGCGGAAGGAGATCCGCGATCGGTTCGGTGCGCCGCCCGAGTCGGTGGAGCTGCTGCTGAACCTCACCGAAATCAAGCTGCTCGCCGCCGGTCGCGGCATCGCCGAGCTCGAAGTGCGCGAAAACAAGGTGATGCTCACCCGCAACGGCGAGCTGATGACGTTATCTGGAAAATTCCCCCGGCTCACGAAGCGCGAACCCGCGGCCCGCCTCAAGGAATTGCGGAAGCTGTTGCTGGCAATTTGAACGGGGCTTCGCGGTTCAACGACTGAAAGGACACGCAGTCCGGCGTGGACGCGGTTTTGACGGATCACAGCGTGACCACCGATGGAACCGCAGGTTGGGCGTAGGTCATCGTTGGAAACAACTGAGTACCGGAAACCATGGCGGATGGATCACGCCTTTTGACAAACCTCATAGGCGCTGCAGCGCTTGGTTGAACCTGAACAGGCGGCGGACCCTTTGACGGCGGGTGAGTAACAGAAAAAACGAGTGGCGTTCATTTTCAACGGTTTAGAGGTTCTGTTACTCAGGAGCATCTTCATCACTTTTGCATCTCAACGAGAAAACAACCATTGCTTTTGTCCGCCACTGTCAGATTCCCTTCAAGATAGAATTGGTCTTGTAACCGCCCGGGAGGGAAATGCTTCATCCGTCCCGATAAGGTCAAACCTCTCGTGCCATACACTCCATAAACATTTGAGTAGCCCGGCAGCGAAAATATGAAATCACTACTCCACCACCGGTGCAGTCCGCCGACTTTGATGACTCCATCTAACCCGGTCGGTGGCAAATTCGTCGGCCCTTCTTGCTTTAGCTCCTGAAACATTTGATGACGGGCCTGCACCCACTGAGCCGAAACTCCTTCCAAAGGTTGGTGGGTCGCAGCGTCAACGACCTTCAGGCGAATCGTATGACTACCGCCGACTAAGAACGCTGTCGCTGCGCACAGAGCGATGAATTGCTTAGGGTGGCGACTCATACTGTGCTGCCTGACAGGCAGTAGGCCAAACTGAGTTGGTCCCATTCTGAGCGAGGTTGGCCTTTGCTTCTCTTATGATGGATTTGGGTTAAGGGATTTGGCGTAACGGGGCAAGGGGATAATTTGTTTCAGCGTGTCCCAGATTGCCGGTCCTGGCGCTCAACGTTTGCGGCTCCGCGCTCTTTGCTGTCGTCGGGCCGCAAGACGAGACTATCCAACCATGCACTTGGATTGGGGAGCGCACGCATCTCGCGTCCTGCGGAGCCGTTCCGGCGATGCCTTTCGTCGGCCGCATGTTGGCAAACCAAACAGTGCGGGTCGGTGCGGGAGTCAGACGGTGTTCGGCACGACGCCGAAGACGGCCCGCGAGACGCGCGCGCTCCCCTGAATGGAATTGTTCCGGCGATCGCGTCGGGAAGCTGCCGCCTTTGAATTGGCCGGGACATTTCCGTTGACCATCGTTGCGGGCGGTCGATAGGTTTTGCCCATGATCCTCTCCGCCTGTGCCCGAGCGCTGCCTTTGGCTGCTTTGCTGTGCCTGGCCGCCGGTTGTCAGTCCTACCAGTCGGCCAGTTCCAGTCGCGGGGTCAGTATCACCGAGTCCGACAAAGCGTTGCTCGTCACGGTCAATGGCGAGCCCTTCACCCAGTATCATTTCAAGGATGTTACCCGGCCATTTCTCTATCCCGTGCTCGGTCCCGGCGGGGCCGCGATGACCCGCGACTGGCCGATGAACGACGGCCCGAACGACGAGAAGGATCATCCGCATCACAAGTCGCTGTGGTATGCGCACGGTGAGATCAACGGCGTCGACTTTTGGTCCGAGTCCACCAACGCGGGCAAAGCGGTTCACGACGGCTTCATCGAAGTGAAGTCGGGCCAGAACGCGGGCGTGATCAAGTCCCGGCAAAAGCTCGTTGCGAAGGACGGCAAGGTCATCGCCACGGACGTGCGGACGATCCGCATATACAACACGAAGCCGCACCGCATGCTGGATTACGAAGTGACCATCTATGCGTCCGAGGGCGACCTGATGCTCGGCGACACGAAGGAAGGTTCGATGGCGATCCGCGTCGCCCCGACGATGAATCTCAAGGGCAAGGTGGGGCAGGGCCACATCGTGAACAGCGAAGGCGTCCGCGACGCCGACACCTGGGGCAAGCGCGCCAAGTGGTGTGATTACTACGGCCCGGTGAATGGTAAGACGGTCGGCGTCGCGATCTTCGATTATCCGACCAACCCGCGCTACCCGACCTGGTGGCATGTCCGCGATTACGGGTTGTTCGCGGCGAATCCTTTTGGCCAGCATGACTTCGAGAAGAAGGCGAAGGGCGTGGGCGAGCTCAAGGTGAAGGCCGGCGAGAACGTGACCTTCCGCTATCGCTTCTACTTCCATGAGGGCACTGCCGAGGAAGCGGCGATTGCCGCCCGTTACGACGAGTACGCCGCCGGCAAATAGTTGAATTCAACCGGGCACTTCCCGCGTCCAGAACTCCATCAAATTATGAAACAGCTCAATCGTCGCAAATTTATTCGAGGCACCGCACTCGCCTCGGCTGGCGCGATGTTCGCCACCCGCTGGTCCGCCTTCGCCGCCGAGTCGTCGGTGATCGGTGCCAACGACGAGATTCGCATTGGCGTCATCGGCTTCAAAGGGCGGGGCAAAGATCACATCAGCGGGATCAACAAGCTGCGCGAGAAGGGTCACAAGGTCCGGATCACCGCGCTGTGCGATGTTGATTCCGAAGTGCTGGCCAAAGGCGCGGCGGAGTTTGAGAAGAAGGGCGAGCAGGTTGAGACCTACGCGGACATTCGCAAACTGCTCAAGAGCAAGAACGTCGATGCCGTCACGATCGCCACGCCGAACCACTGGCACGCGCTGGCCGCCATCTGGTCGATCCAGGCCGGCAAAGATGTTTATCTGGAGAAGCCGGTTTCGCACAACGTCTGGGAGGGGCGGCAGATCGTCAACGCCGCGCGCAAGTACGGAAAGATCGTGCAGACCGGCACGCAAAGCCGATCGAGCCATGCGATTCGCGACGCCGTGCAATGGGTCAAGGAAGGCAACCTGGGCAAGATCGTGATTTCACGCGGGCTATGCTACAAGCCGCGCAACAGCATTGGACATGTCGTCGGGCCGCAGATGCTTCCTGCCTCCGTGAACTACGATCTCTGGCTTGGTCCCGCCGAGTCGTCCGAGCTCACCCGCAAGGAGCTGCACTACGACTGGCATTGGGTCTGGGCCACTGGCAATGGGGATCTCGGCAACCAGGGCATTCACCAGATGGACATCGCGCGCTGGTTCCTCGGCGAGATGGAGCTGTCGCCCCGCGTCTGGAGCGTGGGCGGTCGTCTGGGCTACGTGGATGACGGCCAGACCGCGAACACGCATGTCATCTATCACGATTACGCCAAGGCCCCGTTGATCTTTGAGGTGCGCGGGCTGCCCGAGAAGAAGGGCTCCAAGACCATGGACAAATTCATGGGGGCCAGCATCGGCGTCATTGTTCATTGTGAAGGCGGTCATGTCCTGGTGCCGAACTACGAAAGCGCCACGGCCTTCGACAAGGACGGCAAAGAGCTCAAGGCCTGGAAAGGCGCCGACGACCATTACGAGAATTGGATCAAGGCGGTGCGCTCGCGGAAGATCGAGGATCTCAACGCGGATATTCTGGAGGGTCACCTCTCGAGCGCGCTGTGTCACACGGGCAACATCTCGCATCGCGTGGGCGGCCTCGCGGGGGATGGGCAGATTCGTGACGCCGTCAAAGGGGACGTGGGCGGTCTTGAGTCTTACGAGCGCATGCTGGCACATCTCAAGGCGAACGAGGTTGATCTGGAAGAAACGCCGCTGACGCTCGGTGCCGTGCTTGAGATGAACCCGAAGAAGGAGCGTTTTACGAACAACAAGCTGGCAAACGAGTTCCTCACCCGGAAATACCGGAAACCATACGTGGTCCCGACCAAAGTATAGGCCGGAAGGGCGACCTTCCTGTCGCCCGAAGCCAACGCATTTTAGACCAAATGAATCCGCTCCCCAAATGTTTCGCCGGCCTGAATGTCGTGGCCATGTGTCTGATGGCGCCCAACGCGTGGTGCGCCGATGTGGCTATCTCCTCCGCCGTGCCCGCCGGCTATCAGCTCGCCTTCGAGCAGACTTTCGAGAAAGGCGAACCGCTCAAGCAGTTTGTCTTCACCGAGGCCGCGGCCTGGAAGCTTTCGGGTGAAGGCAAGGATCGGGCGCTGGAGTTGCACAAGCAAAGCGCCTATCAGCCCGAGGTGCGGTCGCCGGTGAACATCGCCCTCATCGCCGACCGGCAGTTTGGCGATTTCATCCTCGAAGCTGACCTCGTGCAGACGGGCAAGGACGCCGATCATCGCGACATGTGCCTGTTCTTCGGGCTCCAGAATCCGAAACAGTTCTACTACGTCCACCTGGCCACCAAGGCCGACCCGAATGCCCACAACGTCTTCATCGTGAACAATGCGCCACGGAAGAATTTTGCAGAGAAGACCACCACGGGCGTTGATTGGGGGCGCGATGTCTGGCACCGCGTCCGCCTTGAACGAAACGTGAAGGCAGGGACGATCCGGGTTTACTTCGACGACATGGAAAAGCCGATCATGGAGGCCAAGGACACGACCTTTGGTGCCGGCAACATTGGCTTCGGCTCATTCGACGACACCGGCAAAGTGAAGAACATCCGCATCTGGACGCCGTCGGGCGACCAGCCCGCCAAAGCCAGGACGGCGTTCTATCAGCGCCCGTAGCGGGCGAAGGCAGGGGCGTTACTTCCGGCCTTCGTCGGCGTCGATGAAGTCGACGAACGTCGTGATCTCGGTGCGATTCTCCAGGCCGGCTTCCTTTTTCCGCGTCGCCAGTCGTTCCTGCATCTTGGCGTCGTCGGCAGCCGGGTAGTTGAACATGCCGGCACGATGGGCCGCCTTTTCCTCGTCGGACCGTTTGACATTCTTCGCAACCCAGTCGGCAACTTCACCATCGGTGACCGTGCTCCGGATCACTTCGACGAATGGCTCATGACTCAGGCCGGCGGCCTTGAGCCAGCGTTCGTCAAAACCTTTGCCGAGGTTGGGCTGGTACTCCGGAGCCAGCTTGCCAGCGAGATGCAGGCGGATTTTGTCGATGTAGCGGGGGAGATGCATCCAGCCGCACATGGTCTCGCGCGGACTGCGGGGATAAATTGGGGTCTGCACGCGAGGAGTGTTCGGAGAGTCGCCCTTTCTGTCAATCTGACTGCTCATCTTTGCGGCGGATTGCAGTTGGGAAATGATCTTTGCAACCGGCAATCGTTGAACTAATTTCAACTGTCATGCATCCAACCAGCACTATGAAACCTACCAGACTTCCGTTCCTCCTGACGCTCGCGCTCTTTGTCAGCAGTGCTTTCCTCGCCGCTGCTGCAGACGCCGGTGCCGGTGCGGAAGTGAAACATGCCGACGCCGCGGCGGCCGCCAAGCTTCTGAAGGAGGATCCCAAGGTGATCGTGCTCGACATCCGAACGCCCGAGGAGTTCGGCGAGGGACATTTGAAGGGCGCCAAGAATATCGACTTCAACGCCGCGGATTTCGAGGCGAACCTCAAGCAACTGGAGATCGGCAAGACCTATCTCGTGCATTGTGCCTCGGGCGGACGCAGCACCAAGTCACTCGAGCTGTTCAAGAAACTCGGCTTCAAGTCCGTCGTGCATCTGGATGGCGGCTTCAAGGGCTGGGAAAAGGCTGGGCAGCCGGTCGAGAAGTAGCATCGCCGGGGGCGTTGCGGCGCTCTCCTTAAGTGAATCAAAATACGGCTTGCACCGCCGGGGGCCGGTCTTTACGTTCTGCGGCCCTGAGTGCCTCGGTAGCTCAGTTGGTAGAGCAGTTGACTCTTAATCAATTGGTCCAAGGTTCGAGTCCTTGCCGGGGCACCAGTTTAACTTCCAGGAGATCAACCATTTCGGCTGTTTTGCTTGGATACTCCTGAACCCCCCTAAAGCGTGCTTGGCCAATTCTTGGCCAATTTCCAAGCCCTCGAGGTAATAGTCGGACGTAACGGGGTCGAGTTGCACGCGTCTGCTTCAACTTCTGGGGATAAGTTTTCAAATCCCCAACTTCGCAAAACCTGCCGCTTCATCGGGGCAAACTTTAATTGCCAGTACATCCCGGCTGTTCGCACCGCTGGATCTGCACAAGAGATAGTTGAAGGGATCGTCGACAGGGAGCTCTCGGCTCTTGAAGAAAAGCGGGTTTACCGGAAGGCACTGGCGCAAATTGCTAGAATCCAACAGCCGATTCTACGTGAGATCTCGAAGAGCGTGACAGCAACCCTGCGCGAGTTTCTTCCCAGCGTAAAACGGGTAAAACTGGCGGTTTCCGCAGAGCAACGCAGCGAGGCGCTGCGCCGAGCGTGTAAGATAATGGTCGATGACGGAACGGAGACTAACTTGCGCGAGAAGGGCGACGGAGTGCAAAGCCTAGCGGCACTCAGCCTTATGAGACACGCCGCCATGTTGAGTGCGCGGGGCAAGAACATCCTCCTCGCCGTTGAGGAACCTGAGACGCACCTGCACTCAAAAGCGCTGCGCCAGCTTCGCGCAGTGATTCAGGAGATTGCAGCAAAACACCAAGTTGTCCTGACGACCCACAATGCAATTTTCGTCAGCAGAGGAAATATCTCCACTAACATCATTGTCAGCGAGAACAAGGCGACGCCCGCTTCTTCGCTGGAGGAAATTCGGGATACTCTTGGTGTCCGGCCTGCCGACAACCTTCGGCACGCCGAGATCGTGCTGGTTGTGGAAGGAGAAGACGACCGCCTCGCGCTTACTTCACTTTTCTCCGTAGGGTCAAAGAGCACAACCGCCGCGCTGAAGAATGGCGTGTTGGGAATTGATCCGTTGCACGGTAGTTCCAACCTCTCTTTCCGCGTTTTGACATTGAAAAACGCGATTTGCTCCACGTTCGTGTTCGTTGACCACGACAAGGCAGAAAAGGACGCTGTCGATAAGGCGATCAAAGACGGGGTCTTAACGAAAGCCGATGTGAAATACGCCATCTGCCGGGGCAAGATCGAATCCGAGCTGGAAGACCTCTACTCATTCTCTGCTTACGAAGCCACGCTCGACAAACACTTCGCGGTGAAGCTTCCAAAACCGCTGATGCGCGGTCGAGAAAAGTGGTCTGAGCGAGTAGCAGATTGCTTCAGGGCGAGCGGGCAGACTTGGGACGACACAACGAAAGCAGCGGCGAAGTCCCGGGTTGCCGAGGCAATGAGGGAGAACCCGAAACACGCCCTCAACCCGGCGACTCGAATGCCCTTTGACTCATTGATTACAACCCTTGAAGAGCGAATAGCGGCATTGGGATCAAAAGCTGATTGAATGTCCCTCAACGAATCCATCGTCGAAGACGCCGCGCTCGAATGGTTCGGGGCGCTGGGCCATGCGGTCGGGCACGGGCCGCATCTCGCGCCCGGGGAACATGCCGGAGGCACTCTCACCCCGGCCCTTTCCCACGGGGAGTCATACGGCGAGGTGGGGCTGGTGGGGCACTTGCGCGAGTCCATCCGGTGGCTGAATCCGGCCATTCCCGAGAAGGCGCGGGCAGTTGTTGCAGATATTGCAACAGCTCAAACCGAACGGAGGCTTGACCCATGAGCAAAGATAAACCACTGCGTATCCGCAACAGCACGGCGGAGTTTCTCATATTCACCCGGCAGGCGGGCGATGAGGGCATCGAGGTGCGCGTGGCGGAGGAGCGGTGTGGCTGACGCAGAAGCTGATGGCAGTGCTGTTCGATGTCACGGTCCCCACGGTGAGTGAGCATCTGACCAATCTATTTCAACAGGGCGAAATCAACGCCGGGGCAACTGTTCGGAAATTCCGAATAGTTCAAACTGAAGGCACACGTGAGGTGGGCCGCAACGTGGATTTTTACAATCTGGATGCCATCATCGCCGTCGGCTTCCGGGTGAACTCGGCCCGGGCGACCCAGTTCAACGAGCGCGACTTGCTCGATTATCCCGGCAAGGTGAGCGCGGAGGTGGCAAAGGCGTTTGCGGAAAGCGAGTTTGAGAAATACCGCGTGATTCAGGACCGGCTGTTTGAGTCGGACTTCGACCGGGCAATCAAAAAGCTGCCGGAGAAAGGTGACAAGCCATGAGCCTCAACGAATGCTCCTTCCAAGACGCGGCGCTTGTATGGCTCGCCCATCCCATAACCTACTTCCCCGCCTTCGCCCACGAGTCACGCAGGGAGATGATGCGGTTGAAGACGAGCTTGCCGGGGTTGGCAGGTGTCTGTTGGTCGGCGGAGTCGATGCAGAAGTAGCCGAGGCGCTCGAACTGGAATCGGTCGGCGGGCCGGGCGTCCTTCAAGGACGGCTCCAGTTTGCAGCCGGTCAACACTTCGAGAGCGTGCGGATTTAGCAGGTCGGTGAAGTCCTTGCCCTCGACGGCATCCGGTTCCTCGACCGTAAACAGGCGGTCATACAGCCGGACCTCGGCCTCGACGGCGTGCGCGGCGCTGACCCAGTGGATCGTGCCCTTGATCTTGCGGCCGGCGGTCGGCCCGCCGCTCTTGCTGTCGAGATCGGCGGTGCAGCGCAGCTCAACAATGTTGCCGGTGGCGTCCTTCACCACTTCGTCGCACTTGATGATGTAGGCGTACTTCAAACGCACTTCGCCGCCGGGTTTCAGGCGAAAGAACTTCGGCGGCGGCACTTCGGCGAAGTCGTCTTGGTCGATGAAGAGTTCGCAACCGAAAGGTAATTGGCGCGTGCCGGCCGTATCGTCCTCGGGATTGTTGATGGCGGTGAGTTGCTCGACCTGGCCGGCGGGATAGTTGGTGATGACGATCTTGATCGGGCGCAGCACGGCGAGGCGGCGTTGGCCGAGGCGATTGAGATCCTCACGAATCGCGTGTTCCAGTACGGCGACATCGGTAAGGCTTTTGTACTTCGTGACACCGATATTGTAAGCGAATTGCCTTAGGGCATGCGCGGTGAAGCCGCGACGGCGCATGCCCGAGATGGTCGGCATCCGCGGATCGTCCCAATCGCTGACCAGATTTTTCTCCACCAACTCGAGGAGCTTGCGCTTGCTCATCACTGTGTACGTCAGGTTCAAGCGCGCGAACTCGTGCTGATGGGGCAGGGGCCGCGGCAACGTGACGTGCTCGAGAATCCAATCGTACAGCGGCCGGTGCACCTCGAACTCCAGGGTGCAGATCGAGTGCGTGATGCTTTCGAGCGCGTCGCTCAGGCAATGCGCGAAGTCGTACATCGGGTAGATGCACCACGCGCCGCCCGTACGGTGATGGTGGGCGTGCCGAATGCGATACAGCGCCGGGTCGCGCAAGTGTATGTTGGGCGACGCCATGTCGATCTTCGCGCGCAAGGTCCTGGCGCCGTCGGGGAACTCACCCTTCCGCATGCGGGCGAGTAGTTCGAGATTCTCCATGACCGAGCGATCACGGTTGGGGCTGGGCGTTCCGGGTATGGTGGGTGTGCCCCGATGTTGGGCGACTTGTTCGGCCGTTAGATCACAAACAAACGCGAGCCCGCGATTGATGAGTTCCACGCCGAAGCCATAGAGCTGTTCGAAATAGTCCGAGGCGAAGTAAGGTTCGATCTTCGTGCCGCCGGCAGCTTTCGCGAGCAGACCTTTGCCGGATGTTTCGCCGGCTGCTTTGAGCGAGAGCACTTGATCCGCCCAGCCATCGATCAGCCAGTGAACGTCGCGTTGGATCGATTCCACATACTCGACGTCCTCCTTGGTCGGGTTCGTGTCGTCCATCCGCAGGTTGCACCCGCCGCCGAACTCGCGGGCGATGCCGAAATTCAGGCAGATCGATTTCGCGTGGCCAATGTGGAGATAGCCATTGGGCTCGGGCGGAAAGCGCGTGCGAATCTGCGAGTGGCGGCCCGCCTCCAGGTCGGCGGCGACGATGTCGCGGATGAAATCCTTGGGCGGTTCGGGCGTGGTTGCTTCAGATGAAATGTCGGTGGCCATGAATCAATCGAATCGGTGGCGCGGAGAATAGAGGGCTGGCCGGGCAAAGGAATCGAAAAGTGGTTTGGGCTGGGAGCGTCGGGCATGGTGCGGCTTGGGCGGCGCTCCGGGAACGGATTGCGTCCGAGCACGTCCGTTCTTATGTTCGCGGCGCGTGATTCCGTCTGCTGAACCCAATCGTTTCTTCAAAGGCTGCGCCAAGCCGGGGTTGCTGTTGCCTCCCGACCGGGAGCTTCCGCCGGTGGCGGAGGGTGAAAGTCTGGACGCGCTTTGTGGCGACCTCCGACTTTACCAACTTAAGAGCGGCCACCGTTTCTCGACGGATGACATACTGACCGCATGGTATGGCATGGCTTGGTGTCCGACCGCACGGACGATACTGGATCTCGGGAGTGGCATTGGGACCGTGGCGACCATCGCGGCGTGGCGTTGTTCTGGTGCGCAACTGGTGACGATCGAAGCGCAGGCGGAAAGCGTTCGACTGGCGAGAAAGTCGGCGATCTACAATTTGCTGTCGAATCGCATGGAGATTCGCGAGGGCGATTTCCGCGACCGGCAAGTCCTCGGCGAGCACGAGCGCTTCGATCTGGTGTTTGGCAGTCCGCCCTATTTTCCGTTGGAGGCGGGGGTGCTGGGCGATCACCCGCAGAAGATCGCCTGCCGCTTTGAGGTTCGCGGCGAGATCGCTGACTACAGTCGCGTGGCCGCCGCGCATTTGGACTGGGGCGGTTTGTTCGCGTGTGTCTTTCCGGTGCGGCCCACGGAGCAGCATGACCGGGTGAAAGCGGCAGCGGCCGCAGCGGGCCTGACCGTTGTGCGCTGGCGACCGGTGATCTTGAAGGCAGGCGAGGAACCGTTGCTGGGCTTGTTCGCGATGACGCGGGCTGATCATCTGCCCGAGTGGTTTCGCGGCCAGACGTGGACGGAGCCGCCGTTGATCATCCGCACACGGGAGGGCGGGATTCATCCCGAGTATCGCGCGGTGAAGCTGGCTTTCGGGTTTCCGCCGTGAAGCATTTTCCGTTTTTCCATTGCGGCAACTGTGCCCGCCGATTGAAATCACGCGCGTGAAACCGGTTCATCGTTGCTGGGCGGAAATCGATCTCGACGCGCTTCGGGGGAATCTCTCGTGGATTCGCCAGCGGGTGGGGCCGGGCGTCAAGATCATGACCGTGGTGAAGGCGGATGCTTACGGTCACGGGCTGAAGCAGATCGCCGGTCTGCTGATGCAAAGCGGCACGGACGTGTTCGGAGTGGCGAACTTGATTGAAGCGCGCGCCATTCGCAGCGTTGGTCCCGGTTGGCCGGTGTTGATGCTCGGCGCGTGTTTGCCGGAGGAAATCGAGCAAGCGGTGAAAGACGACGTCATGGTCACGGTGTCGTCACTCGCCGAGGCCGAGGCCTTCGCGACGGCCGCCAAGAAGGCGAAGAAAACGGCGCAGTTGCACTTGAAAGTGGACACGGGTATGGGCCGGCTCGGTTGTGCGCCGGAGCAAGCGGAGGATTTGATCGAGCGGATCGCCGTGTTGCCGGGAGTGCAACTGGCCGGATTGTACACGCACTTCGCCTCGGTGGAGGACGAGTTTCATTACACGCAACGGCAGCGAACCGTGTTTGGCAAACTCTTGAACGCGCTCAACGCCAGGCAGCGCACCTTCGATTACCTGCACGCGAATAACACGGCGGCGCTGTTACTGGAGGAGGCCGGACCTTACAACGCCGTGCGGCCCGGCTTGCTCGTCTATGGCGTGTTGCCTTTCGGCCGGCGCAAGCTCGAGGTGCCGGGGCTGGATCAACTCCAGCCAGCGTTGTCGCTGAAATGCCGCGTCACCTTGGTGAAGGATGTGCCGAAGGGCAGCCGGGTGAGCTATGGCGGGCTGCACACCACCACGCGCACGACGCGCGTGGCCACCATCAGCGCTGGCTATGGCGACGGCTATCTGCGGGCCGCGAGCGAAAGGGCGAACGTATTGATCGCGGGTGAACGATGTCAGGTGCTCGGTCGGATCACCATGGACCAGATGATGGTGGACGTGACGAAACTTCCGGATACGAAGGCGGGCGATGAAGTGGTCTTGATCGGCCGGCAGGGCGAGCAACAGCTGACGGCCACGGAGATTGCCCAGTGGGCGGAGACAGTGCCGTGGGAGGTGCTGACCGCGATCACTTACCGCGTGCCCCGAATCTACCGGGGCATCCAGGCGTCGTAGCTCAGGCGGCCAGCGATGGTTTGGCTGCGGCCGTGCGAAAGGACGCGTGACAGCCCAGCAGGCCGCGCTCCTTGATGATGCGCGCCACCTGCGGCGGCACCCCTTCCTCCCAAGTGGCGTCACCCGACTGAAGTTTGGACAGCACCTGGCGGGAGAAAATTGGGAGGCAATGCTCGTCGTAATCGCGGAGGCTTTCGATCAACCGGTTCTCCACAAGGTAGGCGTGCAGGTGGCGCAGGTGCGGTTCCACCCGCAGGTTCGTTCCCGAGATCAAGGCACCCGTGGTTTCATCGAGCAGGGGATAGACATAGAACTTGAGATCGTTTTTGAACAACCGCCCGAACGATTCTAGAATGCCGCCTTCGAGGTCGGTGTAATACATCTCGTCGAAGATGGCCCGGAGCGTGGGCACTCCCATCGAAATGGCGATCAGCTTGCGCGTGTAACGGAACAGATAAGTCGCCAGGCGATGGTATTCGGCAAAATTGGAGATCAAGACCGGGTGCCCCAGGGTGCGCAGAATATCCACGCGATCGAGAAAGTCCTGATGGTCGATCTTGGTACCGTCGCTGAGGTTCTTGAGCGTCATCTCCACGAGGGTCATGACCTCTTCCCCTTGCATCTTCGGCTCCTGGACGAACTGCGCCTTGGCGCAGCGCAACATGTCCACCGTAACTTTGGTGACCGGTCGGAAGCTGCCGCGCTCCACCAGGATCGCCTTCTTGTAAAGGATCTCGGACGGCTGCACGACGTCGCCATTGGCGAGGAAAACCGCGGCGTCGCACAGGCTATTTTCCACGAGCATCAAGGCGATCAACCGGTTGTCCACGCCGGCAAATGCCGGGCCGGAGAATTCCACCATGTCGATCTCGATGCGTTTCCGATTCAGTCCATCCAGCAGGCAGAGCAACAGCGCTTGTGGATTCTCATGAAGGTAGTGGGCGCCATGGACCAGGTTCACGCCGATGATGCCCAGCGCTTCCTGCTGCAGCACGGCTTCTTCGTCGCGCAGGCGGCAATGCACAATGATGTCCGAGGGATCGGTCTGCGGCTTCGTTTGGTACCGGATGCCCAGCCACGCATCGCCATCCTGCTTGCGGGTGAAGCTGCGGGTCGCGCAGGTGTCGGCGAAGGCGAAAAAATGGGTGGTCGCGCCGCGCTTGGTGTTCAACCGCTCCACGAGCAGGCCGAACTCATGATTCAGCATGGTTTCAAGGCGCTGCCGGCTGACGTAGCGATCGCACGTTCCGTAAATGGCGTCACTGAAAGTCATGTCATAAGCCGACATGGCCTTGGCCATGGTGCCGGCC